>NZ_PEBQ01000093.1 GCF_002738225.1 Acetobacter pomorum | reverse complement strand
AAGGCTCAGTCTTACTATTTGACGTTCGTCTATACTGACCATCGGAGCGACGATGTCGTATCCATGCCTCTCACGGCGCATCCGGATCGTTTTGAAGATACGGCTGCTGTCACCCTCCTATCGTGCGAACCGAAGCGGCATCATCGCAAGTGACGATCTTTGCACCGAGCGATCCGCCCGGAGATCCAACTTCTCAGCGTTTGTATTGCGCTGTTTTGGAACGGCTTCATGATTCATCCTCCCAATCACCATAGTTTGTTAGAAGCTGCGATGAGATCGAGAGTGACTGCACATTGATTTAGAATACTTATTTCAATCGTTTCAATACAAAATCATCTGTTCCTTCAAGCTTCGAATTTGTATTTAAGCGGTAGAAACGACTAGCTTCTTTCCTAAGGTCTCCTTCATCACACTTATTATATGAAAGTACGCATACTTCTATATTATACTTTGATTTTATATACGAGATCGCTGGTGCGAAGTCTGAATCTCCCGTTACTAAAACAATTAAATCAGCACCTTCATTGGCCTCAACCAGCAATTCAGTTGCTATTCTTGCGTCCACTCCAGACTGAAAAGCAATTCCACCCTCTCGAACTTTCAAAGAACATACGTGCCAAGTGGCGGAAGTGTACATAACTTTTATTTCACCGTTAACAGTAAAACGACATTTCCTAAATCTTTCAAGCTTATTTTTATCGCTGAATAATTTCTCATCCCTCGGATCTTCATTCAACATCGCATCATATCCGACAGTACGTAGGCTTATTCCATCGTGTTTCTGTTCTGCAATCTCAATAAATTCATATAGAACCCACATCTGAACACAGTGTAGCCACGCAGCTACCATCTCGTGCATTTTGTCCTTAGATTTTTTCAAATTACCTTTGGAAACAATTGGGTGTCTTATATGAAAACCATCTACTATAATTGATATATTATAGCATGTTAGATTGTTATTAAATCCATCTTCATCTGGATTTTCTTCTTCTATTATTTTCGCTTCTTTTTCTCCAATTATTTCGGATAATGTCTTTGGTATAAAATCAATGGTTTTGATAATATCAGTCATCAGTCTTGTTCTTCCGAATAAAGATAATTACTTTAGCATTCTGTACTGCAAGAACATGTAAATGCAATAGAAAATATAGTCATCATGTATTCATAATAGATATCACTTTGCTTTTACCACCAGAACTGAGTAGGCAAGATGGCCGCCACATATGAATGATATGCGCATACATACCATTCATATCTGTAATCCACACCACCACCGTCATCCATCTTATGCCAGAAAAATAAAGTCCTGATATTAATATTTTATATATTCGATATAAAAATGAATACGAATTCACTTCATAAATGATAGCTCACTTTAGCAAAATAATACCCACCCATAAATCCATATGCGGAATAATATGGATACTTAAACGCACCACTGGAAGACGCCTGCCCTGCCTGAGAAACTTGGTTGGGATATTTGTTAAATAAGTTTTGAGCCCCAACACTTAAAGACCAACGGGTGTTAATATCATAATTCACCGTCAAATTCGTAATGAAGGCTGGATGCACCACTGTCCAATCCTGCGTTGCCAGACTGGGATTGGCAATATACGTCAACTGTCCGTAGCGTTGCTCTTGAAAAGAGACCAACCATTTATTTTTAGACCACGTTATATCCAGAGTTTCTCTATTTTTAGGAGATGAATGCAACAAAGTATTTTGAGCATACCCGTTAAAATAGGGCTGGTTAAGCGCCAAAAGCTGCGATGGCGTGCTATTATAATGACTGATTTCAGTATCAGAGAAATTCACGCCCACAGCAAAAATCCACTGTCCATAATCATGCAAATTCAGATGATACGCCGCACTTACATCCCCCCCATTGGTGACTGTATTCACTGGGTTGGTATAATACTGCACATAGCGAATTCCATTTAAACCCAGATTGGAAAGCATATTTTCCACTGCTGTACCTCCAAACTGCGTTGAATTCGCCATACGATCATTGATCGCAATGCGATACAGATTGGCTGTAAGTGTAAAATCGTCCGCCGGATGTGCATCTATGCCAATGCTATAGCTACGGGAATATTCTCCTTTCAGCTGGCCGCCTCCCAATGCTTTGGCTGCAGCACTTGTGGTTGGCAATTGTGCAAATGTGTAAGTTGGAAAGGTTGAAGTATAATAATAATTTTCCTGGCCAAGAGTTGGAGGGCGATACCCTGTATTGATATTGGCGCGCACAGCCCAGCGTTTGTTAAAATCATAACGCGTGCCAATCGAACCTGTTTCAGTCGTAGCCAGGTTAGAATAATTTACCACATGGCCGCCGAGCGTCCATTCCCATTTTGGTAGAATATGAAACGAAAGATTGGCATGCCCATCAAATGTATCCCGCGCGGTATCACTGGCTGTTTCTGGTGATGCTCCAATATGACCAGATGCTCCCGGTGTTGCCAAAGCACCCGCATTTGGCCCATCAAGCACTGCTTCCCCTCCATCAGCCCAAGATTGATATTCTCCTGCTGTGAGTTGGAAGGTGTCATGCCTGTATTCTCCCCCAAACTCCAAGGTGACCGGACGTGATAAAAAGGAAGGATGGAAGTTTCTCGATGCCTTAAAACCCGTTACAAACTGGCTGGAAATATCCGACCCATCATAAAAATTACGTTTACTCGCAAGGCCAAAAGTTGGGTTATTGGAATTAAGGGTTGTATAACTTTCATCATCACGCCCAAATGTTACATAACCATCCCAATCAAAACCTGCTGTTGTTCCCTTTACACCACCGTTCACCTGAAAATCATTTTCTGTCATACCCATCAACGGAATAAAACCATCAGGGTAAAGCGCACGCACTGTATTATCGTTTGCCTGATTCCGGTAAGTTACTTGGTTTTCTACAGTTCTATGCCCGTAAGTAGCTGTTAAATACCCACGAATACTATCCGTAACAGGTAACTCACCATTAACGGAAAGAGTCTCCATGGTTGTATGCCCCAACCCTTCCAATCTATTATAATCCCGGCCAGCTTTTGCCTGACGCGGATCTGCACTGCCATCAGCCAATGGAAAATACATACTGCCGGTATAAAGCCCAGAACGATTGGTTGGTAACTGGTTGGAAACCTGGGCTGCCACATCCAAATAACCACCATGATGGCCTAGCTTGATGGCATAATCTCCATACCCATTTACGCCCACCCCATCTCCGGCATAATAACCACTATCCACAAAATTGAGCGAACCACCTTTTGTATTGTGCTTGAGAACAATATTGACCGCACCTGCAATGGCATCCTGCCCATATAAAGCGGAAGCCCCTTCAGTAATAACTTCAATATGATCAATTGCACTTAAGGGAATTAAGGATAGATCAGCCGGTTCTGTGCCAGAATTAGGGCCTGCATTGGCATTAAAATTTGCTGTCAGATGCCTCCGCTTACCATTAACGAGCACTAATGTCTGATCGGCTGAAAGATTACGCAATTGCATGGTGCGTATAAAACGGTTGGAACCAACGCCACTAAATGACGGCGAACTTACCGAAGGTATGAGTTGTTCCAATGCTGCCATAGCATTGCTCTGTCCGGTTCTTACAATCTCCTGCGCGCTGATAACCTGTACATTCACCGTACTATGTCTACGCGTGTTACCAGAAAGAACTGAACTTTCCTGCTTACCTACAACAGAGATATTTTCTGGCGACGATGGTAAAGCAGCTTGTTTATGAGATGCCTTTTTTACATCAGGTATATTTTTTTTACCAACATGATGCGCAGCTACTGGATGTACCTCCTGACGATAGCGGCTTTTCCCTTCTTCCGTTGTATTGGCAGACGTAACAGATGGGAGCGACATCATAACCACAACAATTGGAAGTGATTTTCTTCCATTAACAACATTAACACCAATATGCTTGATCCTTTTGTTTATACAACTAATTTAAATAGTTGTATTTAGGTAAAAAAAATACCCGCAGGTCGATTTAGTAAGTAAACGCTATGGGAGGAGGCTCTCCATTAAGAAGAAAATTGCCAATGGCCTTATATTTGTAAAAAATGCTGTCATGGGTTGTATGTGTACGAGCATTACGCCAGTGCCGGTCAAAATTGAACGATTTCTGTGTTGTGGCAGCTCCACCTACATCATATAATTTTTGTGCAACATGAATGGCACTTTCTGTTGCAGATATTTTAGCTTCCGCTACAGAAATAGATGATTGTACAAGAAGTTTTTCGGTTTCTACGCTTGTATCACAACCCTGCTTTATATCTTTCAACTGAGCGCGCGCCGCCTGCTCCACATATTCAGCCGCACGCCGCACCAATGCTTCAGCACCCCTTACGCGCGCTGCAATTTCTCCTACTGTGTAAAGAATATATGGATCATCACTTGCTCTGTTCACACCACTCTCACGCAATGGGCGGGTATGATTCTTGGCCCAATAAACTGCATCATCCAGCACTGCCAGCCCAATGCCCACATCAATCGCACTGTGAATCAACTGGGCAGAAGCACCAACATAGTTACGCTTGCCAGCCCAATGCCCCGTTGGAATAATCTGCTCTGCCGACAGAACAATGTCGTGAAACTCTGTCACACCACTTGCTGTAGTGCGCTGGCCCATTCCATCCCAATCATCCTGCAAGACAAGGCCTTGCGTATCCTTGGGCAGCATAACGTATAACCCTTGCCCGGCTTCATCCACCGCCTGCACTTTGATAAGATCTGCAAAGAGGCATCCTGTGCTGTAAAATTTGCTGCCTCTCAAAACAGTTTTTCCATTCACATGCGCAACATGTGTATGAATTTCTCCTCTAAACTTTCCACTCCGCTCAGCTACAGCTCCAGAACTTATAATGCCCCGAGCAATCTGCCCCAGATAACGCACCTGCGCATCTGGATGAGCGATAAGCCTAAGCTGTTCAATATTGATAAAATGCGGAAAAAGCCCCTGTGCCACATTGGGATCTGCCTTTCCCAAAGTTATAAAAATATCTGCGACATCCGCCTGAGTAATATCTCCCCCACCTAGTTGTTTTTGCACACGTGCAGCTCCAAGACCTGAGCTGGCAATTTTTTCAAAAATATCAAACGGCAAAATGCGCTCTGCATCTCGCCGAGATGCACCCTCGGCAATAATGGGAGCAAGCGTGTGCGCAATCTGAACATAATCTGTCATAATGATGAATCCATTACCGAATGAGAATGGGAAACATGGAGGTTTACAGTGCTGGCAGTCATGGCCAGCAATACGATCACGCCAAGCCCAACAAATAGACTGACAATACTTAAGGCTACTTCAAACCCACCCAACCAGGTTTTGAGAAAACCAATGAACATTGGAACAAACATGCTGCTGATCTGACCACAGCAATTTATAAGCGCAAACCCAATGGCGCGGTCCCGCGCAGGCAACATTCCTGCAGGAATGCTCCAAAAAATTGCTGTTGCAATCAGATAACCTGCAACCATCACAGTTAAAAAAAACAATGTAGCCGCGGCCTCATGTGCCATCCACGGCAGTGCCAGCATACCGCTCATGGCCAAACCACCACCTAATGCAAAATGCCAACGCCGTTCCTGCTGATAATCTGAATGCTGGCAAGCTAACAGCATTGCCACAATACCCACCACATGTGGCAGAGCGCTTAACAACCCCAACTGTTGGAGATTTTGCACGCCCGCAGCCCGCAATAGCGATGGCACCCAGAAATTAACAACGTTACCTGTGCATGTAATGGTCAAGCAGTAACTTAAAGATAACAACCATAGTGTGGGGTTGGAAAAAGCACTGGCAAGCGATACCCGGACAGGATGCACAACAGAGGCAGGTTCGCATACCATGGCCTGCTGAATGATATTTTTCTCATCACGGCTAAGCCAACGTGCAGCCGCAGGTTTGTCCGCCAGCCAGCCAAATGCCAGAAGCCCAGCCACAACCGGCGGCATTCCCCCCAATAAGAACAGCCACTGCCACCCATGCCATCCCCATACCCCGGCCAGATGTGTCATAATCCACGTTGCACTTGGCCCGCCCACAATTCCGCACACAGCAATAGCCATGATAAAGCGAGAGGTGATACGCGCCCGATATGCGCTAGGGAACCAATACGTCAGATACAGAATAACACCCGGGAAAAAACCAGCTTCTGCCATACCCAGCAAAGTACGCGCGACGTACAGAGAATGCGCCCCCTGCACAAACGCCATGCCAATGGTTATGATTCCCCAAAAAATCATGATCCGGGCAAGGGTTCTGCGCGCGCCCCAACGCTCCATAACCAGATTGCTCGGTATTTCGCACAATAGGTAACCTGCCGAAAACAAACCAACAGATAAACCAAAAGCCGTATCGCTTATATGCAGATCCGTACCAAACTGAAGATGTGCAAAACTAATAGCAACCCGATCCAGCCAGTTAAAAACAAGGCAGATAAAAAGAAAAGGCATAAGATGCCATGCAACACGGCGGAAAACAGCCTCTTTTACCTGCCCATCTAAAACAACATCATCATTGTTCATATCGACCGACTTCCTGCCTGGCCCGATCAACCAGCGCATAATGTCTATTTAAACGGGTACGTCGTTCGGCAAGCAGCAATCGCTTGCTCCAAGCCATGGCGGATGTCGGCAAAGCTGCCAAACGTGTGGCGAGAGCCATTGCTTCCACCAACGGATCTTTTGCAAGTGAAGACACAAGCCCTATGTGTTGCGCCTCCTCTGCATCAAAAGAGCGCCCTGTCAGCATGATATCAAGAGCTGCGGCTTCTCCGATCAAGGCGGGGAGTTCAACCGCGCTAAATCCAGAAAGCATGTCATGCTCAACCTCGGGGAAGCAGAAACGCGTTTGCGGTGCCGCAATCCGAAAATCGCAATACATAGCTATACTTATCCCCAATCCAATAACATGACCGTGCAACGCAGCAACAATCGGTTTTGTAAAATCCTCCGCCACACCAGGAATACAAGAGGCCAGAATATCTGTTGTGGCGACCTGCTTTGTTGCCGCAATTTCTTTCAGATCCGATCCAGCACAAAAGGCACGCTCTCCCGCACCGTGCAAAACCACAGCTCTAACTGCCTGATCATGCTGTGCTTTATGCCAAACACGCCCTAGTGCAGCCTTGTCGTGGCTATCCAGCGCATTCAGCCGATCAGGACGATTGAGAGTGATGATGAGCACACCAGACTGTATAGCACTATCTATCATGGTTTATTCCAATTTAATCATTATTGCGAATCGTTAAATTAACCATAGCAACATTTCTCTATGTGGAATATAAAAAGTTTATATTTTGATTTTTATGTTCAATATATGAACAAACATAAGGGGTTATGGCATGAAAGCCATTATACTTTCAGACTTTGGTGACCCATCTCAACTCAAAGTAGAAGAGGTACCAACTCCCGTTCTCGGTACGCACGATGTGCTTGTACAAGTTAAGGCCGCAGGTGTTTGTCATCATGATCTGTTACATAGAGCAGGCAAATTAACTGGGGCCCCCAAAGGAGTTATTCTGGGCCACGAAGTAGCAGGGCGTATTGTTGCAATAGGCCCTGCGGTAACCCGTCATCAGGTTGGAGATCGTGTAACCGGCTATCAACGTCGCTTCTGTGGGCAATGCCGAGACTGCCTGAGAGGGCGCCAAGATCTATGCCGAGCAGTCTCTCTTCCTGCGGTAGATACAGAAGGTGCTTACGCCGAGTATATTCGTCTGCCTGCAGTCTCTGCCATTCGTATCCCGGATAATGTAACTTACCAACAAGCTGCATTGGCCTCCTGCCCTATTGGTACGGCCATGCGCGCACTTGTTTCGCAAGCTGGACTAACTGCCGGAGAAACAGTTCTTATCAATGGTGCCAGTGGTGGGTTGGGCATACATCAAATCCAGATTGCCCGCGCATTGGGTGCGCATGTCATTGCCGTAACGGGAGACGCCGCAAAAGCCAGCCGACTGAAGGAACTTGGAGCATCTTCGGTCGTGGTTGCTCCAGATGGAAACTACAGCGCCGAAGTGTGGAACAGAACCAGCAAACACGGTGTGGATGTTGCCATGGAAAATCTGGGCTTTACTCTTTCCCAAACTCTGCGTGCCACAGGTATGGGGGGACGTATTGTCGTGCTGGGCAATATAATACCCAAGGCTGTAGAAGTTTCTCCTGGTTTACTTATCGGACGCAGGTTGCGCGTGCAGGGTTCTGGCAGCGCCACGCTGGATGAAGTGAGCCAGTCTCTTGCCATGATATCCTCAGGTATTGTCACCCCTCAGATTGACCGCATTATGCCATTTACTCAGGCAGCCCAAGCCCATGCACTGCTGGAATCACGGCAGGTTCATGGTCGCATCATTTTAAGTGAATGGTAAAAGCATGAGCTTGCAATACTTCTTTGCCAATGCTGCAAAAAAATGGCCCAACGTGTTCGCATTGCACGAACTTGCCACAGGTCAGAAACTTACCTTCCAACAACTCGCCATAGCTTTGCGCGGATTGGCCTCATTTCTGGAAGCACATGGCCTTGCCAAAGGCGCACGAATTGGAATTCTGGCAGACGCAAGCATTCCTTATCTGATTGCAGATTATGGCAGTATGGCTTACGGCTATGTGCGTGTACCGTTTGATCCGTCTCTTTCTGTTGAGGAACTCCGCAACCAGATTGCAGATGCTGAAATTGCTATTCTGCTCCATGACCACGCCCACGCAGATATGGCGTATCAGGCAGGGGGCAATATCTGCCTTTCCCTGCCAGCTTTGTGGCAAAATGAACAATCACACATTACGTGCTCATCGGATGGACGGCTTGCCCCTTCATTAGCATCTCTTAACTATACGGGGGGCACTACTGGGCAACCCAAGGCAGTTATGCATACGCAGGCCAGCCTTGCTGCTATCATAAACAATATAGGGTTAGCACGCCCTACATCTGCGGGAGATGTACTGTTAAATGTCCGCCCCTTATGGCCTATTGCCTCGGTATCGGTTCTGGCTCATCTGTGTCACGGCGGAACAGTAATACTCGGAGACCGGTTTAATCCAGCCAATTTTCTGTCTCTTCTTCACACAACAAATGCAGCCTATAGTTCACTTGTGCCTACACAAATCACGCGTCTGCTCCAGCATATTCAAACGCATGGAAATATACCTGATCACCCAATCCACCTTCCCTTTTTCCGTTCACTAGATGTTGGAGCTGCCTCCCTGGCTCCTGAAATATTGGAAAAAGCGATGCAACTGCTCGGCCCCAGATTAAGTATTCTTTATGGCATGACGGAAGCGCCATGGAGCTTTTATCTACCCGCCCCCAAATTGGCGATTTTACACAAAAGAGGCTCCAGTGCCGGGGCCGTAGGATTTCCCCTACAAAACGTGCAAGCACGCCTGATATCCTCCACACGCCCCGATAACGTGGGAGAAGTAGAAATTTCTGGCCCTCACCTTATGGCTGGCTACTGGAAACAGCCGGACAAAACAGCCTCGGTGCTTCGCTATGGTTGGCTTGCAACAGGAGATCTGGGCATTCTGGACAAAACATATTTTTTAAAAATTGTTGGCCGCCGTAAAGATATCATTCGGTCTGGTGGCATGTCTGTGCAACCTAAAGAGGTGGCGGAATGCCTTCTCTCTCATCCAGATGTTGCAGATACGCATGTCTTCGGCATAAGCGATCCAGAATGGGGCGAGCGCGTATGCGCAGCTGTTGTGCCATCCGCCAGTATCAAAATAGAAACGGAAGAATTGATTCTTTATTGCAAAAAGCACCTCTCTCGCCACAAAGTGCCCAAACAAATTATTTTTTTACAACAGCTTCCACGCTCTCACTACGGAAAAATACAACAAGCCAAGCTGCTCAAACTTTTAAAAAATTAAAAAGCTTTCGGCCTCTCAACCAAACAACTGTTCAGAAATACCTTTGCAGGCCCGTTGCAAATGTTGCGCTAGGGGAGATGAAACTTGCAATACATCCTCCATCTCCAATCCAGCTATAACCAGAGCACCTACCGCAGCATTCTGCGCGTGCCGAATTGGATAACCAATAGAAGACAAACCCTGACGCTGTTCACTTTCCCCAAAAGAATAATCATCATTTTCTGTTATTTCTTTTAGTTTGAGTGCTACCTGAGCGTACCGTTCATCTCCTACCGTTTGGCGTATCTGTTCTTCTGTATAAGTTGCAAGAATAGCACGCCCACTGGTGCAACCATCTATTGCAAATGTATCGTCTAAATCAGCCACAACATTAAATGGTGTTGTGGCTGTCCACATACGTTCGATCAGTACAATCCTGTCTCCTACAGGAAGAGCTACAGACACAATAGCCGGACGATCTGAAATAACATGTTGCAAATCAATAGTATAAGGGAGTGCCACGCGCCGTAAGGGCAACCGCGTAAGATAAGCACTGGCTGGTAACAAGCACCCTGCCCCTAATCGGTATACACCATTTTCAGCCTCCACCTGCCTCCAGTATATCATTGCTTTAAGCAATCTATGAACCGTACCTCGATCCATATTGGTTAAACGCGCAAGTTCCTGCGCTGTTAACCCTTTGGAGACGTATGCAAGATGTTTTTGTAACTCCATGCATTTATCAAGGACCCCAACACCGCTACCAGGCATATAAAATATCTTTCATAGGGATAGTGCTCCAATGATAATGGCTTACTGCATTTTCAATATATTTCAGAAATTTAAACTTCCATCTATAATATAAAAAATAGATAGATTGTTTATTTGTTATTTCTGAATAAACTTGAGAGCTATAATTCAGGACATGATGAGGGAAAGGATGGAACATGTTGTCAGTTCATCCCAATGATCGCGAAGCAGATCAATTGCAGCTAAATTGCTTCAGTGATGTTCGTTCTTTGTCCAAACATCAAGGAAAGAGTCATAGCCTTTTCCGCAGCATCGACAACAACTATAGGCATTTTTGTGGTCAGCCTCGCTATGGAACCCTCTGATGGTCTGATCCGCGCTTTATTTACGGAGCCCGTATGTGCCGTCGATCATCTTGTCGTCAACTGATGACATGCTTTAAAGATGGTAAGAATTTGTAGTGTATAGTAGATATCAAATAGCACATATTTTGACGCTAAAATGAAAAAAAATCTCAATTGACGCGCATATATGTAAACTTTATAAATGAAAAATAATTTCCAGGGACCTGTCAAAATGCTTAATAAACATAAGTATGAATATTCTATAATGACCTGCTGCAGATGGGAATACAATAATATATCAGAGTGGGTCTCATATTACAAAAGT
This sequence comes from Acetobacter pomorum, assembly GCF_002738225.1. Classification (GTDB taxonomy): domain Bacteria; phylum Pseudomonadota; class Alphaproteobacteria; order Acetobacterales; family Acetobacteraceae; genus Acetobacter; species Acetobacter pomorum. Next base: position 332,509 of record NZ_PEBQ01000093.1, on the reverse strand, counting down.
ATAGGTTTTGATCATATATATCTGTACTGCAATGATGATGATCCAAGAGATCTTTATTCAAATTGCCTTCCATTCATGTCAAATGAAAATAGCTTTATTACATTTGTCCATTATGCCGAAGTGGGCAATCAATTTGGAATGATATTGGATTTTTTGAAAAGGTTTAAGCACGAAACCAAATGGATCAGTTTTTTAGATTGTGATGAATTTCTACTATTAAGAAACATCAACAATATTAAAAAATTCATGGAAAATTTTCAGCAAAACGATGCTGTTTACTTCAATTGGTCTATGTTTGGAACAAATTCCTTTGAAAAAAGACCAGAAGGTAGTGTACTTCTTAACTATTTTTATAGAGAAAACATTCTACATCCTTTAACAAAAGTGGTGTCGAAAACTGAAATCTATTCAGAAGAATGGATAAAAACCAATGAAGAATGCATAGATACAGACCCCGATGATTCAATTCACCATGGAATAAGTAGCTATTTGACTGATTTTAATTGCGTTAACGTTTTGGGCGAAAATATGAACCAATTCATAAAAAGCCCAATAGAACATCACATGCAATATTTATTAGGGGCTTCGAATAAAATAAGAGAAGTCGCAGTTTTAAATCATTATTTCATAAAATCTACAGAAGATTTCATACGGCGTTGGAAGCGAAGTGCAACTAGTTCTTTTTCTCGCCAGAAAATTTGGAAAGAGGCTTTTGAAAAAGGCGATTATAAAAATATAATAAAAAATTCTATCGTTAAAGATACATATTTAAGAGACCTTTGGAGAGGCGTTACAAAAAAAGCATTTGATATTAATGTTGGAGCAAGAGAAGTTTGCATTTCTGTAGGGAAACCATGTACGCAAAGCTCTATATCTGAATGGTCTCATGGGTCTTCTGTAGAAGAAGATGCAAGCTTTGTTGTTCAAGAAAACTTCCCAGAAACATATGGCAACCATACAGATTTTGAAGAAAACCCATGGTGGATTGTTGACTTAGAAACAATAAAAGAAATAAGAAAAATAGTTATTTATAATAGGAAAGATGCTGCTTCAGACAGAATAAAATGTCTGTCTATTTCTTTCTCAAATTTTGGAGATATATGGAGAGGGAAAATATCTCTAAATGATATAAACTTGGGAGCTGATAAATATATTTCTATTGATTTATCAAATAATAACATAGATGCCCGGTTTGTAAAAATTGAAGTTGAGGGAGAAAATTACTTGCACTTTAGAAAAGTGGAGATTTACTAATTTTTTAAAGTGCATTCTATGTCATTCCTTATGACGCACGCTTTCAGAAAGTCTGTTTGAAAGTCATACACTCTTTCAATATGTAATATTGAAAGAGTGTATTATAAAAATACGATCTATCGGGTAATAGAAAAGCAGACTTGCTTCCTTAAACAAAACCCACAGAAACAAAGAATACACGTCATTATTATTTAAATCGGCAAGGCTGATCAACCGTAGGCGCTTCTGTTAGCTGAATAACCATTAGCGTGACCGAACCTGGTGTAACATTCCCACCAAGGTGCCCCTTTTGCCCCAGAGCATTAGGGACTGTTTTCTGGTCTTCCCCCAAAGATATCTCTCCAGGCCCCATCTCCACACGCGTTCCATCCATTGCCTGAACAAACCATGTCCCTTTCAGCGGAATAATCCATTGCACCTTCGGGTCAGTATGCCATGCGCCGTTCCAGTGATCGGGCTGCACTGTTGAAATAATTCTTGCCTGCCCTTCTGCAAGCACATCAGACCATTGAGGCGCTGCAGGCTTGTTCATGCTCTTAAGCGTGTAATGATGCAGCGGGCATTTTGTCATATGGCTGACACCATTATGATCTGCCCAGTTGTGCCAGTAATAAGTGATGGGCGGGTTTTCCGGCTGGCTGTGCGCATCATCCTGTGCACGTGCGCCATGTGCGCTCAAGCACAGAGCACCTAGCACCAGCCCGGCGCATATGCGTTGCATCATGCCTCTCTCCCCTGCCCAACCAACATGTATGTTAACACCCTATCGGCCCACATGTTGCTTCTACAAGCTTATTCGGGCGCACGCTGCATAGGCATGAGGCAGCTATGAAATCACAGAGTGCTGAGAGAATAGCCCATCATATTTTCCACCCCAAACCATCTGGACACAGACAGAAGCGCAAAAGCCTGCGTGGTCATGGCGATAATGGAAGATGTAATCTGTTTCATTTGCTTTCATCCTCTTGTGGATGAAAAGAGCCTGTCAGGTAAGTATGCCCTTGCATGGGCAAGAAAAAGGCAGAGAAAGGGCAAAAGTTTCAGCTCTTGAACTGCTTTTATGTTCTGCCATGCTATGCATGCAAAACCAATTTCCAAGATTAAAGGAGCCCCCTATGCCACACGGCAAGAAAGTTTTCTCTCTGCTGTTACGCCACGCTCTTGCCTACGAAATTGCAGAATGGGACTGGGTTATTGGAGAACATTCTTACGGCGCAAAGGGCTCCCCTATTGTTATAGAAGCCAACTATGCGCGCCTGGAAATTGGAAAATATTGTTCGATCGCCCGTGAAGTTCTGATTATCCTGGGTAATCATCGTGCAGATACCGTCTCCACCTACCCTTTTAAGGATTTGCAACACTTCTGGCCCGAAGCCGCTGAGGCAGCGGATGATCATTCCACCAAAGGCGATGTGATTATTGGCCATGATGTATGGATTGGTGCGCGCGCCAATATCCTCTCTGGCGTTACTATCGGGTCTGGCGCCATTATTGCCACCGCTGCCACCGTTACCAAAGATGTGCCACCATATGCTATTGTTGGGGGCAATCCGGCGCGCGTTATCAAATATCGCTTTTCTGAAAAAATTATTGAACGGCTGCTGGCACTTGCATGGTGGGATTGGCCAGAGGACATGATCCGTGAGCGGATGCCGCTCCTGATGAATGATGATGTGGAAGGCTTTTTGCAGGCCTTTGAAACCACAGCACCATCTGAACATCATTGAGTATTTTCTCAAGCATGGCATCCATTACGGATGGCAACGTGACGTTTTAAGGTTCCAAAGTTACGTTTACGTATATCCATCAAAGAAAGCTGAGGAGAACAGCCGTGAATCTTGTTGAAATTCTTACCCATCGGCATACCACCAAAGCTTACGATAAAACGCGCAAAATTCCGGCAGATATTTTTAGCCAGTTACTGGCCTCCCTGCGCTACAGCCCGTCTTCCGTTAATTCTCAGCCCTGGCATTTTTTTGTTGCTGATAATGATGAAGGCAAAGCCCGCATTGCCAAGGCCACCAGCGGCATGTTTGCGTTTAACGCGCCGCGCGTTATGGATGCCTCGCATGTTATCGTGCTGAGCTCGCGCATCAGCCTGCCGCCCGCATACCTTGAAAGCGTGACCGAACAGGAACAGAAAGACGGTCGCTTTGCGAATGAGGCCACCAAAGAATCCATTACCAAAGGGCGCAATGGTTTTGTGGGCCTGCATGAACAGATGGGCGATGTTGCAACATGGGCGCAGAAACAGACATATATTGCCCAAGGCTTCCTTCTGCTTTCAGCCGCATTTCTTGGCGTGGATGCAACGCCTATGGAGGGGTTTGACGCCGCCATTCTGGATAAGGAACTGGGGTTGAAAGAAAAAGGGCTTGCGCCGGCTGTTCTGGTCTCCCTCGGTTATCATTCCGATGCAGATTTCAATGCCAAATTGCCCAAGTCTCGCCTGCCAGAAAAAAGCCTGTTCACACGCCTCTAAAAACGGATGTGTGCAGCTGGGCATGTTATCAGCATGCTCAGCCACGCAACCACAAGGCATGATGCAGCGTTCTTTCCCTATATTGCATGATCTGATGAACATGTAGGGGAAAACAAAAATGTGCACAGAGGAACGAAAATATATTCTAATATGGGCATCTGGCGCTTTTTTAATGGCGCTTTCATTACCTATAACTTTAATGGTGATTATTAAGGATGCCATGCTCCGCGCAAACATGCCGGTGCATGATCCGCACAGTATAAGCTGGCTAAAACCCATATGGGATGCCCTGCCCGATACCCGGTCCTGGGCAGTTTACAGCACATCCGCCTTGGTGATGCTTACCTTGGTGGGGTTTGTGGTGGGGTGCGCGTTAATGTCCTTTGCATTCCGGCATCTAATTGCCCTGCAACAGAAAACCAAGGAATCCCGTTTTCAGAAAAACATGAAGCGTTTCCGAAAGTTTTCTTAAAATCTGCAATCAGCCTTCAATAACAAGGCGAATAGCAAAAACCACAAAAACTAAAGCCGTTAGTCCATCCAAAATACGAATAACAATGGGCTTGGTTAAAAACCTGCTAAAAAACAGTGCTGTGGCCGCCAATGTAGAATACCATGCCAATGTCAGTGTGGTCTGCACTGCTGTCAGCAGCAGGGCATATATAAGAGCATTGACTTCTTTAGGAATAAATTGCGGGAAAGCCGTTAAATCAAACACCCCCACAAGAGGGTTGAGAATTGTGGTGAACATACCCCGCTGAAAGCCAGACCAAAACGCCTTTGGCGCTTTACCCTCGGTATCTGTTTCTGTTTCCGGCGTGGCGCGCACAGCGTTGGCCCCCAACCGTAATGCCAGAAAAAGCAGATACCCCGCACAAGCCCATTGCAACACAAGATACAATGTGTGCGATGCGGCAATAAGGGCACTAAGCCCAAAAGCCGTGCCAATGCCCCACAATGTTAAACCACTGGCAATGCCCAGCACAGCCCCAATGGCTGTTGTACGCCCAACACTAATGCTCAGCCGAATAATAAGGGCTGTTTCTGTGCCCGGTGTTAAAACAAGAACACCCCATGCAGCGGCAAACGCCAGCACAGGCAGAAAAACATGCGGCATAACTGTCCGGCTCTCCGGTTAAAGGTCTGGGTGCGTCCTAAAGGAGAAATCGAAAAAGGTGAACAGGCTGCAATAAAAAACAGTTCACCCCTGATGCCGCTGCAATGCTCAAAATATGAGCAATACAAGAAAACCTGCCGCGTTAACGCGGTATTTGCTGCAACTGCCCTTGCTCAAACAAAATATCCCCAGAGGCGGGGCCGCATAAGGTGCGTTGTGGAAAATCAACGCCCAAATCCCCTACAGGAAACTTCAGCACAGCACGCATTGGGGTCACACAGTGCCCGCCATCATACACATCTCCAGAAACCCAATACATACTGGCCCGCCATTGCACATGGGGCCTGAGTATTGTCTGGCGTAACTTCTGGCCTGATAGAGATTGCCCTGGCTTGCCTGTTGCCAGAACATGCGCCTGTGCATCTTCAAGCAAAATCTGCGGCACAACTGGCATCGTGCAGCGTGATGCGCTGTGGTTGAAAAGAACAATCCATGCCCCACTGTGAGACATGCCATTAAATTCACCCTGCCCATCATAAAAATGCACGGATAAATCAGAGGGTTTGCAAGAACGTATAGTATGCTGCGCCTGTGCAGTATGCAGCCCATGCCCTAACAGGTAAACCATGCACATACATGCAAAAACCTGACCATATTTTGCCATATGCATGGTTTCCCCGATTTTTCAGAAAGCTTTCAACACCTGGCATGAAGCAACAAAACACTTTGCTTCATGCCAGATTTTTACAATTTTACAGAACGCGGCCGGCAATGGTTTTCAGTTTTGCCACCAGTTCAGGGTCACGCGCGGCTGGTGCCGTCATCACAGCATGTTCCAGCGCATGATCACAGCCAGCGCTACAGCTATGGCGCTTGCCACCCAAAGCAGGAATTGTGGCCTTGATAAGTGCCTTGGCATTGGCTGAGTTTGCCTGCATGGTTTTTACAACGCTATCTACGGTCACGTTGTCATGCTCCGTGTGCCAGCAATCATAATCTGTCACCATAGCCACTGTGGCGTAACAGATTTCTGCTTCACGCGCCAAGCTGGCTTCTGGCATGTTGGTCATACCAATAACGGAGCACCCCCAGCTCCGGTACAGCTCGCTTTCTGCGCGGGTTGAAAACTGCGGGCCTTCCATAACCAGATAGGTGCCGCCACGCACAGCAGTAATACCCAGCTTGTCTGCCTGCGCCTTCAGCACATCACCCACGCGGTTGCACAGCGGGTCTGCCATGGAAATATGCGCAACACAGCCTGTATCAAAAAAGCTTTTGGTGCGTGCAATGGTGCGATCAATAAATTGATCAATCACCACAAAATGCCCCGGTGGCAATTCTTCTTTCAAAGACCCCACAGCAGAAAGCGAGACAATGTCTGTTACGCCAGACATCTTCATGGCGGCAATATTGGCCCGATAATTCAGGCGTGAAGGCGGAATGGGGTGCCCACGGCCGTGGCGCGGCAAAAACACGCAGCGCACGCCATCCAGCCGCCCGAAAAGAAGCTGGTCAGACGGCAGGCCCCAAGGTGTTTCTACTGTGCGCCATTCCTTTTCTTCCAACCCGTCAATATCATACAGGCCAGACCCGCCTATCAGGCCAATAACAGGTTCCACAGTTTCATTTTCTGACATGCGACCAGAGTCTCCGGTTTAAAATCACAAACAACACGGCAAGAAAGCACAGATACAAACCTGCACCTATGCCAACACGGCGGCGGGTATCCTGATGCGGTGCAGAAACCCACGCAAGAAAAGTGGTAACATCCCGCGCTTCCTGCGTAACGGTTGCGGGAGTATTATCTGCATATTTTACCGCGCCTTCACGCAATGGCGGCGGCATGGCGGTGTAATGGCCAATAGCAAAGGAATTGGCAAACCCTTTACCGGGCACGCGTGCTGCATCGGGCTTATAGCCGGTGAGCAGCGCAAAAAGCCTGTCTGCTCCACCAGGGTAAACCTGCACAATGCGCGAAAGATCAGGCGGTACCACACCCCCATTGGCCGCACGCGCAGCCTCCGGCCCGGAATAGGAAGAAGAAAGTGCATCATCTGGCCGGGCATTGCGGTGCTTCAGTCGCCCTTCGGCATCCAGCCCATCTGCCACCTGCCATGTGGCAGCAACGGCGCCCACTTCTTCCAGCGTTAAGCCCATATCTGTGAGATCGGAAAAACGCACTTCCGACAAGCTGTGGCAGGAGGCACATATTCCCGCAAACACAGCGTATCCACGCTGCACAGATGGCAGATCAAAATGCCCCAACGGCCCTTTGAAAGACCAGTTCTGCTCTGGCGCTTTAACAGGCTGTGCTTGTACGGGCTGCACAATATCTGGCCCCAGCACAATAGCGCTTAAAAGCAGCATCCCTCCGGTACAAAACCGAAGCGCGGAACGTGTTTTCTGCCCCCTCATGCGTTTTTCTCCGCAAAGCGGGTGCGTAAGGGCAAAAAGGCCAGAAAATACAGATAATACACCAAACAGGCCGCCTGCCCCGCCAAAAGCCATCCACCCTGTGCATGATGCAAACCTGCCGCAGCAGCGGTAACCGCAGCGCCCACACATGCAAACAAGGCCCCGGCATCTGCAATACGTGCCAAACCCCCATTTCCGTTTGCTGTACGCTGCCCGTTATCCAACCACGGCACGGCAAACAGCACAGCCACCGCACCGCCCGAAACAAGCAGCCCCCAGAACTTGGAGGGCACAACCTGCAACATTCCGTAAAACGGCAAAAAATACCATTCGGGTTCAATATCAGCAGGTGTGTGCAACGGGTTAGCTGGGCGATAATTGGCGGGCTCTGTTATCAACCCCGGCCAAAAGCACATAACAGCCACAAAACCCAAAGCCATAACCAGTACGGCCAAAATATCCCGCGTGGTAAAATACGGGTAAAACGGCAGATATTTGCGCCGTGTTGCGGGTTGCACAGAAGGGCTGGAACTGCCCTTTGCATGCACAACGGCAACATGGGCCATAACCAGCCCAATAATCACAAACGCCAACAGAAAATGCAGGGTGAACATACGGTGCAACGTGGGTGTGCCCGGGCTTTCACCACCGAGAAAAACCTGCTCCAACCCCTGCCCCACAAATGGCACGGCCCCTACAGCCTTGGCGGCCACATCCGCCCCCCAGTAAGACATCTGTCCCCACGGCAACACATAACCTGCAAAGGCCGTAACCATCACCAACACCAGCAGGCCGCAGCCGCTTAACCATACACCGCGCCGGGGTGGCAGATAGGTGCGATAATACAACCCGCGCAACAGGTGCACATACAAGGCCGCCATAAAAAACGAGGCCCCTGTCATATGCATGGCGCGCAATAGCCAGCCAGAGGGCATCCGGCGCTCAATGGCTTCAACAGACCCAAACGCAAGCGAGGCATCTGGTGTGTAACCCAGTGTAAGCGTCAGCCCCGATAACAGCATGAGCACCAGAACAGCCACCAGCATGGCGCCAATGGTCCACCACCAGTTCAGGTCTGCGGGCAAAGGCAGGCGGGCATAATGCCGTGCATACGCACCCGCCTGCTGTAGAAAGGAATGTGCTTCCTTTTCTGCCTGCTCCGTATGGCGGGCCGGTGTTGCTGCCATCTTGCCCTTTTCTCCCCTTACGCCACTTTATAGGGTGCATGCTCCTGCCCTGCGCAGAGCTGCTGTTGGTTTAACGATGTTCGGGTTCATCTTGCAATGATGCGCCTAAAAGCGCACCCCTTGAAAGCCTGTAAGCAGATGGCAGCTTCAGGCAAGGACGATGAGGAAAAGACAGTTCAATGACGCCCACCGACACAGCTGATGTTTCTGCCCACCAAGCCCTTAGAGAACCAGCCCGCCAATGGTTTGAAAGCCTGCGTGACAAAATTTGCGCCGCTTTTGAGGCGATTGAAGACGATGCCGTAAAACAGAACAGCCCCGTTCTGCCCGGCCATGAGGCTGCAGGCCGTTTTGCACGCAAAAGCTGGAACCGCCAGAACGAGGATGGCACCCCCGGCGGTGGCGGTGTGATGAGCGTGATGCATGGCCGTGTGTTTGAAAAAGTGGGGGTAAACGTTTCCACCGTGCAGGGCACCTTTACGCCAGAATTTGCCGCCACCATTCCCGGTGCGTCAGAAGATCCGCATTTTTTTGCCACAGGTATCAGCCTGGTGGCGCATATGTGCAGCCCGCTTGTGCCTGCTGCACATTTTAACACCCGCATGATTATCACCACCAAAGGCTGGTTTGGCGGCGGTGGGGATATTACCCCCATGTTCCCCGAAAGTGCAGAAGCACAGGATGATGCCGCACGCTTTCACGCCGCCTTTGCGCAGGCCTGCAATGCGCATGACCCGGAATATTATCCGCGCTTCAAGGCGTGGTGTGACAAATACTTCTATCTCCCCCACCGTAACGAACCCCGCGGCTTGGGCGGTATTTTTTATGATCGGCTGAACAGTGGAGACGTGCAGGAAGATTTTGCCTTTACAAAAGATGTAGGGCTGGCGTTCCTGAACGCGTTTCCCGAAATTGTCCGCAGCCGCATGATGGAACCTTGGACGCCCGAACAACGCGAGGCCCAGCTTATCCGCCGTGGTCGATATGTGGAATTCAACCTACTGCACGACAGAGGCACACTATTTGGCCTGAAAACAGGTGGCCATACAGAAGCCATTCTGATGAGCATGCCACCCGAAGTAAAATGGCCGTAATAAAACACGCGTGATTCTGCCCGCATATGCGCTTATATGGGGGCAGAATCAGAAAGAGGATTTCCCGCGCTTGCCCCACGCTGATCAGCCCCGGCTTTTTGTGATGCCTGAACGGCAATTCTCGCGCCGCATGTTCCTAAGCGTTCTGCTTGGCAGTGCGGCTGCCATTGCAGCGCGTGCGCATATGGCACATGCGCAGGATTCTCTTTCTGCCACCAGTGCAGATGGGGGTAACGCCCTGATTATTGGCGGCAGCATGGCTTCGGAATGTGGGCGATGGGGCAATCTGCTTGCCCCCGCGCTTGCCGAAGAACTGCACTTTACCCCCCCTTTGCAACTTACGCCCACAACTGGGTGGGATGGAATAACCGGCGCCAATCTGTTTGATACCCAGCAACAATCCACCCCTGGCCCTGTTGGGTTGATTGTACCTGGCACGGCCATTTTGTCCGCCATGCTGGGTGGGCCGCGTATCCATTTTGATTACCGGCGCTGGGCCCCGGTGTTTCTGGTCGCGCAGTCCAGCGTTGCTGTGGGGCGTATCAGTCTGCATCAGTCTTTCCGTGCCCGCCTGAGTGGACAGCTCACGCGGGTTGCCATTTCCAAATTGACAGGTTCGGAACTGACAACCGTTCTGGCACTGGATATGCTGGGCCTGCGCCCGCAACCAGTAGCCGGGCATGCCACACCAGAGGCCGCCATGGCCACATTGCAGGCAGGCCAGACCGATGTTATCCAACTGCCGCTGGATGCCAGTTACCCCAGCCGTATTGCCACATTACAGGCCGCCGGTTTTACACCCCTATTTGTAAATAATGCCCGGCCAGATATGCAGATCCATCTGCCCGATCTGCCGCCAGATCTGCTGGCCGTGCTGCAGCAGGAACACAAATATTCCCAGCCCGCGTTTCTGCTCCCTGCATGGGGGGCCATTGCCGCAGCAAGCAGCTTACGCGCCGGGCTTGTACTGCCAGCCCTAACACAGCCAGACAGCATTGCCCGCTGGCGCCATGCGGCAGAAACATGCGCAAGCCGCCCCGCCATTCAACAGGCCGCTTTGGCAGAAAACCAGACCATTCTGGCAGGCACGGCTGGCACCCCGTTTTATGAAACGCTTATGCCCGAGCCGCATGTTATTATGGCGCTACGCCGCTGGTTTGCCCAAAGCCTGCCCCGCTGGCGCGATGCCACGCCCCCGGCTTTGCTTTCAACGCCGCCTGCGCAGTAAAACACGCACAGACCCCCGGTTACCCGCATGGGGGTAGGTAAGCCCCAGAATACGGCGGCGGATTTCTGGCCTTTCCAGCCAATGTGGCAGTTCGCGCCGTAAAATCCCGCCTTCGTGCCCGGTGCCCAGGCCGGTAATAATTTCTACGCAGCGCAGGCCCCTATGGGTGGCTACATCCATAAATTCCATCAGCCGATGGAAGGCTTCCTGCGCGACCATACCGTGCAGATCCAGCCGCCGCTCTACCTTAAAGCTGCCTTGGGTAAAGCGCCGCCAACTATAATCATCCACACCCGGTTGGCGTTTACCTATGGTTTCCACCGGGCGCGGAGCCTGTTGCACACGCAGGCCAGCAGATGGCGCACGCGGAGCTGTAAAGCTGTAACTGGCCCCAGTTCCGGCACCGGATGAAGACGCCATAAGCCCACTGGCCTGAGACTTTTTGCCCACCTTGGCCTGTGCGCGTGGAATAGCCTGTGGCTCTGGCGTGTTTTGTGCTGCAGGTGGCACAAGCTCGGCCACATGCAGGGGGGCTACATCCCGCACAACCAGCGCCCATAGCGCCTTTTCCCCCTCCTGCAACTGCCGCCGACGCCTATTCACATCACCCTCTACGTTTCATGCCGCAAAACCAAAAATGGCCCGACAGGCTTGGTTATCACCTGCCTGCGGGCCATCTTTCAAGAAAAGAAAAAGCAACCCCTGTTTAAAGGGCTGCTTTCTTTACAGCAGATTTACTGTTTGGCAGCCGGGTTGCTGTTGGTCAGCAACTTGCCATCGTAACGCCCTGTCAGCGTTTTCAGGAAGGCCACAATATCCGTTACATCCTGATCAGAAATGTTCTGATCCGGGGTTTGGTAACGGGCCATTTTGCGCACAGCCTCATCCAGCGTTTTTACGCTGCCATCATGGAAATATGGGCCTGTCAGCTCAATATTACGCAGGTTGGGCACCACAAAGCGGTTCATGTCACTCGCTTCATGCGTGACCGTATAGCGGCCTTCATCAGCCTCCGTCAGCTTGCCACCACGGTCTTTGAAGTAATCACCTTCAAGCCCCATGATTTCCATGCCGCGTCCGCCTACACCAATGCCGGTATGGCAGCCAGAGCAGCCAATGGCCTTAAAGCGTTCATACCCGCGTTTGGCTTGCTCACTAATGGCATCCGGCTTGCCTTTGAGGTATTCATCAAAAGCGCCATTGGGCGTAGCCAGCGTTTTTTCAAACTCGCCAATAGCTGTGGTGATGGTTTTTTCATCAACCTTGGCATCGGGGCCAAATGCAGCCTGAAACAGCGGTGCATAGTCCGGGTTGGCGTTCAGCTTGTTGGCCACTTCCTCCCAGTTGTGAGACCCCATTTCCACCGGGTTCATCACAGGGCCTGCGGCCTGCTCTGCCAACGTGGTGGCGCGGGCGTTCCAGAACTGTGCCATCTTGAAGTAGGCATCATACACTGTAGGCGTATTGATGGGGCCTTTCTGCCCCCCAATGCCGGTGGCTGTAACCAGATTATCTACCCCGCCGGTATCTAGCCCGTGGCAGCTTGCGCAGTTGAGCGTGTTATCGCCCGACAGGCTTTTATCAAAAAACAGCTTGCGCCCCAGTGTCCATTTGGCCGGATCGGCCTCAACACTTTCTGGCACAGGGCGAATGGGCTCTGCCGCAAACTGCTCTGCCGCACCTGTGTTGTTGTAGTATTTGCGGCGCGTATCCTGCACCCATTTCAGCACGGCTTCACGCTCTGCGTTAGACAGATGCGCATGCCAGTGCATCAGCAGGTACAGGGTTGGTGGCATGCGGTTTTGCGTAATTACTTCCTCAATGCGAGAAAGCTGTTCTTCCGTGGGGGGAGTGCCCTGTTCAAACGCATCCAGCACCGGTTCTACACGGAAATGACGCAACCCATTGGCGCGGTCTTTTTCCATAAGGGGCTTGGCAACGGGCAAGCGGAAGTAAAATGGCAGATCACGCTGTTCGGCATGGCAATAATCACACCGTGATTCACGCACGGCATTAAATGCCGCCAATGCCACAGGATCTTTTAGCGTGGGAGAAGATGCTGGTAATTCTGGCGCTGTAATATGATCAAAATGCTGCAGGTAAGCAACTGTTCCACCATAAGCCAGCAGGGCTGCACCCACTGCTGACACGATTAATCGTTTCAAAACCCGGCCTCCTGATTTCTACGTCTTGATTGAATAGCTTTTATGCACTGTTACCTGCATTGTGTTTGATACATATCAATATGTCCAAACGATTGTTTTTGTTTTAATAATTGAAATTTTCGATGATGCGGCACTCAGGATGCCAAATCATCCTTCAGCCGGGCACGAGCAATGGCCACGTATTCGGGGTCCAGCTCCATCCCCAGCCCATAGCAGCCCAGCCTTTGGGCGGCCAAAAGCGTGGTGCCTGTGCCCATAAAAGGATCAAGCACACGCGCCCCCTCCCGCCCATGCAGCAGAATGCACTGCTCTGGCAGTGCTACGGGAAACGTTCCAGGGTGATCAAACTTTTCTGCACGGCCACGCACGGTTTCGTAAGGAATAAACCACGTATCTCCACGGCAGCGCCTGTCCTGCCGGTGGCCCCGGCGGGCGATGTTGGATTTATCCTTATACGGCACTCCGGCCCGCAGCCGATCAAGCCGCACATCCCCATGCAGCGTGAAGTGGAAAACATGCTCATGCCCACGGTGCAGAAACCGCTGGCTGTTCATGGGTTTGAAATGCCCGAAGCTGTCTTCTCCCACGGAAATGGATTTCACCCACGAGATATGGTTTTGCAGCACAAACAGATCACGTAGCCGCACCGCCAGTTCAAACGGCAGCCAGGGCTGGGCAGATGAGCCGGAAATATTCAGGAAGAAAGACCCATCATCCTTGAGAATACGCTGTAATTGCTGCGCAACCTCCAGCATCCAGTCCAGATAATCCTCTTCTTCCCGCCTGTCTGGATAACTGCGGTAAGAAAGACCAATATTATAAGGGGGAGACGTAACAACCACATCTACCGATTCCGCCGGCACACGCTTGAGCGCGCGCAGGCAGTCTCCCATCACTATTTCCTGCTGCCCAATTTTATAGCGGCGGGCACGCGGTGGTTTGGGTGGAGTGGCGTTGGCGCGGGGCGCCCCGTTACCTTTGGCAGCCTTCACGCACTACGCGCCGCCGCAAGACGCCATGTGCTGCCGTTAACATCCAACAGGCGCTCAAAAGTCCACAAATCGGAAAATTCGGTTACGGCATCCGTGCCTGTTACCGGCTGGCCTTCCTTATTCAGCACAAGGCTGATCTGGTCAGAAACAATACGCACATCAATAGCGGCCGCGGTGCCCGCTTCCATAGATGTCAGACGCACATCCTCAATGGCCAGAGAACGAATGGCCTTAACATCTGTGCGCTGTGTTTCTTCCGCAGCAGTACGGGCTGTAATGCCAGCTTCAAAAGCAGAAAGTACGGCAGGAGTAAGGTACGTTTTCAGCACCTCCACATTGCCTTGCGCATAAGCGCCCACCACCTGTGTAAACGCAATTTGTGCGCCGTTTAAAAACTGCTGGGGCGTGAAGGACGGATCTTTCTGCCGGATATCTGCCAGCAATGTGCCCACACGCGTGCCCGGAGCAGGAATATCAAATTCCGCCGCAGTTTCGGCCTGCTCTGGCTTGCCTTCCACAACTCTGGGCGCTGCATCCGGCCGAACCTGAAGCTGCACCTGTACCGGCTGAATACCCACGCGCTTGCCCAGCACGCTACGCAACCGCAGCACCAGAAACGCTGCAACCAGAGCCAGAAGCACCAGATCGACCGGGAAATGGCCGAGAGAAAAATCCATCTGTCTTACGTCCACCAAAAACCTTGCGCCTGCTCTGCCACAGCATATGAAACAGAACCGGAGAATCGCGTATTACTTATCACATAGTCACGCGCAGGGGGGGATACAATCACCTGCCCTCTTGCTAAAGGGGCATTATGCTTCCTACCTTGCGGGTATCATGATCATCCTGCGACACTGCGAAAGCGAATTCAACCGCCATTACAACCTTCATGGGGGAGATCCGGGGTTGGAAGACCCGCATCTTTCCGCCACAGGCAAGGCCCACGCGCAGGAACTGGCCCTGAAGCTGGCGGATAGGGGAATCCGGCGCATACTTGTTTCTCCATTCACGCGGGCGTTGCAAACGGCCACGCCTCTGGCGCAGTGCTTGGGCATTACACCACAAATTATGCCACTTGTGCGCGAACGCGGCATGTATTCATGCGATAAAGGTACACCTGCCTCTGCTCTGGCAGTGGCATGGCCGCATCTGGATTTCACCCATATTGAGGAACACTGGTGGTCCCCCCTGCCAGAAAGCAGCGCAAGCCTGGAAAACCGGACACAGCAGTTCCGCCAAATTATGGCGCAAGATACGCGTGCCTCTGAAACACTTGTGGTCTCTCACTGGTGGTTTTTGCTGAGCCTGACAGGAGAGAGTTTTGAAAATGGAGACTGGCAACATTTTTCACCCTAAGCACACATAAAAAGCCGTGTGCACAGCCCTGATACCCAGCCAAACATGGCGCTTGCGGTTGGCGGATGCCTGCGGGCATGCTACCGCGAAGGGTACCCGAAGTTGAAGCTGACGAAAGCAGAACCGATGTCTGAAACAGAACAGAGCGCCCCCCCCGCACTGCCGCTTGCCGTTAACCTGCAATACACCCGTGATCTGTCATTTGAAGTGCCGGTTGGTGCGGAAATTTTTGCCACCCTGCGCAGCCAGCCCCAGATTGGCGTAAACATTGATGTGCAGGCCAACCGCCTGCAGGACGACCAGATGGTTTACGAGGTTGTTCTGTCCATTAAGGCAGAAGCCAAGGAAGCCCCGGAAAAGGAAGGTGGCCCCGCTGGCCGCACCGTGTTCCTGACCGAGCTGGTTTACGCCGCTGTGGTCACGCTAACCAACCCGCCGCAGGAACTGATTGAGCCGATCCTGCTGGTTGAAGTGCCGCGCCTGATCTTCCCCTATGCCCGTAACATCATCAGCGATGTAACACGTGATGGCGGCTTCCCGCCCATCGTGTTGCAGCCGATCGACTTTGTGGCTCTGTGGCAGGCACGCCGCGCAGAATTCCCCGAAGCAGCAGGCCACGCATAATTGCGTTGCCCTTGTTGTTAAGGGTTACAAAAAGCCTTCGCACTTACGGGTGCGGAGGTTTTTTTTATGCGGGATACGCCCCTAAAGCGTCCATAACCGCTGCGGCGGATACATGCTCTGCAACGCGTATGTTTTGCCAACCGGCCGCACGCAGCACACCGGCCACACGGCCAGATATCACCACCGCACTTGCCTGCGCAGCTAACAGATTCTGCTCTGCCTTTGGCAAAGCTGCCAACCAACTAGCCGCACTTTCTGCTGAAAAAAACAGAACCACCGCCACCTTGGCCGCCTGAATGGCTGCGCTTGTTTGCGCGTTTATGTGCTGGATTGGTTTGGCTGCATAAACAACCCGGCGCACTACCTTAAACCCGGCCTGCCTGCACCAAGCCGCAAGCTCTACGCCTTGGCCTGCCCCAGAGCATAACAGCAGACTGCCACATTGTGGCTGTTGGTGAGTTTGCAAAAGCACAACAAGCGCACGGGCATCACCATCCGCACTTTTAACATGCGTAAACCCGGCATCTCGCGCCCGTTGGGCTGTGCGATCTCCTACCGCATAAACCGGTATATCCAGCGCCTTGACCTGCTGGGCCGCATGCGCCACGGCAGAAACAGCCTGCCCGCTGGTAAGGAGTATGGCTGCGGGTAATTTATGCGGCAGGCGCAACGTATGCCGCTGCACAACCAATGCAGGTGAGGCCAATGGCAACCAGCCTGCATCTGCAACGGCTGCCATTGTTTCACTCAGCCCCGGTTCCGGGCGTGTCACTATCACGCCGCGCGGATGCATGGCCTGACCTCAGTTTTCCTCAAAAATATCGGCTGGGCTATCTTTACGCAGGCTTTCACCCAGCTCCTTACCCAGTCTTGCCGCATCTTCAGGCAGGCCCGTGATGCTGCGCTTTAACAGGAAGGATCCATCTTCACGCGCCACAAGGCCCGTAAGGTGCAGTTTGGGGTCTTTCCCGTCCTCGGCGGGAAGAAGCTGGGCATACCCACCAATAGGCGTGCGGCAGGAGCCATCCAGTTCTGCCAGCAAGGAACGCTCCGCCGTGGCGACGGCGCGGGCCTCATAATCTTCAATCGCAGAGAGCAGTTCGCGCAGTTCAATATCATCTTCACGCACAGTTACGCCCACAATGCCCTGCCCTGCGGCGGGCACCATAACTGTAGGGTCCAGCACAATGCTGGCGCGTTCTGCCATGCCAAGACGCTTGAGCCCGGCAAGGGCTAACAATGTGGCCTGACACTGATGCGCCGCGAGTTTATCGAGTCGGGTCTGCACGTTGCCGCGTAGCAGACCAAATTTCAGGTCTGGGCGCACATGCAGCATCTGCGCCTGCCGGCGTACGGATGCGCAGCCAATAAGCGCGCCTTCTGGCAGGGCAGAATACGGATCATCCGGGTCGGACTGCGCAAGACCGGGGCTGAGGATCAGGGCATCACGCGCATCTTCCCGCTTGAGCGTGCAGGCCAGCACAAGGCCGGGAGGCAGCGTGGTTTCCAGATCCTTGAGGCTGTGCACGGCAAAATCAATCCGCCCATCCAGCAGGGCTTCATGAATTTCCTTTGCAAACAGGCCCTTACCACCAATTTCGGCCAGACGCCGATTTTGCACCTGATCACCCGTGGTGTTAATCTGGTGCTCCTGAAACGCGCCCATATCCCGCAAAACGGGGCAAAAGCGTGTAAGCGTGGTAAGAAAGGCGCGCGTTTGCACCAGCGCGAGGGGCGAACCCCGCGTGCCAACACGCAAAGGCAGGGTGCGGCGCCCAGAATGGCCACTCGCCTTTTTCTGGCGGGCCGCCGCTTCCGCCGCAAGTTCCTGCAACGCAGGAGAAGGGGCGGATGAGGAAGGGTAGGCTGAATCCATAAGAGTGTCTATTACCGGGAATAGAGAAAGGACAAGAAGTGATGATGCCCGGCTGGTCTGAAAAACTTGCGCGACCGAAAAAACATTCCGCCCCCGTCCATCTGTTGCGTTGGCGGAAGAATACGCTGTTTTGCATGGTGCGTCCATGAACGAAACCGCACAAAACCGCAGGCCAGATGGCCCAATATTGGCCATTGAATCTTCTTGCGATGAAACCGCATGCGCTATTCTGGCCCCAGATGGCACCGTGCTGGCACAGCGCGTTATTTCTCAGGACGGGCATGCAGATTTTGGTGGCGTGGTACCCGAAATTGCCGCCCGCGCCCATCTAGCCCTGCTGCCGAATCTGGTTAAGGCCACATTACAGGATGCCAAGATCGCTCCTGCGACTCTGTCTTTCATTGCGGCCAGCACCGGGCCGGGGCTGATTGGCGGGCTAATTGTGGGCACCGGTTTTGCCAAGGGGCTGGCATTGGCGCTGGGCATTCCGTTTGTAGCGGTCAACCATGTCGAGGCCCATGCCCTCACGGCCCGCCTGCCCGGCATTGTGCCCGATGGTGCCCCCTTCCCCTACCTGCTGCTGCTGGTTTCTGGCGGCCATTGCCAGTGCATTGCTGTAGAAGGTGTGGGCCATTACCGCAAACTGGGCGGCACGATTGATGATGCCGCAGGGGAAGCCTTTGATAAGGTTGCCAAAATGCTGGGCCTTGACTGGCCCGGCGGCCCGGAGCTGGAAAAACTGGCGCGTGAGGGCAACCCTAAAGCCATTTCCCTGCCCCGCCCACTCTGGCGGCGTGAAGGGTGCGATTTTTCTTTTTCCGGGCTAAAAACCGCCATTTCCCAAAAGCTCGCACCTTTTGGCACGGCCCCTCTGCCCCGGCAGTTTGCCGCAGATCTGGCAGCCTCTTTTCAGCAGGCCGTAGCCGATGTGGTCACAGATCGTATTGAACATGCGCTGGATATGATGCCCGAAGCCAAACTGCTGGTGGCGGCCGGTGGCGTGGCTGCAAACACGGTTTTACGTGCTGCGCTGGAAAAAACAGCCGCACAACGTGGCCTGCGCTTTGCCGCTCCGCCTTTGCGCCTGTGCACAGATAACGCCGTTATGGTGGGCTGGGCCGCACTGGAAACATGGCAAGAATCCGCAGAACGTAATCTGCCCCCCTTAAACGATCATGCCCTACGCCCCCGCCCGCGCTGGCCGCTGGAAGATATGGCCAGCCGTTTTGAGGCAGAAACATCTGGCATATGAATTTTGGTTATGTGTAATTCCCTCTCCTATATCTGAACTGAGAGAGGGCATTACACATCTAAGCGTTTTGGCAATATTTTTTACATTGCCCTCGACTCAAACAGTGCGATGCAGTGTCTGAAATGCCAATAATCCATATTTCAGACCTATACCCTGACGAACCTGAAACTTGATTGGCAGCACCCAAAACTGACCACTCGCAGTATTTCATCCTCAGAGATTCAAAGAATGAAATACTGCACAATAACCAAGACCTATTAATCGTTTTCTATTATATTTAGAAGACGGCTACAATTCTCGTATTTCCCCTCATAGGTTTTACATAATTGTAACAATTTCTCCATTCTTTCTTTGTAAGAAGATAATATTAAATTATACGCATGTAAAATATCAGCATCTTCCAGTAATTTTTCTCGTTCTTTTATGCTCTCTTCACGAGATGCAAGCATCAATTTTCCGGTCTCGTTACTATGAGTCTGTTTATATTCCTGAAAAAAGTGAGAAGAGAAAGATACCATATCTTCTATATTTATATAGATATCATCAACTACATTAGGATAATCGCCTCTATTTCGAGAAAATTTCCACACAAACTCTTCGGCTGATTTTAGAAAATAATGATAAACTATTGCATCAGACCCTGTTGGGAAATCAGAAAAAGCTTTCTCTCCTCTAATAGGACCCAGCAAAGATGTATGCGCTGATTTATCAGATTCCACAAAGATAGGATTATAAATACTGCTTGATATTGGGTAATGAGGATGAGAACCATGAAAGAAATGCGGCCTGAAGCAGGATTTAATGTGCTGATCTATGCCACCATATACATCAAATCTGGAAAAAATGGGGTCTTGGCGAAAACGGCTTTGATTGCTCGGACTTACAAAACACCAATTTATACAAATACAATCTTCTCTGGATTGGCTATGCCAAAGAAGAAATTCATTAATATTGAAAAATTTTGATTTATTGACACAGAAAAATTCATCCATATCAACAAAAGCTGACCATTCATAGTTTAATATTTCTTTATTAAACATCAAAGCATGAGAATAACTTTGCCCCTGAGCATTAGCACCCGGAGCAGCCGTACTTTTTAACCATGTAATTATTTTTTTATCCGACAAAATTTTCAATAAATTATCTGAATTATCAGTATTGTCATTACTATAAATAAATATTTTTTCAAAACCCATAGCTTTATGATGAGCTATCCAGTCAAGTATATAAACACCTTCATTTTTTATGGTTGTTACAATACATGATTTTTTTATTGGAGAAATATTTCTTCTCAGACAATGAAGGAGGGTTTCTTCTGTATTTAATTCATATCCACTATGGCTCGTTTTATCAAAACCCAAAAACTTTCCTGATATATCGTAATAATATTCTTCACCCCGACCTAATCTCATCCAAAGCATAAGTTCTATGAGAGATTTTTTTATCTCTTCATTATCTACAAGAAGATCAATAATAATTTTTGAAAAAACGTCTATTTTTTCAATACATTCACAAAGCGGTTTTTGAAAATCGAGTTCAAATGCAGCTAACAGGGCAGAAAGCAATATCTTCTTTTTTCTATCTGATAATTTGCTTTCTATTATTTTAGTAATTTCTGCTACCGTTATTGAACCTGGATTGCAAAAAAAACGCTCTTCTATAACGTCTTCTATGTTTTCTGCATCAGATTCAAGATGAATGGAAAATATTTCCCAGTCATATTTCTCATCTCTCAATCCACAGACCTGATAATCATGATCTTCTTGACAAGGTATTCCAGATAATATTTTTCCTGTTTCCAAGTGGAGAAAACTTATATTTCCATCTTCATTTATGGATGCCGCAAATGCATGCCCACAAACACTTCTTCCTCCTTCGCAAACAGAAAAATTCTCAAATTGATTTTTATCGTAAAAAATAAAGTTTTTTCCGGAAATCATCACACCGAGATCAGATTTTTTACGGGTCGAAACAAGATGTCCATTTACAACGGACAGGAAATTACCATGAAAATCCTGAATAATCATAATGAATATACCTTATAGTTGTTTCTAGCTTTGCCTGCTCTTGTAAACATTCTTATATTTCAAACCCACCAAGAAAGAAACCTACATTCTTATCTGTCAAATATAGACAGTTATGAAATAATTATTTAACACAGAGAAACATTTTTACTTTATTTGATGGGCACAGAATTAAAATTAAGAATAACGTGTACGAAAATTAATAAATCGAGTTATCATGTAATAATATCCATCATATACTCATTAATTAATCATGATATCAACTTCGTCTATTGCCAATTTTTCTTGTGAATAATATTTGAGAAAAATATTCTAACTTAATAAAATAAAGAGGTTGCCTACATGAATTACCGCCACGCCTATCATGCCGGCAACTTTGCCGACTGCATGAAGCACGCCCTACTTGTTACCCTGCTGCAAAGTTTTTTGCGCAAACCCGCACCCTTTATGGTGCTGGATACACATGCCGGAATCGGGCGCTATGATCTGCACAGCCCAGAAGCCGAAAAAACGCAGGAATGGCGCGATGGCATTGGCAAATTGTGGGATGAACCTCCATCAAGCCCACTGGCTGATTGGCTAGCACAGGTCAGGCTGGCAGGCGGCCCTCAGTTTTATCCCGGATCTCCGCTCATTATTGCACAAATGCTGCGGGCTCAGGATACGCTGATCTGCTGCGAAAAACACCCAGAGGATAAGCGTACCCTCTATCGGCTGTTTACTAATACTCCGAATGTAACCGTGCATGAGCGCGATGCTTACGAAGCCCTGCGCGCCCTCTTACCCCCCAAAACAGCCAAACGCGGGCTTGTGCTGATTGATCCGCCATTTGAGGAACAAGGCGAATTTAATCGTCTTGCACAAGCTGTGCAAACTATTCAAACACGCTTTGCCAATGCCATTATTGCCATCTGGTACCCCATCAAGCATCGCACACCAGTGCGTATTTTTCATGAAACGTTGGTGGGTGCCGGTATTCGCAATATCTGCGTGGCGGAATTGCTTATGCGCCCACCCCATAACCCGGACCAGCTCAATGGCGCAGGGTTGCTGATTGTGCGCCCACCCTTTGGCTTTGCTGAACAGGCAGGTACGCAGCTGGAGCGCCTGCAACACGTGCTAGGTGCATATGAAAGCTGTGTAACGCAACTGGTGGCAGAGTAACGCCCTTTAAGCGTGTTATCCGTGCACTTTTACGGCAAGCAGGTGCCGCCACATATCTGTGGCAAAGCCCTGCACGCCAGCCGCCAAAATCTGTACACCAATGCACAGCAGAACCAGCGCAGCCATACGGCTGACAATACGCGTGCCTGTTACCCCCAGCATGGAAACCAGTTTATCTGCGCCAGAATAGGCCGCCCACACAATGGCCACCACGCAAACGCCTGCCAAGGTGGTGCCTATGCTGTAAGCCCAGAAAGGTTCATCTGATGGGCAACCCGAACCAAGGGCAATCGCCACGGCAATGGTGCCCGGCCCTACCGTAAAGGGCATAGCAAGCGGGAAAAACGCAGCATCTGCCCAGTTAGGTGCCATAACAGTGCGGCCACCTTGCAGAGCCTGTTTTTCCTTTTGGGCTTCAACCGTTTCCGGGCTTTGCAATAAATCCCACGCACGCACGGCTACAACCAGTCCGCCTGCAACACGCAGGGCGTTAACGGTAATGCCAAAAAACGCCAGTACGATGCTGCCTAACCAGAGCGAGACCATAATGAGGCAGAAGGAATAAAAAGACACCAGCCGCGCCAGCGCCATAATTTCCGTTTGAGAACGGCCCGCGGTGGCCTGCGCAAAAATAAGCGCCGCCCCAAACGGGTTTACAATGGAAAACAGCGCAGGAAACGCCAGCAGAAACGAGGAAATGGAAGATGTGAATGCTGTTGCCGTTAACAGCATTGCGGGAAAATGAGCTGACATAACCCCTTACCACTTTGTCTAAGGCATCTGCCCGCTACCCAAGGAAACACCATTTGATCATGAAAAATCTGATGGCACCAAATTGCCTGCACCACCCTTGTACTTTTTTACAAACCGTGATGCCTGCCCGATATCATCTGCTGGATAGCAGAAATTAAATCCGCTGCCATCATTAAGTGCCCATACACTTAATCCGATATCATCGTAAATACGCAGGAAGTCATGACCCACCTGCCAGAACACAGGTTTCAGGCCTTCCTGCAAAGCCAGATCCCGCAATTTCCAGATAGCGGAAATACTGTCTGTTTCTTCTCCCGCCGGGTCACCCAACGCCACCAAATAGGCATCACGCCGATAAAGCGGCAAAATGGCCTCCCCCGCCTCCCCCGTCACATATCCCTGAGGGTGAAAAGCCTGAATATCCGGCAAGGCGTGATCCAGATTTTTGTAATGCGTGTAGGCATCCTCATCCCACTCACGCACGGCAATGCGCCCCGGCCACATCAGACGGGCCACAACAATGAGCGCCAACCCTACGGAAAGGGCGATTGTCCACCGCACCGAGCCCCGCGCCTGTGTTGCCAGCATCATCTGCCACCAGCTGCCTGATGTATCATGCCGCGTTGCCAGTGCAATAACGCACCCAAACAGCAGCAGCAGGGAAAGCAACGTACCGGTGGACAGAGGCTCGCTCAAAAGCCGGGCATGTCGGTAATAGCAGGAGCGGAAAGGCGCAATAAACAGTGCGGAAAGCCCCAGCATAACCGGCACAAAAAATGTATTGCCACGCAAAAACGTAAGCACAGCAGCCGTAAGCAACAGATACAGCGCCCCGCGCCATGCCAGCGTGACCCGCTGGGAAAGCCCGATAGCCAGACTGATAAGCACAACCCCCATAAGAGAGAGCACATAGTTGCCCCCCACACGGGCCATTGTCAGCAGGCTTTCTGGCACCATGGCAAATTTGGGCACGGGGTCCAGCATAACCAGACAAATCAGCATCACCCCGCAAAATGAAACCGTGCCCGTTGCCACAGCCACAGAAAAAGCGGCTTCACTTTCCCGCACCACCTGGCTGGGCCTGCGCTGTGCGGGAGCTGGAGCCGCTGGCGCATCGGGGCTTTTTTGTATCTTGCGGTTTTTCTTTTCTGCCAGCGCGGCGTCACCACGCAAAAACAGCTCATGCCCGGAAAACATGATCCCCGCCAGAAACAGCGGAATAATGTAATAGAAAAGCCGGAAAATCAGCACCATGCCCAAAATCTGCGGCGCGGGCATATATGGGCCCAATGCCAGCAACATGGCGCCATCAAACACACCCAGACCGCCCGGCACACTGGCCACCAGCCCGGCTGTATAAGAAGCTATGTAAATGGCCAGAAACGAGCCAAAATCCACCCCGGTACCGGCAGGCAGCAACACAAAAGCAATGCTGGCTGTGGCGGCCACCTCTGCCGTAGCCACCAATGTCTGCATGATGGCCATACGAGGAGACGGCAGCTCCACCACCCATTTGCGAAAGCGGAACTCCCGCACCTTGAACGCCATGCCGATATATGCAGCAACGCCGCACCACATCAGCGCACCAATAACCGCCAGCACAGATGCTGGCACGCGGTGGCCAATACCCGGCAACACTGTTGGTTCCCAGATCAGCACGGCGCCTATCAGCACCGCAGCCCCCAGTAGGTAAGTGGCGGAGCAGAAGGCAATAATCTGGGCTATGGCAAAGGAATTAACGCCCCAATTACGGTAAAGCCGGTACCGCACCGCAGCACCGGACACAGCAGAAAAGCCCAGATTGTGCGAAAGCACATAAGAGCAGAACGCTGCAAAAGCCGCACGCCGGAAAGGCAGCTTACTATACCCAACTTGAATGACGGCCAGTTGATCATAAAAAGAGAGGATAAAGTAAGACAGCAGCGTGCAGCCAACCGCCATCCACATCTGTCGGGCCGGAATGGCCTCCATGGCGTGGCGGATGTCTGAAATGCGCAGGTGCCGCAGTTCGTGCTGCACCACCACAATGGCAGCCACCATAAGCAGTAAGCCAAGAATATGCGGCAGATGCTTAAGCCACTTTTTCCATCTCCCTCTGCCTGAAAGCGAAGGGGGAGGAGCTGGTGGGGGTGAGGTCTGCGTCATGTAACTTGCGGCGCTACGTTTTAAACCTGCGTCTCACGCAGGAGCGCCGTATCTATCAGCGCCACGGTTTCTGCCACGCCATACAGGGCCACAAAACCACCAAAGCGTGGCCCTTCCTTCTGGCCCAGCAGCACTTCATACAAACAGGTAAACCAGCTGCGCAGCGGTTCAAACGCATGGCGCTTGCCAACCTCAAACACAAGGTTCTGCAATGTGGCGGCATCTGCGGCCTCACCCTCATACCCGCGCAGGCATTCTGCCAGATCGCTCAGGGCGGCGCGTTCCTGCTCTGTTGGCGCGCGGAAGGTTTTGGTCGGGCGCACGAAATCTGCGTAATACACTACTGCATGCTTCACCAGACACGCCAGCATGGGGTGCGTTTCGGGTGAGACAGCAGCATCATACCGGCGGATAAAGCCCCACAACACTTCTGGCGTTTCTGCATTGGCCACGCTGGCAAGGTTCAGCAACATGCTAAACGGCACTGGGCTGCCGGCATCTTCAGGAATATGGCCTTTATGGATAAACCATGCCGGGTTGGCGCGCAGGTCATTCCCCTTGGGGTTTTCGGCCTGCAGAACCTTGGCCTTATCAACATGTGTCAGATATTCATCCGCCGTTTTGGGGATGACATCAAAATACAACCGCTTAGCCCTCTGCGGCTGGTTGAACATGAACTGCCCAAGGCTTTCCGGCGGGGCGTAACGCAGCCATTCTTCAACAGAAAGCCCGTTGCCTTTGGATTTGGAAATCTTCTGACCGTTTTCATCCAAAAACAGCTCATATGTCAGCCCTGCGGGGGGTGTGCCGCCCAGAATCTTGCAGATACGGCCAGAAAGCCGCACGCTGTCTATCAGATCCTTGCCAGACATTTCATAATCAACACCCAGCGCATACCAACGCATAGCCCAGTCAGCCTTCCACTGCATTTTAGCATGGCCGCCGGTTACGGGTGTTTCAAACACCTCACCGTTTGAAGGATCTGTCCAGCGCACAGTGCCCGCAGCGGCATCTATGGCGTCCATCTTCACCTGCATCACCTCACCCGTGCGTGGGTGAAGCGGCAAAACGGGGGAATAGGTGGCGCGCCTGTCTGGCCCCAAGGTGGGCAGAATAACCTTTAGAATCTCATCATGCACTTCCAGCACGCGGCGGAGTGCGGCATCAAACCGGCCGGAGGTATAATACTGGGTGGAAGACGCAAATTCGTATTCAAAGCCGAAGCTATCCAAAAATGCGCACAGGCGGGCGTTGTTATGCGCTGCAAACGATTCGTGCGTGCCAAACGGGTCCGGCACACGGGAAAGAGGCTGGCCAATATATTTTTCCAGCATATCGCGCTGGGGCACGTTATCGGGCACCT
This sequence comes from Acetobacter pomorum, assembly GCF_002738225.1. Taxonomy (GTDB): domain Bacteria; phylum Pseudomonadota; class Alphaproteobacteria; order Acetobacterales; family Acetobacteraceae; genus Acetobacter; species Acetobacter pomorum. Next base: position 306,018 of record NZ_PEBQ01000093.1, on the reverse strand, counting down.
TGCGCAGGGCATCCATATCATCGGAAAAAGCCAGCAGGCGCGAGGGGCGGCCTGTTAGGGCTGTATAGGCCTGCCGCACCCAGGATGTGCGCGCAACCTCGCCAAACGTGCCAATATGCGGCAGGCCGGAAGGGCCATAGCCCGTTTCCAGCAACGCCGGGCGTGCATCGTCCTCACCGTTGGCAATGCTGCGCACCCCAACATGATCGGCTAGTTTGCGCGCCTCCTCAAAAGGCCAGGCACGCGGAAGATCGGAAACGGGAACAGATCGGCTTTCTGACATGGCGGGAAGCTATGAACTGGACACGCTGCGGTCAATCCAAAAACGCGCAGCACAGGATGGATAGAGACAAATTTTACCATATCATTGACGTTAGCAGTCCTGCGTTTCATGCTTTATTCCTTAATCAAGAAGGCTTCAGCAAAGGACAGGCCCACCCCATGCGCCGCACTTCCGCCCTTATTCTTATTGGCAACGAAATCCTTTCCGGCCGCACAAAAGATGAAAACATCCAGTTTCTGGCCCTCCGCTTGGGTGAACTGGGGATTCCTCTGCGTGAAATCCGTGTGATTCCCGATATTCGGGAAACCATCATCAACACCGTGACAGAAATGCGCGCAAAATATGATGAGGTTTTCACCACCGGTGGCATTGGCCCCACGCATGATGACATTACATCCCCCTGCGTGGCCGAAGCCTTTGGTGTGCCGTGGGAGATTCATCCGCCCACCTTCAAACTGCTCGAAACCTATTTCGGGCCAGATGAGTTTAACGCTGCCCGCCAGCGCATGGCCAAGCTACCACAGGGGGCTACACCCATTGTAAACCCGGTTTCACTGGCCCCCGGCTTTAGCATTGGCAATGTGCACGTTATGGCAGGCGTGCCCCGCATTATGCGCGGTATGTTTGATAGCCTTGCCCCCAGCCTGCAAAAAGGCGCACCGGTGTTTTCACGCACATGGCACACAACATCGCTTTTTGAAGGCACGCTGGCTGATGGGCTGGAAGCGATCCAGAATCGTTTTCCGGATCTGGATATTGGCTCCTACCCTTTCCATCGGGAAGACGGACGGCGGGGCGTGGCCCTTGTTGCCAAAGGGCAGAACCGGGCCGAAGTGGATGAAGCCGCCAGCGCCATTCATGATCTTATCAAAACAAAAGGCGGCACCCCTATGGAAGGTGAACCGCCTGTTTGATGCTGTATGGCATTTTCCCGTTGGCCTGATTTCAGCGGGAAAACAGAAAACGCTCTGTTAGCTCAGGGCTTCACGCCCCATTGCCAAAAACTTTTCACGCCGCAATTCCTTAAGGCGTGCAGGAGCTATTGGCAGCAGCGCCTTCAATTCTTCCTTCAGTGCTTTGCCTACAGATTCTATCGCCACTGCAGGTTCACGCTGCGCGCCGCCAACCGGTTCTGGAATAATCCGGTCAATCAGCCCCAGCTTTTGCAAGTCCTGCGCGGTCAGCCGCAATGTTTCTGCAGCCGTACTGGCTTGTTTGGGGTCTCGCCACAAAATGGAAGCACAGGCTTCGGGCGAGATAACGGAGTAGATGGCGTTTTCCAGCATCATCACCCTATCCCCCGCACCCAGTGCAACAGCCCCGCCAGAGCCACCTTCACCAATAACAGTGGCTACAAGCGGTACGGGCACTTCAAAACAGGTGGCAATGGAGCGGGCAATGGCTTCGGCCTGTCCGCGCTGTTCGGCATCAATACCGGGCCATGCGCCAGCGGTATCAATAAAGGTTAGAATCGGCATTTTAAAGTGCCCGGCCATTTTCATCAGCCGTTGCGCCTTGCGGTACCCTTCTGGGCGCGCCATGCCAAAGTTATGCTGGAGCCGGGTTTCAAGGTCTGAACCGCGTTCAGTCCCGATCACCATAACAGGCACACCATCAAAGCGGCCCATGCCCCCAATAACAGCCTTGTCATCTGCAAACAGACGGTCCCCCGCCAGCGGCGTAAAGTCTGTTATCAGCGCATTGACATAGTCCTGCGTGTGGGGCCGCTGCGCATGGCGGGCCACCTGCACCTTCTGCCACGGCGTAAGCTTGGCATAGATGGCACGCAGGTGCTTTTCCGCCTTTTCAGAAAGACGGGCTGTTTCTTCTTGTATGTTGACCCCTTCAGGGTCAGTCATTTGCCGCAGCTCGTCGATCTTGTTTTCAAGTTCGGCGACGGGCTTTTCAAAATCCAGGAACTGACGCATGCACAAGCCGATAGCACAATGACGTGTAAAACCAAGTCACTTCGTGCAACCAAACATATCTGAGTGTCGATTTTTTACTTGGTGTGCGCAGAATCCGCCGCCAAAGGATGATGCGCCTGCACAGCCTGCTTAAGGCGTTCTGTCTGCACATGTGTATAAATCTGGGTGGTGGCAATGCCTGCATGCCCCAGCAACATCTGCAAGGCGCGCAAATCTGCCCCATGCGCCAGCAAATGCGTCGCGAAGGAATGGCGCAGCACGTGGGGGGAAAGACGCGCCGGATCAATTTCCGCCCGTAGGGCCACTGTATGTAAAACCCTATCAAACGCCTGCCGTGTCATAGGTTTTGCAGGGTCCCGACCGGGGAAAAGGAATGGACTTTCCAGATGCGCATCCACTTCCAGCAAAGCCTGTGCAGCTTCCCGCGCACTGTCTGAAAGCGGTACAAGCCGTTCCCGCCCGCCTTTGCCGCGCACCATGATCATGCGTTGATCCCCCGCCACGGCCTTGCGGGGCAGCGCCAGCAGTTCTGAAATACGTAGGCCAGAGGCATAAAGCAGCTCCAGGGCAGCCTTGGCCAAAATGCCGCGCCGTTTTTTGGCTAAGGATGCCCCAGCCGGTTCCGTACAGGCGTTCAGCAACGCCAGCACTTCCGATTCGGATAAAAAACGCGGCAGAGGTGTGCGGGGTTTGGGGCTATCCAGATGGGCAGCCGGGTTATCCGCCCGCATCCCCTCACGCAGCAAGAACAGATAGAATTGCCGGATACAGGATAAACGCCGTGCCACTGTGCGCCGCGCTTGCCCGCTGCCCACCAATGCGGCCATCCAGTTTTGCAACCCTTCGGTGGTGGCTGTTTGCAGGGTTTGCCCCTCCCGCGCCAGACTTTCAGCGCAGGAGGTCAGATCCGCCTCATAGGCAGCCAGCGTGTTGGGGGCGGCCGCACGCTCGGCTGCCAGCATCTCCAGAAAAAGATCAACACCCCCACTTATCATGACTTACGGATGCGCTGGGGCTGCCGGTGCGGGCGCTGTTGGTGCAGGTGCCGCAACTGGCGGCGGAGGGGCCACAGCGGCAGGCGGTGCAACAGCCGCAGGTGGGGCCGGAGGCGCAGCAGGCGTAATGGTGGGCTGTGCAGGTGCTGCTGGCACCACAGCCGAAACCACAGGCGCTGCGGGGGCAGCAGGCACAGCCACGCTTGTGGCGGCAGCAGATGTAGCCGGAGCAGCCAGCGGCAGATCACGATGCACTGGCTGAGGAATAGGTGGATGTGCGCTTACGCCCAGCGCGGCAAAACCGCCCAGAACAACCGCAAACACTGCGGCGGCAACAATCAGAACCGTGCGGTTCATGCAGCTTGGCTCCCTTAACTGATATAGGTGTGTTCTGTCTGCTGTATGTTAAGCTGTGTTCCATGTCATCACGTATCTCTTCTCCCCACTCCGAAACAACGGACCCACCACCCATTCCGCTTGATCTGGAACGGGTCAGCCGGAGCCACGGTTCTGGCATCATTCCCTTTGGCCGCAGCATTGTGCTTGTTGGGCTTATGGGCGCCGGAAAAACCACCATTGGCCGCCCCCTTGCTGCCCGTCTGGGCCTGCCATTTGTTGATGCCGATGTGGAAATAGAACGCGCGGCAGGCTGCTCCATCGCCGATGTTTTTCGCCTGTATGGCGAAGCCGCTTTTCGTGATGGAGAGCGGCGGGTGATTCGCAGGTTGCTGGAAGGCCCCCCCATGGTGCTGGCCACCGGCGGTGGCGCATTTATGGATTCCACCACCCGCGCCCTAGTGCGTGAGCGGGCTATTTCCATCTGGCTGCGCTGCCCCCTGCCTGTGCTGGTACGCCGCGTAAGCGGGCGCACGCATCGCCCGCTGCTGAACACGACATCCCCGCGTGAAGTGCTGGAAAACCTTATGGCCATCCGCCATCCGGTTTATGCCGAAGCGGATATTATTGTTGATTGTGGAGACAACAACGTGGAGCAAACAACCACGCGCGTTATGGAATCCCTTGTCCTTTCGCGCCGTCCGCTCAGATTGCCTGTAACCTTGGCGCATACATCTTATGATGTGGTTATCGGCACCAATCTGATCAGCCGCGCCGGTGCCCTGCTGGCCCCTGTGCTGCCACAGAAAAAGGTTGTCATCATTACAGATGAGAACGTGGCACCACGTTATTTGGAGCAGCTGGAAGCTGCGCTGGCAGAAACTGGCATTACCTCTCGCAGTCTGCGTGTACCGGCAGGGGAACAGACCAAGTGTCTGGAGATGTATCAGAAACTGACAGATAACATTTTAGAACATGGCATTGAGCGCCGCACCAGCATTGTTGCGCTGGGCGGCGGCGTGGTGGGCGATCTTGCCGGATTCGTGGCAGCCACCACCCTGCGCGGCCTACCCTTTGTGCAAATTCCCACCACATTGCTCTCGCAAGTCGATTCTTCAGTGGGTGGCAAAACGGGCATCAACACACGGTGGGGCAAGAATCTGCTGGGCGCGTTCCATCAGCCACTATGCGTGCTGGCAGATGTTTCCACCCTTGCCACCCTGCCGCGCCGCGAGCTGGTGGCCGGTTATGCCGAAATTGTGAAGTCCGGCCTGATTGGGGATGAAGCCCTGTTTGCATGGTGTGAGGAACATGGCGCTGCCGTGCTGGACCAAGACCCCGAAGCACTGGCAATGGCTGTACAGCAGGCTTGTGCCTTCAAGGCCCGCGTTGTGGCAGCTGATGAACGCGAACAGCAAAAAAGCAATGGCCGCGCCCTGCTGAACCTGGGCCACACATTTGGCCATGCGCTGGAAGCCGAATTGGGCTACGATGGCCGCCTTTTACATGGCGAGGCTGTTTCCATCGGGCTAAATCTGGCCTTTGCGCTTTCTGTGCGTCTGGGCCTATGCCCCCGCGCCGATATGGAACGCGTCAACCGTCATCTGGAAGCTTTGGGTATGCCCGCACATATCCGAGACCTGTCTTACACCTTCCACACGCAGGCCCTGATGGACCATATGCAGCGTGATAAAAAGATGCAGGACGGGCGCCTGTCCTTTGTGCTGGCACATGGAATCGGCCAGGCATTTACCACGCGGGATGTGCCCGCAACGGCTGTAAGAGAGGTGCTGGAAGCAGACGGCAGCGTGGCTTAAAAGCGGCAGCCACACACGGTTGTAAGGCAGCAGGTTGTAAATGTGTCACCTTGCCGCAATTCCGCCTTAATCAGGCGGGAATGAGGGCGAGATACATGCATTTGCAACATGTTATGGAAAGGGCTAGAAACTGTGGAAATACTTTTGCGTCAGAAACATATTCGTCCCACGAAATGAACTGTTGCAAATACAACACGGTTATGGCTTGTAATCACTAAGAGTATGAAGGTTCGGGTTTCTATTTTGGAACTGATCGTTTTATACGGCTTTAGGCATCTAGCTGGACCTGCCCGCTGAAATGGTTGGCGGGTTAGTCGAACAGATGAAAAATTGAGGACCAAAAAATGCGTCTCCGCACGGCGTTACTTGCAACGACACTGATGGCAGCGGCTCCGGCGGCCGCATCTGCCACCACGATTACAGGCCCGTATGTAAACGTGGCCGGTGGTTATAACCTGGTTCAGAACCAGCATGCTCACCTCAACGGTGCTAACGCTGGCGGCCCTCCTCCGGGCGGAACCTCCTCTCAGCTGCGCCATAACACGGGCTTCACCGGCTTTGGTGCTTTTGGTTGGGGCTTCGGCAACGGCCTGCGCGCTGAAGTTGAAGGCGTTTACAACTACTCCAACATTGACCACCGTCCGGGCACATCCCTGCCGGGTCATACCCGTGGGTCTGATCAGTCCTACGGTGGTTTCGTGAACGTGCTGTATGATATCGACCTGAAGCAGTTCGGTATTGATGCGCCTGTCACGCCGTTTGTTGGTGTTGGTGCCGGTTACCTGTGGCAGCACTACAACCCGATTGACACCAACTATGCTCACGGCGCTGGTCATACCCGCATCGGTGGCACAAACGGTGGCTTCGCTTACCAGGGTATCGTCGGTGCCGCTTATGACACGGGCATCCCGGGCTTCCAGGTCACCACGGAATACCGCATGATCGGTCAGCCGGGTTCCTTCATGGACGGCGCGTTCCATTACTCCGGTTCCAAGGGCACCGGCGGTAACGTGAACTTCGATCACCGCTTCAACCACCAGTTCATTCTGGGCCTGCGTTATGCGTTCGATACAGCTCCGCCGCCGCCGCCACCGGCTCCGGTTGTTGCTGCTCCGGCTCCGCTGCCCGCACGTTCCTACCTGGTATTCTTCGATTGGGATAAGTCTGTCCTGACCGGTCGCGCTCGCCAGATCGTGGCAGAAGCTGCTCAGGCTTCCACCCACGTGCAGACAACCCGCATCGAAGTTAACGGTTACACCGATAACTCTGCTGCTCATCCTGGCCCGCGCGGTGAAAAGTACAACCTGGGTCTGTCCCTGCGTCGTGCTGACAGCGTGAAGGCAGAACTGATCCGTGACGGCGTTCCGGCTTCCGCCATTGACGTGCACGGTTATGGTGAAGCTCATCCGCTGGTTCCGACCGGCCCGAACACCCGTGAACCTCAGAACCGTCGCGTGGAAATCATCCTCCACTAATTTGGTCTGTTTCCGGTTTCGGAAAAAAGAGGGGTGCCTTCGGGCACCTCTTTTTTTTATGTCTGCTTTTTCTGCATTCCAGTCTAAAGCTTTATGTCATGACCAGTGCGCCCTCTCCTTCTGCCGCTTCCAAGCTTATCCGCCTGATAAAGTTTGGTATGGTGGGCAGTCTTGGTTTTGTATGGGATTCTGGTACTGTTTACGCACTCCGCCCGCTTATTGGGCTCACCTGCGCAACATTGGTGGCTTATTTTGTGGCCGCCACACTTAACTGGGTTTTAAACCGGGTATGGACCTTTAAGGGCGCGGGCCATCATGAACATCCTGTTCTGCAATGGCTAAGGTTTCTCAGCGCCAACAGCCTTGGCTTTTTTCTAAACCGTGGCACTGTTTACCTGCTTTTCTATATTTTTCCGTTTTGTATACAGCACCCTATTGTGGCGCTGGCAGCTGGGGCCGCGGCAGGCATGCTGGCCAATTTCAGCATGAGCCAGAAAATTGTATTTCGGGAAAAACCGCCAGCTTCTGCGCTGGAACTCGCAGAAATGTCGGTTGAAATTGCACCTTCCTCCACGCATCAGAAATCCGATGCGTAATTTGCCCATATCACGGGCTATTCTCTGCCCTCTTTCAGATCAGCCGCAGGTGCGCTACATCAGACACACGGGTTAAGAGAACCTTGCCGTTTTCATCTGGCCGTGAGGCCCCTTGCCACAAGAGTGGAAGCATCACGTGCCCAACCAGTTTCAGGATCGTCTGCCTCACGCCATGCTGACAACAAACGAAATTCGCACCGCTTTTCTGGAGTATTTTGCCAGCAACGGTCACCAGATTGTACCTTCATCGTCTCTAGTTCCCAAGAACGACCCCACCCTGCTGTTTACCAACGCGGGTATGGTGCAGTTCAAGAACGTGTTTACCGGCCAGGAAACGCGCCCCTATTCGCGCGCAACAACTGCACAGAAGGTTGTGCGCGCTGGCGGCAAGCATAACGATCTGGACAATGTGGGCTATACAGCACGGCACCACACGTTTTTTGAAATGATGGGCAATTTCTCCTTCGGGGATTACTTCAAACCCGAAGCGATTGAATTTGCGTGGAATCTGGTCACCAAGGGCTTCAACCTGCCCAAAGACAAGCTTCTGGTCACCGTATTTGCAGAAGATGAAGATGCCGCTGGCCTGTGGCGCTCCATTGCCGGGCTGGATGACAGCCGCATTATCCGTATCCCCACTTCAGATAATTTCTGGCGGATGGGCGATACGGGCCCCTGCGGCCCTTGCTCTGAAATCTTTTTCGATCATGGCCCGGATGTTCCCGGCGGCCCACCCGGCTCTCCCGATGAAGATGGGGATCGGTTTGTCGAAATCTGGAACCTCGTGTTCATGCAGTATTTCGAAGACCCACCGGGCACGCGCTCTCCGCTACCACGCCCCTCCATTGATACGGGGCTGGGGCTGGAACGCTTTGCCGCCATCATGCAGGGCAAGCGCGATAACTACGATACAGATACGTTTGTTGCCCTTATTCAGGCTTCAGCAGATCTTACGCATCAAGCTGTTGATGGCCCGTTCAAGGCCAGCCATCGCGTTGTAGCCGACCATCTGCGCTCCACTGCTTTTCTGATTGCCGATGGCGTTCTGCCTGCCAAGGATGGCCGCGGCTATGTGCTGCGCCGCATCATGCGCCGCGCCATGCGCCATCTGCACATGATGGGTACAACCGAACCCACATTCTACAAACTTCTGCCAGCCCTTATCCAGCAGATGGGGGGCGCGTATCCTGAACTGGTGCATGGTGAAGCCCTGATCCGTGAAACCATGCGTGGTGAGGAAGAACGCTTTAAAGCCATGCTGGACCGTGGCCTGCACTTGCTGGAAGAAGAAAAATCCCATCTGGCCAGTGGTGCACCCCTGCCGGGGGATGTAGCCTTCCGCCTGTATGATACATTCGGCTTCCCGCTCGATCTTACGCAGGATGCCCTGCGTGGCTCCGGCCACGATGTGGACGTAAAAGGCTTTGAAGATGCCATGGCTGTGCAGCGCCAGCGTGCCCGCGCAGCATGGACAGGCTCTGGCGATACAGCCGTGGAAACCATCTGGTTTGAAGCGCGTGACAAGTTCGGCGCTTCCGAATTTTTGGGCTACAGCACAGAACAGGCGGATGGTGAGGTTCAGGCCGTTATTGCTGGCAATGAATTCCTGAAAGAAGCCCCTGTTGGCTCTGAAGTGGCCGTGCTGCTGAACCAGACCCCATTTTATGGTGAAAGTGGTGGTCAGGCCGGTGATACCGGCTTCCTGACGGCCTCTGGCGTTAAAGTTGCCATTACGGATACGCAGAAAAAAGCTGGGGATCTGATCGTGCATTACGGCACGGTTACGGAAGGCACACTGCGTCCCGGCATGGCTGTAACCGCCACAGTGGACCATGACCGCCGCAGCGCCATTCGCGCCCATCACTCCGCCACACATCTGCTGCACGAAGCCCTGCGCCGCCACCTAGGTGCGCATGTGGCCCAGAAAGGCAGCCTGAACACAGCCGAACGCCTGCGCTTTGACGTAAGCCAGCCCCGCCCAATTACGGATGAGGAACTGGCGGCCATTGAAGCCGAAGTGAACAACCGTATCCGCGATAACTCGCAGGTTGTTACCCGTTCCATGACACCGGATGAAGCCATTGCCGAAGGGGCAACCGCCCTGTTTGGTGAAAAATATGGTGATGAAGTGCGCGTGGTGTCCATGGGCGCTGGCACGGATAACAAGAATCCGTGGTCCATGGAGCTTTGCGGCGGCACGCATGTTACCCGCACGGGGGATATCGGGCAGTTCCGCATTGTTTCAGAAAGCGGTGTTTCCGCTGGCGTGCGGCGTATTGAAGCCGTTGCAGGTAAAGCCGCGCAGGATCTGACTGTTTCCAACGAACAGCGCCTGACCCAGATGGCCGCGATGATGAAGGTTTCTGTGGCCGATGCGCCAGAACGTCTGGCCGCGGTGCTTGAAGAACGCCGCCAGATGGAAAAGCAGATTGCCCATTTGCAGCGCCAGTTGGCTACCGGCAACGTGGCTGCTGCCGGGGTGGATAAAATTGGCGCGGCACGTCTGGCCACCCGCAATGTGGGTGAAACCCCGCCGCGTGAGCTCAAGGGGCTGGCTGAAACCATTCTTAAACAGGGTAATGCCGATGTGGTGGTGCTGATTTCCACCGCAGATGGCAAAGGCAGCGTTGTGGCCGCCATTGGCCCGGATATGGTGGAAAAAGTGGATGCCGTAGCCCTTGTGCGTGCTGCCAGTGCTGCCATGGGTGGCAAAGGCGGTGGCGGACGGCGCGATATGGCACAGGCTGGCGGCCCGGATGGGCAGGCAGCAGATGCCGCTTTTGCCGCCGTGCGTGAAACCCTGAAGACCATGGCCTGAAACATCGGGCCAAGCGGGAAGGAACTCCTTGGGGCCTTCCCGTTTTCTTCCCTTCATGTTGGCTTTCGCGTAAGGATGACTCCATGTCGCTACTTGCTTCGCTAAAACTTGTTGTTGCGCGCCCGCACCGGGAAGCGCGCCCTTTCCTTCTGGCCTCTGGTGCCACGGCAGCTCTGGCCTATTGGGCGGGCCGTAAACTGCGCTGCCCCGTGTTGCGCAGCGTTGGCCACGCCAGCGCAGGCTTTTTTGGTTTCTGCCTGTATTTCTTCCGCGATCCGGAACGCGTTACTCCGGCCCGGAACGATGTGGCCGTGGCGCCAGCAGATGGGCACATTGTCTCTATCGAAAAAGTGGCCCCACCGGCAGAGCTGGATATGGGCACAACACCTGTATGGCGGATAGCCACCTTTCTTTCCGTGCTGGATGTGCACGTTAACCGCATGCCTGCCGCTGGCACGGTTACACGTGTGGCCTATCACCCCGGCCTGTTCCTGAACGCCAGCTTGGACAAGGCTTCTGAACAGAATGAACGCAATGCCTTGAGCCTGACCCTACCTGATGGCCGCATGATGGCTGTGGTGCAGATTGCCGGGCTGGTGGCGCGCCGCATTGTCTGCTCCGTAAAGGAAGGCGACAAGGTGGAAGCTGGTGAGCGCTTTGGCATTATCCGCTTTGGCTCCCGCACAGATCTGTATCTGCCGCCGGGTGTGGAACCTCTGGTTTCTGTCGGGCAGACCATGGTTGGCGGTGAAACCGTCATGGCGCGGTTGTAAAACAGAGCAATCGTGACACAACCTTCCCCTCCCTCTGCGCTTCCGCAGCAAAGTTCTCAACCACCGCGCCGTCGTCGCCGTTTGCGGCGGCGGGTCCGCAGCAAAATACGTGGGCCGTCCTTTAACCGGCTTATTCCCAACATTCTCACCATGCTGGGGCTTTGCGGTGGCCTTATGGGCATGCGCTTTGCGGTGGATGGGCGTTTTCAGGCCGCAGCCGTGGCCCTGCTGATTTCCGCCTTTATTGATGGGCTGGATGGCCGTATTGCCCGGCTGCTACGCGGTTCCACCCGCTTTGGCGCCGAGTTTGACAGCCTGTCCGACTTTTTATGCTTTGGGGTCGCCCCTTCCTTCCTGCTATATTTCTGGGCGCTGAAGGATGGCGGACGGTATGCCTTTTTGCCGTGCATTATGTTTACCGTGTGCATGGCGCTTCGGCTGGCGCGCTTTAACGCCAATCTGGATGGCGAACATCATCAGCCCAAATATGCCAGCAACTTCTTTACCGGCGTGCCAGCCCCTGCAGGGGCTGGGCTGGCGCTTTTCCCGCTCTTTTTAGGGCTGGAAGCTGAAAAACTGGGCATAGACTGGCTGTACCGGCTCACACGCCTGCCGTGGATTCCCACACTTACTCTGGCAAGCACAGGGTTGCTGCTGGTTTCCACTTTGCCGGTATGGTCGTTCAAGAACTTCAAGGTACCTGCCCAGTATGTTCTGCCCCTTATGCTGGGCACTGGGCTTTATGCTGTGGTGCTGGTGGCAGATCCGTGGGCAGCCTTGGCAGCAGCAGGTGTGATTTACGTTTTTCTGCTGCCTTTGAGCCGCCTGAGCTTTCTACGCCTTAAAAAAGCGGCGGAAGACCTGCAAAACCGATGAAGACGACATAGACGAAACGCCAGCCCCTTCACACAGCTGAGGTTTCAGCCTCCTTGGGCGGCGTGGCCTGTTTACCAAACAAAGAACACAGGCCGTTTAGTACATCCTGCGGCGCAGGTGGGCAGCCGGGTATTTTCAGGTCTATGGAAACCCGGCGCTCCAGCCCCCCCAAGACCGTATAATTTTCAGGAAACATGCCGCCATCCAACGCGCAGCTTCCTACGGCAATCAGCCCCTTGGGTGTAGGCATAGCCTGCCATGCGGCTTCCAGAACGGGAGCCATGGCACGGGTCAGCGCACCTGTTATCAGCAACACATCGGCACTGCGGGGAGAGGTGACAAACCCAAAACCTGCACCTTCCATATCATACGGCGCATAACGCAGGGCCTGTAACTCCATCCCGCAGCCGCCACACCCGCCTGTATCTACATGAAAGAGCAGCAGCGGCCAGCGTGGGCCTACGGGCTTCATACGCCGCATTTCCTGCTTGAAGGCTGCATCAAATACCGCGCGTATCAGCCCCATTTGCTTTTACCTTTCATGCTGGCCACTTGCTCTGCTTACCGGTCCAACGCTGCTGCGTTAATGTCCAATGACCGCGCAAGCAAGGCCACATCATCTGGCTGCTGCCCCGGCAATATGGCCTCAAACGCCAACAAGGCCGCAGATGAAGGGTTACGGGCAAAAACCTGCTCCACCCGGCCATCCCGCAGGCGCACCCAGTATAAAATACCGCCCCATGGGCTTTCCACCATGCCTGTGCCTTCTCCATCCTGCATGGAAAGCTGCACACTGCCCCCTGCCGTCAGCCCACTGCGGGAGGCCACTTCATCCAGCATGCGCAGGCTTTCACCCACTTCTTCCAGCAAAAGCATGGCACGGTCTTCTGCCGTGCCCCCCTGCCTGCCAGAGGTAAAGCGCCAGATGCCTTCATAACCCGGCATAATGCGTCGGCCATCACAATCCCACCCGGCGGCGCGTGCTGTGGGGCCATCCAAGCCAATACGTTCCAGCACATCTGCCGTTACTTTCCCCATGCCCGCCAACTGCATGGAAAGGCCCGGATATTCCTGCCACAAAGCCAGCAAGGCCGGGTAGTCTCGTTCCGCTACCTCGCACAGGCGGCCGCACATATCGCCCATCTGCGTGGCATGGCGGAGGGAAAGACCACCCGGCACACAAACATCCATCAACAGGCGTGAACCTGTAATGGGGGCGGCTTCCTGTATCAGCCGTTCTCGTAACCCCATGCAGCCAGAAGCCACCAGCCGCGCCCCGGCAAGGCGCGCCATATCAGCCAGCAGAAATAGGTGGTGGCAAATACGCTCCAGCTCTAGCAGCGCAACACGCAAAAGCCGGATTTCCTGGCCAACCTGCTCCCCACACGCGGCTTCCACCGCCAGACAGAACGCAACCTGATGCGCCACAGATTGCCCTGCCGCCACGCGCGCGCTCAGTTTACAAGCGTCTTCCACACGGCTGTTGCGCCAGCGCAGCTCCATGCCACGATGTGCGTAGCCAGTAACCGTTTCCGCCGCACGAATACGCCCTTCCCGCAAAGCCAGCGCAACATGCAGGGGCGGTTCCATCCCCCCCGTAGCGGGGCCCCAGCCATCCGTGACATCACCTTCATGGTACATATACTCGGCAGGCTGAAAATGGATCAGCCCTTTCTGCCCACCCCCTGCACCCGGATGCTCCGCCAAAGGAGTGGAGGATGACCACACATCATGATCCAACAGGGGCCGGACATCCGTGGCCCACATGCCCTCTGCGCCGTACAGATCATAAATGCGGCGTTCATACAGGCAGGAAATCTCTCTTGCTGGGGAAAGTGCGGGGTAGCGCCCATCTTCCAGAGCCAGTGTAGCGGCCAATGGCTGGCCATCTGGCAGAAACAGCGCATGCACATCCGTGCCATCGCACCACAAACCGACAAATGGCAGATCATCCTGCTTGAGCGCATCTACCAGATCACGCCACGCCATTTCCTGTAGCCGAAAACGCCACGGCGTTTCTGTTTCCTCCCCCGCCCAGATGTGAGAAGCCGCGTTCATATCAGAAAGCTCCCAGCATCATGGCCAGCGGCACCAGCAGGCCCGTGGCTGTCAGCACGGAACAGGCCACACGCCCGGCCACATCCTGCGGCCAGAAATGGTGTGTTATCTCCCGCGCAGGCACAGCCCGCGTAACGGCTGCCAAAATGCCCACAACCGTTAGCAATGCCAGCGGCCATGACCAGTCACTCATCATGGAAAGCAGCAGCAAGCACCCTACAAACGGCGCACCGGGCGGAAAACAGGCCAAAGTGTTCACCGCCCAACCACGGCCCGCACGCACGCCACCCGCAAGGCACCAACCACATAAAAACAGCAAAGCCGCCACATCGGCCTGAATACCCACAGCAATTAACGCCAAGGCTGAAGGAAACGTGCGGAACAGCCGTTGCCTGTCTGAAAAACGTCCGGCGCAGGCCGTCAGCCACACAGAAAGCAGGCCACATAGAACAAGAGCCGTTTCAAACGCCTCTCCCCCATGCATGCGCAAGCGCATGGCCAGCAAAAGGGCCGCACCGGCAAATGGCAGAAACAGGAAAATATCGTTTTCGTCCTGCCAGAACTGCCCAAAGGGAGAAAGCCCGGTTAACACCACAAGCCCGCACGCCATGAGCAGGCCGGATACAACGGTGTTAGCAGGCAACAACAGGCCGGACAGCACCAGAAACGTTCCGACCGAGCCATTGCGGATCAGCCCCCACCCCATTCTGGCCTGCCCGGCCGGACGCGTGAAAACAAATACCCCCCATGCCAAAGCCGCCTCCAGAATGCCCAGCCCCACGGCAGGATCTGGCGCAACACAAGCCAGCCCCGCCAAGGCGGTAGAAACATGCGGCAGGCTACGCACCAGCCTATCGTGCAGAGTGCCATTTTCAAGCACCATCAGCAGCAGGCCAAATGCCAGCATAACCCGCCCGGCACGTTGCACGGGATCATCATCCCAGCCAGCGGCCACAGCACCCGATGCGGGAAAAACAAAAACGGCCAGCGCCAGCACACACCCTATGGCGGACATCCATATTGCCAGTTCACGGCTGCGCGCCACCGGCACAGCACATACGGCCGCCGCCCCCAGAAAAGGCCACACAAACGCCAGTGCCGCCAGAAACATGCCTGCCCCTGCTGCGCCTGTCATGCTGGATCTCCGCTCTTTTCTGGAGAATCGGGAGAGGCTTTTTTACGGGCAGAAGGCGGGCGCAAAGGCACCACTTGCGGCATGATACGATGAATGCACATGCCCCCAAGCACCGCCACAACGGCACCAGCCAGCCCCGCTACGCCCACCACAGAAGGCTGATGCGCTTGCACGCCGCATAGCAACACGCCTTCAACACATGTCAGCAATCCGGACCATTGCCACACCATGCTCTGCCGACAGATAACCGAAACCAGCCCGGCCATCACCACGCACAAACTGGCGGGAAACACCGCAACACCCGCACGCGTGCAGGCCAGCAGCAGCAACACCATAAGGCCCAGTGCAAAAAACGGAATAGCGCTGCCAGTACGTTCCCGCGCAGCATCGTGCTGATAGCGTAGCAGAAACAGTACTGGCCCAATGGCAAATACTGCGGCCATAACAGCCCCGGCCTGTTGTAGGGGCGTATGCTCATCCACCAGCATGGCGGCTGCGGCAACCAGACCCAGCAAAGGCAGAAACCCAATACCCCGCGCCACAACACACAGTGCCAGCAAAGGCATGAGAATGGCGGCCAGTGTCATGAAGGTTCTCCTTCCGGCGCTGGCTCTGTTGAATAGCCTTGCGTGTTTTCATCTTCCACGCTGTGATTTTCCGGCTCAGCGGGCGGAACTGTCACGTGTGAGGATGTAACCTGCCATGCCAGAACAC
Organism: Acetobacter pomorum; assembly: GCF_002738225.1. GTDB lineage: Bacteria > Pseudomonadota > Alphaproteobacteria > Acetobacterales > Acetobacteraceae > Acetobacter > Acetobacter pomorum. Next base: position 290,214 of record NZ_PEBQ01000093.1, on the reverse strand, counting down.
CCAGCAGAAAAATGGCCCCCAACCGCACACGTGCCCTGCGCCCCGCTGGCAACAGGGCCATACGCAGCACTGCCAATACAAAGGAAGCCACAAGTAGCTTGAACATCCATAGGCCCAGGCCTTCCACACATTGGGTGAGCCAGTTTTCCGCCCCGTTTTCTCCCGGCATGGCCAAGCTGCCGGCCCATGCCACATCGGCGGCCAGCGTAATCCAGCACATCTGCATACAATCTGCTGCCAGAAGCCACATGGCTCTGTCCGGGCCAGAAAGTGTGGCGCAGGCTGTTTGCTCATCCCGCCTTGCAAGGGCTGTGGCCAGAAACAGCGCAACACCGGCCAGCACATAGGGTGCACCTGCTGTAATAGGGGAAAGTGCATGCAGCCGGCCCAAAAAGGCCACCAGATCATGCGCACCGCTTAGCAACAGCACAGGCGTTAACACTGGCAGCAGCAACGCATCCGCCACAATGGCCGCACACCCCTGTTGTGCGGCAGATGCCTCCTGCACAGCCTGAGGCAGATCCAGCAAAACGCCTATCGCCACCAGCAGAGTACACACAAGCAGCATGCCCGGTGCGGGAAAGCCCGGCATTGTAAGTGTAAACGCTGGCACCAGCCCACAGGCCAACACCGCCAGCACCAACGCCAAGGCACAAAAAACACCATTTAGCCCATCTTGCTGGCCATATAATGAAGGACGACGGAACTGATGCCAGATTTCCTGCCACCTTCCGCCAGCAGGAAAGCGCGGTTCCCCCACCAACCGACCCGCAAGGCGATGCACCCACCCCGCAAACCACGGTGCCACCAACACCATAAGGGCTGCCTGAATGGCCAGAGCAGCCACACAGCCAAACCCCCAGCCCCATGTTAAATCCTGCTTCATTTTCCTACAAACAGCCCCACCAGCAGGCCGCCACCCAAAAGCAGCAGAATCAACACCAAGCCCTGTGTTTCACACCATTCAGCCCCCTGAAACAACCTGCGCCTGCCATAACGCAAGGCCACCCGGCCACGGCGAGCCAGTCTTTTATCTTTTCGGGTTTCGGCCACAAGCCCAAAAAGCGCCATACAGGCGGGCCATAAAGGGGCTGCGCCCTCGTAAGAAACTGGGCGCCCTTCTGCCTGCTGTATAATGGGTGCCCCTTGGCGCCAGACTGGCACCGGCTTGATAACACGCCCAAAAGGCAGAAAACCCAGCAGCCGCACCAGCATGGCAGCAGCCGCCAGAGCCGCGCCCAACGCCAAAAATGTAAAAACAGGTGTAAAGCTGGCCCCGCCGCCTTCCAGCCAAATTGTGGCAATGCGGTTCCACTTCAGCGGGGGCACAACAGGCCCCACCACCAAATGGTCTGCCAATGAAAGCCACACCCCTGGTAATAGCACCAGCACCGTAGCAGCTCCGGCGCATATCCAGCCTGGCCATACAAACTCTGCCGCAACAGGTGGCTGATGCGGCTGAAAAACAGTGGAAGGGAACAACAAAGCCGCACCTGCGCGCAGCAATCCGGCGCCCATAAGTGCCATAATGGCCCCCACCAGCGTAAGCAGCAACATAACAGTAACGGCCCCAACGGGCTGCGCCACGGCAATGGCATCATACGTGCCAACAAGCAGGCTCCATAAAACGGCAAACCCACCAAATGGTGGCATGGTGGAAAACAGCATCAATAAACCTGCAACCAGCACATGCCCGGAAAGAGAGGCAATGCGGCGCTTTGGTTCTGCCTGCTGCCATTGCGCCAGCCACAACAAACCCATAAGGGCCAGCATGGGCGCGCCCATGCCCAGAATAATGGCTATACGGAATGTTTCCATTCCACCAAAACTGGAAACCAAAGCCAATGCAACGGCCACCACCAATATGCCATACCATGCGGCACACAAGCCCGATGCAATACGCACCAGACTTTTATCCCGTATAGCCTGATAGGTGCCTGTTGCCGCCACCAGATACCCGCTGGCCACCAGCATAACCTGCGGCAACACAGAAAGCTCGCCCACTTCTGCCAAAAGGCGGCCCAGCAAAAACAACCCAACCATGCCGGGCAATACGGCTGTAGGCCCTTTTTGCACAGAAACCGCCCAACCCATTAGCAGCACGGTCAGGCACAAAAGCGGCACACAAAATGGGCTATCTGCCGGAATACAGGCAGGCAGCACCGCAAACGGCAGGCACACGCTGCGCCATCCCCCTGCCGTTAAAAGCACCAGCGCCGTGCCCGTAAGCAACCCGAAAACAAGCGGAGAAAGCGCCAGAAAACCCACGCCCACAAACACACAGGCCAGCGCCGCGGCTCCACTGCCCGCTACTCCCCCAGCAAATGCCAGCAAGGCAAGCATGGGCAAGGCCGGACCATCCAGCCCGAACACGGGAAACCAGCTGAGTTCCCCCTCCAGCTTGCACGCAGCCCCCACAATGGCCAGCACGCCAGATAGGGCCCATAGGCTCCCCATAATTTCTGCCCGCCAGACCGCAGCCCCGCGCAGAAGCCTGTCTGGCAGCACCGCAAACACGCCCAGCGCAGCAAATATCGCGAGCAAACTGCAAAGAACAAAGGAGGTGAAAATGGAACCCGGCCCCAACCTGCTATGAAATCCGGCGGATAACACCATGACAGCCGGTTAATGACAATCTATTCAACGCCGCGAAATGCGCGAAACGTATTTTCTGTCCTGCATGGCCTTTGCTGTGCCCCTTACCGGCAACAGGGAGCGAGAGAGCCAACGCTGCCGCGCCTTTACCGGCAGGGAAAGTGCCGAATACTCATCCCGCACAGCTTCCACCAGTATCAGGCTTCCTGCACCGGGGCATAACACTTTGCCTGCAATATCCATTTTGCGCCCGTTATGGCGTAGCCAGCGCATGGCCCCTGTGGGCAGAAAAATGGCCTCATCCCACTGTTCCGGCCTAAGCATGGCGGCAGCCAGCATGTGCCGGAGACAGCGGCGGGAAAAAGCCGCATCATGCCAAAATGGCGTGCCACGCAACCGGGCACGGCCCCCAAAACGGCTGGGCACCACAAGCAGGAGCCTGCCATCGGGCTTCATCACCTGCCCTGCGGCCCGCAAAACAGATACGGAGTTTTTACGATCATCGAGTGCATGCACCATCAAGACACGGTCAAACTGCTCTGGCTGAAACGGCAGACTGTGCATATCCACCACGCAGCTTCGGCCAGGCACAGATGCCTCACTCCATTGCGGCGCATTGGCCGCCACCAAACAGGTGGGCGTGTTTTTGCCGCTCTCCAGCTTTTCCAGATACGCAGCGGCGTTCCCCAAACCCAGAACAGCATGCGCCTGCCCCAGATCTGGCCAGAACCAGCGCAGGCGCTCACCCACCAGAGCCAGAAACCCCTGGCCACGGACTGTGGTATAAAAACTGCTTTCCGGCGGCATGACGTCGAACATTCTGCATGTCTATCATACGGCTTGTACCCCCGTCATGATCTGCCTTCTCTATTCTTAAAATTCCACCGCAGGAGTTTTCCCATGTCTCTTGATGTTCAGACCATTCCCGTTCTGTCCGACAATTATGCGTGGTTTCTGCGCGATACGGAGACAGGCACAACTGCCGTGATAGACCCCGGAGAAGCCGCGCCCGTTGCCAGTTTTATTGAAAAGCACGGTGGCAGGCTGGATCTGATTTTGCTGACCCACCACCACCATGACCACACCGGAGGCACAGAAACCCTCCGCCAGCGTTATCATGCCCGCGTGGCTGGCCCCGCAGCCGAACAACAGCGTATGCCACCGCTGGATATTGCCCTGCATGATCAGGACAGCATTGCTGTTGGAAACTGTATTGGCACCGTTATTGCTGTGCCGGGCCATACGTTGGGGCATATTTGCTATTACTTCCCCAACCCGCCCTCTCTGTTCTGTGGGGATACGCTGTTCAGCCTTGGTTGTGGGCGGCTATTTGAAGGCACTGCCGCACAAATGTTTGCCAGCCTGCACAAGCTGGATACCTTGCCTGATGCAACGCGCGTATATTGCGGGCACGAATATACATTGGGCAACAGCGTCTTTGCCCTGCATGCGGAACCACATAATACGGCCCTAAAGGAACGTGTGGCAGAAGTACGCCGCCTGCGGGCAGAAAACAAACCCACCGTGCCTTCCACATTGGGGATAGAACGCGCCACCAACCCCTTTTTACGCGCTCCGGATGTGCAAACCTTTGCCCAGTTGCGCCGTGAAAAAGATACGTTCTGAAAATGTCTGCTCAGGGATGGGAATGGATCCGGGCTTGCGCTTGTGCGCCGCTTTCCTGCGCAGCATGACGCACCGCCTGAAAAACAGGCTGCAAGGCAGAAAATGGCACCGTGCCCAATTGCAGGGTGCCATTACGCAGCATCAAAGGCATTTGCAGGTTATCTGATTGTTCCTGTGTAATACGCGCCAACATGGAGGCCATGCCAACAGCCTCCTGCGCAGAAAGCATGCCTTCGCGCCGTAGATTTTCTAAAAACGGGCGCCAGTGTGCCACGCTCAGCCAGAAGTCCCCCGTTGGGTGAGCAAGATCTCCGCCACGTAACTGGCCTGTCATATTCAGGTTCAGATCTCGCCAGTGCATTGAAAAACGTTGCACCAGCACATCTGGCCATGCTGGCCCACCATTGGTGGGAAAAACGCTTTTCCATACGCTTGCTGCCGGCCCCGGCACGGCAACCGCTGCCTGCACATGTTCCAGCACAGTTTGCCAGCCGGGTATGCCCCAATGTTGCGCCTTAATGTAAATGGCTGCGGCACTTTGCTCCTGCGTGGCCCGCATGTTCCAAAAAGCTTTGCCCTGCACATTCTGCAACACCATATCCCCCATATGGCTTGCGCCAGCCGGAAACAGCACATGCACAAAAGGGGCCAGAAAAACCGCATGCCCTGCCGTTTTTCTGGCTAATGGTAAAGTCAGATCTACAGGGCTGCCCTCAACACGCAAAAAAGAGGGAACCTCTGCGCCTTGTTTGTCGTAAATGGTTTCTACCACCATAGGGCCAACCAGCCGCACATGCACAGAAAAAGGGCGCCAGAAGGCCATATCCGCCGTTATACGGGCCGCTGCGTAAATAACCTGAAAAGCCGAAGGGTGAGCAGCCAAAAGCGGCGCACACACCATGCGTATATTTTGTGCCTGCATCTGCGCATGCCACGGCCACCCCTGCACCGAGCGGGAAACATAATGCGCCTGACAGCCCGATGGCAGAGTATCTGCCTGCTTTTGCAGATACTGGACACTGATCCACCAATAGCCACTTAAAACCAGAAGGCAGCCACAGGCTCCTGCCACAACACCAAGAAGCGCTTTTTTCATCACTCCCCCTCTTCCTGAACATGCATGGCGGTTTTCTACAGAGTCCCGCCTTTTATCCACAGGCAAGAGTGCATCGGCTCTATTCTGTCATATTCACGCAGGTTATAGAAAAAAAGCTGGTGGAGATTTTAGGGTTGATTATTTTCCCTAATCAAAACCCGTTGATACAAAACAGAAAAACAGAACACCTTTGTTATTCACAAAAAATTTACAAAGTATTTATAAGCGGCTTTGCAGCTTTTTACAGAAAAAGGCATCTGATTACTGTCTGGCACGTGCAGAGAGGCAAGATAAATTCCACAAAGTTATCCACAAGCCTTGCCACTTTATCCCCTGCTCTCAGCTATGGGCTGGAAGGTTTTTTCCAATCCGCGCCAACCTGTTTCAATATCCTGCAACAAAGCTGCCCGTTTGGCCGGACCTACAGCCGGGCCAATGGCAATGTGCAAAACACCAGAGCGCTTGAAAAACGCATTCCGCCCCCAGAACAGGCCAGAATTGGTGGCAACCGGAATAACCGGCAGTTTGGCATGGTTGGCCATGGCAGCAATGCCGGGTTTAAGCGCCACATGTTCACCCGGTGCTGTGCGTGTACCCTCAGGGAAAATAATGATCTGCCGGTTTGCCTTCAGGGCTTTGTCTGTTTCCTGCAACAGCATGCGCATGGCCTTGGCTCCTGCTGCACGCTCAATAGGCATCATGCCCGTTAAAACCAGCATGGGGCCCAGTAGTGGAATACGCCGCAGTTCCCCTTTCATCACATAACAGGGGCGTGGCAGCAGCAGCATCCACACCAGCGTATCAAAAGCGGATTGATGTTGGGATGCAATAAGGGCCGGGCCACTGGCGGGCAGATGCTCCAGCCCCGTGATCTGAACTTTTACGCCGCAAATGCTGCGAAACAGCGCCAAAACCAGCCGGGACCACAATTTTGCATAAGGCAGCGCCAGCCCATGCGCAAACCAGCGGATGGGAAAAGCCCCAACCCCCATAAGCAGCGTAAGCAGAAAAGCCAGAACATTAAACAGAACAGAACGAAGCACAGACATTTAAAAAACCCGGCACAGCCTCAAAAATCATCATGACATGTTGCATCTGGACACCAGAAAAAAAGCCCGTATGCAAGCGGCAAGCATACAGGTGCTGCGTCTGCCATGCCGGTTTCGGCTGGCATCCACCTGCCCCACGCTGTATAGAAAGCCCGATCTGCACAGGAAGACAGGATAACATGAGCGATTACAAGGTTAAGGATCTCTCTCTCGCTGAGTGGGGCCGCAAGGAAATTTCCATTGCCGAAGGTGAAATGCCCGGCCTGATGGCCCTGCGCGAGGAATATGGCCAGAGCAAGCCGCTGAAAGGCGCACGCATTGCCGGCTGCCTGCACATGACCATCCAGACCGCCGTGCTGATTGAAACGCTGGTGGCCCTTGGTGCTACGGTACGTTGGTCATCTTGCAACATCTTCTCCACGCAGGACCACGCTGCGGCTGCCATTGCTGCTGCGGGTATTCCCGTATTTGCATGGAAAGGCCTGACGGAAGAAGAATTCTGGTGGTGCATTGAACAGACCGTGAAGGGCCCCGATGGCTGGACCCCGAACATGATTCTGGATGACGGCGGTGATCTGACCGTGCTGATGCACGACAAATACCCCGAACTGCTGGCCAACGTGAAAGGCCTTTCTGAAGAAACCACAACAGGTGTGCACCGCCTGTGGGAAATGCAGAAAAAAGGTACATTGAAGGTTCCCGCCATTAACGTGAACGACAGTGTTACCAAATCCAAGTTTGATAACCTGTATGGTTGCCGTGAAAGCCTGGTGGACGCAATCCGCCGTGGCACAGACGTGATGATGGCTGGTAAAGTTGCCGTTGTGGCCGGTTATGGTGATGTGGGTAAAGGCTCCGCTGCCTCCCTGCGCAATGCAGGCTGCCGCGTTCTGGTTACGGAAGTGGACCCCATCTGCGCTCTTCAGGCCGCCATGGAAGGCTACGAAGTGGTGACGATGGAAGAAGGTGCCCCCCGTGGTGACATCTTTGTAACCGCCACCGGCAACGTGGACGTGATTACGATTGACCACATGCGCGCCATGAAAAACCGCGCCATTGTGTGCAACATCGGGCACTTTGATTCTGAAATTCAGATCAACGCGCTGCGTAACTTCCCGTGGGAAAACATCAAGCCGCAGGTGGATGAAGTTCTGTTCCCCGATGGCAAGCGCCTGATTGTTCTCTCCGAAGGTCGTCTGGTCAACCTTGGCAACGCCACAGGTCATCCCTCCTTCGTGATGTCTGCTTCCTTCACCAACCAGACACTGGCCCAGATTGAACTGTGGACAGCACCGGAAGGTAAATACGAAGCCAAAGTGTACACCCTGCCCAAAAAGCTGGATGAAAAGGTTGCAGACCTGCATCTGGCCAAGGTTGGCGCACATTTGAGCAAGCTGAGCAAAAAGCAGGCCGAATATATTGGCGTGCATATGAACGGCCCGTTCAAGCACCACGATTACCGCTACTGATTTTTTAGATCAGACGCGCAAAAGGGTATGGGTTGCCAGTTAGCGGCCCATACCCTTTTTTTATGCCCCGCTTGCTGGGGGCGTGCAGCGCCGACTGCCTTTTTTCAGCCATATCATGTAAAAAAACTTAATGTTCAGAAAGCATTAAGCGCTCTATGCAACACACAGGGCTGCTGTATGCTTAGGGGCAGTTGCATGGCTTGCCTTTAAGCATTCTGCTTTAATTGTATTGTAAAAGTCATGCTGGCTCTTGCGAAAGGATTTCTGAACATGAGCATTTTTGGCTCCATTCTCTCTGCCATTTTCCATCATGCCAAGGCCGCCACGCCAGACACCACATCCCCCGCCAACGCAGGTGCGCAGCCTTCTGCTGCTGCCGCTGCAGCACCGGGCACCATTCCGCCTGCTGGCACGCCGGTAAATGTTGATGCCGTGCTGGCCGATATGGCTGCCAAAAACGGCCAGAACCTGAACTGGCAGGAATCCATTGTGGATCTGCTGAAGCTTCTGGGCCTTGATAGCTCTCTGGATGCCCGCAAGAAACTGGCGGCCGAACTGGGCTATACGGGTGACACAAACGATAGCGCCACCATGAACGTATGGCTGATTAAAGAAGTACGCCAGAAACTGGCCGAAAACGGCGGCAAAGTGCCTGCTGGCCTGTAATATCTGGCAAAAAACCAGTTAGACCGGTTTGACTAAACAAAAGGCGTGCAGCTTACAGGTTGCACGCCTTTTGTGTCTTTTTATTCCTGCGGCCTAAAACCTTACCCACGCGCTGCTATTTTATGTGTGTCTGTCATATCTTTAAAAACTGCGGTTTTATCGGCATCCGGGTGATAATCGGCCGAATCCACCACCACAACCGCCATACCAGAAATGGCGGAGGGTTTTCTGTCTGACCGCAACAAGGCCCTGAAGCGAATATCCACAGCGGCCCATTGCTCGTACTCTGCATCTAACAAACCGTGCTTATCAATAAACACGTTCAAAGATGCGGGGATACGAATACACCCTTCAGATGCCGTGTGCCCCAGCCGTTGCTCCAGATAAATCGGGTCTGTTGCATGCATTTCCAGCCTGATCTGGCCTTTTTCCCGGCTGGGTAGCCATCCTTTTTCGGCCCATTGCCAGCCAAAATCCCACACCCGCATGCCTTTAATACCATTGCCGCGGATACCGTTTTCATTTTTGGTGCCCAGCGCGCGGTATCCAAGCCGATCTGCCGTGTTGGTAAAGACCCCGGTTGGTGTGATGTAATAATATTTGCGCCCAGTGGTGCCGGTAGAAACCTTAGTACTGCCAATAACTTGCCAGTCTGGATCATTTGGCAGAGCCAGAATCAGGCACAGGCGCTGCACGGAAGGATTCCGATCCACCACCACCAAAACCTGTGGCCGATCAATACTATATCCAGCCTGTTCCAGTTGCTGGCGGGCCAGCGTAATCCATGCGACCTTACGCGCGGCAGAAACTTTTAGGGCGACGGGCACTTCGTGCCGAAAATCCCGCGTAAGGCTATCTGCTTCCTTTCGGGCTTCCTCATTATCCACAACAGGCATGGGGGGAAGTTGCGCGGCTTCTTCTGGTGGGGGTGTATAGGGCACATGCCCATCTGGGGCATCGGGCGTAACAGGCGCTGTTTGCGGCGCATCACCCTGTGTGGATGATTTTTCGGGCCGTGAATCTTCAGTTTGGGAGGACGCATCTGGCGCAGGCGTCTGGGCAGCGGCAAAGCCGCCCGGCGCCAAAAGCAGGCTGCCCGCCATTGCCCATATTGTTGGATGCCTTGGCACAAACATGCCATCTCTCTCCCATCTTCTGAATGGAAGAGAGTATGGCATCACTTTCAGCGAGAAGGAAACTTTCAGATGTTGATCGCGCGGTTGTCAGCGCCCAACGCGGCTTCCTTCACAGCTTCACTCAGGGTTGGATGTGCGTGGCACACGCGGCCAATATCTTCGGCAGATGCCCCAAATTCAATGGCCATTGTGGCTTCGGCAATCAGCTCGCCAGCACATGGGCCAATAATATGCACACCCAGAACGCGGTCTGTCTGCTTATCTGCAAGCACCTTCACAAAACCATCCGTCATGCCCAAAGCGCGGGCACGGCCATTGGCCATGAAGGGGAACTTACCGATTTTGTAAGCCACGCCCTTTTCTTTAAGCTGCTCTTCCGTAAAGCCAACGGAAGCAACTTCCGGCCATGTATAAATCACGCCCGGAATGGCATCGTAATTGACATGCCCGGCCTGGCCAGCCAGCAGTTCTGCCAAGGCTACGCCTTCTTCTTCTGCCTTGTGGGCCAGCATGGGGCCTGCAATTACATCGCCAATGGCGTAAATGCCCGGCACACTGGTGGCGTAATGGGCATCCACCTCAACACGGCCGCGTTTATCCAGCGCAATACCGGCTTCTTCCAGCCCCATATTCTTGCTGGCAGCCGTGCGGCCTACTGCAACCAGAACCACATCGGCTTCAAGCGTTTCTGCTGCGCCACCGGCTGAAGGTTCAACCGTCAGCACCACGCCTTTTTTGGTTTTTTCGGCTTTGGTCACCTTATGGCCCAGCTTCATCTTGAAGCCCTGCTTGACCAACAGTTTCTGGAACTGGGAGGCCACTTCGTTATCCGTGCCCGGCACCAGACGGTCAAGGAATTCAACCACTGTAACATCTGCGCCCAGACGGCCCCAGACGCTGCCAAGTTCCAGACCGATCACGCCGCCACCAATCACCACAAGGCGCTTGGGCACTTCAGAAAGTTCCAGCGCACCGGTGGAGGTGACAATAACTTTTTCATCCACCTCAATACCGGGCAGATTGGCGCTGTTACTGCCACTGGCAATAACAATATGCTTGGCGGTTACCGGCTTGCCATCCACGCTCAGGCGGCCTGTGCCTTCCACCTTGCCGTGGCCTTTCAGCCAGGTGATGCCGTTCTTCTTAAACAGATATTCAACGCCCTTCACGTTGGCGCCCACAATATCTGCCTTACGGGCCTGCATACGGGCCAGATCCAGCTTTACGCTATCAATCACCACACCATGTGCTGCAAAATCGTGCCCGGCTGCATGATAGTTTTCGGAAGACTGAAGCAACGCCTTGGAAGGGATACAACCCACATTCAGGCAGGTGCCACCAAGCGTTGCCCGCTGTTCAACACATGCCACCTTAAAGCCAAGCTGGGCTGCACGAATGGCGCACACATACCCGCCGGGGCCTGCACCAATAACAACCACATCATAATCTGTTTCTGCCGGGGCCTGTGCTGCTGGCGCAGCGGCTGGCTTGGCTTCTTCTGCCTTGGCGGCAGGGGCGGCTGCTTTTGCAGCGGGCGCTGTGCCAGCAGCACCGGGTTCCAGCGTTGCCAGAACAGCGCCAACTTCTACTTCATCGCCTTCTTTTACGGCGTGGTTTTCAAGCCGACCGGCTGCCGGGGCAGGCACTTCTACACTAACTTTATCTGTTTCCAGTTCAACAACTGGTTCATCTTCCTTTACAGCCTCACCTGGCTGCTTCAGCCACTTCCCCACCGTGGCGGTCGTAACGCTTTCTCCAAGTGTGGGAACTTTAATTTCAATAGGCATGGGTCTCGTCTCGCTCACGTAGGGATATGCAGAAAAACAGGCCGAAGGGGCACGTATTCACCCCTTCGGCAACCGCGCTATCAGACTTCAATCAGAAGGCGGCGTGGGTCTTCCACATTCTGCTTCACCCGCACAAGGAAGCTGACGGCTTCCTTGCCATCTACAATGCGGTGATCATAAGAAAGGGCAATATACATCATCGGGCGGATCACCACCTGCCCGTTAACGGCTACCGGACGTTCCTGAATGGAGTGCATGCCCAGAATACCGGACTGCGGCGCATTCAGGATGGGGGTGGACAGCAGAGAGCCGTAAATACCGCCATTGGTGATGGAGAAGGTGCCGCCGGAAAGCTGATCCAGCTTCAACGTACCTTCACGCGCAGCCTTGCCAAAACCTGCAATGGTTTTTTCAATTTCGGCATAGCTCATCTTGTCGGCATCACGGATAACCGGCACCACCAGCCCGTTTGGCCCACCCACGGCAATGCCGAGGTTTACGAAATCACGGTAGATAACATCATCACCGTCAATTTCTGCGTTAATGGCCGGGAACTCTTTCAGAGCAGCCACAACAGCGCGGGAGAAGATGGACATATAGCCCAGCTTGACACCGTGCTTTTTAACAAACGATTCCTGATATTCGGCACGCAGCGCCATGGCGCCAGACATGTCAATTTCATTAAACGTTGTCAGCATGGCCGCCGTGTTCTGTGCTTCCTTCAGGCGGCGGGCAATGGTGCGGCGCAGGCGCGTCATCTTCACGCGTTCTTCACGCGGGTCATCATTACGCGGCGGCTTGGGGGCAGCAGCAGGTGTTGCAGCCTGCGGGTTGGCCAAAAAGCCCAGCACATCACCCTTGGTAATGCGGCCACCAAGGCCGGTGCCTGCAAGCTGCTGTGCGCTCAGGCCGTTTTCAGCCATCATCTTGCGGGCTGCGGGCAGGGCTGCACCGGCATCTACTGCCGGAGCAGGTGCTGCGGCCTTAGGTGCTGGTGCGGCTGCTTTTGCCGGAGCGGCAGCGGCCACTGGTTCAGCCTTCTTTTCCGGGGCAGCGGCTTTGGCGGCTGGTACAGCGCCAGCCTTGGCAGGTTCCAGCGTGGTCAGCAGTGCGCCCACTTCCACTTCCTGGTCTTCCTTGGCAGCCTGTGGGCCCAGAATACCAGCCTGCGGCGCAGAAACTTCTACGCTCACCTTATCTGTTTCCAGCTCAACAATCGGTTCATCTGCCTGCACCGCTTCGCCCGGCTGCTTCAGCCACTTGGCCACGGTTGCTGTGGTTACGCTTTCACCCAGTGTCGGCACCTTGATCTCGACAGACATCCTGTTCCCCATCTTTTCTTTAAATCCCCGATGCCTGTTTAACTTTTGGCAGTGGCACCGGGGGTGCGCCCGTATTTGCGGGCTATTTTCTTCAATTCAGCCTAATCCGGTTCAGCCAGACTTTTTCAGCCCCAATGCGCGTTCAACCAGATCCGCCTGCTCTGCCGCATGAATACGGGCAAGGCCGGTGGCCGGGCTGGCGGCTGCGGCGCGGCCCACATATTGCGGACGGCCCGCCTTATGGCCTGCGGCAACAAGGGCTGCTTCAATCCGCCTGTCTGCAAAATGCCATGCACCGCCGTTTTCCGTTTCTTCCTGACACCAGACAATGTCTGCTTCAGGATAGCGCTTAAGTTCGGCGGCAAGGGCTGCTTCCGGGAAGGGGTAGAGTTGTTCCAGACGCAGGATGGCAACATCCTTAATGCCTTTTTCCCGGCGTTCGGCCAGCAGATCGTAATAGACCTTGCCAGAACAGATCACCACGCGGCGCACCTTGTTATCGGCACCCAGATCATCAATTTCGCCAATCACGGGTTTGAAGCGTGTGCCCGGACCAAAATCTGCCAGTGCGGAAACTGCAAGTTTGTGCCGCAGCAGAGATTTTGGCTCCATCAGGATCATCGGCTTGCGGTAATCCAGCTTCAGCTGACGGCGCAGAGCGTGGAAGTAGTTTGCTGGCGTGGTAATGTTGCAAACAAACATGTTATTTTCAGCACAAAGCTGAAGATAGCGTTCCAGACGGGCAGAAGAATGCTCCGGCCCCTGCCCTTCGTAACCATGTGGCAGCAGCATGACCAGACCGGACATACGCAGCCATTTGGTTTCACCCGATGCAATGAACTGATCAATAATCACCTGCGCACAGTTGGCAAAATCACCAAACTGGGCTTCCCACAGCACCAGCGTTTGCGGATTGCGCACGGAATATCCGTATTCGAACCCAAGCACGCCGTATTCTGAAAGAAGCGAGTTCCAGATTTCGATTTTTGCCTGCTTGTCCTGAATATGGTTCAGCGGCGTAAAGGGTGTCTGGTTGACCTGATCAATCCACACAGCATGACGCTGGCTGAATGTGCCGCGCTGGCAATCCTCGCCAGAAAGACGCACGCGGTGTTCATCCAGCAGCAGGGAGCCAAAGCCCAGAGCCTCACCAGTTGCCCAGTCAAACCCTTCACCCGTGCTGAACATGTTTGCCTTGGCCTTGAGCTGGCGGGCAATTTTGGAATTCAGGTGGAAGCCTTCTGGCACTTTTGTAATGGCTTCGCCAATTTTGCGCAGCGCATCCAGTGCAACACCCGTTTCGGGGAAAGCGCGTTCCGGATCATGCCCGGCAGCCACCAAACCTTTCCAGCCACCTTCCAGCCAGTCTGCCTTGTTGACCTTGTAAGACTGGGCCGCCTTGTAATCTTCATCCAGCTTGGCGTGGAAGGCATCCCACTGGGCCTTCACTTCGTCATCTGTCACAACGCCAGCTTTTACAAGGCGTTTTGCGTAAAGCGTATGGGGCGTATCATGCGCGGCAATGGCCTTGTACATGATAGGCTGGGTAAAGACAGGCTCATCCGTTTCGTTATGCCCGTGGCGACGATAGCAGACGATATCCAGCACAATGTCACTTGCAAAAGCCTGACGGTAATCTGCTGCAAGGCGAGAGACGTAAATCACCGCCTCGGCATCATCACCATTCACATGCAGCACGGGGGCTTCAATGGATTTGGCAACATCGGTGCCATAAATGCCCGAATGTCCACATTCCGGATTGGTGGTAAAGCCAATCTGATTGTTCACCACCATATGCACGGTGCCACCGGTGCGGTAGCCCGGAAGCTGAGACATGGCAAAGGTTTCGTAAACAATGCCCTGCCCGGCAAACGCGGCATCACCATGGATAATAATGCCAAGGCTGGAAAGACGTTTTTCCGTATCGCCCGCATCATCCTGAATAGCGCGCACCTTACCGCACACAACCGGATCAACCGCTTCCAGATGGGAAGGGTTGGGCTGGAGAGAAATATGCACCGCCTTGCCGGCTACATCCACATCTGTGGAAGAACCAAGGTGATATTTAACGTCCCCCGAACCTTCCACATTGTCCGGCTTGAAGGAACCACCCGCAAATTCGTTAAAGATGGCCACGTAGGGCTTGCGCACTACGTTTACCAGCGTGTTCAGGCGGCCACGATGGGCCATGCCGATGGCAACAGAGGTAACACCTTGGCTGGCGCAGGAATCGATAATGGCATGCAGTGCCGGAATGGAGATTTCGCCCCCTTCCAGACCAAAGCGCTTGGCGCCGACGTACCGCTTCTGGCAGAAGGATTCAAACCCTTCGGCTTCCGTCAGGTTCGCCAAAATAACTTTCTGCTCTTCCACTGTTACATGGGCGCGCCAGTTATCGCCTTCCAGCCGCTTGCGCAGCCATTCGCGCTGTTCGTGGTTGCGCGCATACATGTACTCTGCACCAATGCTTTGGCAGTAAACAGAGCGCAGAGCTGCAACAACCTCGGAAACCTTGGCCGTGTTCTTGCCCTTGAGCAGCGGATCAAGCAGAGATCCAAAAAACACCACGCGGTTCAGGTCTTTTTCACCAAAACCATATGTCGCGGGGTCCAGTTCCTCGGTTTTATGAGGCTCCTTCAGGCCCAGCGGATCAAGCGAGGCTTCCTGATGTCCATATTCACGATACGCACGGATCAGCCGGGCAATGGCCAGACTATCCTGCGCGGCCAACCCACCTGCCGGGCCACCTTTTGGCGCGGGTGCGGGTTCATCCCCCGTGATAATGGAAGGGCGTGGCGCCCAGGAAGCCCCTACAGCATCCTTCAGCACCGCCGCTTCATCATCCCCCAGCGAGCTGAACAGAATATCGAAGGACGGATCCACACTTTTGGGATCTTTCGCCCACTGGGCATACAGATCCGCAAGGTAAGCGATATTGGCACCGTTAAGAGCGGTTGCCAGTACGTCCGAAACCGCCATCTCACATTCCTCCTTGCCACGGGGCACACACGCGCCGTTGGCCAGATATTGCGTTGTTCTCCACCGTAAACCGGACCATTTTTTCTTCACTCCGCCCCATAGCGCGGAGCGTCCCCTGTGTCCTTTTTGCCGAAAAGCCATCCCGCTTCCGGCTTGTTCTGTATCAAAGAGCTAGACCGCGTATGTGGCGGGAACAAGGGCATGGAATGTCACGCTCTAGAGAGGCTGTGGGCCTGTTGCGCAGCCTGCGCCCCATGCTCCAGCCAGCTTTCGCTTCCCATCTCAGCGAGACGTGATGCCGTACGGGCAAACGCATCTGCGCCATCCCCATCCGTAAACAGCTGATCTGGCTGGGCATCCGCCGAGGCAAACAGCAAATTTCCGTTGTCGTACAAGGCATCTATGAGCGTGATGAAGCGCCGGGCCAGGTTGGCGTCATCCTGCCCCATGCACGGAATGTTATCTATCATCACCACCGGAAAACGCTTTGCCAGCGCCAGATAATCGTTCGGCCCGCGCGGCTTGCCACACAAAGAGTTGAAATCAAACCGGCACACCGGGCCTGCCGCCTGATCCACCTCAAACACGCGCCCGCTGAACTTCAGGGCCACGGGTGCGGGCTTTTCATCCCCTGCGTAGCGGGCAAAAATTCTGTCCAGCCTGCTTTTGGCCTGAGAATCCGCTGGTACAATCCATGTTTCGCGGTCCTGCTCACGCCCTCGGCGATAATCGCGCGGCGAATCCAGTTCAATCGTATCCAGTTCTCGCTGGATGATGGCGATAAACGGTTTAAACGCATCTGCGCCGGGGCGGTTCTGGAACAATTGCGAAGGTTCTGTGTTGGAGGTGGCCACAATAACCACCCCATTGGCAAACAGGGCCTCAAACAACCGCCCCAGAATCATGGCATCAGCAATGTCATTCACCTGGAACTCATCAAAGCACAGAAGCTGCGCCTTGCTGGCAATGGTTTTAGCCAGTGGTGGAATGGGGTCTGCCATATTGGGGTTGGCGGCTTTAAGGTCATGCAGATCACGGTGCACATCCTGCATGAAGCGCAAAAAGTGGATACGCTCCTTTTTCTGCACGGGCGCGCAGGCGTAAAACAGATCCATCACCATGGTTTTGCCGCGCCCCACGCGGCCCACAATATACAGCCCACGCGGGCGAACAGGCCAATTGGCGGCAATATCTTCTGGCTGAGAGCGCAATTTGCGGGCCAACCCGGCCAAAAACCCCTTGGCCCTGCTCTCCAACCCGTTGGTAGATGGCGGCGCGGCTGCAGAAGCCGGCATGGCCGCAAGTTCCTTCCACAAGGTATTCAGCCGCGTTACAACGCGCAGCTGGTCTGGATCACTCTTGAGTTCTCCTGCAGCAATACGCTGCTGGTAAACTGCCAATGGCCCCAGCCGAGTTGCGGCTGCTGCCCCGTTCATGTCTGTCTGTGTCATAATCCTGCCCGATAACGGCTCCACCGCATATTCCGCAAGCGTACATGCCTCTCCTAACCGTGTCGTGACAAAAAGCGCCACATCTGATGCAGTTGTGATCGGTTCAGACCACATAATTCAGAGAGGTGATTATGACAGACTGGAATGCTTACCGTGCAAATATGGCACAGAATGTCAAAACACTGGCGTCCCTTACGCCCAATACCCTTAAAGGGCTGCAAACGCTGGAAACACCCTTGCCAGAAAAAAAGCATCTGGATGATAAAACACGTGAACTGATTGCGCTGGCTGTGGCCGTAACCACCCGGTGCGATGGCTGTATTGCCGTGCATTCCGCCGCCGCCAAAAAAGCTGGTGCCAGCAAGGAAGACATTGCCGAAGCCCTTGGCGTGGCCGTAGCGCTGAACGCAGGGGCCGCCCTTGTCTATTCCAGCCGCGTGATGGAAGCGTTTGAAGATACGCCTGAATAAACGCCTTTTGTTTATTCAGAAGGTGCAAGTGGCAGAACAGGCATGCCGTGGCCGCCGGGTTTGAGCACCCAGGGGCGTTGCCCGCGCCATGTGCGGTCTGTTCTGACCACATTTCCGCTTTTGCGCAAAAACACGGCCTCCGCCCCGTTTTCCCATGCTGAAAACCGATCCAGCCTTATAGGCACATTCGGGCAGGACGCACGCAAGGGTGCGACGCTAATCACTACATCTACCCCCACACAAAGAGCAGCAGGCAAAAGTGCACGTCCATCCGAGGCATCCTGCCTGCGCACCACCACATCCTGCCCACGCAGCAAAGCCACGCAGGTATCTGGCGCATCCTCTGCTCCGCAGACAAGCGCGCCATCAGGCGTTTCTCCCTGTGGTGGAAACATCTCTACGGGCTGCGCAAAATATTGGCTCCATGCCTGCATCACAGGCCGCTGCGCGCGAGATTGACCCATCACATGGATCTTGCCGGCATCCCGCACCCCTACCAGCCCACCATCTGGGCTGATCACCACATCTGGCTGTGCCACAAGCCACGGGCTTGCCATACCTAACACCAAACTGGCGCACCCAGCCCAACGCCAGTACTGCCGCCACAGGCACACCCAACACAGCCCCAGCATAACAGCCAGCAAACCCCACCCCGGCATGTGCGGCACAGCCACGCGTGCGGCAGGCCAATGCGCCACCATATGCGCCAGCCCTATAACGGGGCGGATACCTGCGCCCATCAGCCACAAAAACGGGGCATCCATATGCAGGGGCATGAGCGCCAGGGCCAGCAGGCCAAACGGCATGATCCACACAGCCATCAGCGGCACGGCCACCATGTTGGCCACCACAAAAAACGGCTGAATAACGCCAAAATGCGCCATGGCCACAGGCAAAGTGGCACAGCCTGCCAGCACACTTGTTAATGCCAAAACAGCACCATGCCATGCCAGCCAGTGCCCAGCCCCTGTTGTGCTGGCCCGCCAGCGCATCAGCCAAGGCTGCAACACCTCATACCCCGCCACCAGCGCCATAACCGCTGCCATGGACATCTGAAACGCCACACCCATCACCACCTGTGGCATACACAGCACCAGCACACAGGCCGCCACCGCCAAGCCGCGCATGGAAACAACACGCCGCCCTGCCGCAATGCCCAACACTGCCACTGCAGCCATTAACAGGCTGCGTTGGGCGGGCAGATGTGCCCCCGTAAGCAGCACATAAACCAGCCCTACCCCCCAAGCACATAAAGCGGCCAAGGCCTTACAGGGCCAGCGCAAAGCTGTGTATTCTGTTGTAGCCAAAAGCAGGCGGCCTGCTGCCATAACAAGCCCCATTACGATCCCCAGATGCAGCCCTGCAACTGCCAGCAAATGCGCCAGCCCAGAGGCTGCAAAATCTTCGCGCACCTGTTTTTCTACAGTTTCGGATGCGCCCACCAGCACGGTGGCCGCCACACCACCCTCCGGGCCAGGTAAAACGGCGTGGATGCGAGCATTCATGCGTTCGCGCAGGGTTTCAAACCACAGTTGCGGCTTATTATGGCCCCACGCCATTTGCGCCGTTGCCTCAAGCTGCACATAGCCCACGGCACGGCCACTCCCTGCCTGATTGGCAAACCATGCCTCAAACTGTTTGTCCCGCGTGCCCGGAAGAGCCAGAAATGGCGGTGGCTGTAACAGAGCCTTTACGTGCAGTTGGTCTCCCACCCGCAGCACGGTCAAATCATTGGGTTGGAGATAAATGGAAAGCACGCGCCGCAAAGGCGGCATGCCGTCATCCAGCGCATTGTAAAAAACGGCCTGTGCCAGCTCCACCCTGCGCTCAAACGGGGCATCTGTGCCATTTTCTGACGGCAAATGGGCAATGGCCTGCACCGTGCCGGATATTTCTGTGGCAAAACGGGGCAAATCGGGCATGGGTGGGTGCCTGTGTGTGCCGCCCCAAGCCGCGGCAAACCCAAGAGCCACAGTTATGCATCCGCCCCAGAGCAGACGCCCCCAAAGCGAATAACGCATACCCCACGCCGCAATGCTGGCCAGCACAGCCACACCGCACGGCAGCACAAAGCCCACCAGCAGCGCGGGTTCCGTGCGCAACAGGCCAAAATACAACACCGCACCCAGCGCCAAACCCATTGGTGCCCACAGCACCAGCCGCCTTTGTTCCTGAACAAGCAAAGAATGCAGATGTAACATCAGGTGTGGCATATGGCTCCCGGCGCCTGCGCATGATATGGAGCCACCCTATGACCACCATCCGTACACGCTTCGCTCCGAGTCCTACAGGCCTGCTGCATATTGGCAACGCCCGCGCAGCCCTGTTCAATTTCCTCTTTGCCCGTCATCACGGCGGCGAGTTCCTCCTGCGTATTGAGGATACCGACCGTGAGCGTTCCACCCAACAGGCTGTTGACGTTATTTTTGACGGTCTGGCCTGGATGGGGATTGAACCGGATGAAGAACCCGTCTTCCAGTCCTCGCGGGAGGATCGGCACCGGGAAGTCGCCCTTGAACTGCTGGAAAAGGGTCTAGCCTATAAATGCTATTGCACGCCTGAAGAGCTGCACCAGATGCGTGAGGACGCCAAGGCCAAGGGGCTGCCCCCGCGCTATAACGGCATGTGGCGGGACCGTGACCCATCCGAAGCCCCGGCTGGCGCACCTTTTGCCGTGCGCATTAAAGCCCCGCGTGAAGGGGAAGCCACAATCAATGACCTCGTGCAGGGTGAAGTGCGCGTTGCCAATGCCGAACTGGATGACATGATCATCCTGCGCTCCGATGGCACCCCCACCTATCAGCACGCCGTTGTGGTGGATGACCACGATATGGGCATTACCCACGTGATCCGTGGTGATGACCACCTGACCAACACTTTCCGCCAAGCCATGATCTACCGCGCCATGGGGTGGGAGCTTCCACGCTTTGGGCACCTGCCGCTTATTCATGGCCCGGACGGCGCAAAGCTTTCCAAACGCCATGGCGCACAATCTGTGGTGGAATTCCGTGAAATGGGCTACCTGCCCGAAGCCCTGTGCAACTATCTGCTGCGTCTGGGCTGGGGCCATGGGGATGCGGAAATCCTCTCGCGTGAAGAGCAGATCAAGCTGTTTGATATTGATGGCGTTGGCCGCTCTCCTTCCCGCATGGATTACGCCAAGCTGCTGCACATCAACGCCGTATGGCTGCGGCAGGCGGATGATGAACGCCTGACCAACGATGTGATGGAACGCTTTAAAAAGATGGAAGGCGTAAGTGTGGATGAAACCACCCGCGCCCGCGTGGCCGCCCTGATGCCGGGGCTGAAGGAACGCGCGCGCACGCTGGTGGAACTGGCAGAAAGTGCGGCTTTCCTTGGCCGTCAGGTGCCGTTGACGTTTAATGACAAAGCGCAGAAGCTGCTGACGCCAGAAGCCCGCACCATGCTGGGTGAACTGGCGCGTGATCTGGCCGCCGTGCCGGACTTTACGCCAGAAGCCATTGATACCACCCTGCGCAACTTTGCTGAAAAGCATGAACTCAAACTGGGCAAGGTAGCCCAACCTGTGCGCGCCGCCGTAACAGGCTCCAACACCTCCCCCGGCATTGATGCCACCCTGCAAGCACTAGGCAAGGATGAAACCCTCGCCCGTTTGGGAGCCGTTCTGCATGGCTAGCTTTCCCGGCCGCCACACCCGGCATCTGCTCGGGCTGGAAGGCATGACGCCCGACCAGATCGAGCCTTTGCTGGATCTGGCCGAAAGCTATGCCCTGCTCAACCGCTCCCGCAAGGTGCCGCGCGATGTGCTGCGGGGGCGCACCCTTATCAACCTGTTCTTTGAGGACAGCACGCGCACCCGCACATCTTTTGAGCTGGCGGGCAAGCGTTTGGGGGCGGACGTTATCAATATGTCCGTTGCCCAATCCTCGGTGAACAAGGGTGAAACCCTGCTGGATACGGCCGCAACGCTTAACGCCATGCGGACAGACCTGCTGGTGGTGCGCCACTCGCAATCCGGCGCACCGGCTCTGCTGGCGCAAAAGGTGGAAGCCAGCGTGGTCAACGCTGGTGATGGCATGCATGAGCACCCCACACAGGCCCTGCTGGATGCACTGACAATCCGCCGCCATCTGGGCACGTTGGGTGGGCTGAAAGTGGCCATTTGTGGGGATGTCGCCCATTCCCGCGTGGCGCGTTCCAACATCTTCCTGCTGACAGGCATGGGCAGCATGGTGCGGCTTGTTGGCCCGCCAACGCTGGTGCCCGGCGCCATGAAGCAACGCGGGGTGGAAATCTTCCACAATATGGAAGAAGGTTTGCAGGATGTGGATGTGGTAATGATGCTACGTTTGCAGCGTGAGCGCATGTCCTCCGGCCTTATCCCCAGCGCGCGTGAATATTTCCGCTTTTTCGGGCTGGATCAGCGCCGGTTGCAGTTGGCCCGCAAAAATGCGCTGGTTATGCACCCCGGCCCCATGAACCGCGGCGTGGAAATAGACAGTCTTGTCGCTGATTCTAGCCAGAGCGTCATTCAGGAACAGGTTGAAATGGGCGTTGCCGTACGCATGGCCGTTCTGGACCGCCTTACCCGCAGCAGGCCCGCCGTATGAATACCCTTCTATTTGAAAACGTCCGCCTGATAGATCCTGCATCCGGGCTGGACCAACCCGGTCGCCTGCTGGTGCGCGATGGCGTTATTGCTGGCACAGATAAAGCCGGTGCCGAAGGTGCGCCGGAAGAAGCCACTGTTATTGATGGCAAAAATGCCGTGCTGTGCCCCGGCCTTGTGGACATGCGCGTAGAAATTGGTGAACCGGGATATGAATACCGTGAAACCGTTTCCTCCGCCGCACGGGCCGCTTCTGCCGGGGGCATTACCACCCTTGCCGTGCTACCCACCTGCAAACCGGCCATAGATAACCCGGCCCTTGTGCGCATGCTCCGCACCCGTGGGGAAGAAACCGGAGCCATTACCATTTTGCCCTACGGTGCCCTCACCAAAGGGTGCGAAGGTAAGGAACTGGCCGAAATAGGCCTGCTGCACGAAGCCGGTGCCATTGCTTTTACAGATGGCGCACGCGCGCTGGACCCCGCACGCTTAATGCGGTTGGCTCTTTCCTACGCCAGCGGCTTTGGGGCCATGATTGTGCAGCACCCAGAAGAACCTTCGCTGGCGGGTTCAGGCTGCGCCACGGCTGGTGCTTTGGCCACGCGGCTGGGCCTGCCCGGTATTCCCGCCGCGGCAGAAGCCATCATGATTGCGCGGGATATCCGTTTGGCAGAACTTACGGGCGGACGCCTGCATTTTGCCCATGTTTCCACCGGTGAAGGCGTGGCCCTTATCCGCCAAGCCAAGGAACGTGGGCTGAATGTAACGTGTGATACCGCGCCCCCGTATTTTGACCTGAACGAAAACACGATTGGGGATTTCCGCACCTACGCCAAGTTCTCCCCTCCATTGCGAAGCGAGGATGACAGGCTGGCCATTTGCGCCGCACTGGCTGATGGCACGATAGACGCCATTGGCTCGGACCATCTCCCGCGTGATGCGGATGATAAGCGCCTGCCCTTTGCTCAGGCCGCAACCGGTGGCACAGGCTTGGTAACGCTTTTGGGTGTTACGCTGGCACGGGTGCATGATGGCACACTTACGCTGCCACAAGCCCTTTCCCTGCTCACCCATCGCCCCGCGCAGTTGCTGGGTGCAGATTGTGGCACGCTGGCTGTAGGCGCTGCGGCTGACCTGTGCCTGTTCGACCCCGAACAAAGCTGGCTGGTGCAAGCCGGCAAGCTGCCGGGCCGTGCGCAGAATACGCCTTTTGATGGCCGCCCGCTGGAAGGCCGCGTGCTGGGCACATGGAAAGCAGGCCGCCGGGTGTATGAGGCGGAGCAGGCATAATGGAATCCCTGCCTCCCTATGCCTTAAAGCTTGTGGCTGCCATGGCGTTCATGGGGTACACGCTGGGCAGCGTGCCTTTTGGCCTACTTCTGACCAATCTGACGGGTGCGGGAGATTTACGTAAAATCGGCTCCGGCAATATCGGGGCCACCAACGTATTGCGCACAGGGCGTAAGGATCTGGCCGCCGCAACGCTGTTGCTGGATGCTGCCAAGGGCTTTTTGGCCGTTGCCATTGCATGGATTATGACGCCGCCCGATTTTTCAGATCGCACCACAACTGTGGCGGCTCTGGCTGCTGTGGTGGGGCACTGTTATCCGGTCTTTCTGGGGTTTAAAGGCGGCAAGGGTGTTGCAACCGGGCTGGGTGCCATGTTGGCGCTTTCTCCCATTACGGGTCTGCTTGGCTGCGCCACGTGGCTGAGCGTTGCCAAGATCACACGCATTTCCTCTGCCGGGGCACTGGTGGCTTTCCTCATTATGCCCATCGTGCTGTTGGGGCTGTATGGTTTTTCTTTTCAGGCTTCTCCCAAACCGCTCGCAGCCGTGCTTATCAGCGTCTTGGTGATTGCGCGGCATCATGAAAACATTGTCCGTATTTTCACCGGAAAAGAACCGCGGATTGGTGAAAAAAAGTCGTGATCCGCAGTTTGGCTGCCTGATTCCCCACACATGACATCTCTGCCCGCCTGCCTTCGTCTGGCCCGTACCGAACAGGTTGGCCCCCGCACATGGCGGAAACTGGTAGATAAATATGGCTCTGCCGCAGAAGCGCTGGAAGCCCTACCTTATCTGCCTGTACGCGGGCGTAACCAACCGGTTATACCACCCCTGGATGTGGTGATGCGGGAAATAGACGCTACCTTGCAGATGGGTGGCTGTTTCCTCACACTTTTTGATGCAGATTACCCTGCTTTTTTGCGCCAGATTCCAGATGCACCACCCGTGCTGAGTGTGTTGGGCGATGTCTCATGCCTCAGCCGTGCGGGGGTGAGCATTGTGGGGGCACGCAATGCCTCGGCACAGGGTATGCGGCTGGCAGAAAGCCTTGCAACAGAGCTGGTGGAAGCCGGGCTGAGTGTAATTTCCGGCTTGGCACGCGGTATTGATAAAGCCGCCCATAAAGGTGCGCTGCATCGACAGGGTTGCACCATTGCCGCCATTGCTGGTGGGCTGGATTGCCCCTACCCGCCAGAAAACGCCAACCTTCAGGCAGAAATTGCTCAAAAAGGCGCGGTGGTAACAGAAGCGCCACTGGGCACAGCGCCTTTGGCCCGCCATTTTCCGCGCCGTAACCGGCTTATTGCGGGGCTGGGCCTTGGCTGCGTGGTGGTGGAAGCAGCACCCCATTCTGGCACACTTATTACCGCCCGCATGGTGGTGGATTATGGGCGGGAGTTATTTGCTGTTCCCGGATCACCGCTAGACCCGCGTTGCCGGGGCAGTAACAATCTTTTGCGTAATGGCGCTCTTCTAACAGAAAGCGTTGCAGACATTCTGCCGCATTTACCGCCAATTCCCACGCAACCCGATGCTTTTGCGGTTTCCCCAACCAGTTCTTCTCCATCACACCAGAAAAAATCTGTTTCTCCCGCCCAAAGCGGTCTGCCTTTTGTTTCAGACCCGCCAGAACCCGCATTTTTTGCATCTCCCAAAAATGTGGATGAAAAAGCGCCAACAGCCCCAAAACCGCATTTTTCAGCGCCTTTTCCCGTACAGGATGTGCACAAAAACCTGCTTTCGCTCCTCTCCTTTACGCCTATAGCGGTTGACGATCTGATTAGGCGCTGCCAGTTCTCGGCTTCTGCCGTGCTTGTCGCGCTCACGGAACTTGAGCTTTCTGGCTGCGTCACCACCTATTCTGGGGGCATGGTCGGTCTGGCGGATAATCAGGCAGAAACGGCAGGGTAAGTGCTGCTTGCAGGCAGGTCGGAGAGAGTATGACTGACGTTGTTGTGGTCGAATCGCCCGCAAAGGCAAAAACGATCAACAAATATCTGGGTGAGGGCTACACGGTGCTGGCCTCCTTTGGGCATGTGCGTGATCTGCCCCCCAAGGATGGCTCCGTGCTGCCGGATGAAGACTTTGCCATGAAGTGGCAGTCTGATGAGCGGGGCATGAAGCAGGTTGCCGCCATTGCCAAGGCGCTTAAAGGTGCCCACCGACTGTATCTGGCCACTGACCCGGACCGTGAGGGTGAAGCCATATCATGGCATGTGCGCGCCATGCTGGAAGAACGCAAAGCCCTGAAAGGGGTGGACGTTCAGCGCGTTACGTTTAACGAAATTACCAAATCCGCCATCCGCTACGCCATGGAACACCCGCGGGATCTGGATTTCCCGCTGATTGAGGCCTATCTGGCCCGCCGGGCGCTGGATTATCTGGTGGGCTTTACGCTTTCCCCCGTGTTGTGGCGCAAGCTGCCGGGGTCTCGCAGTGCGGGGCGTGTACAATCTGTGGCGCTGCGCCTGATTTGTGAGCGCGAAGCCGAGATTGAGGTTTTCAAACCGCGGGAATACTGGAGCGTTATTGCATCGCTGCTCACACCAGCAGGTGCCGCCTTTACCGCACGGCTGACATATCTGAACGGCAAAAAGCTGGATCAGTTTGATCTGCACAATGCGGAACTGGCCGAGGCCGCCAAAAAGGCGGTGGAAGCTGAAAACCTTGCCGTCAAATCTATCGAGCGCCGCAAGGTTCGCCGTAATCCGCAGCCGCCGTTCACCACTTCCACCTTGCAGCAGGAAGCCTCCCGCAAGTTGGGCATGAGCGCGCAAACCACCATGCGCACCGCCCAGCAACTTTATGAAGGGATGGATCTGGGCGGTGAAACCGTAGGTTTGATCACCTATATGCGAACCGATGGCGTGACGATGGCGCAGGAAGCCGTCAACGCCATTCGCCAGCATATTGGCCAGAAAATTGGCGCGGAATACGTGCCTGCCAAGCCACGTATCTATACCTCCAAGGTCAAGAACGCGCAGGAAGCGCATGAAGCCGTGCGCCCCACCGATGTGTCCCGCACGCCCGAATCTGTTGCTCGGTTCCTGAACAGTGATCAGCGCCGGTTGTACGAACTGGTGTGGAAGCGTGCTGTTGCCAGCCAGATGGAATCCGCATCGCTGGATCAGGTAGCGGTAGATATTGCAGGCCCCTCCGGCCAAACCGTGCTGCGTGCCAATGGCTCCATCATCACGTTTGAGGGCTTTCTCAAGCTCTACCGTGAAGGGCGTGATGATACGGAAAAAGCAGCGGATGATGATGCCCGCATGCTGCCCAGCATGCAGGAAAAAGACCCGCTCAAGCGTGAAAAGGTGGAGGCCGAGCAGCACTTCACCCAGCCGCCACCACGTTATTCCGAAGCATCGCTGGTCAAAAAAATGGAAGAGCTGGGCATTGGTCGCCCATCCACCTACGCTTCCATTCTGACCGTGTTGCAGGACCGCAGCTATGTGCGCCTAGAAAACCGCCGCTTTGTGCCCGAAGCACGCGGGCGGCTGGTCACGGCCTTCCTTGTCTCGTTCTTTGAGCGGTATGTGGATACGGGCTTTACCGCCAGCCTTGAAGAACTGCTGGATGATATTTCCGGCGGACGCGCACAGTGGAAGCAGGTTCTGGCCGCGTTCTGGAATGACTTTTCCAAAGCCGTGGCCAGCACCAAGGAACTCACCATTACCGATGTGCTCAATGCGCTCGATAAGGATCTGGGGCCATTCTTCTTTCCTGAACGGGCGGATGGATCAGACCCACGGGTTTGCCCCTCCTGCGGCACAGGCCGCCTTGGGCTGAAGCTGGGCCGTTATGGCGCGTTTATTGGCTGCTCCAACTACCCGGAATGCCAGTACACCCGCCGTCTGACAGCCGATAGCGCAGAAGAAGGGGATGATGTTGCCCTGAAGGACGGCATGCGCCTTTTGGGCCAGAACCCGGAAACAGGTGAGGATATTACTCTGCGCCAAGGCCCGTGGGGCCTGTACGTGCAGCAGGGTGAACCCAACCCGGAAGATAAAAAGGCCAAGCCCAAACGGGCTTCCCTGCCCAAAAACATCAATGCGGAAAGCATAACGCTCGATCAGGCACTTGGCCTGCTCTCCCTGCCGCGCCTTGTGGGTATCCACCCTGAAACGGGTGAGCCTATTCAGGCCGGGCTTGGGCGTTTTGGTCCGTTTGTAAAAATGGGTGCGGTGTATGGATCTTTGGACAAGGACGATGATGTTCTGACCATCGGGCTTAACCGCGCGGTGGATGCGCTGGCCAAAAAACTGGCCTCCATCCGCAATCTGGGCGTGCACCCCAAGGATGGTGAACCGGTTATGGTGCGCAAAGGCCGCTTTGGCCCCTATGTGCAGCATGGCCAGATGGTGGCCACCCTGCCGCGCGGCACAGATATGGATGCCGTAACGCTGGATGAGGCCGTGGCCCTGCTGGCAGATAAGGGTAAGCCCCTTAAAGCCAAGGCTGGTGCCAAAAAGAAAGCCACCACCACCAAAACGGCAGCCAAAAAGAAAACCGCAACCAAAAGCACAGCCAAGGCTGATGAAGAAGGTGCGGAAAAGGCAGCGCCCAAGAAAAAGGCACCTGCCAAAAAGAAGGCCACCACCACAACACGCAAGAAAAAAGCCGAGACCGAGTAATCTGTCATGTCGGCAAGCCCGTATGTTTCTGCTCTGCCATCAGCGCAGGAGCTACGGGCTTTTCTTGAAAGCCATACCGGAAGCCCCACGGGGCTGACGGACATTTTGCGCAATTTCCAGCTTTCCATGCGGCAAAAAGCCCCCATACGCGCCCTGCTGCACGATATGGCTGTTGCGGGGGATTTGCTGGATCTTGCACCCGGAACACTCAAGGCATCCATCGGCCTGCCAGATGTAGCCCGCATGCGGGTTGCCTATATTCGGGAAGATGGCAACGCGGCTGGCTTTTTAGCCGATGATGCATTCTCCCGCCCTGTTGTATTACTGATAAAGCCGCCGGATACGCCATATCTCTTTCCCGGCGATATCGTGCTTGTGCGCCTACGCCCGGCAACGGGCCCCCAAAAGCGCGAGGCCCGCGGCCTGCGGCTGCTTACCCGGCTTGATAACAACCTGCCCGTTACCCCCGCCAGCACGCCAGAACATCTGCTACTGCCCTGTGATGCACGGCTAAACCTGCCGCTTACGCCAGAAGAAAACGCAAGTTCTCTCCCCCTCACACTAGGGCAGATTGGGCTTGCAACGCCTCATGTTCAGCCCGATGGCACTTATGCAGGCTGTGTACATAGCATTTTGGGGCGTGCTGATGAGGCAGGCATGCCCTCACGCCTCAGCCTGCTGATCCATCATCCACCCACTGCATTTTCAGAGCAGGCCGAGGCTGAAGCCCGGCAGATCGCACAGCAAAGTGCTACTTTGCAGGGCGCACCAGCACCTTCTGGCCGCACAGATTTACGCCACCTGCCGCTTATCACCATTGATGATGCCTCTGCGCATGACTTTGATGATGCGCTCTGGGCCGAACCCACAGAAAACGGCTTTCACCTTATTGTGGCCATTGCCGATGTGGCGCATTGGGTCAAACCCGGCTCCGCACTGGACAAGGAAGCGCAGGAGCGCGGCAATTCCATTTATCTGCCAGACAGAGTGGTACCCATGCTACCGCTGGCTCTTTCTGCGCAGGCCTGCTCTCTCCTGCCGGGGCAGGATCGGCTCTGCCTGTTTGCTGATGTGCACCTCACCGCAACGGGGCACGTTACTTCTGCGCAAATGCGGCAGGGGATCATGCAAAGCGCGGCCCGCCTGACATATGAAAACGTGCAGCAGGTGTTTGATGCTCCAACCGGATCATCCCTGCCTGCCGATCATCCAGCCGCATCTTTACCACCCACTTTATTGCCCGCGCTGCGTGCTGTGGGGACCATTCTGCGGCAGATGGGTGAGCAACGCGGTGTGATGGAGCGGGAAGAAGAAAGCTGGTGCGTACAGTTTGATGCCCACGGGCAACCCTGTGCCTTTCTGCCGCGTAAACAGCTGGAAACACATAATACGGTGGCAGCGTGCATGATTCTGGCCAACCAGATTGCGGCAGAAGAATTACAGGCGCAAAATCAGCCTGCGCTGTTCCGCACCCATGCAGAACCCACACCCAACACCCCGCGCCCTGTTGCACGCTACAGCCCGCATGCTGCGCCCCATTATGGCCTACGGCTGAACTTTTATACGCATTTTACAAGCCCCATCCGCCGTTATGCGGATTTACTGGCGCACCGTGCGCTCCTCCACACAGGCAACATGGCGCCATCTTCCACAAAGCCTGTGCCGGTGCCCGATGTGGCTTTGGCAACACACCTGAACTTTACAGAACGCCGGGCAGCCACCATCATGCACGATAGTCTGAACAGATTGGCCGCTCTTTTTCTTGCCCCGTTTATTGGCCAGAAAATGTCCGCCCATGTGATGACAGCAACGCGGCATGGCTTGCGGGTGAGATTGACGAAAACCGGAACTCCGTCTTTCCTTGCATGGTCAGCTTTTCCGGATCGCACAGGGATGAATGACGACTCGCAGCATAATCATGCCACGGCACATCACCCCCGCGTGCAAAGTGGGGCCGCGCTTTCAGTTACTCTTGCGGGCACCTGCCCTGCACGTGGTATGCTGAAGCTGACTGATGCCTTATATGCGCACTGAAAACGCCGTTATCTGGCGCGTGCGCAGGCTGCCACGCGCCCTGCCCGGCATGGTGCTGGCTGTGTTGCTTTTTTGCCAGCCTGCACCGCTGCATGCCCAAAACAGTTCCAGCGCGTCTGTGCCAGATGCCACACCGGCACCTCCCTCCACTGCGGCCCAGGCTGCCTCATCCGCACCCACTATGCCGGAACAGCCCGTAGCAGATAAAACGCCCGTGCCGGATATGCTGCTGGTCAAATCTGTTATCAGTACGGGCCTTCAGTTTTTACAGCCCCGCACGCTGGAGCCCCACAGTTTTCGGGAATTCACGCTTTGGGGGCTGGCAAGCCTCTCTGCGCTGGATCCTTCCCTGTCTTTCGATTCGCGCGGGGCCAATATCCAGCTTCTTTCTGGCCAGACCAGCCTGCTCTCCCATTCTGTGCCCACAGATGGCACGGCGGATGACTGGGCACAGATTGCCGTGGATTTTCTGGAAAGTGCCCGCGCACATTCCCTTGCCGTGCGTACTGCCAGCCGCGAAGAACTGGTGCAGGCCTTTTTTGATGAACTGTTTAACCATCTGGACCCCTATTCCCGCTATATCGGCCCCAGTTCCGCCACCTCGGACCGGGCCGCACGTGTAGGGGGAGAAGCCGATATTGGCATCAGTTTGGGGCAAAACGGGCGCTACCTTGTTATTTCCGCCATAAATGCCAACGGTCCGGCATGGACAGCCGCCATAGATACGGGAGACCGGCTGCTTTCCGTCAACAATCGCCTTACCGCCGGCAAAACGCCACAAACCGTTATGGAATGGCTACGGGGCGAGGAAGATACCCCCGTTGTGCTGCGCCTGCTCACCCCCGGCCAGCGCCGTGCCCGCACCGTTACCTTGCGCCGCGCCAAAACACCGCCAGAAACCGTGTTTGCCTTTGCCAGTGGCTCCATTGTGGTGCTGCGCGTAACAGCTTTTTCTGCCGATACAGCAGAGGAAATGAGCCAGTATCTGGATCAGGCCGTGCAGGATACGCACCTGAAAGGCCTGATTATAGATTTACGCGGCAACCGTGGTGGCGTGCTGCAACAGGCCGTAACCGCTGCTGCCCTATTGCTTGATAGAGGGGTGGCGGCCGTTACCAGCGGGCGCGATTCACAAGCCAACCATATCTGGGCTGTGCAAGGGGGCGATATGACAAATGGCCTGCCTATTGCCATTCTGGTAGATGGGCGCACAGCAAGTGCGGCAGAAATTCTGGCCGCAGCCCTGGCCGATCATCGCCGCGCTGTAGTGATTGGCAGCACAACATTGGGCAAGGGGCTGGTACAAACCGTGGCCCAGCTGCCCGATGAGGGAGAACTGTTTGTAACATGGAGCCGCGTAATAGCGCCGCTCCACTGGCCGCTGCAGGGCCTTGGTGTTATGCCACAGATCTGCACCAGCCTTGGCGCTGCTGATGTTGAAAAAAGCCTGCATGATCTTGCTGCAGGGCAAGTGGACAATCAGGCCGCCATTACGGCATCCCGCGCGGCGCGTTTTCCGATTCCCGTTTCCCAGATCATGGCTATCCGCAAAACCTGCCCTGCCGCCCTTGGCACTGACCGGGATGTGAACGTGGCCCGCAGCGTGCTGGAAAATCCGGAGTGGTACAAAAACGCCATCAACGCCATTCCTGATGATGCTGTAACCGCCCCCCAACTTTCCGCTGCGCCATAAGGCAGATAAATGACACCTCCCCCACGCCTGAAAACCGATATCATGGCCCGTGCCATTTTGCGCCAGAGCGGGCAGGATGGCCGTTCCGCCATGCTGTTGCGCAAGGGAGACCCCGATGCAGGCGGGATTTTGGTGGTGTTGGCTGCGCGCAACGGTTCTGGCGTGGTTTTAAGCCAGACCCGCACGCCAGAAGGTGAACCCGCATGGTTGCGCGCCACAGGTAATACGCCCGTTGATGCGCAACAGATTCAGGCGTTTATAGAACGTCAGGTGAAATTTGACCCCGACTTATGGGTTGTGGAAATTGAATCGGACAACTTCAGCCCTTCGTTTGAAGCAATACTGCTCTGATACAAAATCCTTAATTGTGGCTTATCGCACACGCCTGCGGCATTTATTACACATAAAACCTGTCTGTTTGTGTCAACAGGGCGTTCTACCTGTTGCACAGCGGGCAACTTTACAGCAAAGAAGGCAAGCATGTGTGCCTTCGTACTACCAGATGCGATGCCGGACGTATCGCGCGACTACTGCCATAGCAGGGAGAAGACCATGAAGCCGCGCCAGAAATTGCTTGCGCAAACGCTGCTTTCTGCGCCGCTGGCCGCGGGGCTTCTGCTGTGTGCTGCCGTAACCGCAAAAGCCCAGCCTGTGCAGGGGCTTTATATTGCGGGTGAAGGTGGTGCCACCTTTAACCAAGACCAGCGCGTGCGTACGTCTGGCCAGTTTCCCGATGGGCGAGACCGCTGGCGCACGGGTGCCGCGGGTATTGGCTCCATTGGGTGGGGCCTGGGTAACGGCTTCCGTGTGGAAGTTGAGGGTGATTACCGCAACATGGATTACCAGCGGTTTGTAACCAACACCTTCAACAGCCGTGCAGATGGCCGCCGCCAGACCTATGGCGTTATGGCCAACGCCCTGTTTGATCTGGATATCGGCAAGCCGTGGCTCTTTCCCTATTTTGGGGCCGGTATTGGCTATGGCTGGACCGCCATGCGCACATCCGTAACCGCACCGGGCAACCAGCTTGCAGAAAAAATGGGCGGCACGTTTGGCAACTTTGCCTATCAGGGCATTTTTGGCCTCGCCTTCCCCATTCCGTGGGTTGTGGGGCTTTCTGCCACGGCGGAATACCGGTTCTGGACCATGCTTGGCCCGCAATCTCATGGTGCAACATCTTGGGGCACCATTGGCGGAACTATTAACAGTATCAACCAGACCCATCCGTATCAGTTCTCCAGCGGGCATCATGATACGAAAACCGATTTCAACCACACGCTCATGTTAGGGCTGCGGTATGAATTCAATCCGGCTCCGCCCCCACCGCCGCCAGCACCTATTGTGGCCGCACCGGCCCCGGCTGCAGCCCGCAGCTATCTGGTGTTTTTTGATTGGGATAAAGCCGACCTGACAGACAGGGCACGTTCCATTGTGGGTGTTGCCGCGCAGGCCGCCGCGCATGTGGCCCTTACCCGTATTACGGTTTCTGGCTATACAGATAACTCCTCTGCCCATCCGGGCCAGAAAGCGGGTGAAGAATACAATATGCGGCTTTCCATCCGCCGTGCGGAAGTGGTGAAGGCCGAGTTGATGCGTGATGGCGTGCCGGGCACCACCATTGATATTCATGGATATGGTGAAACACATCCGCTGGTCACAACAGGCCCCAACACCAAGGAAGCGCAGAACCGGCGCGTGGAAATTATTTTCCGCTAAAAGCCACTTCAGCTTTACAGCTTCAAAAAAGCCCGTTGGCCATATGGCTGAACGGGCTTTTTTGTGGCCGGATCGGCCTTTTCAGAAAACTGAAAACCGACCTTACAGGCCGGTAAACAGAGGCGTGGACAGATAACGTTCGGCAAACGAGGGTGCAATAGCCACAATGGTTTTGCCCTTGTATTCATCCTGGCCAGCCAGTTGAAGCGCTGCATGCAAGGATGCGCCAGAAGAAATACCAACCGGAATACCATCCAGGCGCGCACAACGGCGTGCAGCGGCAATGGCCTCACGCTCTGAAACAGTGATCACACCATCCAGCAGCTTGGTATTAAGCGTGGCCGGGCAAAAACCGGGGCCAATGCCCTGAATGCCATGGGGGCCGGGTTCATCACCGTTCATAATGGCACTTTCCGCCGGTTCTACCCCAAAAACCTGCAAGCCTTTGCGGCGGGGCTTTAGGGCCTCCGCAATGCCGGTGGCCGTGCCGCCTGTGCCAACGCCCGCCACAACAACATCTACCTTGCCATCCGTATCTACCCAGATTTCTTTTGCCGTGGTGGCGGCATGTACGGCCGGGTTTGCCGGATTATCAAACTGATCAGGCATCCACGCATCTGGTGTTTCGTTCAGAATTTCATTTGCGCGGGCAATTGCCCCGGCCATGCCCAGCCGGGCAGGTGTAAGCTCCACCTGTGCATCCATCAGCCGCAGCATACGCCGCCGCTCAATAGAAGCCCCCTCCGGCATGGTGACGATGAGCCGATAGCCCCGCGCAGCCGCCACAAACGCCAGAGAAATGCCTGTGTTGCCAGAGGTAGGCTCTACCAGCAGGGTATGGCCCGGCGTAATCAGGCCCTTACGTTCGGCATCCAGCACCATTGCCGTGCCAATGCGATCCTTTACAGAACCAAGCGGGTTAAAAAACTCCAGTTTCAGCAGCACGCGGGCTTTTAAGTCATCTTCCTTGGTCTGCCTTGGCAGCGCAACAAGCGGCGTGCCCCCCACCAGATTAAGAACAGACTCGTAAACATGCCCGCGGGGCGCGGCAAAACCGTAATCCTCTTTTTCCTGCGTTGATGCTGCCATTGAAGTTCTCCCATGTCTGTTTGACAATTCTCAAGCCCATATAATACGAATTTATAGCGTAGATAAACCATATCTGTGCTGTTATACTGAACATCAGATCTGGAAATAAAACATGATCAACCAGAACAGGGATAGTTTTGCATGATCCTCCGTCGTGATAGAGCCATGACCGCCGTGCTTATTATGCTGGATGTTGCGTTTCACGCCGGGCGTTCAGGCACGGTAAGTGCCGCAGATATTGCACAACGGTCCGAACTGGCACGGCGTGGCATAGAACCTCTGCTTCAGGCTCTTTCCCGTTCCGGGCTGCTGGAAAGCATTCGTGGCCCGCGTGGGGGGTATCGGCTTGGGCGCCCACGGCGCGATATCTCTTTGGTTGATATTATTGAAGCTGTGGTGAACACAGATACCGATGGCAATGATGGCCCACAGGGTGCACTCTTTCAGAAAGTTCTGGCCCCATGTTGGGATCGGTTTGATCAGAAACTGATTGCACAGATGAGCAAGACCACACTGGATGATCTGGTAAAACAGGCGGAATCCGCTGGGCTAAAACGCCCATTGGCCGAACCCATTACATTTTCCATCTAACTCCGTTCCGTCAGATACCGCCGGGTTTCACCCGGCATATCACGGCATAAAAAAATGGTGCTCCATTGCTGGAACACCATTTTTTAATTCATCATCCAAAAACAGGGCTGACTGGCATATTAGCGCTTGCGCGTAACAGCCTTGTGCACCACTGCCTTTTTGGCTGGTGCTTCTGCATGAGGCACCGTTACAGCCGGATGCGGAATAACCACACCGGTTGCATCCACCTGCGCTGTCACTGTCAGACGGGTGCGCTGCTGGCCGGGGCCAGGGATAAGAATAACCGTAAACTGGTCCTGCCCGGCATAACCCAAGGTGGGGGTGTAGGTTACGTGCGTATCGCTATCCAGCGTGTACAGGAACGCCTTGCCGTGTTCTGGCGCTGGGGAAACCCCAAAGGATGCATACGCCTTGCCACCGGGCTGATCTACCAGCACTTCGCACAGACCATCATCAGACCGTACGGTCATGGTGGTGGAAAGTGAGCCATCAGCCTCTTTTTTAATCGGCGTTGTGCTGCATACGGCAGACTTTTTAAGATACCCAAAGGGATTGGGGGACCCGATGTGAATAGGGCCGCCCGTTGTTGCACAGCCGGCAAGCATCCCACCAGTTAGCGCCAAACCGGCAATTCCTCGTAAGCGCACTCGACAGCTCCGCTTTTGTTATCGTGTTAAAACCCATATCTCTTCTGCACGCTTCGGGGCTGAATGGAAAGAGGCCCAAACCGGGCATCTGCCCCCACCCGCAAAGCATGATTCGCATCTGCCTTTAAAACATCCCGCAGCAGGAAGGAAGGGGCATACAGCACACGCACACAGCTTGTGGTGCATCTGCTTACACACAACTGCGCGAAAACTTCTTTTGGCCGCAAATATTCTGCTAAACAGAGCGGCTTATTTTTCCAACTTTTATGCCAGAATATACAGGCTGGATAACACGCAAGCACCAAAGCAGGCAGAGGGTATGAAAAAATACCAGTTTCTTTCTTGCGTGAATGCGGTATTCCGTTTCCAGCAT
Source organism: Acetobacter pomorum (assembly GCF_002738225.1). Taxonomy (GTDB): domain Bacteria; phylum Pseudomonadota; class Alphaproteobacteria; order Acetobacterales; family Acetobacteraceae; genus Acetobacter; species Acetobacter pomorum. The sequence goes on along the minus strand of NZ_PEBQ01000093.1, from coordinate 253,911 downwards.
CTGTCGGAGGTACTATGTCCTTTTCCCGTTTCCTTGCCGCGGGGGTTCTTGCCGCGGGCGTTCTGCACAGCTCGGCTTCCTTTGCCGCCAGCGAATGTGGCCACTCCCCTGCGCATGAAGCCTTTAACGTGCAGGGCCTTAAAAGCGAATTGATGGTGACTGCACTGTCCTGCAATGCGCAGGACCGCTACAACGCATTCGTGGCCAAGTTTCGCACCACCCTCCTGCGGGAGGAAGATCGCCTGAACAGCTACTTCCGCGCCACCTACGGCCGCAGCGCCCAGCGTGAGCATGATGATTACATCACGCAGCTGGCCAATGTGCAGTCTGAACGTGGGTTGCAGTCCGGCACCATTTTCTGCCAGCAGCGCCTTGCCATGTTTGACGAAGTAGATGCACTGGAAAGCGGGGAAGATCTTTCCAGCTATTCTGATGCCAAGGATGTCACGCAGCCTGCTTCCTTTGAAACATGCGCCGCACCTTCTGCATCCCGTTCCACGCACACCACCACACGCCGCCGCACCACGCGCCGCGCCTAAAAGCCTGTGGATAAGGGGGCTTTGGCCAAAAAGCTGTTAAAAGCCTTGCCGCCCCCTCACCACCACGCTTGACGAATCAGCGCCAACGCGGGACAGATTTCCCGCATGAGCGATCTGTTTTCCAATACCCCCCCAGCCCGCAAATCCTCCACCAGCAAATCCCGCGATACCAAGCCGGGCACGCAGGCAGACGCTGCACAGGCCTATGATGCCAGCGCCATTGAGGTTCTGGAGGGGCTGGAACCCGTGCGCCGCCGCCCCGGCATGTATATTGGCGGCACGGATGAAAGCGCGCTGCACCATCTGGCAGCGGAAATCCTTGATAACGCCATGGATGAAGCCGTGGCAGGCCATGCCAACACCATTGATGTGCGGCTGGATACAGACAACCGCCTGACAGTGCGGGATAACGGGCGTGGCATTCCGGTTGATCCGCACCCGCGCTTTCCCGATCGTTCCGCACTGGAAGTTATTTTGACCACCCTGCATGCAGGGGGGAAATTTTCTGGCAAGGCTTATGCCACATCGGGCGGCCTGCATGGGGTTGGCTCATCCGTGGTGAATGCGCTTTCCACCCGTATGGAAGTGGAAATTGCGCGTGATCGCACCGTATGGAAACAGGTGTATGAACGCGGCAAACCCGTTACCAAGCTGGAAAAAGTTGGCGCAGCCCCCAACCGGCGTGGCACCCAGATCAGCTTTCAGCCAGACCCGGAAATATTTGGCACGCATGTCTTTGTGCCCGCCCGCTTGTACCGCCTCTGCCGCTCCAAGGCGTTTCTTTTCCGTGGCGTTACCATCCGCTGGTCTTGCGATCCGGCGCTGATTAAAGCGGGGGATGAAACACCAGCAGAAGCCACCCTGCACTTTCCCGGTGGGCTGGCAGACAGCCTGGTGGATGAACTTGGCCCCAAGGCCCCGCTACTTACCCCCCTATGGGCTGGAGAAGCCCCTCTGCCGCCCGCCGCTGATGGTACAGATAACGGCAAGGTGGAATGGGCTGTGGCGTTTCTGGAACACGGTCCGGCCTCTTTGGTGTCTTACTGTAACACCATCCCCACCCCGCAGGGTGGCACGCACGAAACCGGATTCCGCAACGCGCTGGTAAAAGGCCTGCGCGCATGGGGGGATCAACGCTCCATCAAAAAAGCCTCGGCCATTACGGCGGAAGATGTGCTGGGCATGAGCGCGGGGCGGCTTTCCGTTTTTATTCGTGACCCACAGTTTCAGGGCCAGACCAAGGAAAAACTCACTTCATCCAGTGCCAGCAAGCTGGTGGAAACCGCTTTGCGAGACAGGTTTGACCATTGGCTGGCACAAAATCCGCCACAGGCCGATACGCTGCTGGGCTTTGCCATAGAACGGGCGGAAGAACGCCTGCGCCGCAAGGAACAAAGGGAAACACCACGTAAAAGCGCCACCCGCCGCCTGCGCCTGCCCGGCAAGCTAACAGATTGCACAAAAGAATTTGCCCCAGATACAGAAATCTTTCTGGTGGAAGGCGACTCGGCAGGTGGGTCCGCCAAGCAAGCCCGCAACCGCGAAACTCAGGCCGTGCTGCCCCTGCGCGGAAAGATTCTGAACGTTGCCAGCGCCACAGCAGAAAAACTGCGCAACAATCAGGAACTGCGTGATCTGATTGAAGCACTGGGCTGTGGATCTGGTGATAGATTTGATCTTTCCAAACTGCGCTACGGCCGCGTGATTATTATGACAGACGCAGATGTGGACGGCGCGCACATTGCCTCGCTGCTCATGACATTCTTTTACCGGGAGCTGCCGGAGCTTATCCGCAACGGGCACCTGTATCTGGCCCAGCCCCCGCTTTACCGCCTGACACAAGGTGCAAAATCGGTTTACGCCATGGATGATGCCGACCGTGACCGGAAAATGAAATCCGAGTTCAAGGCACGCGGCAAAATTGATGTCTCCCGCTTTAAAGGGCTAGGGGAAATGCCACCGGGGGATTTGAAAGAAACAACAATGGACCCCAAGCGCCGCACCCTGCTGCGTGTTATCACCCCGCAGGAGGACAGGCTTTCAACACGCCAGCGGGTAGAAAGCCTGATGGGCCGCAAGCCGGAACTGCGCTTTGCCTTTATTCAGGAACATGCACGCACAGTGGATGATCTGCTGGATGTTTAACCCCGTCCCTCTTACGGCAGCAGGCAGGGGGCTTTTTGTAAAAAGAACGCACCTGCCTGCATACAGGCGTGCATGACGGCATCTTCCACCACGGCTGGCCACCCTCTGCGCACGCGCCTGCTGGCCCTGTGCCAGCTCTTGGTCAGCATGGTGTGCATTCAGTTTGGCTCCTCCATTGCCAAGGCCATCCTGCCGGTATTTGGTGCCTTTGGCGTTATGGGTCTGCGTATCTGCTTGGCAGCATTAATACTGGTGCCACTTTTTAGAAGCTGGCGGTTTTTATCTGCGCATGTCTTGCGTCTGGTTCTTCCCTATGGATTGGCCATGACAGGCATGAACCTGAGTTTTTATCTGGCCCTCCAACATATTCCGCTCAGTACAACGGTTACGCTGGAATTTATTGGCCCCCTTGTGGTGGCCTTTTTGGGCTCTCGTAGGCTTTCCGATATCGGCTGGATTTTGCTGACCATATTGGGGCTGGCACTGGTGCTTAACCCCGCCACCGCCACCAACAAAACCGATTTTGTGGGCGTGGGCTTTGCCCTAATGGCCGCCTTGTGCTGGGGGCTTTATATTCTGTTTGGGCAGCGTGTGGCGGGCAAGGTGCCCGGTGCCCATGCCTGCGCCCTTGGCATGGCCTGTGGCGGCGCTGTGGTGTTTTTACCCTGCTTTGTGCCTGCTCTGGTAACAGGCTTTTCAGCGCCTGCCATGTTGGGGATGGGCATATTGGTGGCGCTCTGTTCTTCCGCCCTGCCCTATTCTCTGGAAATGCTGGCCATGCAGAACCTCAGCACGCGCGATATCGGTATTCTCAGCAGTTTGGAACCAGTATGCGCCACAATAGCCGGGGCCGTAATCCTGCACGAAACACCTTCTCCATTGCAGCTTTGTGGCATTTTGTGCGTGGTTGTGGCTTCAGCGGGCATTATTCTTACCCCCAGCAAACCAAAACAAAAGGCAGCTCCGGCATGGGATATGCCAGAACTGCCTAACTAAAAAAGAAACCCTTGTTTTTCAGGCCCTGTTAACGGGCCGCCACATGCAAAACAGCATGCGTGGAAGCTGAAGCCATATTGGCCGCGCTACCATGAATAGCCTGCATAATGACGGGGTCAAACAACCGGGTAAAGCTGCCCGGATGCACACCCATCCACAACGTCACAATGGCTAATGGCGCCAGCACGGCAATTTCTGCGGCTGTCAGATCCCGCAGCAGGCTTACCGTGCCTTTTACGCCACCAAACAGCACCCGCCGATACAGGGAGAGCATGTAAACCGCGCCCATAATCATGGTCGTGCCCGCCAGCAACGCCACCCAGAAGGATACATGCACAGCCCCCATAAGCACCAGCAGTTCCCCTACAAAGGACCCCGTGCCCGGTAGCCCCACATTGGCCATTGTAAACAGCATGGCCAACAGGGCCAAAACCGGCATCTGCCGCGCCACACCGCCTAGCGCATCAATCTGCTGGGTTTCGGCCCGCCATGCCACCGCTGCCACGCAGAAAAACAGAGCCGCAATAACCACCCCGTGAGAAAGCATCTGAAAGATTGCGCCATCAATGCCTTCCGCCGTGAGCGTAAACAGCCCCACGGCAATCATACCCATATGGGAAAAGGAGGAATATGCAATCACGCGCTTCATGTCTGTTTGGGCAAAAGCCACAAAAGCCGCATAGATAATGGCCACAACCCCAAGAGCCAGCACATAGGGTGCAAACAGCCGCACGGCATCGGGGAACATCAACACCCCAAAACGCAGCAACCCGTAAGCGCCTGTTTTAGAAAGCACGCCAGAAAGCATGGCGGAGGCCGGTGTTGGGGCCTCGGAATACGCATCGGGCAGCCACGCATGCAGCGGAAACAGCGGCAGTTTGACACCAAAGGCCAGCAGAAAGGCCAGCAGTAACCAGCCCTGCAAGGGCTGGGAGAAGCCCGCGTGCATTAAGGCCGGAATATCCGTGGTGCCCGTTTGCAGCCACATGGTGATAAGCCCCACCAGCATGAACAGCGAGCCACCAAACGTGAACAGAAAGAACTGAAGCGAGGCCCAAACGCGTTTTGGCCCGCCCCAAACGCCAATCATCAGGCTACCGGGAATAAGCGTTGCTTCATAAAACACATAAAACAGCAGCATATCCTGTGCAGAAAACAGGCCAAACAAGGCTGTTTCCAGTGCCAGCATGGCGGCTACAAACTGCCGCCCCTGTGTTTGCACGCTGCGCCAGCCTGCCCCAAGCGCCAGTGGCGTAAGAAACGCCGTAAGCAGAATGAACACCAAGCTGATGCCATCCACCCCCGTATGGTAGGAAATTCCGTAATCTCCCATCCAGCGCAGGCGTGTTTCAAATTGCAGACCGGGCTGGGAAGGATCAAACTCCAGCCACATCAGCACACTTAGGCCAAGCGTAATAAGGCTGCTCCACAACCCAACCCACCGGGCTGTGCTGTCCTGTTGTTCTGGCCTGCCGGGCGCAAAAAATGCCACCAGCGCTGCAACAAGAGGAAGATAGGTTATGAGCGAAAGCAGGATGGGCTGCACGGCATCACCACCATTCAGGTTATATAAAGAGGCTGTAAACCTGCTCTTTTTTGCAGGCTGATGCCAGCGGGTGGCCGTTCACGTTCAGCCGATCACACCACGCAGAACAGCCATATCCCTAGCGGCGGCCAAACAACTTTTCGAGATCAGCCTTGCTGAGCTTCAGCCATGTGGGCCGCCCGTGTGAGCATGTGCCCGCGCGGGGTGTTTCTTCCATCTGGCGAAGCAGCGCGTTCATTTCCTCAACACTCAGCCTGCGCCCGGCCCGAATACTGCCGTGGCAGGCCATGCGGGCAATTACGGCATCCAGCCGCCCATCAAGCGCTGCCATTTCATCCGGCGCGCCGTTTTCATCCGCTTCCAGCTCATCTGCCAGATCACGCAGCAGATTTACGGCATCACTGCTGCGTAGCATGGCCGGCAAAGCCCTTACCAGAACGGAATCGCCACCAAAGGCTTCAATTTCCACACCCAGTTTTTCCAGCGTGGGCTGGCGGGCCAGGAGCAGGTCCACCTGTGCACGGGGCAGGTCCACCACATCGGGCACCAGCAAACGCTGCGCCTGCACATGCCCGCTTAAAAATTGCGCCCGCAGGCGTTCATGCGTCAGCCGTTCATGCGCTGCGTGCTGATCCACCAGAACCAGACTGCCATCTGCCGCCACGGCCAGAATATATGTATCCAACACCTGCGCGATAGCCGCCCCCAAAGGGTGATCTGCCGCAATTGGCTGTGCTGGGGCCATAGCTGCCGCATGGGGGGGCGTTACCTCTGCGTTTGCAGAGGTCTGCGGCAGATCCCACCCAGTGCCAGATGAAGGCATGGCAACAGGCGGCAAGGTTCTGGCTGCCGGGGCATCACCAAACTGCAACCGGCCTTCGGCAAAACGTGCGCCTTCTGGCGTTGGGGCATGAAACGCGGGAGCAGGCACCGGCGGAACTGCCCCTTTTTCGGGCGGATACCAAATACGCGCCTGCCGTGGGGCAGAGGAAAGAACAGGCCGCACCCCTACGTCCCCCGCTCCGTGCTCCAATGCGCGCTGAATGGTGCCAATAACCAGAGAGCGCACGCTGGCTTCATCTGCAAAACGGAGTTCCGTTTTGGCCGGGTGCACGTTAACATCTACTCTATCCGGCGGCACCGTGAGCATAAGTGCAACAACGGGGTGCCTGCCGGGTTCAATCACGCGCCTATAGGCCACGCGCACGGCAGTTTTCAGCACCGGGTCCACCACCGGGCGGCCATTTACCAGCATGAACTGCCCATTGGCCGTAGAACGATGCACCGATGGCGGACAAATAAACCCGCTAAGGGTCATGCCATCGCGTTCACCAGAAATTTCCAGAAAACCATCTGCCTCGCTGGCATCCAGCAAGGCGGCAGAACGTGCGGCCATATCCTGCGCGGGCAGATCAAACAGCACGCGCTCATCCAGCACAAAGCGAAAGGCCGTTTGAGGCACAGCCAAAGCCAGACGCCGCACCACGTTTTCAGCGTGTCGGCCTTCCACACGGGCACTTTTTAAAAACTTGCGCCGCGCAGGTGTGGCAAAAAACAGATCTTCCACCACCACGCTGGTGCCCGGCGCACCGGCTGCGGGTTCAACAGGAGAAACCTTGCCGCCCTCTACCCGAATACGCCACGCGCCACTTTCCCCCCTTGGGCGAGAGGTAATGCACAGCCGCGCTGCCGCGCCAATGGAAGGCAGAGCCTCCCCCCGAAAGCCGAGCGTGCTGATATGCACCAATGTTTCATCGCGCAGTTTGGATGTGCAGTGCCGGTCCACCGCCAGCGCCAGATCGGCAGGAGACATGCCCATACCATCATCGGTAACGATAATGCGGTCCACACCCCCACCTGCCAGAGAAACCTCCAGCCTGTGGGCACCTGCATCTATGGCGTTTTCAACCAGCTCCTTCACTGCTGCGGCAGGGCGTTCTATCACCTCACCTGCGGCAATGCGGTTCACAATCACTTCTGGCAGCCGCCGCACATGGGCCGGTGTTGTGGGCGGATTTGTATCCATACCGGGTTCAGCAAACAGGCCGGACATGCGTCAGACCTTTCTGATCAGAACAGACCAGAGCCTTTGGCGTGCTGTGTGGGTGTAACCCCTTTGGTGGGTGAATTGCCAAGGGCTGCATTGGTTTTCAGGCGGCGGTTTTCTGCATCCGCATCCACCACGGCCCCCGCCTTGCCGCCTTTCCAGAACATCAGCTCCTGCACAAAGCCCGAACCGGCTTCACCCAGTTCACCCCGATCCGGCGCATCCGATGCCTCTGTGGCTTCGTTCACCAAAATGGTCTGGCCTTCACTGGTATCACCGTTTGTGCCACGCAGCGCCACATCGGGGGAAAGTGTTTCCAGCGCCTGTAGGCGTTCACTTTCATCCTGCTGGCGGTCATCACCTTTTGTTGGCTTTACCAGCTCATCTGATGGCGGCATGGAAAGCGGGGCACGGGTTGTAACCGTGTATTCATCCGGCAGGCTGCGCTCCAGCCCGAACGCACGGGCGGCCTCATTCCCTGAACAGCCACTTAGCAAAAAGCAGCCGCCAAGAAGCAGCAGCGGAGAAATCAGTGTCGAAACACGGCGCGCCATCGTCTGCCTTCCACTCATCCTGAAAAAACACCCAGCCCTTTGGGGATTACCCGGTTTTTACGTTATCCTGTTGCGGGCTGCCTGCCAGAAAATTCTGCACCAGCAGCATGCATACGGCGCATACTATAGCGGAATCCGCCACGTTGAATACATACCATGACCACCCAAAAGCATGGGCATGCAGAAAATCCACCACCGCCCCATAGCGCACACGGTCCATAACGTTGCCAATGGCCCCGCCCGTAATGGCGCCAACACACATGGCTGTCAGCCTGCTGTGGGTACGGAAAATCCATACCAGAAGGCAGCAGGCCACGGCCAGAGCAATGGCAGAAAATACAATACGCCCCGCCCCACCAAGGCCGCCAAACATGCCAAAAGTAACCGCGTGGTTCCAGACCATGGTGAAATTAAGAAATGGCAACACTTTAACAGAACCCCGCGCGGGCAGATCCAGCCCGTACAGAATCCAGTATTTACTCAGCTGATCTGCTGAAAGGGTCAGCATCAGCACCAGCAGGCCGAGGCCTGCCGGGCGCAGCATGAAGGGGCGAGAACTCACGCGCCCTCCTGCCCTGTGTGTGGGCCACCCTGCTGTTCCACCACATCGGCGCAGCGCAGGCACAAGCCAGCGTAATCATCCCGCGTGCCGGTTTCTGGCAGAACCTTCCAACAGCGCACGCATTTTTCACCGTCTGCAACCTGCACAACCGGCGCACCATGCAGCGTGCCGCCTTCATCCCCTTCCACGTAAATCGAGGAAGATGTGGGGTCCACCACCACATCCACGTGGGAAACAATGGCCAGTTCGCTCCAGTTTACACCGGCGAACAGTGCGGCTTCTTCTTCAGAGAACGTCAGTTCAACCTGTGCCTGAAGGGAGGAACCAATGGTGCCCTCACGCCGTGCACCTTCAATTTCCGTGGTGATGATACGCCGCACGGAACGAATACGCGCCCAGCGTTCATCCAGTGCCGGATCATTCCATTCCGCCGGCAATTCGGGGAAGGCCTGCTCATGCACGCTTTGTTCTGCCCCAAAACGGGATGTCCATGCCTCTTCCGCCGTAAACACCAGCACGGGGGCCAGCCACGTTGTCAGGCAGCGTTGCAGAATATCCAGCACTGTGCGAGCCGCGCGCCGTGTGGGGTTGGAAGGTGCATCGCAATACAACGCATCCTTGCGGATATCGAAGTAGAATGCAGACAGATCTGTGGTGCAGAACCCATGCAGGGCCGGATATACCCCCACCCATTCATGTGTTTCCACTGCACGGGCAATCAGCCCACCCAGTTCTGTCAGGCGATGCAGCACCCAGCGTTCCAACTCTGGCAGCTCGGCATACGGCACGGCTTCTGCTTCTGTATAGCCATCTAGCGCACCCAGCAGCCAGCGCAGCGTGTTGCGCAGGCGGCGATACAGCTCACCCTGCTGCTTGAGAATTTCCTTGCCAATGCGCAGATCATCATTGGTATCGGAGTTCACCACCCACAGGCGCAGCACGTCTGCGCCCAAGCTGTCATTCACATCCTGCGGGGCAATCACGTTGCCGAGGGATTTGGACATCTTACGGCCCTGCTCATCCAGAACAAAACCATTGGTGACCAATGCCTTGTAAGGTGAAACACCACGCGTGCCCACACTTTCCAGCAGGGAAGACTGGAACCAGCCCCGATGCTGGTCCGAGCCTTCCAGATACAGATCGGCCGGAAAGCTCAGCCCCGGCTTGCCCAGCACGAAGGCATGGGTGGAGCCACTTTCGAACCACACATCCACGATATCGAACACCTGATCATAATCATCTGGATTACGATCCGGGCCGAGGAAGCGTGCGGGTTCAGAGCTGTACCACGCATCTGCCCCTTCTTCCTTAAAGGCATCCACCACGCGCTGCATCACATCGGCATCACGCAGCACTTCGCCTGTGCGTTTTTCAACAAACACGGCAATGGGCACGCCCCATGCACGCTGGCGGCTAATGCACCAGTCTGGGCGGGTGCGGATCATGGATGTTAGCCGGTTACGCGCCTGTGCGGGCACGAAGGTGACATCTTCCAGCGCCTTGAGAGCTTTTTCACGCAGCGAATCCTCACCATCCATACGGATGAACCACTGCGGCGTGGCACGATAGATAACCGGTGCGCGTGAACGCCATGAATGTGGGTAGGAGTGCACAATTTCACCACGCCCCACCAGCCCAGCCGGGGCTGTGCCGTTGGCGTTGGCATGTTCCATCACCGCTTCCAGCGTGGAGCAGATAACATCTGCCGCCTTGAACACATGCGTGCCTGCAAAGCCTGAAACCCACGGCGCATATGTGCCATCGGCCTGCACAACTTCAGGCACTTCCACGCCGTACATGCGGCAAAGCTGGAAGTCATCCTCACCATGAGAAGGCGCCATGTGCACAAGGCCGGTGCCAGCCTCGGTCGTTACAAATTCACCCGGCAGCATGGGCACATCAAAATCATAGCCCGCACCACGCAGCGGATGGGAGCATACGGCCCCTTTCAGCGCGCTGCCCGGCAGGGTGTAGAGGATATGATGCGCAGTAACGTGGGCTTCCTGACAGAAGGCATCCACCAGCGCTTCGGCCACCAGCACCTTTGCGCCGGGTTCAAGCAATGCGCCCTCACCTGTTTCATCCACCCGCAGCACCACGTAGGTGATTTCCGGCCCATAAGCCAAGGCACGGTTGCCGGGGATGGTCCACGGTGTGGTGGTCCAGATGACAACCGATACATCTTCCAACGCATGAGCTGGCGTGGGGTCCCGCACAACAGGGAAGGCCACCAGAATGGTGGTGGAGGTGTGATCGTGATATTCAATTTCCGCTTCGGCCAGAGCGGTTTTTTCAACCGGGCTCCACATCACTGGGCGCAGGCCACGATACAGCCGCCCGTTGAGCAGGAACTTGCCGATTTCATTCACAATAGCCGCTTCGGATGAAAAATCCATGGTGGCGTAGCGGTTCTGCCATTCCGCCTGCACGCCAAGCCGCTTGAACTCCTGCATCTGAATGTTCAGCCACTCTGCCGCATAGGCGCGACATTCGGCACGGAACTCCAGCACAGGCACGGAATCCTTGTCCTTTTTTGCCTTGCGGTATTTTTCTTCCACCTTCCATTCAATCGGAAGGCCGTGGCAATCCCACCCCGGCACATAGCGCACGCCATAGCCGGACATGCGGTGGGCGCGGTTGATCACATCCTTGTTGATCTTGTTCATGGCATGGCCAATGTGCAGGTGGCCATTGGCATACGGGGGGCCATCATGCAGCGTAAAGGTGGGGCGCCCTTCCGCCTGCTGTTTCAGCCGCGCATCCAGCCCGGTTTCTTCCCAATTTTTAAGCCATTGGGGTTCCTGCTTTGGCAGGCCTCCACGCATGGGGAAAGAGGTACGGGGCAGGAACACCGTATCACGATACAGATCGGCGGGGGATTGGGTGTCCTGGTCGCTACTGGATGTGGTCATGAGCGGGTGATGTCACTTCAGTTCGGGTTCATGGTCTGGCCCCGCATGTGCTGGTCAAACCATCTTGCATTCAGGCTCTTATCAAAAAGGACAAGCGCAGGGTCAAGCATGAACGGCCACATGGCAGCCGCAAAATATATTCTGCCCCATCTGCCCGCACTTTTACAGAGGGGTTATATGCCTGCCAGTTCGGCGTTCAGAACCACGCGTGCCTGCTGCGCATCCTGCGCGATCTGGGCCTTGAGTTCATCCAGCCCGGCAAAGCGCTGTTCTGCCCGCAGCATTTTATGCAGCGCTACAGACAGTGTCTGGCCGTACAAATCACCATCAAAGTCAAACAGGTGCACTTCCACGCGGCTTTCCTGCCCATCGTTAATGGTGGGTCTGCGGCCAATATTGGCCACGCCGGGGCGTGTATACCCACCAGGCAGGCGCACTGTTACGGCGTAAACCCCACGTGCGGGTTCCAGATGCCGCCCCAGTGGAATATTGGCTGTCGGAAAGCCCAGCAGACGGCCGCGCTTATCACCATGCTGCACCTGCCCGCGAATAAACCACGGTCGGCCCAGTTCTTCCGCTGCGCGTTCGGGATACCCTTCCTGCAACAGCCGCCGGATGCGGGTGGAGGAATACGGCCCTGCCGCATCTGCCAGCGCTGGCACGGATGTAAAGCCCATACCCAGCTCACCCGTGCGTTCGGCCAGAAACGTAACATCACCCCCGCGCCGATAGCCGAAGGCAAAGTCCGGCCCACAGGCAACGTGGCGCAGGCACAGGGCATCATGCAGCACGTCTTCTACAAACCGCTCTGCCGTCATGCGGGAGAACTCTTCATCAAACCCGATCTGGAACACATGCTGCACGCCCAGCGCCTGCAGGGCGGCAAAGCGCTCATCTGGCAGGCTTAGACGGAATGGTGGATCCTGCGGGCGAAAAAGCTCACGCGGGTGGGGTTCAAACGTTACCACCGCCAAGGGCAGATCTGGCCGGGCGGCATGAGTGGAATGAACCAGATGGGCGTGGCCCAGATGCACACCATCAAAATTGCCAAGCGCTGCCGCACAGCCGTGCGCTTCCGGCGGAATATCCCGCCAGTTTGTGTGCAACCGGGCTTTCAGCACTTTTTATGCTCCTTCCGGCAGGCCAAACATCTGCCCCGCCTGCGGCAGAGATTGCGCTACAGGATGGGTAGTACCTGCCACCGTGCCATCTTCCGGGCGGGCAATCTGGCATACACGCAGGCCCGCTTGGGCTGCTGCATCCAGTTCTGCCACCACATCGGACAGAAACAGCACATCCTGCCCCTGCCAGCCACTTTGTTCCAGAATATGGCGATAACTTTGCGCGTTTTTCTTACCACCAACGCGCAGATCAAAAAATGCACTGAATAGCGAGGTCAGGTTCCCCTGCGCGGTATAGCCATAAATCAGCTTTTGCGCGGCTTCAGAACCAGAGGAATACACGGCCAGTATAAGCCCTACGGCTTTCCATGCCTTTAGGGTGGGGGCAACATCCGGGTAAAGCTGGGCTTCCAGCTCTCCTTTTTCATACCCCTGTTGCCAGCACAAACCTTGCAGGCTTTTAAGCGGGGCCACCTTGGCATCCTCTGCCATCCAGCGCTCAAGCTGCTCCAGCGGAGGCACGCCGGGAGCAGCTTGGGCAATCTGGGCCAGTGCTTCCTGCACCACCGGGTTATCATGCTGCGCCAGCAATGCGGGCAGATGTTTGCGCGCATAGGGAAACAGCACTTTATGCACAAAAGCCACTGGCAAAGTGGTGCCCTCAATATCCAGCAGCACCACGCGCGGAGGAATCCGGGTATCGGCCATTATGCCCTCAATCAGTTTTCGTAAGATGGAAACTGCCGGGCAATATCGGTGCCTGTATAGCGGGCTACCCAGCCTTCCTTGTGTGTGAAAATGCGCAGCGTGACCATATCTGGCTCTGGCCCGGCATCAAACCAGTGTTTTGTGCCTTCTGGCACAGAAATCAGATCTGTTTGCGTGCATTCCACATCGTAAACATAGCCGGCAATATGCAGAATGAAGTGCCCGCTACCGTGCACAAAAAAGCGGATTTCATCTTCACTATGCGTATGTTCGGACAGGAACTTGTCCCGCAAGGCATCACGATTGGGCGTAGAAGGGCTTACGCGCAGCACATCGGCAGAGCCTGCGCCTGTTTCCCCCATCAGCTTATCCAGAAACGGGCCATATACATCCAGCACGGCCTGCTCATCCGCATCCCTTGGGGGAATCTGCGGGCCTTCCCAGCGCTCAAACCGCACGCCCAGTGGTGCCAGAACGCGGGCCATTTCTGCCGGGTCCTGCGTTTGCAGCACGGGGTGTTCGGGGGTGGTATCCTTGTAAACTGTCAGGGAACTCATACGTGCAGTTTCCTTCGCTCAAGCGCGCAGGCCAGCAGGAACTCCAGCCCTTCCAGCCGCGCAAGGGCGGTGGGCATATCCTTGCCCCACACATATACACCGTGGCCGCGAATAATGTAGCCCGCTGGCATGCCTGTGCCAAAAAACGGTTCTACCACGTCTGCCAGCTGCGCAATGTCCTGATCGTTCTCAAACAAGGGCACCTGCACGGATGTTGCGTGCGTGGTCTGCCCTTCAAACACTTTCAGAACTTCGTAGTCCGCCAGCGTAAGTGCTGCTGTTTCTTCCTCCATGGACAGAACAGTGGAGGCCACGGAATGACCATGCAGCACTGCGCCCATTTGCGGGAAATGGCGGTAAATCTGGCAATGCAACAGCGTTTCCGCGCTGGGCCGGTTTTCCGGGCTATGCGGTTTGCCCTGCATATCCACAGTAATCACGTCTGCCGCTTGTAGGAAGCCTTTGTGGCAGCCAGAGCGCGTAATGGCTATGCGGCCATCTGCCAGCTTGCGGCTGATATTGCCTGCTGTAGCTGGCACCCATCCGCGCTGATCCATCCGCTGCCCGGCAAACAGAATATCCTGCACAGCACGGGCAAAATCCGTAACGGTCTGATCCATGGCTTTATCTGCTCGCCTGAACTGCCTGCACCTTACGGCTGAACAGATTTATCTGCTGGGGCTGCGGTGCGCTGCTCCACCGTAGAAGATGCTGGCGGGGCAATATGCCCGCTGCCTGAACGTGCGGCACTCTCATCCATGGGTTCATCATCCGCCATGTGTTTCTTGAAGGATTTGATGCCCTTGGCCATATCACCCATCAATGAGCTGATTTTGCCGCCCCCACCAAAAACCACAAGCACAACCACAAGCACAATCAGCCAGTGCCAGATACTCAAGCTACCCATCAAACCAGTCCCCTACACTTGCGGCACACGGCCAAAATGATCATGCGCTGCACATCTTGTTTGTACATGATGGCCCAAACACATTCTTGCAAGTTTTTCCTTGCGTGGCCAACCCGCCTTCTGGGTTTTAACTTCCGCCCGTGCCTGTTGGTTCAATAAAACCATAAACGGGATAAACCGTTTTGCCCATGGCATGAATGGGGCTCCACCACACGCGCACACGCGACCAGTTATTGTTGGGGGAAACATCCACCACGGGGGCATGGTGTGTTACCCGCCCTGGCTCCCAATTAGCATGATCCACCAGCACAAGGCGCGAGTTACGCACCTGCTCCACAACAGAAACATGGCCAGAAGGCAACCTGCCGGTAGAACGAAACACCAGAACATCCCCCGGCCTGGGGGAGGATGTGCGGGCATACTGCCCCTGTGCCTGCCCCCACCAGCTGGCCGCCGCACCGCGCAGGTTTACGCCAGAATGTTCCCGCGCATAGGGCGCGCACTGCACAGATCCGCTCCAGCTTCCGCGCCCGCCGCCACAGGCCGCAAGTAATAAAGGCAGAACAAGAACAAGGCTACGCTTCACGATTCGGCCCTCAAACGTTGCATCCAGTCCTCCGCTTCCGTGGGGGGCATATCCAAAACCTGTTCCGCCACATCCCGCGCATATCCCGCACGCGCCAGCACCCCCAGCGCCTTGTGCCTGCGGGCAAGGGCCTGCTCGGTATCGGCCTCATCATCCGCAACATAAGGTGTGGCAAAGGGCCCCAGCCTGCGCTTGCGCGCCAGAACCAGTGCGGCACACAATTCTCTTTGCGCAGGAGAAAACCCTTCCACTGCATCCCGCAAGGCGGCATCGCGCAGATCTGCCTCCACCCCACGCGCAGCCAGATGCGCCTGCACCGCCCGGCCAGACCGGCCAGACCGCACCAGCCTGCGTGCGCGAGATGTGGCAAAACTGGCATCATCCACCGCGCCAAGGCGCACCATTTCTTCTGCTATTTCAGCCACTAAGGGGCGCAGCGCTTGTGCGGCTGCGGCCACATCCTCTGCCTCCACTCCGGCTTTAAGGGCCTGCTTCTCCCACCGTGCAATCCGGCGCAGAAGTACCTGTTCCAGCCCGTGGCGCGTGGTGCCAAAACGTGCCAGATGCGCCAATGCCGCCTCGCGCAATACGCGGCGATCAAGCTGCGGAAACCCCGATGATGAAGATGCGTGTGAGGAAGAGCCAGAATGCGTCATCCCTTTTTCTTACCCATTCCCGCCATGCAGGAAAATATGCAACAGGCCATGCCGCGCATGTTGCATATGCACAATTTTCCGCACAGAATATTTGACTTCAACCCGCACAAAAGGCCATGATGCGCCCGCAATACGGGCCGCCCGCTCACCTTATATCAAGGCAGCGGGCGTTTTTCGTTCTGCACTCCACTTCTCACCATGCAGGTTTATCAACCGCCAGCACAAAGACCAGATTCCATGATTTCTGCCCTGATGCCGACATACAAGCGCGCTGACCTCGCCTTTGAGCGGGGAGAAGGCTCCTGGCTGCACACGTCGGACGGGCGACGATTTCTGGACTTTGCCGCAGGTATTGCCACGTGCTCCATTGGCCACGCACACCCCAAGATGGTGGAAGCCGTAAGCCAGCAGGCTGCAAAGGTGATGCATGTTTCCAACCTGTTCCAGATTCCGCAGGCGGAAAAGCTGGCACGCAGGCTGGTTGAAAACTCCTTTGCCGATAGCGTGTTCTTCTGCAATTCCGGCGCGGAAGCCAACGAAGGCATGGTGAAAATGGCCCGCCGCGCCCAGATGATGGCAGGCCACCCCGAACGCACAGAAATTATCTGCATGGATGGAGCTTTTCATGGCCGCACGCTGGCCATGCTTTCTGCCACCGGCAACCCGAAATATCTGGAAGGCTTTGGTGAGCCTGTAAAAGGCTTCCTGCACGTTCCGTTCAACGATATTGAAGCCGTAAAAGCCGCCATTACCCCCAACACGGCCGCCGTTATGCTGGAACCCATTCAGGGTGAAAGCGGCATTAAGGTTGCCAGCCCGGAATATCTGCGTGCACTGCGTGCACTGTGTAATGAAACTGGCGTGCTGCTGGCGCTGGATGAGGTGCAGTGTGGCGTTGGCCGTACGGGCCGTCTGTTTGCGCATGAGTGGGCAGGCATCAAGCCAGATATTGTCAGCACGGCCAAAGGTTTGGGCGGGGGCTTCCCCATTGGGGCCATTCTTACCACAGAAACCATTGCCAAGGGCATGACACCGGGCACACATGGCACAACATTTGGCGGTAACCCGCTGGCCTGCGCGGCAGGTAATGCTGTGCTGGATGTTATTTTGGCCCCCGGCTTTTTAGATCAGGTTTGCGCCCGCGCTGCCCTGCTGGATGAACTGCTGGACAGCCTTGTGGCCGATGCGCCAGATATTTTTGCCCAGCGCCGTGGCCTTGGCCTGCTGATTGGCCTGCGCTGCGTACCTGCCGTGGGTGATGTACAGGGGGCTGCGCAGGATGCGGGCCTTTTGTGTGTAACGGCGGGTGATAACGTGCTGCGCCTTGTGCCGCCGCTTACCGTTTCCGAAGAAGAATGCCGTAAGGCTGTGGCCCTGCTGGTTCAGGCTGTCAGCACCATCAGAGAAAACCATAAAAACAAAACAGTTCTGGAGCCAACAGCGTGAACGCCGCCAACATGACTACTGCCCTGCACTCTTCCTCCTTGGCAACGCCACGCCATTTTCTGGATCTGAAAGACCTGGATGCCGCAACCCTGCGCCAGATTCTGGATGTAGCCGCCAGCATGAAGCGCATGCAGCAGAACCGTCGCTTTCCGCTGCACCCGCGCCAACCACTGGCCGGGCGGCAGTTGGGGCTTATTCTCTCCAAGCCATCTACCCGCACCCGTGTTTCTTTCGAGGTGGGTATTCGCCAGCTTGGGGGCGATGCCGTGGTGCTGAGCCCGCAAGAAATGCAGATTGGCCGCGGTGAAAGCATTGCCGATACCGCACGTGTGCTCTCTCGCTTTGTAGATGCCATTATGCTGCGCACAGGCAATACAAAAACCATGCACGAACTGGCACAGTGGAGCACGGTGCCCGTTATCAATGGCCTCACCCCTCATTCCCATCCGGTGCAGATTCTGGCCGATATCATGACGTTTGAGGAACATCGTGGCCCCGTACGTGGCCGCACCTTTGCGTGGACAGGTGATGGCAACAACGTGCTTGTCTCCCTTATTGAAGGGGCCGTGCGTTTTGGCTTTGCCCTGCGTGCCGCCACCCCGGCAGACATGAAGCCCCCGCAGGATGTGCTGGATTGGGCCCGTGCTGAAGGCGGTGATGTGGAATGGACGGCAGACCCAAAAGCCGCCGTTAAGGGCGTGGATTGCGTGGTGACAGATACATGGGTGAGCATGTCTGATTCCCCCAAGGAAGCCGCCACCCGCATGAGCAAACTGGAACCTTACCGCGTGAATGCGGAATTAATGGCGCTTGCCGCACCCAATGCCCTGTTCATGCACTGCCTGCCTGCCCATATAGGGGAAGAAGTGACCAAGGACGTGTTTGAAGGCCCGCATTCTGTGGTGTTTGATGAGGCGGAAAACCGCCTACATGCCCAGAAAGGCGTACTGGCATGGACAATGGGCGGCACAAACTGGACCTCTTTCGGCAAGGAATAAGCACATGAGCGGCACAGACAAAACAGTTTTCATGACATCAACCGAAGATGCACCCGCCACCCCTGGCTGGGTGGAAAGCAGTCTGGACGCCATTCTGGCCACCCTGCCTTTTCCGGCAGAAAAGCTGGCACCATTCCGTAACTCCTATCTGGATTGTCTGGCTGGCTGTGGCCGCACGGAAGATCTGGACAGTGAGCATGATGCCTGCCGCAAAGGTCTGCTTCTTGCGCTCAAGGATGGTTTGAGCATGGATGCCCAGACCGCCCGCGCGCTTGAACAGAAGCTGGAAAAGCTGGAGCTGGATATTTCCGCAGGGGCATAACCCCCTGCTTTCCACCTTGTTCCTTTTGTCCGCCTGAAAAGCACCCTCAGAGTCCGCACGCATCAGGCGCAGTTTCTTGATATTTCCGTATCCTTGATGGACTCAGGACAGACTTATACTCCATGGAAAAACCCGCTTTTCTTGACCGTGACCGCCCCGATGTGCCTGATCTGGTGGTGCCCGGTGGTGTTACACCGTTTTATCTGGCTGGTCGGCCTGTGCGCGGCCGATTGGTGCGGCTGGGCGTGCTGGCCGATACGTTGCTCACACGGCATGATCATCCCGCCCCTGTAACACGCCTTGCGGGCAAGGCTTTGGCACTGGTGGCGGCTTTGGCCTCGGCCCTGAAGTTTCAGGGCTCTTTCTCCCTCCAGATAAAAGGTGATGGCCCGGTTTCCATGCTGGTGGCAGATTGCACCAATACCGGCGCATTACGCTTTTACGCCCGTACGGATGATGAGGCACTGGAAACCCTGCTGGCCGAAACCCCAAAACCCACAGACCGCGAATTGCTGGGCAATGGTTATATGGCCCTTACGGTGGACCAAGGCCCGGAAATGGACCGCCATCAGGGTATTGTGGACATTGCAGGGGATGATCTGTCTGCAATGGCCATGCATTACTTTGCCAGCAGTGAACAGCACGCCTGCTGGATTATGCTGGCCTGCCAGATGACAGATACAGGCTGGCGCGCAGGCGGGCTGATTCTGGAACGCATTGCGGGTGAAGGCGGCAACCACGTGGTGGAAGATGATGCCGCAGAAGCAAGCTGGGAAACAGCCACCATTCTGGCAGGCACACTTTCCGCCAAGGAACTGCTGGATGACAACCTGCCCAGCCTGCAACTGCTCAACAGGCTTTTCCATGAAGAAGACCTGCATGTCAGCCAACCGCGGGCCTTGGCTTTTGGCTGCCGCTGCTCCCGCGCACGGCTGGCCAATGTGCTGGAAACCTTCCCCAAGGATGATCTGGACCACATGTGCCAGGATGATGGAAACATCGTGATGACTTGCGAGTTCTGTAATGTGGATTTCCGCTTTGCTCGCAAGGATATTGCCACGCAAACACAATAAACACGCAGCAGGGTTTGCCAGCAGGGCCACAAGCGCAATATCTTGGGGCGTTGCTGGCATGGAATATGTGCCTAAAGGCAGGCATTTTTAGAATGTCAGATAAAGTTCACAAGAGGTTTTGCGCCATGATGCTGTTTTCCCGCATGCGCCTTTCTGGCCTAACAGCCGCACTGCTGTTGCCTGCCCTGCTGGCTGGCTGCGCGGAGCAAAAGCAGCCAACGCAGTTTGCCCCCCTACGGTATGATAACCTCAGCCAGATCAACCTCAACGTAAACACGCTGACATTGGTGGATAACACCGTAACCCACCCTGTTGCGGGCGATATTGGCTATAAATCCCCTACCCCGCCCGTGCAGGCGCTGCGCCAGATGGTGCAGGACAGGCTGGCCGCCAAAGGGGGCATTACCAGTGCCAACTCTGCCCAGTTTGTGATTGATCGGGCTTCTATCCTGCACGAACCCGGCGGCACGTTGCAGGGCCAGATAGATGTGCATCTGGATATTCTAAACCCTGATGGCAGCAAGGCCGCCCATACAGAAGCCCATGCCAGCCAGAGCCTGCACCCGGACCCTACCGAGGATACGGAAAGCCAGGCCAACCTGTATAACGTCACCAAAGGGATGATGGACAGCATCAATACCGAGCTGGACACACAGGTGCATCGTTCCCTCACCAAATGGTTGGTGGATGCCGGGGGTATGCCGGTGGATGGCGCCATTCAGGCCCAGCCTCTTACATCTGATGGCACAACGGGAGCCACCACAGGGGCAACTGCCGCAGCCGCGACACCAGAAGCACTTTCCCCCGTTTCCGCAGCCAAAACCGGGCAGGCTACATCGCCTGTAACAGTGCCAGAAAATGCCCCGGTTGTTGCGCCTCCGGCAGACACCGCAAATACGGCCGCCAGCACTACGGAAAACAAGGCCGCAGCCGCCACAAAAGCACAGGATGACGAACCCAACCCAATCTTCCCGGCTGGGGAAGATGATGATTCGGCCTCCAGCTCTTCCACCACAAAGGCCACATCACCCAAACCGGGTTATCTCAAGCTGCCGTCTCAGCCTCAATAAGGCGGGCCCTCTACAGCAACGCGCCTTAAACATCTGGCGCATAGCCCTACTGCCACACAACATTGCACTGTTGCGGTAGGGCCGCCATAAAGCAGGGCATGACAGCATCTGCCCCCAGCCTGAACCCTTTTTCCATTGCACATGGTCTGCCCGTGCAGGATGTGCTGCCAGAACTTTGTACGGTGCTAGCCAAAACCCCTACGGCAGAACATCCGGCATCGGCCATTCTGGTGGCACCGCCGGGGGCGGGTAAAACTACATCCGTGCCACCCGTACTGGCAGCTGCGGCATGGCGTGCACCATCTGATAAAATTATCATGCTGGAGCCACGCAGGCTGGCGGCACGTGCCGCCGCCCAACGCATTGCATCACTGATGGGGGAAGATGTTGGCGGTTTTGTTGGGTTCCGCACCCGGCTGGAATCCGCTGTTTCTGACCGCACCCGTATTGAGGTGCTGACAGAAGGCCTGTTCCTGCGCCGTCTGCTAGGTGACCCCATGCTGGAAGGTGTGGCCTGCGTTATTCTGGACGAAATACACGAACGCTCATTGGATGCAGATCTGGCACTGGCTTTCTGCCTGGATCTGCAACGTACCCTGCGGCCTGATCTGCGCCTTGTGGCCATGTCCGCCACTGCGGAAACAGAGCGCCTTGCCGCACTGATGCACGCGCCGGTGCTGACAAGTGAAGGGCGCGTGTTCCCGCTTACCGTCCACCATGCCAAGCACGATATTCCCAGCCTGCGCGATATTGCCACCGCCACGGCAACAGGCGTGCGGCAGGCTCTGGCGGAAACAGAAGGTGATATTCTCACCTTTCTGCCCGGCACGGGAGAAATCCGCCGCGTAATGCAGCTTCTGGATGGCGTGCCCGCCACGGTGCTGCCCCTGCATGGTGAGTTGCACCCGGCAGAACAGGCCCGCGTACTGCGCCCCGGAAATGAAGGGGAACGACGGGTTATTCTGGCCACCTCCATAGCCGAAACATCTCTGACCGTGCCCGGCGTGCGCGTTGTTGTGGATTGCGGGTTCCGCCGTGTGCCAAGGTTTGATGCCGGGGCTGGGCTTTCCCGGTTGGATACGGTGCGTATTTCCAAAGCAGCCGCACGGCAACGAGCAGGACGCGCAGGGCGAGAAGCGCCCGGCGTGGCATATTGCCTGTGGTCTGCCCATACCGAGCGCGCCTTGCCCCAGCATGACAGACCAGAAATATTGGAAGCTGATCTGTCTGATTTTGTGCTGGCAACCGCCTTGTGGGCCGATACGGTAGGTTCTGCCGATACGCCGCTTCCGCTGCCAGATCAGCCCCCCGGCAGCGCGGTAGCCGCCGCCAGAGAGTTGCTGATTTTGCTGGGCGCGCTGGATGATGCAGGCCAGATTACAAAACTGGGCCGCAGCATGGCCGATCTGGGCACACACCCGCGCCTTGCCGCCATGATGTTGGCCGCCCGCACTGCCGAGGAAGCCGCACTGGCCGCAGACCTCGCTGCCCTCCTGGAGGAACGAGACCCCCTACGCCCCCGTGCTGCCGGGCGTGGTGGCCCGCCGCCCATTCCGCCCGCAGATATTACCCTCCGGCTGGACTTGATAGCCGGGGAAGATAACAACCCACAGGCAGACCGTGGCGCCTTGGCCCGTATTCGGCAAGCAGCAGCACGTTTTCGCACACGCATGGGGCTGAAGGCCCGCCATCCGGCAGCGGGTGATGCCGCAGCCCTTCTGGCCGCAGGCTTTCCTGATCGGGTTGCACTATGCCGGGGAGATATGGGTAGTTACCGCATGGCCAATGGCAGCAATGCCCGCCTGCGGCGAGATGACGGGTTGGCAAAGCATAGGCTGCTAGCCGTGGCGGGCCTGCACCTGCGCACCGCTGCGGAAATACGCATGGCGGCCCCGCTGGAGAGCAATGCCCTACCTCCGGCTCTGCTGGAACGCACGCGTGAACAGGTGGAAACCACGCTGGACCCCGTATCGGGCAATATCATGGCCCGCAGGCGCACCCGCATTGGCTGCCTTGTGCTGAAAGACCGCACAGAAAAAGTAAAACCCGAAGATGCAGGCCCGCTGCTGCTGGCTCAGGCTAGGGAAACACCGGAAACCACACTAAACTGGACAGACGCCGTAAGGCAGCTTCAGGCACGTGTAGAACTGGCCCGCACACTACCCGGTGGCACAGGCACCGAGGAAAACTGGCCAGATTTTTCCACCCCTGCCCTTGCCGCCTGTATGGATGAATGGCTGGCCCCCTATGCAGAAGGCTGCACATCCATCACCGCATTGCGGGAATTGGATATCCTCAGCCTGCTACGCACTTATCTGGGTTACGCCCGCACAAGCTGGCTGGATAAGGAACTGCCTACCTCTCTGCCCTTCCCCGGCGGTGTGGCAGAGGTGGATTATACACAGCCTGTGCCCGTGGCTGCAGCCCGTGCACAGGCTTTTTATGGCACGGCAGAAACACCCAAACTGGCCGGGGGCCGTGTGCCGTTGCGGCTGGCGCTGCTTTCTCCCGCAGGGCGGCCACAGGCCATTACGGCAGATCTGGCGGGGTTCTGGCAAGGGGGTTGGGCGGATATGCGGCGTGATATGCGTGGGCGTTACCCCAAGCATGAATGGCCCGAAAACCCGGCATTAGCCCCGGCGCGCCCACGCGCCAAACGCAGCTGAGGCCTATGGACGTGGCGCAAACAACACCCTTGCGCCATAAAAACGTACCAGATCAAGGGCAAACCCCTATAGCCGGTTGCATAAAGCAGATAATCCGGGCCACAAGTTTGTAATGTCTGGAGCTTTATTGCCATTTCCATGAAGATGCTTCTACGGAACCTGCCTGCACTGGCCGTAGCCTGCTTTTCCCTTCAGGAAACAGGTCCGCACCATTCAGCACAGGCTGCAACACTCCCGACATTTGAGCCCGTAGTGCCGCTGGTTTCTGGCGGGCCTATCAGCTTTGCCCCGCTGGTGCGCAAGGTGGTGCCTGCTGTGGTCAATATTTCCGTTACGCGTGATTCAGATACCAGCGCCAAACATAAACTGCCCTCCACCGTAAAAGGCACCCCGCTGGAAAAGCGCTACCGCGAACGCATGCGCCGCCATAGGGATGAACTGCTTGGGGCTGGCTCCGGCTTTATTATAGACCCCGAAGGCACCATTGTAACCAACGGCCACGTGGTGGAAGATGCAGACAAAATTACCGTTGCCCTTGCAAGTGGCAAGGAATTTACCGCCACGCTGGCAGGCATAGATAACCTGACGGATATTGCCGTTATTAAAATCAGCTCTCCACAGCCTTTACCCTATGTGACATGGGGCGATAGCAGACTGGTGCAGGTGGGAGACTGGATTATGGCTGCCGGCAACCCATTTGGTCTGGGGTCTTCTGTAACCGCAGGCATTGTTTCCGCCCGCGGGCGCGATATTGGCACCAGCCCGTTTGATGATTTTCTGCAACTGGATGCCCCCATAAACCCCGGCAATTCCGGCGGCCCCACATTTAACCTTGCCGGGCAGGTGGTGGCACTTAATACCGCCATTGTTTCGCCTACCGGGGGGTCTGTAGGGCTTGGGTTTTCTATCCCTTCAGAAATTGTCATCCCCATTGTGGAAACGCTGCGGCAGGCCGGGCATATTGAGCGCGGCTGGCTGGGCGCCACGCTGGAAGATATTATCACCCATAACGGAACACAGGTCACCGAAGTGGACCGTAACGGGCCCGCAGCCAAGGGTGGGCTGAAAAAGGGTGATATTATTGTGGGCATGAACAACGAGCCCGTGGAAACCGCCCGCGCCATGATCCGCGCTGTGGCATCTGCCAAGCCGGGGCTGGATGCGCAACTTAACGTATTGCGCAATAACCAGCCCATAACGCTGACCATCCATATCGGCCGTCGCCCCAAATGGGAGGACGGCAACGGGGGCAAATAACCCCCACCCCGTTTTTATCAGATCATATCCAGCGGTGTTTTTTTGGTGGGCGGCGGAAAGGCTGTATCCAACTGGGCAAGATCCTGCTCTGTCAGCACAATATCCTGCGCCGCCAGATTCTGCTTCATGTGCTCATGCGTGGCCGCTTTGGGAATGGCCAGCACGTTGTTCTGGTGCAGCACCCATGCCAACGCAATCTGTGCCGGTGTGGCGGGGCCAAGTGCCGTTTTGTGCCTGCTGGCAATATCTGCCAGAACCGGGCTTTGCAGCAGTTCCCCCCCCTGCCCGATGGGAGAGTACGCCATGGTGACAATCTTGCGGCGATAATCTGTTTTCAGCAGATCATATTCCACGCCACGATGTTCCAGATTGTACAGCACCTGGTTGGCCACACATTCCCCAATGCGGGAACAACCATCCAGATCATACACATCATCCGTATCAAAGTTTGAAACACCCCAATGGCGAATCAAACCTTCCTGTTTCAACTTTCTAAAGGCATCCACCGTTTCTGCCAGCGGCACGCTGCCGCGCCAGTGCAGAAGATACAGGTCTATCCACTCCGTTCCCAAACGGCGCAGGGATTTACGGCAGCTTTCCGCCACCCCCTTGGTGGATGCATTGGTTGGCAACACTTTTGTCACCAAAAAAACCTTGTTGCGGTAAGGGTAAATGGCTTCCCCCACCACACTTTCAGATCGGCCGTTGCCATACATTTCAGCCGTATCCACCACCTGCACACCGTTTAGAATAGCATAGCGCAGGCTTTCCACTTCCTCTGGCCAACGGGCTGTTTCCTCACCCATATTCCATGTGCCCACGCCCAAAGCGGGCAGAACAGTGCCATCGGCCAGTGTTACCGTTTTTGCCATTGCGCCGGTTCTCCTTTGCAAAACAGGCCGCAAATAGGCCTGTTAATTTTTTAAACCTGCATTACCTGCCTTCTGCCAGCAGGTAAGGCTGATATACTAACACGTATGACACAGATTGGTTTTTACCACCTTACGCGCACAAGCGTGACAGAGGCCCTGCCCAAACTTCTGGCTCGCACACTGGCCAGCGGGCAAAAAGCCGCTGTGTGGTGCGCCAGCAAACCCATGCTGGATGATCTGGACAAAACATTGTGGAAAGTTACTACCCCCACATGGCTGCCGCATGGGCGTGAAGGTATTGCCTGCCCCGATCTGCAACCCATCTGGCTGAGCATGGGGGAAGATGCCCCCAATGAGGCGCGCTTTCTGTTCTTGCTGGAAAACCGCAGCTTTCCTGATCTGGCTGCTTTTGAACGGGTGTTTGACCTGTTTGACGGCCATGATGAAGAAGCTGTGGCCGCCGCCCGCATCCGCTGGAGTGCCGCCAAAGCCGCCGGGCATGAACTGACCTATTGGCGGCAGGAAGAAAAAGGCTGGAAACGCGCCCGGTAACTTTGCCGCAGCGCCCTTCCAGCCCATATTTTTACACCAACCGTTTTAAATAACAGCGGATTCAGTTCTTAGGTTCATATTCGTAGCCATCACGCACAAACCGATCGAGCAGACGCACACCAAAACCAGTTGCGCCCTTGGGCTGGCCATTCTGCGCCTTGGATGCCCAGGCCACACCGGCAATATCCAGATGTGCCCAAGGGGTTTCACCCACAAAGCGCTTGAGGAACTGCGCTGCGGTAATGGAACCACCCGCACGGCCACCGCTGATGTTTTTCATATCCGCAATGTCGGATTTCAGCAGGGCATCGTATTCCTTACCCATGGGCATGCGCCACAGCTTTTCACCCGCAAACGCACCGGCATCTGCAAGGCCTGCGGCAAGCTGATCGTTATTGGAGAACAGGCCCGCATATTCATGCCCAAGGCTGATGATAATGGCACCCGTAAGCGTTGCCAGATCCACCATAATCTGCGGGGCAAAGCGTTCACGCGCATACCAGAGAATATCTGCCAGCACCAAACGGCCTTCGGCATCGGTGTTCAGCACTTCAATGGTCTGGCCAGAAGCACTGCGCACCACATCGCCGGGGCGCTGGGCGGTGCCAGACACCATGTTTTCCACCAGCCCCACAACACCAACGGCGTTGACCTTGGCCTTACGCCCAGCCAGTGCTGTGAGCAGGCCGGTTACCGTAGCGGCACCAGCCATATCCCACTTCATGTCTTCCATGCCAGCGGCGGGCTTGATGGAAATACCGCCGGAATCGAACGTGACACCTTTGCCAATAAAAGCCAGCGGGGCTTCATCCTTGTTGGCAGCACCATTCCAGCGCAGGATAACGGTGCGCGGTTCATTCGCGCTGCCCTGCGCAACACCTAACAGCGCACCAAAGCCCAGCTTTTCCATGGCGGCGCGGTCCAGCACTTCCACTTCCAGCCCCAGAGCCTTCAGGGTTGTGGCGCGCTCGGCAAATTCAGCCGGGGTGAGCACATTTGCAGGCTCGGTCACCAGATCACGCGTGAGCACCACACCACGCGCCACGGCAGAAAGGGATGGCCATGCTTCCTCTGCGGCATCCACATGGTCTGTCAGCACAGAAAGTTTGGCAAGACGATGGTTTTTGCTGGCATCCGGCGCCCCATGATACAGGCCAAAGTGATAGGCCCCAAGCACTGCGCCCAATGCCACATGCGCTGCCAGCACCCCGGGCAGATCACCCACAGCCAAAGTTGCCTGCTCATCACGGCCCAAGCGAGATGCCGCTGCACCACCGGCCTTTTCCGCCGCCCAGGCATCCACGGCTTCCAGCTTGCCAATGCCAATCAGCACCACGCGTTCAAACGCATCAGATGGCGCCAGCACAACGCAGGCGGTGCCTTCCTTGCCTGTAAAATCATCCGCTTTGGCTGCGCGGGTAAGCGCGCCGTTGGTGGCTTTATCCGCCTGCTCAAAAATAGCGGAGCGTTTTTCCCCTTCCGGCACCAAAATGGCCAGAGCGCCACCTGCTGGCAGCGTAGCGGATGAAAACTTGATCTGAAGCATGGTGTTTACTGCCCTTTCTGTAAACTCATCCTTTCTGCGTACGTCTCCCCCGGCGGCTTGGCAATAGGAAGCCCGCGGGTGCATGACATGCGCTTGCATTTGTGGGCATGACGCAGCCCGCGTGCTGGCGTATGCTTACCGGCATGACAAGCCATACCGATGCCGACCTTCTGGCCCTTGCCGCCAGACTGGCCGATGAAGCTGCTGAAATTATTCGTACAATCCGTGCGCGCGGCTTTAAAACCATAACCAAAACCGATTCTTCCCCCGTAACGGAGGCAGACCACGCGGCAGAAGCGCATATTCTGCGCGGCCTGCGCGCAGCAACGCCAGATATTCCCGTTATTGCGGAAGAAGAAGTGGCCGCAGGCAAACAAACCGCCGTAGCACCCGCCTACTGGCTGGTGGACCCGCTGGACGGCACGCGTGAATTTGCCGCCGGTCGTGATGACTTTACCGTCAATATCGGTCTGGTGCGTGATGGCCACCCCGTTCTGGGGGCTATGGCACTCCCCGCTTACCATCAGCTTTATACAGGCGGCGTGGGGCTGGGCGCACACCGTACGGATAAAAACGGCACGCAGCCCATTCATGTACGCAAAGCCCCAGCAGAAGGGCTGAGTGTTCTGGCATCTCGCCATCATGCGGATGACAAGCGGCTGGCGGACTATCTGAACGGTCGTAAGGTGGCCAAGCTGGGCAATATTGGCTCTGCCGTAAAGTTTGCCCGCGTGGCAGAAGGGCTGGTGGATTTGTACCCACGCCTTGGCCCCACCATGGAGTGGGACACCGCAGCCCCGCAGGCTATTGTGGAAGCCGCTGGCGGAAATATTACGCTGCTGGACGGTTCTGCACTGGTTTATGGCAAAACGGGCTGGAAAAATCCGCCATTTGTCTGTACCGGAACGCTGTAAACCCCATAACACTTTACTGGCCCGCCTGTGCACAAGGTGGGTCAGTGCAGCAAACAGGCAGCCCCTTCTTGCCCTGCTCTGACAAAGACGTATGACCAACCTTCTGGACGCCTCACCCTCTGGCCTTCAAACAGCTGCCCGCATTTTGCGCGAAGGCGGCTTGGTGGCGTTTGGAACAGAAACGGTTTACGGCCTTGGCGGAGATGCCACGCAGCCCAAAACCGTGGCCCGGATTTTTGAAGCCAAAAACCGCCCGCGCTTTAACCCGCTTATCAGCCATTTTGCAGATGCACAGGCTGCCTTCACACAGGTTGTTGCCAACCCGCTGGCACATAAACTGGCAGAAGCATTCTGGCCCGGCCCGCTTACGCTTATTCTGCCCCGCGCGCCCCACAGTACGGTGAGCGATCTGGCAGCCGATGGCCTGCCCACCTTGGCTGTGCGCGTGCCAAAAGGCAAAACCGTACAGGCTTTGCTCAAACTGGTGGCACGCCCCATTGCAGCACCTTCTGCCAATCGTTCGGGCCGTATCAGCCCCTCTGATGCCGCACATGTGCTGGAAGAACTGGATGGCCGTATTGATGCCGTGCTGGATAGCGGCCCCTGCCACGTTGGGGTAGAAAGCACTGTGCTGGATATTTCCAACCCTCAACGCCCAACCCTGTTACGCCCCGGCGGTATTACGCTGGAGGCTCTGCAAGCTGTTTGCGGCACTGTCTTTATGCCAGATACGCATGTTGATGCCGCCCCGGCCTCTCCGGGCCGTATGCTTTCACACTACGCGCCACACCTGCCTGTTCGGCTCAATGCCACGGATGTTGCGCCAGATGAAGCCCTTCTGGCTTTTGGCAATGCATCGCCAAAAGGTGCTGCTATATACTGGAACCTGAGTGAATCGGGCAATCTGGAAGAAGCTGCCGCACGCCTGTTTACCGGCCTGCGCACGCTGGACAAACTGGGCCAAACCCACCACCTGCGTGGCATTGCAGTACAGCCCATTCCTCATTATGGGCTTGGGCTTGCCATACAGGATCGGCTAAACCGTGCTGCAGCCCCACGCCCAGCACAGCCGCCAGAAGACTTGCCAGCATGAGCGATATTGACCCCAAAGAACTGAAAATCCTTTCAGATATTCTGGCGCTGGTGCTGGAAGATCAGCCGGGCCAGTCTGCCACAGCGTTGGAAGCCCTGCGTAACCGCGCCAAACGCAATGCCACAACAGGTGGCGCGCTTAAAAACCTGTTTCAGACCATAGCGGTGGACCCCGCCAAGGCAAAACCTGCACGGGCCAGTCGCTCACGCGCCAGCAGCAAAACACAGACAGATATGTCTGAAACCTATCGCGCCCAGTTGCAGGAACTAAGAAACAATATTGTTTCTCTGGATCGCAAACTGCGCAGCGCCAGCGCCCAGAATGAAACCCTTAAATCTGAACTGTATCTAACCCTGCAAGCCCGCGCCGAAATGCAGGCCCAGATGGCGCAGATACAAAGTTTTAGCCAGTATCAGCGGCGTATGACTATTGTTATTGCCACTCTTGCCGGGCTTTTGGCTGGTATTGCAGGCACCGAGCTTTTTCATGCCTTTTTTTCAGCCCACGTCAATACTGCGGCAGAAAACGCCCGTTACCTTTACTGATGTTTTCTTTATTTTGTGTGTTTATCCCTTTTGCAGGAGCCCGCGCCCATGCCTGAAAACGCCGCCCTTCCCCAACCCCTGCATGATGCCCTTTTACAGCTTTTAGGCCCTGCCGGCCTGCTGACAGCGGCTTCGGACACAGATCCGTTCTGCATAGATTGGCGTGCGCTTTATCATGGCAAATGTGCGGCTGTGCTGCGCCCGGCCAACACGGAGGAATGTGCAAAAGCTGTTATCCTGTGCAACCAGCATAACGTGCCCATGGTGCCGCAGGGGGGCAACACCAGCATGGTAGGCGGCGCCACACCGGATAACACTGGTAAGGCCGTGGTGATTTCCACCACCCGCATGACGCGCATTCATGACATTGACCATGCTGACCTGACCATGACGGTTGATGCTGGCGTTACCCTTAAAGCCGCGCAGGATGCCGCAGCCAAGGAAGACCTGCTGCTGCCACTTTCCATTTCATCTGAAGGCTCTGCCGATATTGGGGGTATTCTGGCCACCAATGCAGGTGGCAACAACACTGTGCGCTATGGCAATGCGCGTGAGCTAGCTTTGGGGCTGGAAGCGGTGTTGCCCGATGGCAATGTGCTGAACCTGATGCGCAAGCTGCGCAAGGATAACACCGGCTATGCCCTGCGCCAGCTTTTGGTAGGGTCTGAAGGTACGCTGGGCATTATCACACAAGCCATTATTCAGCTTCAGCCCGCCCCCCGCTCGCGCGAGACAGCTTTATGTGCCGTGGCCGATGCCAAAGGTGCGCTGGATCTGTTTGCAGCTTTTCGCAAGCAGGATCCTTCCGCCATTCAGGCTTTTGAGTTCATGTCCGGCACCAGCATGGCGCTGGTGAACAAGCTGATTGAAGGTGCCCCGCTCCCCCTTAGTGAACCCGCACCCGCCTACGCGCTGGTAGAACTTGGCAGCCCGCGTGGCGATGACAGCCTGCGTTCCCTTATGGAAGATGTGCTGGGGGCCGCACTTGAAAGTGGCCTGGTAACAGATGCCGTGCTGGCAGAAAGTGAAGCCCAGCGCCAGAGCCTGTGGATGATCCGTGAAGAACACGCAGAAGCACAAAAACGTGCGGGGGCCTCTGTCAAAAACGATGTTTCTGTGCCTCTGGCCGCTATTCCCACCTTTATTGATGAAGCCACCAAAGCATGCGAAGCCCTTATTCCGGGTATTCGGGTAGCACCATTTGGGCATATTGGTGATGGCAACATCCATTTCAATCTGGTGCAGCCCGTAGGGGCAGATCCCAAGGCATTTCTGGCCCAGGACCATGCCATGATGGACACTGTGGCCGCCATTGTGCGCAAACTTGGTGGATCCTTTTCTGCCGAGCATGGGGTTGGCCAGCTGAAAACCTACATGATGCCTTCATGGCGTGGAGGCGCAGAACTGGAAACCATGCGCCGCATCAAAAACGCGCTGGACCCGAAAAACCTGATGAACCCCGGCAAGATTTTTCCGCCAGCCTGAAAATAATTCCAAAATCTGCACACTAAAAAGGGCGGCCAATATAATGGCCGCCCTTTTTATTACTTGAAGATATATTGCAGACTGCACAATTACTTCCGGATTTTTAAAAAATCCATTGTGGGATAGCGCAAAGCCAAAAGTTGCAGAACAAACGCTGGCAGCACCACTAGCCCCGGGTCAAACCCAACAAGCACCATTGCGGCAAAAGTAAAAATAGGGGCCAGATTACGCTCCATACGGGCTCCATCTGGCGTGCCACATGCCATAAGGGAACATGCGCCCCCCACAACCAGCAGGGCCGCAGCAGAAACAGCTCGAAATGGATGAGCCATCATATCTGGCACCAACCCGCCCTGCATGGTTTCCAGCGAAGACATATCGGACGACCAACCCGCCAGCCCAAACAAAAAGCTGAACGGCAGAATAAGCACGCCAAAAATATCTTTCAGCAAGGCCAGAAAGCCCATAACAACTGGCGGCAGCAACACACACGCCACCCCCACGGCAATATCCGCCACCAGCAGCACCAATGCTGGCGTGACAGGAGGATTCCTCACCCAGAGGATCTTTTTACAAACAGAAGCAGAATATTCAGTCCTTCCACCACTTTACCGGCTGCGGCTCTTCTACAGCCGTTTCTTCCTTTGCCAGTTCATACTGGCGGCGCGGGCGACCACGCGGTTTGGCTTCTACCTGACGTTTCAGGTTGGTAATTTCTTCATCACGCTCTGCCACCTGCCGGTGCGCGGCCCGAAGCTGACGGCCTGTTTCAGCCAGTTCCGCTTCCTGCGCTGCCACTTTGGCTTTCAGCTCACGCACCATCATGTCGGCATGGCCTTTTTGGGTTTGTATGGTGCGCTGGGTGGCCTGTACCTCGGCCAACTGACGCTCCACTTCTTCCACCCGCAGCTTTTCTTCCGCCACCAGACGGCGCAGGCGTGAAACTTCGCTGTTTTCTTCTTCAGAAAAATGAACAGCGCGGGATGTTGTGGGTGTGCGTGGAGCGGCAACCGTGCGGGGCGTGATACGGGCCAAAGAATGTTTTTCTACCGGCACCTCACCATCACGCACAAACCTTCGGCGTTTGTTGCCTGCGGCATCAGCCGCCGGACGTGGGGAAGATGCGGGCGACCGCCCTTTGTGAGATGCACCAAGCCGTTCCAGCGCATTGCGCATGGAGGCTTCTTCCAGCCCTTCTTCCCGTTCTCTATCGGCATCCAAGGGTGGCATGAAAGATGTTGTGTTCATAAATCTGGAAGTCACTTTAAGAAAAATGGTCTGTTGATACAGTTCTTAAACATTCCATCAGCCGTTATATTCTGGCATTCGCCCGCGTAATACCCAACACGGTTCTGGCCAACCCTTCATAACGCTTTACAGCAGGCATGAGGGCACACATTACAAACGGACAGATAGAATTATTACACACGTTTTATAATGTGTTTTTGTTCATACTCATAAGTATTATCACGTCTACCCTGCCATGTTCAAGCAGGATAAGCCGCTTTTCGTCAGGTTTTCTCTTATTTTTCGGGAATCCAGAGCAAGTCTGTCTGGCCATCTGCATTAAAGTGACGGGCCAGAACAAAAAAGTAATCAGATAACCTGTTCATAATCTGTAGCAGAACAGGATTAATTGTTTCTTTCTCAGCCAGCGCCACCATACGCCGTTCTGCCGCACGCGCTTGTGTACGGGCCAAATGCGCCCATGCTGCGGGAACAGACCCACCGGGCAACACAAAACTGGTTAAGGGCTTTTGCGCCGCACGCAGCTGCTCCACCCATTCTTCCAGTTTTAAAACAGCACTTTCGGGCATACGCTTGGCGCGGGCTGCTTTGGGGCCTTCTTCTGGCTGGCACAAGTCTGCCCCCATATCAAAAAGCATGTTCTGCACAGCTGCAAGCTGGCTGACCACGGCGCTATCTTGTGGGGCGTGGGCGCGCACAAGGCCGGTTATGGCGTTTACTTCATCCAGCGTGCCCAGTGCTTCTATCCGTGCACTGCTTTTTGCAACGCGCGCTCCATTACCCAAAGATGTCTGCCCGCCATCTCCGCCGCGCGTCACAATTCGGTCCAGCCTGATGCTCATGTTTTAGGGTTTCCTGCTCTCATTTTTGCATGTGTTCTGCCACAACGCGGCGCACACTTTGTAAAGGCCAACGCAGGAAATGGCCGGGCATGTTGCCTTTCCTGTTTTCCATTACGGCGGCTACGCCTATACAGCAGAACTTATGTCCTTTTCACTTTTTCTTCCGCGCCTGTGGCGCATCTGCGGGGGCCTTCTGGCCGCTACCGGCACCATTATGGGTGCACTTACCGCCCATCTGCCAGATTCGGCCTTTGCCGCCGGTGGTCGCGTTATGGCCCATAGCGGCATGGAAATGCAGATGTGGCAAGGCATTGCCCTTGTTGCACTGGGTCTTACAGCCAAACCCCAAGCAGGCCGTATCTTGCTGGCCGGTGGCTGCGGGCTGGTGCTGGGCACGCTGCTGTTTTGCGCGGGCGTGTATTACACAGCCTTTACGGGCCACCACGCAGCCCATGTTGCCCCAACAGGTGGCAGTTTGCTCATTCTTTCATGGTTATTGCTTTCCGTTGGCTGGATGTACCGGGCATGAGCACCATTCGCACCGCATGGTTGGCCGCAGATGGGCTGACATCCGTTTTAGAAGCTGATCTGGCATGGCGTGGTGTCACCATTGACCGTTGGCATGGTCGGCTGGCCCTTTCCAGCAGCAAGCCTGTGTATTCCCCTTGGGCGCTGGATATCTGGCTGAACCCACAGGTGGTGGAGATAACCTCCATCCGCAATGCCGCAGATACGTTGCGCGCCATTCAGCGGAACTGGAGCCTGTATACTATCGACCACTTTCGGCGTACCGCGCTGATCACAGACAAGCTGCCTCCGGTTAAAGCGGCTCCACTGGTGTTTCCCACCCTTCCGCCCACCAGCCCCTTGGGCGCGTGGACATTGCTAGACACCAACACGCTGCTTTTTTCTGCACGCAAAACCAGCCCATTTGTAAATGGCGCGCCACAGTTTGTAGAAAACCGCACCGGCCCACCTTCCCGCGCCTATCTGAAATTGTGGGAAGCCTGCACACGCCTTGGCCGCTGGCCCACACCTGAAGAACGTTGTTATGATCTGGGCGCCACACCCGGCGGCTGGACGTGGGCCATTGCCAACCTTGGTGCACAGGTTACGGCGTTTGACCGTGCACCGCTTGACCCCAAAGTCGCGGCCATGCCGGGTGTCTTCTTCCAACAGGCCAGCGCCTTTGGTTTGGAACCCGAAAAACTTCCTGCTGTAGACTGGATGTTTTCAGACATCATTGCCTACCCGCAGCGCCTTTTACGGCTGACACAAAACTGGATAGCCTCTGGCAACACAGACAACATTGTGCTGACGGTGAAGTTTCAGGGTGAAACAGACCATGAAATTGTGGCCGCGTTTGAGGCCATTCCGGGTGGCAGCCTGGCACATCTGGCCCATAACAAGCACGAACTGACATTTTTCTGGAACAAAACAGCCGCGGCCGAAAACAGGCCCACATTGGCTGGCACACATCTTGCGGAAGAAAACGCGTAAACATACCCAAATGAGCAGGCATACGCCTAAAGCCAGATAACATCTGCCTAAATGCGCGGGATGTTATCTGGGCCGCCTGCGCCACCATTTTTCCAGCACCTGCACCAACAGCACAGCCAGAATAAAGCAGCCCAGCATCAGCCCGATGGATACGGCATTCTGGGTACGTGCCTGCCCATCTCCTGCCAGAAGTTGCAACAGGTGCGTGCCCGCCTGTCCTCCCATAACGGCATCAAGTTCTGGCAACAGTGCCAAACCTTCACGCACAAAAACAATCAGCACCACGGTGATGGCCACCGTGGCCAGTGTTTTCAGAACCGTATGGGCCAAACCTGTTTGGGATTCTGGCACTTTTGAAAATTACCGGGAAGTGGACTTACCGTGTTTACGCATCTGCGCCTGATGCTGCTCAATGGAATCTTTCAGCCCCGGTACATCCTGCGCCACAATAGTGTCTACATAGGTGTTGTTCTTCCAGACCCAACGGTCTGTGCCATCCACCACAATATCCTTCATGCCCCCGTGGGCGGTGGACATCAGCTCAATCGGGCCGCTGACGGAATCCAGAATCTTGTCCCAATCATTCCCGCGCTTGAGATACACATCTGTTGAGCAACCGGCAGAACCGCACAGGCTGGCAGACTGCACCTGCACAAACAGCGCCATGCTGCCGCCATTGGTGCCCAGCGGGGCAGAGCCAATCAGCACCAATGGTTTTTCCTTATGCCGTGCGGCTGCGGCCATATCATCGGAATTCAGGCGGCGGGCTTCCTTATCCAGTGATGTTCCGGGCTGGCTTGTCAGCACAACCGGTGCGCCACCAGCGGGGCTACGGGCTGCTGCGGTATGGTGCGTGCGCTTGGATGTATGCGCATGCGTTTTGGTGTGGCCCGTGGTTGTGGCGTGGCCGGGATTAACGCAAAACAGAAACATAAAGCCAGTTAACGCCTGACACAGCACAACACGATGGTTCAAAAGTGCGCTCCTTTTGCAACACAGGATCATAACCCACCCTAGCAGGATATCCTGATCATGATAGAACATAACCAGAATAAAGCAGATACCCAAGTGCCAGAAATGCCCTGCCCCGGTCTTTATAAACATTACAAGGGCGGACTTTATACCGTGATCTGCACAGGCCGCCACAGTGAAACCGAAGAATGGCTTGTAACATACCGCAGTGAGGCACGCGGAGATTACTGGGTGCGCCCCCTTGCCATGTGGCAGGAAAGTGTAAACGGCGCACCGCGCTTTGCGTTGCTTAAAGCCGCCAACGCGGCAGAAACCGGGGCATAAACGCCCCGGCCTTTTATAGGCTATTCAGCCATTCTGCTGGGCCACCAGCTTGATCAGTTCGGCCACAATATCCGGGTCTGCCAGAGTGGACAGATCCCCCATATTTTCCAGATCGTTCGCGGCAATTTTGCGCAGCAAACGCCGCACAATTTTGCCCGAGCGTGTTTTAGGCAGATCCGGCACCACGTAAATTTTTTCTGGCACAGCATAACGGCCCACGCCTGCCGCCACAGCCTTGTTTACGGCTGAAGCATCAAACGTGCCCTCCGCCTTGGGCACCACAAACACCACAAGGGCCTGCCCTTTCAGATCATGCGGCACGCCAACAGCGGCACTTTCCACCACGGCATGGTCTTCGGCCACAGCATCTTCAATTTCTGCCGTACCAATGCGGTGGCCAGATACGTTCACCACATCATCCACGCGGCCGGTAATCCAGTAATAACCGGTGGCATCCCGTCGTGCGCCATCACCCGAGAAATAATGGCCCGGGCAGGTGGTGAAATAGGTCTGGCGGAAGCGTTCATGGTCCTGCCACAATGTCATGGCCTGTCCGGGCCAGGAATGCGCAAGACACAGCAGGCCCTCGCCCTCATTTTCAATATCCTGCCCTTTGGCATCCTTCAGCGTTACCGCCACCCCGGGCAGAGGCAGCCCGGCAGCACCCGGCTTACCCGCAACATTCTGGGCGCAGGATGTAATCATCACGCCGCCGGTTTCTGTCTGCCACCATGTATCCACCACCGGACAGGCATTACGCCCCACTTCTGCATAGAACCACTTCCATGCTTCCGGGCTGATGGGCTCACCAACCGAACCCAGCACGCGCAGGCTGGACAGAGAGCGGCTTTGCACCACGGAATCATCCTCACGCATGGCAGCGCGAATAACTGTGGGAGAGGTATAGAAAACCGAAACCTGATTCTGGTCTATCACATCCCACCAGCGGCCGGGCTGCGGCCATGATGGCAGGCCTTCATACACAACAATGGTGCCGCCATTGGCCAGCGGGCCGTACACAACGTAAGTGTGCCCCGTAATCCAGCTTGTATCTGCCGTGCACCAGAACACATCACTAGGTTTGGCATCAAACACCAGCTCATGCGTAAAAGACGCCCATACCAGATAGCCGCCCGTGCTGTGCACCAGCCCCTTGGGGCGGCCCGTGCTGCCAGAGGTATAAAGCAGAAACAGCGGGTCACACGCGTTCATGATTTCTGGTGGGCAATCTGGCAGTTCCAGCGCTACCTCTGCTGTGTAGGACAGGTCCCGCCCTTTTTGCATGAGCACATCTGCCCCCGTTACCGGCACCACCAGCACATTGCGCACTGTGCTTTCTGCCCCGCACAAGTTTATGGCCGTATCCATTGTGGTCTTGCTGGGAATTTTCTTGGGCCCGCGGCGAGCCACATCAGCGGTAATCACCACCACGGCACCGCTATCCTTCAGGCGTTCGGCCAGACCTTCGGCAGAAAAGCCGCCAAACAGCACCACATGCACGGCCCCGATACGGGCACAGGCCAGCATGGAAATCACCCCTTCTGCCACCATGGGCAGGTGGATGGCCACGCGGTCTCCCTTTTTCACGCCCAAACGGCGCAACACATTGCCCAAACGGCACACACGGGCATGCAGCTCTCGGTATG
This sequence comes from Acetobacter pomorum, assembly GCF_002738225.1. Classification (GTDB taxonomy): domain Bacteria; phylum Pseudomonadota; class Alphaproteobacteria; order Acetobacterales; family Acetobacteraceae; genus Acetobacter; species Acetobacter pomorum. The sequence continues at coordinate 215,704 of NZ_PEBQ01000093.1, read as the reverse complement.
AGATTACCTCACGGTGCCCGTCTTCCTGCCCCTGCCAGATCAGAGCCGCATTATCGGGCTGATATAGAACATGCCGGTCCAGACAGTTTTCGGCTGCATTCAGCCGCCCGTCTTCATACCACGAAACACGTACATCACCCGTAAAGTCAGAGCGGGATGCGTGCATGGGTTGCGTATGCCATACAAGCCGTTGCGCCTGAGCCAGCCAGAACTCCTCCGGATCACGTTGCGCCCGTTGCACAAGATCCTGATACCGATCAGAAACGGGATTATCCGTTGCGGGAAAAAACGCTTCTACCACTCTGTCTGGCCCTTTCGGCTTCTGTTGTTCTTGTTACGAAACAGAACTGGTTTGACCATATTGCACGCCTGCGTGAAAGCCCTGATCCAGCATGCACCGCAAATAAACCGCACGCATACAGAAAAAGGGCCAGCCACCTTGTGTGACTGACCCTTCCATCATGCCGCGTTCAGCGTGATCCGGCCTTATCAACAAAACCGGAATAACAGCCTTGTGCTTACAGAGAAGCCTTGGCCCGTTCCAGAACAGCCTTACAGGTTTTCTGGCGCACTGGCAGAATAGCCATGGCAATGGTGTAGGTGTGGTTGTTGGCGTGCAGCAGGCCAGCAGAACCATTGGCGTAAGACATATTGCCTTCCTGCCCTTCTGGCACGGCGTTGGTCTTTTTGTTGTATTCCTGCAGCGTGCGCCAGCCGTCGTCATAATCAACGTATTCGTTCTGCACACAGTAGTTCAGCAGGCCGGCGTTTTCTGCCGGATCAATGGAGCCAACAAAGCCAGACGGATCTACATCTGTCAGGCGGGATGTATCTCCGGCGCGTGTTACGGGCGCATCTGTATTTTCCTGCGCATGGGCAGACACAGCAGCCCCTGCCAGCAGAGATGTGGTGAGGGCAAGCGCCGACAGGGCACGTACGGCAATCAGTTTCATTCAGAATCTCCCTAGCGGAATATGCCTCAAACTGCCCTGTATCTGCCCGAAAGATCAAGCAGCCCCATTGCGCACCCCACACATGGCAGACCACAGATATATCAGGGTTTTTCCCCACAGCGTGCCAGATGCCCCGGCGCGGGCTGGCCTTGGCCACTGCATAAGCGCATGCACACACCTTGCATGACACTCATCCGCACCCTTGCGGCCAAGATACAAATGTTGATGAATCTGCCTGACTTTTCTCAATTCACCCACAACACAAAAAACCAGCTTTTTGTGATCTTTCCCGCTTGCCCCTGCCCGAAGGAGAGGGGTACCTGAACGCCCTTGCCTTATGTTATAACAAAGTGCCCAGCATGTGCCAAACTCCGCTTTATCGGTTCCCTCCATAAGATCACGATCTGGTGAGTTCAGGCGTAAAGGGGCATGTTCCGTACAAATATCTCCCCACCCCTCACCGAAAATTGGACAGTCTGGCAGCCAGCAGGGTACAAGATTAACTTGTATCGGCAAAGAAACGACAAGCGGGAACACAGGGCATGCTGCCAGCCAGCCTTTTTGCAAGCACGGAAATAACAGGCCACGGCACCGCTTCTGAAACCATATGCGATGCCCTGCGCCGCGCCATTCTGGAAGACCAGCTTCAGCCCGGCCAACCCCTGCCGCAATCTGAACTGGCCAGTGGCTTTGGTGTGAGCATTATTCCTGTGCGCGAAGCCCTGAAACATCTGGAAGCTGAAGGGCTTGTCACCTTCCTGCCCAACAAGGGGGCAATGGTGATTGGCATGGATGAAGCGGACATTCTGGAATATTCCCAGATTCGCGCCATTTTAGAGGAACGCGCCGCCGCAGAGGGTGTGCGCAACATGACACGCGTTGATTTTGCCCGCGTGGAAGATGCGTATGAAGCCTTTGTAGAAGGCGTGCATGGTCCATCTGGCCGGGTGCGTTCTGGCGCGCTCAACCGGGCTTTTCATAACGCCATCTATGCCTCGGCCCGCAGCCCGCGCCTGCTTGAAATGATAGAAGACCTGCACGTAAGGCTGGACCGCTATATACGCGGGCATCTGGTGATAGAAGGCCGCAAGGATATTACCGATCTGGAACACAAGGCGATTCTGGACGCATGCCGCAACCGCGATGCCGATTTATGCGCCAAGCTGACCCGCGCGCATATTCTGGAAGCGGCCACTATTTCCATAGATGTGTTTCGCAGCCGCAAAGCGGCAAAAAGCTCTGCAACAGGCACCTGAATCCTTTTTGCCATAAATCCTGAAAACACTTGCCCCGCAGGTCGGGTTTAAAGAGCGGAACACCTCTGCATTTTCGCATCATATATTATGTTGCAAATCATATATTATCATGTCAGGAGGGAATAATCATTATGAAGCCAAAACTACCTGCACACACGGCAGGCCCGGTTCTGGCTTACCAATCCGGAATGAAAAGCCCATGTCATCCGCAGACACGTTCGCTCCTGATTTTGCATCCCGCACCCCACTTCGGCAGGCCATTATTGAAGCCATGCGCCGCCCCGAAGCCCAGTGCGTGGAAACCCTGACACCAGACGCCACATTAACAGAGGCAGAAAACGGCTCTGTTGCCACCATGGCCTCCAAACTGGCCGAAGCCCTGCGCGCGCGCCGCAGCCCGGGGCTGGTGGAAACACTGGTGCAGGAATTCTCGCTTTCCTCCACCGAGGGCGTGGCCCTGATGTGTCTGGCCGAAGCGCTGCTGCGTATTCCAGACGTTGCCACGCGCGATGCGCTGATTCAGGACAAGATTGGTGAAAGCAACTGGCTTTCTCATGTGGCACGCGGCAAGCCCTTGTTTGCCAACGCCGCCGCATGGGGGCTGGCACTTACCGGCAAGCTGGTAACAGAGCATGATGAAGGCACGCTTGCCAGTTCTCTGCTCAACTTTGCGGAACGCACATCCAAACCCATTATCCGCAAGGCCGTAGATGCCGCCATGCGCCTGATGGGCGAGCAGTTTGTGCTGGGCCAGACCATTGATCAGGCCCGCAAGAACAGCGCCAAGCTGGAAGCTGTGGGTTTTTCCTATTCCTACGATATGCTGGGCGAGGCCGCGTTTACCGCGCATGATGCTGAACGCTATCGGCAGGATTACATCAACGCCATCAATACCATTGGCCGCAGCGCAACCGGCAACACTGTGTATGACCGGCCCGGCATTTCCATCAAACTTTCTGCCCTGCACCCACGCTATGCCCGCGCACAGTATGACCGTGTGATGGGTGAGTTGCTGCCGGTTGTGCAGGAACTTACCCTGCTGGCCCGCAAATACGATATCGGCCTGAACATTGATGCGGAAGAAACAGAACGTCTGGATGTCTCTTTAGATATTCTGGAAGCCCTGTGCGCCACACCGGGGCTGGAAGGCTGGAACGGTATTGGCTTTGTGGTGCAGGCTTACGGCAAGCGCTGCCCCTATGTGCTGGATTACATTATTGACCTGGCCCGCCGCACCAACCGCCGCATTATGGTGCGTTTGGTAAAAGGTGCTTACTGGGATAGCGAAATCAAAAAAGCACAGGTTGAGGGCATGGCGGATTTTCCCGTTTACACTCGCAAGTGCCACACAGATATCAGCTACATTGCCTGTGCGCGCAAACTGCTGAACGCGCGTGATGTGATCTTTCCGCAGTTTGCCACCCACAATGCCCGCACGCTTTCCACCATTTACACGCTGGCGGGTGAAAAGTTCGAGCTTGGCTCTTACGAATTCCAGTGCCTGCACGGCATGGGCGAACCGCTGTACAAACAGGTTGTGGGGGCAGACAAGTTCAACCGCCCATGCCGCATTTATGCACCTGTTGGCACGCATGAAACCCTGCTGGCCTACCTTGTGCGCCGCCTTTTGGAAAACGGAGCCAATTCCTCCTTCGTCAATCAGATTGGGGATAGCGCCATTCCGCTTTCATCCCTGATTGAAAACCCCATTGATGTGGCCCGCCGCTACACACCTTACGGCGCACCGCATACAGAAATCCGCAACCCGCGTGATCTGTTTGCGCCAGAACGTGTCAATTCTGCCGGGGTGGATCTGGCGGATGACAAGGTTCTGTCCGCACTGGCAACCGGCATTAAAGATGCCCCCCAAACGTGGGAAGCCAGCCCCATGGTTGTGGGTGTGAAAAAGAAGGGTGCTTTCCGCCCCGTTACCAACCCGGCAGACCGGCGCGATGTGGTGGGCAAGGTCTCCTACGCCACGCCAGATGTTGTGACAAAAGCTGTGGATGCCGCACAGAAAGGCCAGCAGGACTGGGCCAACCGCAGCCCGGCAGAACGCGCAGACATTCTGCAAAAAGCCTCTGATATTCTGGAAGAACGCACGGATGATCTTCTGGCACTTCTGGGGCGTGAAGCGGGGAAATCCCTCCCCAACGCGGTGGCGGAAGTGCGTGAGGCTGTAGACTTCCTGCGCTATTACGGTGCCACCATCCGGCGGGATTTTGATAATACCACCCACAAGCCACTGGGGATTGTCACCTGCATTAGCCCGTGGAACTTCCCGCTGGCCATCTTTATCGGCCAGATTGCCGCAGCCCTTGCAGCCGGTAACGTTGTGCTGGCCAAACCGGCGGAGGAAACACCACTTGTTGCCGCCGTGGCTGTGGGTATTGTGCAAGAAGCCGGCGTGCCCCCTGCTGCCCTGCAACTGCTGACAGGTGAAGGTGACGTAGGCGCCGCCGCCGTGGCGGATGAGCGCGTAATGGGCGTGATGTTTACCGGTTCCACCACCGTGGCGCAGATTATCAACCGTCAGCTTCTGGAACGGCGCACAGCCACCGGCCAGCCCGTGCCATTTGTGGCCGAAACCGGCGGCCAGAACGCCATGATTGTGGATTCCTCCGCACTGGCAGAACAGGTTGTGGCCGATGTTCTAGCCTCCGCCTTTGATAGTGCAGGCCAGCGCTGCTCTGCCCTGCGCGTTCTGTGTGTGCAGGAAGATTGTGCAGACCACATTCTGGCCATGCTGCGTGGTGCCATGCGTGAACTGCGCATTGGCAACCCCGCACATCTTTCCTGCGATGTGGGCCCGGTGATTACCGAGGAAGCGGCCGCAAACATTACCGCGCATGTTAACGCCTTTAAGGCCCGCAAAGCCCCGGTTATGGCGCTGCCTGTGCCAGAAGCCTGTGCCAACGGCAGCTACGTGCCGCCCACGCTGATTGAAGTGCTGAACATTCGGGAAATTGGGCCAGAAGTGTTTGGCCCCGTGCTGCACGTTCTGCGCTTTGAGCGTGACAAGCTGGAAGAACTGCTGCTGGAAATTAATGATACCGGCTACGGGCTGACATTTGGCCTGCACACCCGGTTGGATTCCACAATAAAAAGCGTGCTCTCACAGGTTGAGGCTGGCAATCTTTACGTCAACCGCAACACCATTGGCGCGGTTGTGGGCGTGCAGCCTTTTGGTGGGCGCGGCCTTTCTGGCACCGGCCCCAAGGCAGGTGGTCCGCTTATTCTGCGCCGCCTGCTGTCTGAAGCCCCAGCTGTGGCGCAAATTGTACGTGGCCGCACCACGCCTGAAATGGCGCAGTGGACAGACTGGCTGCGTGAAAAGGGTGAAAGCAAAGCCGCGCAAATTGCTGGCAATCTGGCACGCCTGCCGCTGGTTGGCGGAGAAATCACTCTGCCCGGCCCTGTGGGTGAGCAAAACATCTATCGCCTGAGCGCACGCGGCAACGTGCTGTGCGTGCCCATTACGCTGGCGGGGCTGTATGACCAGATCTCTCTGGCGCTGGCTGGGGGCAACACTGCATTGGTGCTGGCAGAAGAAGAACTGACAGGGTGGCTGGACAGACTACCGGATATTCTGCGCCAAGCCATTCGCCCGGTTGCCAGCGCAACGGCCCTGCCCTGCTCTATCCTGCTGGGTGAAGATGATAACGCCATATTCCGCAGTGCGCGCAGAACACTGGCAGAAGCCAATGGCCCCATTGTTTCCACCTTTGTAACAGGCGCAACACTACCTTCTGTTGAAGTGGTGCTGGAAGAGCAGTCTCGCAGCATCAACACCACCGCAGCGGGTGGCAATGCCAGCCTGATGACGCTGAACTAATCAGCTTACTCTGAATACACCAAGCCCTCGGCGTTTTGTACGCCGGGGGTTTTGTTTGTACGGCTGTGCCTCCTGCGTGGGGCATGGCTCATCTTACCAGAGATCATCTTTGCGTGAGCAAAGATGATGATATAACGCGCATCCTTCTATTAAAAAATGCGCATAAAACCTCTCTTTTCATTCTTTTTCTTTAGAGGAGACATTATGACAGCCCGTACGGGACATGATGCCAAGCTGGTTATTGCCATTCTGCTGGTTACAATGGCAATGGGCATGCTGGATGCCATATCCCTACTGCATCTCAAGATTTTTGCAGGATATATGACAGCCACCATTATTCTTATGGCTGTTAACATTGCCACGTCTCAGGCCATTGTTCTTTCTGGCCTGGAAGCCATTGCCTGCTACTTTACGGGGGCCATTATTGGGGGCCGCCTGGTACGGCGGGAACGCCAGACACGCCTTGTGGTGGGGGATATCCTGCTAGGCGTTGGCTGCCTTGTGGGGCTGGCCGCGTTTGTGTGGTGTGCACAGCTTAACGGTGGCATTTACATTACGCTAGGCATGCTCTCACTGGCCATGGGGCTGCAAACCTCTGCCACGCGCCATGCCAAACTGCCCGATATGGTGCTGCCTGCCGCCACTATGGTGCTGCACGGGCTGGCCCATAACAGCACGGTGGCTGGCGGCACAAACTCTGGCACGTGGCGCAGATTAGCCGCTATTGCCAGCCTGTTTGTGGGTGCCGTAATTGGCACACTGGTTTCTGATAAAAATGTTGGAATTGGTATTGCCGCAGCAGGGCTTACCATTTTTACGGCGGGTGGCCTGCTGCATTGGCGCCGCCACCCCCTTGCCCTGCATCTGGACAAAATGAGTATTCCCTAAACAACGGGAATACTCGGTAAACACAAAACTCAAGCGGCCTTTTTATTTTTGGTCACAAAATAAATGGCCACCAGATAACACACTGCCGAACTGCCCATGGTGGCCAAAGCGGTCATCCGTTCAGATGGGTTCAGCAGCATAGCCACAAACACCAGCACCACGCCTGCAAGTGTGAGATAATTGCATAGCGGAAACAGTGGCAAAGTGTAGTTCTCTGCTTCGGTTCCATTCTGGCGCGCGGCACGGCGCGTAACAATGTAAGACGTTACAATCAGGCTATAGATCAGCAGAATAACGCCACCGCTACAGCTCAGCAGAAAAGCAAAAATGGTATCTGGCGCCAGAATGGAAGAAAACGCCACCAATGTGCCCGCAAGGCTGCTGACAATAATGGCCTTACGCGGCACTACCGCAGCAGAACGCCGCGCCAGAAATGCCGGGGCGTCTCCCTGAGTGGCCAGTTCTGTTAGAATACGCGATGTAATATACATGGCGGAGTTCAGGCAGGAGAGAATGGCGCTGAGCACCACAATACGCATCAACAGGCCCGCACCGGGCACGCCCATAACATCCATGGCGGCCACAAAAGGTGATTTGCCCGGCACAATATCTGTCCACGGCACCACAATCAGGATCATTCCCACAGCGGCTACGTAAAACAGAGTAATGCGGCGGCCAAGGCTGCGGGTTACGCGCGCAACGTTCTTGCCTGGTTCGGGAGATTCAGCCGCGGCAACTGTTGCAATTTCCGACCCCATCATGGTGAACAGGATGGTTGGAATAATGGAAAACAGCGCAACAATACCATGCGGAAAAAGACCGCCATGCCCCACCAGATTTTGCTTTACGGAAACACCGGGACCAAACACATGCGCCACATACAAAAGAGAGATGGCAACAAACGCAATAATGCTGAAAACTTTAATGGCAGAAAGCCAGAATTCACATTCCCCAAAAACGCGTGGGGCTGCAAAGTTGATCAGCTTGAGAACAAGAATAAGCACAATAGAAAGCAGCCAAACCGGCAGGTGCACCCAATCCTGCAACAGAATGGCCCCGGCTATGGCCTCGCTTCCCAACACCACTACCCAGAAAAACCAGTAAAGCCACCCTGCGGTAAAGCCCACCTTATCCCCATGCGCTGCGCGAATATATTCCACAAAGGACCCGCGCCCAGGGTCCGCCACAACCATTTCCCCCAACATGCGCATCACCAGGATAACCAGAAATCCTACCAGCAGAAACGCCAGCAGAACCGCAGGCCCCGTTGCCGCAATGGCAGCGCCACTGCCAACAAACAGACCAGCCCCAATGGTGCCACCCAGAGCAATCATGGCAATGTGGCGATTACGCAGCCCGTCTGCGGGTTTTGCCGCAGGATGGGGTGTGGGTTCGGGCATCAGGAAATCCTTTGTTCTTGTTGTCCTGCAAGTTTCTACCCCAAAACGTTTTGTTTTGGGAAATTGTCGTTAGAAATGCTTGTAAAAATAAGCCTCTAGCACGCCGGCATGCCGCCCGATATCATGCATGCGGTACCCTGTGGGCACCCCTGCGCGGGAGAGCGCACGCCCAGCCGGGCCACTAAAGGCTGTGCCAGCTGCAACTGCGGCGGATGTGGTTTCATCCAGCATATATTCAGCCGTAAAATCCACTTCGTTGGAAACATGCCGGCCTACGTTCTTCAACCCCATGCCGGATGGATACAGCAGAGAAAGATCGTAAAAATGTACGCCTAACTTAAGCTCATCCTTTTTGCGGAACAGATGCACAGGGGGCGTGGCCGTAAGGTCAAACTGGTGCACTTCCAGATCAGAAAGCGGGGCCAGATACATACCCACAATTTCACCCGGCCAATAGCCGCCATAGGTATAGCGCTTGCCATCGTAAAGAAAGAACGTATCGTAATTGCGCTTGACCGAGCCTTCGGCATTCTTGCCGCCGCCAAAGCGCGTGTACCGATAAAACAGATGCGGCTTCCACGGCAGCATGGAGAACGTATAGCCCGGCTCGAAATACATGCCGTAGGCTTCTACAGATTTGTAACCATTGCCTGCGTGGCTGTTCTGTTCGGATACAAAATTGCCATAGAACGTAAAGTTCTTGGAAATACCCAGTGCCTTAACGGGAAACAACGTGCCACCCCAGCTGAGTGCGGCCACATTCATACCGTTACGGTCTGCACGGGTGGAGTAATCATAGTGCGCAGAACCATCTGCATCACGCACATGGAAATAGGTTAAGGTGACGTAGGCTGCACGGTCTGCATAGGTTGATCCACCATGTCCACCGGGCCTGTTTTTGAACCAAGACACATCAAACCCGACAAATTTGGTTTCGGGCCGGTCATATCCACGGTCAAGATCGTTGTCGGAATTGCTTTCCAACATAAAGATGTCTCCGCGCACGGAATCACCTTCCAGCTTGATTACGCCGGGGCCAGAAAACGCATAACGTGGGGCATACCACCATGCGCCCCTATCCCCCGCGCTGTAGGTGCCTTTCCCGATTAAAAAGCCATCATCCACGGCAAAGGCCTGCCGGCCACCTTGCACCGTAAGAAGCTGCTTGCCGCCTGCCATTTCCAGCGGCACTTCTACGCCCAGATTGGCTTCTTCCAGATAAATGGAGCGCGGCGTACCAGATGTTTGAGAAACTTCTTCTGCATCACCATCACCCAGCGTGGTGGCGCCAATGGCGGAGGCCTTGCCAATAACGGTAAAGCCCCACCCTGTCTGCCAAGATCCCATCAGCATGGGCTTGCCATAAAATTCGCCGTATGTGCTGTTTTTATGGCGTACCAGAGCACCGGAAGATTTGGTGCCGTAAGAGCCTGCGCCAAAATTGGTATTGGGCAGAAAAAAAGCAGACCCCCCAATATCCAGCGCCCCTTGAAGGGTGATCCCTTTAATGGAAACAAGAGTTTGCTCGGCCTGCGCCTCTTCTGGCGCAATGAACGCCGCCAAACCGAGTGCTACCAGAGACCAGCCTGCTTTAACGAAGCCACGAGACCCACGACGTAATGATCTGGCACGCGAACGCACATGCCCGATAGAGGAACAACCCATTATTTAGACCGCGCCTGCATGTAATTGAAACCCAGACGCACACGCACAAAAAGCGCCATAAAGCCGTTTCTGTACAAAAACGATACCCTGCATCAGATATGCCACGTGTAGAGGATCTCCTTGTTGCAATCTGTTACGGGACAGACATGTACTGCATATACACATCTCTTTTTATAATCATCACACAACAATATATGATATTCAAGAGATTATAATAAAAAATTCCAAATCTTTTTTACTTCTATATTTTGTATAATCAAGATGTATTGTTAAATAATAAAAAGAATATTTTGTATTTCTTTCATGTATTCCAAAACAAAGAATGCTTACCATATCGGATGTGAAACAATAATTTCATGAAAAATTATCTTGGTGCCGGCGCAATGTACATGCCTTTAAAGGCGTATCCGCTTTTTGATGCACACTGATTTTATACGATTGTTGTATAATTCTCTTTATTAAGAATAAATATGCGGAATATATTAAAATTACACAATTTATTTTATATAAACTCAAAATAAATATCAGGTTTTAAGTAGTTACTATTTTCTAAAAACCACACCCTGTCCCAATATTTTGTAAACACATCACCAAAACATTGAAACAAGGCATACTCCATTACTGCGGCGTGCTGGGATATTTGACAGGCACATGCTCGGATATACCGGCATCCCACACACCACCTTTGGGTGTGTCCGACGTATCTGGATCTTCCACCTTTACCTCTTTGGATACGCCGCCATCCCATACACCGCCTTTGGTTGTATCGGGCTGATCCGGGTTTTTGACTTCAACATGTCTGGACACGCCACCATCCCATGTGGCGGCAGAAGCACTCTGCACAAACCCGAGGCCAAGAACAGCGACACACATATAAAGTGTGTTTTTCATGATTTCTCTCCTCGTTTAACAAAACTGTAACAGAATGTATTTCATATTTATTTATTTTCAACACGAGTACTGTGCATTCTCCGTATATCTGCCCTTTAAAAAGCAATAACCCTGCGCAGGCGCACATGCTTGAAGCTGCAATAGCGCAACAAAAAAGGAACCCAATTTGGGTTCCTTACGCAGGGTTTATCTGATGTGAGGAAATGCGATTGACGGATGGCATGTGTTTTCATCCTTGATCATCTGGGCACGCTATTGGCTGCTTATGTAATCACGGGTGGAAGGTGCATCTATCAGCTTGGCGTTGACTTCCTTCCTGATGGCCTCAAGGGCGGCATCACGGCCCTTCACGGCTTCCCGATAGTCACGAGTGCCCAAGGTGCGGACAATCTCATCTTTCATGCCACTCTTGGCACCAAAGACCTTTCCGACATCTGCACGTCTATCTTCAGGCACGTTGAAGCGGACAGAATAACTGTTCCCACGCTTCAGCATATTCCGCATATCTTCAGCACCCTTCTTTGTATCGAAAGGTGTAACGCTGACCCTGTAACGCACGCTTACAGACCGAGTAACGTTGCTATGCGACAAGTGCTTGATTTCATTAGGTTTTTGGAAGTTGGAGCGGATGAAGGGAATCGAACCCTCGTATGCAGCTTGGGAAGCTGCCGTTCTACCATTGAACTACATCCGCGTCTTTGTGGAGCGCACTATACCGATACATCGTGCAAATGGCAATGTATCAGTTTTACTCCGCTTCCATTTCCGCGCTAACCAGATCAGAAATATGGCCAATTTCGCGCAGATGCAGCCCCTCCGGCGGACGAGAGCGCGTATTGCCGCGTGCAATGCGCCGGGGCAGTACGGCGCGGTCAAACCCCAGCTTGGCGGCTTCCTTCAAACGGGCATCGGCCTGCGCCACCTGCCGCACCTCGCCAGAAAGACCAACCTCTCCAAAATAAACCTCGCCGGGGCTGGTGGGCACGCCACTGGCGGCAGAAACCAGCGCCGCAGCCACAGCCAGATCCGCCGCAGGCTCCGCCACTTTCAGCCCTCCGGCTACGTTCAGATACACATCCATGCCAGAAAGTTTCAGCCCACAGCGTGTTTCCAGCACGGCCAGCAACATGGAAAGGCGGCCTGTATCCCACCCCACCACGGCCCGGCGGGGGGCGCCATCTCCACCTTTGGGGGCCAGCAGGGCCTGCACTTCCAGCAAAACAGGGCGCGTACCCTCCAGCCCGGCAAACACGGCAGACCCGGCAATATTACCCCGCCGTTCCGCCAGAAACAGCGCAGATGGGTTGCTCACTTCCTCCAACCCGCGGTCTGTCATGGCAAACACGCCAATTTCATCCGTTGCACCGTAGCGGTTTTTTGCCGCGCGCAAAATGCGGAACTGGTGGCCCCTATCGCCTTCAAAATACATTACGGCATCCACCATGTGCTCCAGCACACGCGGGCCTGCCAGCGCGCCCTCTTTGGTGACATGCCCTACCAGAATAAGGCTAAAGCCCCGGCGCTTGGCCGCGCGTATCAGCTCAAACGCACAAGCCCGCACCTGAGAGACCGTACCGGGTGCGCTGTCTATGGTTTCCAGCCACATGGTCTGGATGGAATCAATCACTACCGCTCGCACATCGGGTTCGGCTTCCAACGTGGCCACAATATCTGCCACGTTGATGGATGCCGCCAAGTCCAGCTTGGCTCCGGCCACACCCAGCCGCTGGGCGCGCAGGCGGATCTGGTCCACCGCTTCTTCGCCCGAAATATACAAAACCCGCTCGCCCTTGCCTGCCAGCTTGCTGGCGGCCTGAAGCAGCAAAGTGGATTTACCTATGCCGGGGTCGCCCCCCACCAGCACAACAGAAGCAGGCACAAGACCGCCACCCAAAACCCGATCAAGCTCTGCAATACCTGTTTGGGTGCGCGGTGGGAGTTTAATCTCCCCTTCCAGCGCCTGCAACGCCACGCGCCGCCCCTTGCCGCCGCGCACAGCAGCAGAGGATGCGGCCAGAGGCTCCACCGCCATTTCTTCCAGCGTGTTCCATTCACCACAGGCATCGCACTGCCCTGCCCATTTGGCATGCACTGCGCCACAATTGGTGCAAACATAAGTGCGGGAAGTTTTTTTGGCCATCAGGCAAGCTCTTGTGCTGTCCGGTTCATTCCCCTGATGTGGAATAAAACAGGAACAAACTCAAGGGGCCGCCCGAACTGTTTTTATGCGTAGCCCAGTTGCGCGTTAAGATCAGCCATACCAGATTTATGAAAATATGCCTCAAACACATCACACCACGGGTCTGGCTGCTGGCGGGCCTCGCCCGAAAAGGTTGGGGTGCGTGCGCCATATGTCTGCACAAACGCGGCAGACAGGCGTTGTGTAAATTCCGGGTTAATCGCCTGCAATTTTTCAATGTTATGGGGCTGCAAATCTCCCTGCTTCAGGCTTTCATAACGTAGCACAATGCTTTGGGGGGATGTATCTGCCAGTATCATGCGGGCCATCTGGCGCACATGCTCCAACCCGCGTTCATGCTCCACAGCCAGAAAAGCCGCCACACGGGCATCACCTTCCTGCGCACGCCAGAACTGGCCCAGAAAATCTTCCGGCTCTGGTGGAATCATATAGAGCAGAAAGCGGAACATGCTTTTTATGATATCACGCAGGTTGCGCACAACAGAAAGCACCACAACGCCCTGGCCGCGCACATGGTCGATAATGTGCTGAAAATCACAATGCGCCACAACATGGCCACCCTGTAGCGTGGCTGTCACCAAATCCAGCGGGCAATACAGCCGCAGGGTTTCTGGCATAATGTGCACACGTTCATCTGGCAGGCCGCGGTAATCGTCCACCACATCCTCTCCCCCCAAATGCAATCGGTGGGAAGGGCAGCCCGCCGCTTTCAATGCGGCTTCCACGTAATATGTGCCCGCCTTGGGGATGGTATTGACCATAACGGGTGGCAACCCCGGCGTTTGGCATGCAGCTGTTGTAATAAGGGGGGTGAGATATAAGGGGTATTTGCGGCCTTCTACCGTGCCAGCCCACCCATTTCCCACATGATGATACCGGCTACTAACCTGCCCATGAATGTTCAGCAGGCACAGCTCCTCTCCCTCCATGCGCCACGCATGTTCGTTTTCATGCCGATACCCATAAAGCTGGCCATTGGGAAGAAAGACAACCTTGCCGTAATTATTGTTGCAAGGTGATCCAAATACAAAAACAGACCGGGAAACATCATTCATAATTGAACCCCCCATATAAAACCATTTCGCAAAAATGGCTGAGGGCTGTTTGCCACCTCTGTTCATAGATTTAAACCAAAATTTAACCAAAAATTCTTATTGGAAAGGCCAATACGCCCCACTCCACCACGCAACGATGCTTTGACGAACCCGCCCGCACAGGTTACGGCTCTGAAACTGCCTTTTTCACACTTCAGCAGGAACGGACAGTCCACACTCATGGACATGGTGCTTGATCTTGTGGCCCGCCTTGGCCGCGCCACACTCTCCCTTATTCGCGCGGCGGGGGCTTTGGCCCTGTTTGCGGCTTCTGGGCTTTCACATATTGTGCGGCCACCGTTTTACGGGCGGGTGTTTTTATCCACCTTTTTGGAAACGGGCTTTTTCTCCCTGCCTGTTGTGGCCCTTACAGCACTGTTTTCTGGCGGGGTCATTGCGCTACAATCCTATACCGGGTTTGCCCAATATCATGCCCAAAGCGCCATTGCCGGCATTGTGGTGCTGGCCGTTACGCGAGAGCTGGGGCCGGTGCTGGCTGGGCTTATGGTGGCAGGCCGTGTGGGGGCTGCCATGGCCGCCCAAATTGGCACCATGCGCGTAACAGACCAGATAGATGCGCTAACAACCCTTTCCACCAACCCCATGAAGTATCTGGTAGCCCCACGCCTGCTGGCGGGGCTGATTGCCCTGCCCCTGCTGGTGTTGGTGGCAGACATATTGGGCGTTGCAGGCGGCTTTACTGTGGCGGTGGTCAAGCTGGGTTTTTCCGCCCCGGCCTATATCACAGCCACGCTGAACTCCCTTAAAACCATTGATGTTACGGTAGGGCTGGTTAAGGCCGCGTTGTTTGGGTTCCTTATTGCGCTGATGGGCTGCTACTACGGCTATAACAGCAAGGGCGGGGCAGAAGGTGTGGGCTCTGCCACAACTGCGGCGGTGGTGGCGGCCTCCATCATGCTGCTGGCCTTTGATTACCTGCTGACAGACCTGTTCTTTTCACAATGAGCCAGACCATGACAGGCACCACGCCTAAAATCCGTATTCGGGACCTGCACAAATCCTTCGGCACCAAAAAAGTGCTGGATGGGGTTTCCATGGATGTTGCACAAGGCACATCCTTTGTTGTTATCGGCGGGTCTGGCTCGGGCAAATCCGTGCTGCTGCGCTGTATTCTGGGGCTGATTACCCCGGATTCCGGCATTATTGAAATTGATGGTGAAAACGTTCTGGAAGCCCCGGAAAAACGGCGTGAAAAACTGCGCAGTGAAATTGGCATGCTGTTCCAGAACGCTGCCCTGTTTGACAGTTTGACCGTATGGGAAAACGTGACATTCGGCCTGCTGGCGCTGCATAAAATCACCCGCAAGAACGCCCGCGGCCATGCAGGCACCATTCTGGCACAGGTGGGGCTGGACCCATCGGTAGGGGATTTATACCCATCCGAACTTTCAGGCGGCATGCAAAAGCGCGTGGGGCTGGCCCGGGCCATTGCCGCACAACCGAATATTCTGTTTTTTGATGAACCCACCACCGGGCTGGACCCCATTATGGGCGCGGTGATTGATGGCCTGATTGTAGATTGTGTAAAAAAGCTGGGCTCCACCGCCATTGCCATTACGCATGATATGGCATCTGCCCAACGCATTGGGGATGAAGCCGCCATGCTCTACAAAGGCAAGCTGATCTGGCAGGGGCCTGCATCTTCACTCATGAACAGCGGTAACCCGTATGTGGATCAGTTCACCCACGGGCGGCGTGAAGGCCCCATCAGCATGGAATTGCGGCGTTAATCACACTTGGCTGCAATCTCCCCTTGCCCGCGCTGCCGTGCAATGAGATAGAAAAAGCAGACAAAACGGGTAAGGGATATTCGGTAAGATGAAACGCGCGGTTCTGCTGCTGGCCTGCACCTTGGGACTTTCCGCCTGTGGCATGTTTGGCTCCAGCGAACCGAAGCACCTGACCACAGCCGCTCAGTGGGAAAAATACGGGTATCATGATCACCTCAAAACAGGTGATGACGACTAATCCCTCCCCTTTTCCGCTCATCTGAATTTTCATCCCTGCCGGCAATAGCGGCAGGGCCAGCATAAAGCTATTTGCGCGGTATATGCGCTGCCCGCAAACAACAGAAACCTATATGCACCGGCCTACCGCTGGCGTGCTGCCCCATAAAAAGCGCAACCCCCTTGCATGCCCCTACGTTACGGGCACACGATACTTTTTTGCAGACACCTGAAACACAAGGTTTTCTGATGCGTTTAAAGCGGTTCTGTTCTCTATTTCTATCGTGTTTTGTTATCATACAGGGCCTTCTGCTTTCGGCCACCTGTTCCCCCCTATGGGCAGCGGATACAGATACTGCACAGGTTGCAGCCCCGGCCCCCACAGCCCTTATTACCAACATTACAGATATTGTAAGTGACAGCACGCTGGACAGTATTGGCGCAGAAATAAACGCCATTTACCAAAGCAGTCGGCAGGAACGCAGTAATGGCCAAAGCACTACGGAGCTGGCAGCCCTTTTGCGCCGCGCCAATGCCGTGGCCACGCAAACAGACAGCCTGCAAGCCCGCCTTAAACCTTACCAAAGTGTTTATCAGAACTTTCTGGATATTCTGGGCCAGCCACCGGGCAAGGATGCACCCGCCGAAGCACCAGACATTACCGCACAACGCCAGAACTTGCTGAAAAAGCAGCAAGACATAACTGCGCGTATGACACGGCTCAAGCTGTATCAGGTAGAGGCCCAGCAACTTGTTAATGAACTGCGCCAGCATGGCACCGCCATACAGCAGGCCACTTTATGGCAGCGTTTTCCCTCACCACTGGGGGTCAACTTCTGGTCTCAGCTCACAGGGAATTTCAGCGAAGATACAACACGGCTCAGCGCACTGGCGGGTGAAGGCCTTGGCGTGTTGGAAGTAGCGTTTTCCAGCAAGCGCATTTTTATTTCATTGGGTGGGCTAACACTTTCCTGCCTGCTGCTGGCGGGGTGGTTTTTTGCACGCGGAATTATACGCCGGCTGGTGGTGCGTATTCTGCCTGCGGGGCGTATCCGGCCCATTATTGCAACACTTCTGTGCGGTGTTGTCAGCCTGTTGGCCTGGGGCTTTTCCTTCCAGATTATGTGGAGCGTGCTGACTTTTGATAACCCCGCCCTTGGAGATGACCTTACATCCCTTGGCAACATGATGGGCGCGCAATTTCCGCTTTGCGGGTTTGTGATTGAACTGGGGTTCTGCCTGCTTTCCCGCCATTCGGAATGGCGCATCTTTCCGTTGTCTGATGGCATTGCGCGTAATCTGCGGCTTTTTCCGCTCTGGTTGGCGGCTGCTCTTATTGTGCGTGGCTTTTTGCGTTTTGTTGATACGCAAAGTGGCATTTCCCTGCTTGCCGTGCAGTTGATGGATGGGTTGTACGTGCTGGCCGTAAGCCCATTGCTATTTGCCATCCCGCGGGAATTACGCATTTCCGCCCAAACAGATAACACCCCCAGCCAACCCTCCCGCGCGCAGTTTTTAAGAAGCCTGGCCATGGGCATTTCCATTATCTGCTGGCTGGCCGTTTTTTCGGGCTACATTCCGCTGGCCTACACCATTATTTCATGGCTGAGCATGATGGCCGTTAGCATGACGGGTGTTTTGCTGCTTTCCCTTCTGGTCACAAGTATGGCTGGCACGCTGTTTCCGGCCAGTGCACCTTTAGGGCGGCATATGGTGGCCATGGGCTTGCCCCCACGCCTGGTGAACCAGATGTGTGTGGTGGTGCCGGGCATTGTAAATGTTCTGCTGCTGGCCGTGGCATATGCCGTTGCCACCAGTGGCGGTGGGTTTGACCCAGAGCAAATCTGGCACCAGCTTTACTGGCTGTTTCATGGTCAGGCCAGCACCGATGGTAGCCATATTTCTCTGGATGCCATTTTGCTGTGCGCCATGTTGCCGATTGTGGGTTACTACACCATCAGCATTTTAAAATCGTGGTTCAAACAACGGTTTTTCCCCACCACGCGGCTGGATATCGGGGCGCAGGCCTCCATTTTGAGTATTCTCAGTTATGCCGCATGGATTTTGGTGGGGCTTGGCATGCTGGCCGTACTGGGTGTGACCGTTAAAAGCATGACATGGGTTGTGAGCGCACTTTCGGTCGGTATTGGGTTTGGTTTGCAATCCATTGTGCAAAACTTTGTTTCCGGCATTATCCTTATGGCAGAGCGCCCAGTTTCTATTGGAGATGTTGTAACCATTGCGGGCGTAACCGGCACAGTAGAGCGCATTAGTGTGCGCTCAACAGACATCCGGCTGGATGATAAATCCACCATGATTGTTCCCAACTCACAGTTCATTACATCGGCTGTTAAAAATGCCACACGGGCGCAAAAACCCGGCGTGTTCACCATAGAGCTCAACCTGCCTTTTGCATCTGATCTGGATAAGGCCATGGATGTGATGTCTCGCACCCTTGCAGGCTGCACGGATGTGGATGAAACCGTGGCGCCAAGTGTCAGCATGTGTTCCGTGGCCGATGGCTCTGCCCTGCTGGTTGGCTCTGCCAAGGCCAAAAATGGCACAGATGTAAAGGTTGTGCGCAGCGCAGCACTTTTTGAAATCTGGAAAGCTTTTCAGGAAAACAAGATCCCTATCACGGTAAGGCAAAATCTGATCACAAGCTAAGGCGCATTTTTGCCTCTGCGGGCTGCCTCTCTACCATTCAGGCAGCCCCGTTTTTGTTAGGAAAAACGCTGGCGTAGCTGATCCAGATGTTCCTGCGCGCGCCCGTTATTGGCAATATGGGCCTTTTGCAGAATATACCATGCATTTTCCAGTTCATGCGTGCTGATATAAGTAAAATCTTCTGGCCGGTTGTGCAAAAAATACTCCAGCTTTTTTAACCTGACCACCTGATGATGCACAAACGGGCTGGTATGGGCACGCCCGGCAAACACCACCACAGACTGCACATTTTCAATACCGGTAAGATATTTTACAGCACACACATGCCGGTAGTTCTGGCGCACAGGGTCCATAAACGGTCTGTAAACAATGCCGGAAGAAGTGGGAAAGCTTTGCTTCCATATGCCTGGGGTGGATGTACCAGAAATAAAACCATCGTAATTCTTGGTTTCAATAACCACAATGCCCCATGGGGTTTTTACAAGATGATCTATTTGTGTCAGCCCTCTTTCATCTTCCAGAATAACATTGTGCAAGGTGGGCCAACCCATATGCTGTAAAATGCGGCTTACTTTTTCTTCTCCTTCCCGCCCTTTTTCATGGGCATCAAAATATGGTTTTTCAAACTGAACACCAGCGGGTGTTTCATCTACAAGAACCTGCGGTGGAATATCATCTGCACGTGCAGGTTTATGAGAAGGTGGAGGCGGTATTTTTGTTTCCGGTTTTTCAATAAAACCAAAAACCAGAAATCCAGCCAGAACAAGCAGGCCAATAACCAGAACAATTTTTACAATCAGAAACAAAAACGCAAAAACTGTTGAAATATTGAGCAAAATAAGCACGCATACTGCCAGCGCAATAATGGCACCTAATATATCCATTAAAAATCTGCCCGATCTTATTTATTGTATTCTTCTGACACGCAGCTTATAGGCGGCTTTTACATGTGTATGACTGGCACATACAGCGCCACACGGCAAGCTGATGCCTTTTTAAACACACGCCTATTTCAGAAAGTTTTTATAAAAAAGGCTCCAGTATATGGAGCCTTTTTTCAACACATTCAGTGTTCCTGATGAATGGTATCCAAATCTGCAAAGCGTGTGTATTCGCCTTCGAAAAACAGATTGATGGTGCCCGTGGGGCCATGACGCTGCTTTTCCAGAATAAGCTCGGCCTTATTATGCACTAGGCTCATCTTGCGCTGCCATTCATCCATTGCCACGGAGTATTTCTCTGTGGATTCAAACGCTGTTTCCTTGGGCATACGCTGTTGCAGGTAATATTCATCACGGTACACAAACATCACCGCATCGGCGTCCTGCTCAATAGATCCGGATTCACGCAGATCCGAGAGCATGGGGCGTTTGTCTTCACGGCTTTCTACCTGACGTGAGAGCTGGGAAAGCGCAAGCACTGGCACTTCCAACTCCTTGGCAATGGCTTTCAACCCCTGCGTGATCATGGAAATTTCCAAAACACGGCTTTCGGGTCGGGTGCCAACAGAGGGCCGCATAAGCTGGAGGTAATCCACCACCACAAGGCATAAACCCTGCGTACGCTTTAGCCTGCGGCAGCGTGTGCGCATGGCGGAAAGGGAAATGGCTGGCGTATCATCAATCACCAATGGCAGGCGGGCCAGTTCGTGGCTGACACGCACAAAGCGGTCAAACTCCTTTTGCCCAATATCACCACGGCGAATACGCTCACCCGAAACCTCCGCCTGCTCGGACAGAATACGGGTTGCCAACTGTTCGGCCGACATTTCGAGCGAAAAAATGGCCACCGCCCCTTTGGGCTTTGTGCCTGTTTCTTCTGCCTCATCCATAATGGCACGGGCGGCGGAAAAGGCCATTTTTGTAGCCAGCGCCGTTTTACCCATAGCCGGACGCCCTGCCAGAATCAGCAAGTCAGACGGATGCAGCCCACCTGTTTTTTTATCCAGATCACGCAGGCCGGATGTCAGGCCGGTTACGTGCCCTTCGTTCTGGAAAGCCTGGGCCGCAACCTCAATGGCCCCACTCAACGCCTTGTTGAAGGAAACAAAATCCCCTTCATTGCCTTTTTCCGTGGCCAGTTTGAACAGGGCTTCTTCCCCTGCCTCAATCTGGTCCTGCCCGGAAAGGCCAATAGTGG
Source organism: Acetobacter pomorum (assembly GCF_002738225.1). GTDB lineage: Bacteria > Pseudomonadota > Alphaproteobacteria > Acetobacterales > Acetobacteraceae > Acetobacter > Acetobacter pomorum. Next base: position 194,749 of record NZ_PEBQ01000093.1, on the reverse strand, counting down.
TGCCAAACGCGTTGTTCACCACGTTTTCACCAATATCAATCAGCTGGCGGCGAATCCATGCATCATGGATGGTGCGGCCGTAATCTCCGGCGTTAATAATCCCCACCATGGAGGACAGCAGCTTGGCCATATAGGCCATGCCGCCCACGCTGGCCAAAATGCCGGAGTGTTCCAGCTCGGCCCGCATGGTTACGGGGTCTGCCAGTTGGCCGTTTTCTATGCGCCGGGCAATGGCATCATAAATCTGACCATTAACACGGTTGGCAAAGTGCTCACCGGCCAGAAAGTCAGAAACACGGTCATAGGCGCGGTTGTTGGTCAGCAACGCGCCAAGCAGCGCCTGTTCGGCCTCCACATTGGCCGGGGGCTGCCGAAGGGTAAGGGCCAGAAGGCTTTCGTCCTTCTGGTTGGGGGTATCTGTTGTTGTCATGCTCACAGCACCGCTTGTATCAGATTCGCGCTGCCACGTCCTGCCTGCACGCACATTTCCGCACGGCGTTTTTTATACGGGTGGCACACAGGCCCGCGCGGCCTGATCCAGCGCATCATACGCGGTTACGATATGATAAAGCGAGCTGCTTGGTATTTGCTTAACAGCGGGCACTGCCTGTGCATCCAGCTGATCCACCCATGTGCCTATGGGGCAGCCTGTAAAATACCGGTCAAGCAGATTACTGGCCATGCGCGTGGCCCAGCCGGCTTTATCCTGCGGATCATGGCACAACGCCCCCCGCAATGCCTCACCCTGCACCCAAAGGCGAAAGGTGGGTTTAAGCACCTGCCCGTTCCGCGCCACGGCATCACGCACCAAAGCGGTTGAGCCATCCACACCGTAATGATGTGCAAAACGGTAAAGGCGTGCAGACTGGGCTGCGGTATCTACCCCGCTTTGGCGGGCATAAGCCTGCAACAGCCATACCCATTCAAAATGATGCCCCGGCTCACACCACTGGCCTTCTGGCCCGGTGGCGGGTTGCCAGTCTGGCCCAAAATATTCGCCCAGCGTGCCGGTACGTTCATCCATAAAATGTTGGTTGAACAACGCATATAACGCGTGGGCCTGCGCCAGATCTGCAACATCGCCCGTTGTTTCATGCAAGGCCAGCACAGCTTCCAGCAAATGCATGTGGGGGTTTTGCTGCCGCCACGCATCATCAGCAGGCCGCGTGTTCATAAACCCGCCATTGGGCAGGGCCATTGTCTGCCCCAGCCACGCAAGCGTTTGCCGCGCCAGTTCTACCGCTTGGCCTGTGCGGTCCACACGGCCATACCATGCCAGAGCAAACAGCACGAAAGCGATATCGTACAAATCTGCACTATCATCCAGCACAACGCCATCACGCGCCAGCAGCTTAACCCAGCCACCGTCTGGCCTATGGGCGTTAAGCAGAAACCTGAAAATACTTTCCGCCCTTTGCGCCGCAGGCTGCCAGCCTTTTAAGGCGGCCCATGAAAACACAAAAAGCTGCCGCGCCTGCACCCTTACGCGCTTGAACGGTGGCAGGGCTGGCGTGCCCTGTAGAGTCAGGCATTCCTGCGCCCCCAAGGCCGCCGGATTTGAGGTTGTGCCATCGCACCCCGTGCTGGCCCAGAAAGGCAAGGCCTCCTCAAACAGCCAGCACGCAAAGCGATTGCGCACAGCCATAAGCGGCAGGTTTTCTGCGCCCGGCAGATCATGCACCGTCATGTATTGCGAATCCGCCCGATTGTGGATGTGGTAGAATGCCCCTGCTGCAAATCGGCCAGCACCAGCCTGCCGCCTGCCGCCTGCACAATATCTGCACCCACAACCTGTTCTGGCCGGTAATCTGCCCCTTTTACCAACACATCTGGCATCAGAGCACGGATAAGCTCCAACGGCGTATCTTCATCAAATGCCACCACTGCATCCACATAGCGGATGGCCGCCATAACAGCGGCGCGGGATTCCAGTGAGTTCACAGGCCGTGTGTCACCTTTCAGGCGGCGCACGCTGGCATCTGTGTTCAGCGCCACCACCAGCCTGTCACACGCGCTGCGCGCTTCTGCCAGCAGGCTGATATGGCCGGGGTGGATAATATCAAAACACCCGTTGGTAAAACCCACACGCAGGCCACGCGCCTGCCAGCGCGCCACCTGCGCACAAGCCGCAGACAAAGGCAGCAGATGGGGCACTTCATCCGGGCCGGACTGTTCCTCCAGCTCGTGCAGCACTTCCTGAATATCCGCCGTGGCCGTGCCCAACTTGCCCACCACCACGCCAGCCGCCGCATTGGCCACACGCATGCCCTGTTCAAAGCTCATGCCCGCACCAACAGCCAGCGCCATGGTGGCAATAACGGTATCCCCCGCGCCAGAAACATCAAACACTTCCCGCGCACGTGCGGGCACAGCCAGCACTTCACCCTCCCGCCGCACCAGCATCATGCCTTTTTCCGACCGGGTGGCCAGAATGGCCTGTGCATCGGCTTGTGCCATCACCTTGCTGGCAGCGGCCTCTACATGGGCTGCGGTATCCACCGGCATGCCAGAAGCTGCTGCCAGCTCCTTGGCATTGGGGGTAATACAGGTAGCCCCTTTGTAATGTGTGTAATCGGTGGATTTGGGGTCCACAAACACAGGCACGCCCGCTTGCTGCGCCGCACGAAACAAATGTGCCAGCACAGCCGGAGTGCACACACCCTTGCCGTAATCAGACACCACCACGGCCTGACACGCCCCGATATGTGCATCAATCTGGCGGCACAGGGCATCCTGCTCTGTGGCGGCAAGGGGGGCGTGGCTTTCTTCATCTACGCGCACCACCTGCTGATGCGCGGCAATAAAGCGTGTTTTGCAAATGGTGGGCCGGGCGCCACTTTGCACCGTAGCATCCACCAGCCGATTTTTTTCCGCCAACGTGGCGCGTAGGCTGGATCCGGCTTCATCCTGCCCAATAAGGCCCACCAGCACGGCACGCCCTCCAAGCGAGATAACGTTGCTGGCCACATTGCCGGCCCCTCCGGGCATTTCACGCCGGGAATCGAGCAGCAACACAGGCACGGGTGCTTCGGGGGAAATCCGATCCATGCTGCCGTATAAAAACCGGTCCAGCATCACATCGCCCAGACACAGCACGGTAATGACGGAAAAATCCATGCTGTTCAGGCTCCAAAACTGGCAACAAAATCCAACAGCCCCGTGCGGCGGCGGGTTTGCAGGCGTGCTGCCACCAGCACAGAACGTGCCTCTGTAATGGCGCGGTCCAGATCTGTATTGATAATAACGTGATCAAATTCCCGCCAATGCGAGATTTCATCCCGCGCGGCGGCCATGCGGCGGGCAATTTCATCGGGGTGATCTGATGCACGGCCACGCAGGCGGCGCTCCAGTTCCTCCAGTGATGGTGGCAGCACAAACAGGCTCACCACATCATCAGGCAACGCGCGGCGGATTTGCTGGTGGCCCTGCCAGTCTATGTCAAACACCATATCCCGCCCTGCGGCCAATGCGGCCTCTACCGGGGCGCGGGGGGTACCGTAACCACGGCCAAACACGGTGGCCCATTCCAGCAGTTCTCCCGCCGCGGCCATGCGCTCAAAATCTTCCATCGTGCGGAAGTGATAATGCACGCCTTCCTTTTCCCCCGGCCGGGGCTGGCGGGTGGTAACGGAAACCGAATGCATTAGCGCGGGCTCGGAAGCACGCAGGGCATTGGCAATGGTGGACTTGCCCGCCCCAGATGGCGCAGAAATAACCAGGCACACGCCGCGCCGCTGTTCTGCCCCGTTGTGGTTACTCTGTGCGTTCTGCGCCATGCTGCCTTCCCTGCCTGCTGTGTCTGTCAGTCTTGCGCCTTCATGCCAGAAGCCGCCATGCTATGCCACAACCACCATAAGCAAAGACCGATCTGGAATATGAAGTACAATACCGTTCTGATTACTGGCGCATCCTCCGGCCTTGGGCAAACGCTGGCCCAAACGCTGGCTCGGCCAGGGCGCACCCTTTATCTGGGCGGGCGTAACGTACAACGGCTGGAAGAAACGGCCAAAACCTGCATAAGCCGAGGTGCAGCCGTGCATCTGCACCTTGGCGATGTGGCAGACCGTGCGGGCATGGATGCATGGATACGCAGCACCAACGGGCTAAAGCTTGTTCTGGCCTGCGCGGGCATAACAGGGGGCACCCGCAAGCCACAGGCCCCCGATGGCATGCCGTATGAACCTGCGGCACAGATTTATCGTATTTTTGAAACAGACATGATGGGTGTGCTTAACACCGTGCTACCTGCGCTGGATGTAATGCAGCATCAGCCGCGCGGGACAGATGGCATGCGGGGGCGTATTTGCGCCATTTCATCCGTTGCGGGCGTGGTGTCCTACCCCGGCACGCCCTCTTATTCCGCAGCCAAGGCGGCGGTAGACAGGTTTATGGTGGCCACGGGCGGCAACGCCAAAAAAGCCGGTATTTTATTAAGCTCCGTTGTGTGCGGGTTTTTAAATACCCCCATGGTAGCCAAAAACGCCTTCCCCATGCCGGGGCTAACAGATGTGAACACCGCGTGCCGCCGCATTTTGCGCGGGCTGGGCCGTAATGAGCGGCGCATTATTTTTCCGCTGTGGCTGGTGGCTGGCTCCCGCTTTATGGACCTGCTGCCCATCCGGCTGGCGGAGGCCTACTACAACAATCAGCCCACAGGGGCCGCAGGTTCCATGCCCGAACCTGATCTTTCATGATACGCTCGTTTTTACCCCCGCCTTGCCCCCACGCCGCAGGAACATGCCATCCATGACACAAACACCCCCTTCAGCCCCACAAACCGGTGGCCTGATGGAGGATCTTTCCGCCGCATCTGTCAGAGAACCCGTTCCGGCTGCGTTGAAAACCATGCCGACAGACCGGGTGTTCTGGAGCCATTTTTCCCCCAACCTTGGCCCCGGCGGCTGGGTAACAGGGGCGTTGCTTACAAGTATGGGGCTGGATTTTCAAACAGGTGTGGCCGCCATTATTATTGGCAATGTGATAGGCGCGCTGCCTGTAGCCCTAGCCGCCGCCATTGGCCCCAAAACCGGGCTGACACAAATGGAGGCCTCTCGCCGCGCATTGGGGCAAAAAGGCCTGCGCCCTCCAGCGTTTCTGAACTGGATTTATTGCGTGGGATGGGATGCCGTAAATAACGTGCCCGCCGCCACGGCCCTTATGGCGCTGCTGCTTCTGGCCGGGCTTTCCATGCCCTTCTGGCTGGCTTTGGGCATACTGGCCAGTATTCAGATGGTAGCCTCCATTTACGGGCACCACGTGGTGCAGGCCTTGCAGAAATATCTGGGCACTGTGTTGCTGGTGGTGTTCACGCTTATTGGCATTGTGTTTGCGCTCAAGGGGCAGGCTCCGCTGGCGGTGCATCATGCTGTCAGCTTTTCCACCTTTTTGCTGGCAACGGGTGTGCTGGTCAGCTTCAATCTGTCTTGGGCCTCGTATTCCTCAGATTACACGCGGTATCTGCCTGCCAATACCAGCCCCAAAAAGGTGGTGTTGCTGGCTTTGGCCGGGCTTTTGGGTTCGGCCATTCCGTTCCAGATTCTGGGGTTAATTTCTGCCGGGTCTGTGGCAGAGGCCTCACCCACGGCGGTTATTGCCTCGCTCCAGCAGGCTATGGGGCCGCTTGGTGCCGTAGCTCTGGGGGCCATTGCGCTTTCATCCATTACCGGCAATTCATTTAACGATAACACCGCCAGTTACAGCATTATTTCTGCAGGGCTACATGTACCCCGTATTGCCGCGGCCATTCTTACAGCCAGCCTTGGCTATGTGCTGGCTGTGGCAGGTGCTGGCCGCTACACCACGCTTTATACAGACTACCTGCTGGTAACCATGTACTGGATTGCCCCGTGGATCGGCATTGTGCTGGCGGACTGGTATTTTGGAGACCGCACAGTGCACCCCATTCCGCCGGGTTGGACACGCGGCGCCACCATTTTTGCCATAACATCCGTGCTGACCATTGCGCTGTTTTCAACCAGCAGCCTGTATACCGGCCCCGTAGCCCGTTGGCTGGGCGGGGCCGATATTGGGTATTACGTGGGCTTTTTTGCTGCGGCTTTCTGGTACGCGCTGGGCATGCCCCGGCGCACCAGTTCGTAAAGCCCCACAGCGGCGGCTACGGATACGTTCAGGCTTTCCATTTCTCCGGGCATGTAAAGCCCGGCAATTTCATCACAGCTTTCACGCGTTAAGCGGCGCAGGCCCTTGCCTTCTGCCCCCAGCACAAGGGCTACGCGGCGGCCATCAAAACTGGCACCATCCAACGTGGTGCCGCCTGCATCCAGCCCCACTGTCCAGCACCCGCTTTTCTGCAACTGCTCAATAGCGCGGGAGAGGTTAACTTCACGCACCATGGGCACGGTTTCCAACGCGCCAGAGGCTGCCTTGGCCAGCACAGCAGTTTCCTCCGGCGCGTTGCGGTCCTGCACCACAAGGCAGGCCGCCCCAAACGCTGCGGCAGAGCGCAGAATGGCCCCGATGTTCCGTGGGTCAGTCACCTGATCCAGCACCAGCACCGGGCCGGGACGTTCCAGTGCCTCATCCAGCGGCATAGGGGGTAGAACACGCGCCAGAAGGGCTACACCCTGATGCACCGCATCTGGCCCCAGCAGATCATCCAGCCGCTGACGCTGCACCAGTTCTGGCGCCACGCGCACGCCTCGGCCTGAGCGTGTGGCCTCTTCCAATGCGGGATGATTTTCTTCCGTTACCAACAGGCGTTCATAAACCCGGCGCGGATTGTTAAGCGCTGCGGCCACTGCGTGCGTGCCAAACAGCCAGCATGTGCCTGCCGGAGCCGAAGGCGCGCCTTCTCGCCCACCAGCAGAAGAAACACGAGGGCGCCGCGCAGGACGGCCATGACGAGGTTGACGCATAAACACACAGTTCCGGGTTATTAAGGGTGTAACAGATAAGGCCCTTCTAGCGCATTCCGCCTGCCTGCGCCTATCCCGCATATAAATGTGCGCCGCCGCCATAACAGCGCCATACACAACGTGCAGGAATGGACATTCCATCACGCCGGCTGTATCGGTCTGGAACACAACAGCATACAGCAACAGAACACGCAGGAGCGGGTTATGACCTCTGCCCCATCCGAAGGTGCCATTACACTGCACCGGAACGATCTTCCAGACAACGTGACCTTTAGTGGGTCCGTGGCCGTGGATACGGAAACAATGGGCCTGAACCCGCACCGGGACAGACTGTGCCTTGTGCAGCTTTCTGCCGGTGATGGCACGGCACATCTGGTGCAGATCATCCCCCCCTCCCTTGGGGGCAAGGGGTATGATTGCCCCAACCTCAAGCGTGTTATGGCAGATCCGTCCATCACCAAGATCATGCATTTTGCACGGTTTGACGTGGCCATTCTGCAGCATGCGCTGGGCATTACCGTAAGCCCGGTGGTGTGCACCAAAATTGCCGCCCGCCTTGTGCGCACCTTTACAGACCGCCACGGCCTTGCCGCCCTGTGCCGTGACATGCTGGGCGTGGAGCTGAGCAAACAGCAGCAGACATCGGATTGGGGTGCGCTGGAACTCAAGCCCGAACAATTGGCCTATGCGGCATCGGACGTACTGTATCTTCATGCGTTATGGGATAAAATGTCTGCCCTGCTGGAGCGTGAAGGCCGGCGTGAACTGGCGCAGGCCTGTTATGACTTCCTGCCCGCCCGCGCCCGGCTGGACCTGCTGGGGTATGAAGACCCGGATATTTTCTCTCACCGCGCGTAAGTCACGCGTTTTCGCATTTCTTTTTCTGGTCAACCGGATCGGCTCGGCATGAACATGTCCACCCCTATCAGCTCGCAGGCTTCCTCCTCCCCCGGCGTAGAGGCGGCAGACGTTGTGCGCACAGAACGTGCGGGGCTGGATGCACTGGCAGAGGCACTGGAAAACCCCGTAGGGTTGGGCGGCGCCTTTGCCGAGGCCATAGACATTATTCTGGCGCTGCCAGGGCGTGTGGTTGTAACCGGCATTGGTAAATCCGGCCATATTGCGCGCAAGGTACAGGCCACACTGGCCAGCACCGGCACGCCCGCCATATTTGTGCACCCGGCAGAGGCATCCCACGGTGATCTGGGGATGGTGCAGAAAGGGGATGCCGTTCTGGCTTTTTCCAACTCCGGAGAAACCACGGAATTGGGAGACATTGCCGCCCATGCCCGCCGCACGGGCCTGCCGCTGCTGGCTGTAACCAGCCGTGCCCATTCCACTCTGGCTTCTGCCGCAACCGTGGCACTTACCCTGCCATCTTTGCCGGAATCCTGCCCGATGGGGCTGGCCCCCACCACCAGTACCCTCACCCAACTTGCATTTGGTGATGCTCTGGCTGTGGCTCTGCTGCGCCAGCGCGGCTTTACCGCCACAGATTTTGGCACCTACCACCCCGGCGGCCGCTTAGGCGCGCGCCTGCGCACCGTGCGGGAGCTGATGCGCACAGATAACGCCATGCCATTGGCCACACCCAACACCCCCATGCGTGACGTTATTGTGGAAATGACGCACAAGGCGCTAGGATGCGTGGCCATTCTGGGTGAGAATGGCACCTTGGCGGGGCTGATCACGGATGGTGACCTGCGCCGTGCGCTTGATCACGACCTGACGACCACGTTGGCGAAAGATGTCATGAACGATTCACCGCTCACTATAGGGCCGGGTATTTTTGCTTCTGAAGCCCTGCGGCTGATGAACGAGCGCAAAAGGCCCATTACATCCCTTTTTGTGCTGGATGATGAACGCAAACCCATAGGCGTTGTGCATGTGCATGACCTGATCCGAGCCGGGGTTGGATGACCAGCCCGGAAGACAAACGCCCACAAAGGGCCGACTTTGCCCGGTCGGAAGAAACCATCCGCCGCCAGCGCGAACGGCTTGCCCCATCTGCCCAGTTGCGCAAACTGCCAGATGCCGCCAAGCTGGCGCGCCGCCGCACCATGCTGCGCTGGGCCAAATGGGTGCTGCCCGCAACAGCCTTGGTGCTGCTGGCCACCATTGCCGTATGGCCGGAGGTAGATAGGCTGCTAAGCGCTAACCAGACCACCATTAAGGAACTGGCCAAGGTTAAAATTGAAAGCGGCAACCTGATAGGTGCCACGTATCGCGGGGTGGATGAGCACAACCGCCCGTTTATGATTACGGCGGACAGCGCGCATCAGGTCAACGACAACCGGATGGATCTGATACACCCCAAGGCCGATTTGCTGACACAGGGCGGAAGCTGGCTTTTGGTTGAATCGCAAAAAGGCGTTTACATGCAGCATGCCCAGATCCTTGATCTGACCGGAGAAGTGACCCTGTACCGCGATGATGGCCTGATGATGCACAGCCCCGTAGCCGATATTGATGTCAAACGCGGCATTATTGCCTCTGATTCATGGGTGCGGGCCGAAGGGCCTTTTGGATCGCTTGATGCCAAGGGCTATCTGCTGGCCCAGCATGAGGGCATTGCCCAGTTCCGCGGCCCCGGCCAGTTGATCCTGAATGATGACCGCCACAGTGATTCATCCCCCAAAGGCAAGGCTTCCTGATATGCGCCGCCTTTTTACCTGCTCTTCCCCTACTCTGCGTGTTGCGTCTGCCGTTATGGCGGCATTGCCATGTGCCATGCTGGCCCTTTCCGGCACAGCACTGGCACAGGCCATTGATATGTCCCACGGGGGGCAGATTACCGTTACCGCCGCTGGTGGGTTTGACTGGGACCAGAACCAGAAAAAAGTCACGGCCTATGATCAGGCAAAAGCTATCCGTGGGGATGTTACGGTTACGGCAGATAAGCTGATTGCCTATTACCGCAAAAAAGCCCCAACCCCCGGCGCGGCAGATGGTGCAAAACCGGCAAGCGTGCAGACCCCGGCCGCCAACGGCACTGCTCCGGCAACACCCCCAGCCAGCACGGATCAGCCACCTCCAGCACCAGCCACCACTGGTGGCGCTGATGCAGGCGGGCAAAAAGCCGCTGGTGGGGATGATCAGGATTCCGGCGCCAACGAAATTTTCCGGCTTGAAGCCATAGGCCACGTGCACATCTTCACCCAGACCGATCAGGCTTGGGGTGATAAAGCCGTGTATGACATGGATCAGGCCGTACTTGTCATGACCGGCAAGGCCATGAAGCTGACCACCCCGCAGGATGTGCTGACAGCGCGAGATTCGATGGAATATTACTCGCAACAGCGTATTTCCATCGGGCGCGGCAATGCCACCGTCACCACCAATGATCAGCGCCAGATCCGGGCCGATGTGCTGGTGGGCTACAGCGCCCCGCCAGATCAGAGTGCACAGCCACAGCAGCAGGCCAGCAACACCAGCAGTTCAGATCCGCTCAGCAGTGGTTCGGGCAAGCTGGAAAAGGTAAACGCCTTTGGCCATGTGTGGGTGCACACGCAAACAGAAATCGTAACGGGGGAACGTGGGGTGTATGTGCCTGATACCGGCATTGCCCGTATTGTTGGCAACGTGCATATCACCCGCGGGCCAAACCAGATTCAGGGCGCTGCCGCCATTATCAATATGCACACAGGCATAGCCACCATGACAGAACGCCCCGGCAGCCGGGTAAGCGGGCTGGTTGTGCCCAATAACGGCGATACGTCGGACAGGAAATAAGCATGAATCAGGAAGTCACCTGGACGTCGGAAGAAACGGTGCGTGAAGAAGTTGTGGGTGTGGAACTTGGCCCCGAACCGACCGATATTCATGCCCCGCATCGCCCCGGCCACGGCCTGTATGCCCGCGGCATTGGCAAAAGCTACAAAAAGCGCGAGGTGGTGAAAAACGTTTCCATCGAAGTGCATCGGGGGGAAGCCGTGGGCCTGCTGGGGCCAAACGGTGCGGGCAAGACCACCAGCTTTTACATGATTGTGGGCCTTGTGCAGCCTGATACCGGCTCTATCACGCTGGATGGTGCGGATATTACGCAGTTGCCTATGTACCGGCGCGCAAGGCTGGGCATTGGCTATCTGCCGCAGGAAGCCAGTATTTTCCGTGGCCTGAATGTGGAGCAGAACATTCTGGCCGCGCTGGAAGTGGTGGAACCAGACCCGGACCAGCGGCAGGTCATGCTGGATGGGCTGTTGAGCGAATTTGGTATCAGCCATCTGCGCCGCTCGCCTTCCCTCGCCCTTTCAGGGGGGGAACGCCGCCGTCTGGAAATTGCCCGTGCACTGGCCAGCCAGCCCCATTACATTCTGCTAGACGAACCACTGGCCGGGATTGACCCCATTGCCGTGGGGGAAATTCGTGATCTGGTGTCTCACCTCAAGGATCGCGGCATTGGCGTGCTGATTACCGACCATAACGTGCGTGAAACGCTGGAAGTGATTGACCGCGCCTACATCATGCACAGCGGGCAGGTGCTGATGCAGGGTGTGCCAGAAGAAATTGTGGCCCATGAAGATGTGCGCCGCGTGTATCTGGGTGAGAGCTTCTCGCTCTAACCCTCGGCCAGCAGGTTGGATGGCCCGGTATCCAATACACGCACAGGGGCCCCCACCTCTATTAAGCCAGACTGCTCCACCACTGCGTTTTGCGCAAACATCACCCCTTTGGGCGTGCGGTGGAAGGCCGCCAACGTGGCCAGTGGCTCCTTGGGGTTGGGAATTTCTGCTGTGGTCTGATCAATTGTTGTCACCACACAGCGCGAACATGGGGCCAGAATACGCAAAATGGCCGTGCCAACGCCAATACGCATCCAGCCATCCTCGGCCCATGCTGGTGCATCCTGCACCACAATATTGGCCCGAAACCGCGCCATAGGCACAGCCTGCCCCTTAGGCAAACGTGTGTTCAAATCAGCCAAAGATGCCATATTGGCCACCAGTAGCGGGTAGCCATCTGCAAAGGAAACCGGCACCTCCGCCCCATCCAGATGGCGCAGACGCGCCTGCCGGGGCGTATCCATCCAGACAAGCCTGCATGGTTGCCCCAAAGCCTTCTCCAGCCACAGCGCCGCATCCTCTCCTGCATCCCGCGCCTGCACCGTATCTTTCCATACCGTTACAGAGCGCACAGGCGCATGCGTATCGGGAAAATGCACGTAACAGGCAGATGCATCGGCTTTGCGTAACACCAGCCCCTCCTGCGTAGGCACAGCGCTAATTAGCGCCATATTCCGGCACGTTCTTTGGGTTATAAACCGGCCCTGCAAATCTGCCACCATCCAGCGCCGATCTGCCTCCAGCCCCCAAGGCCATAATCTGGCCTGCGTGAGAGAAAGCCCGCGTAACCCTTTAACGGGGTAAATATGCATGCTGGCAATGCTTGGGCCCACCATGCCGCAAACTCCCTACATACAGGTCATGCCCTAACGGCGCTGGCCCGCATGGCGCAGCACCAGTTTTGGGGGCGAAAACACAACCGGATCTGGCTGCACAAGCGCAGGTGCAACAGATGGTGGCGCAGGCGGAAGCACCATGGGCACCTTGATAAACCGGATGGCAACCCGTGCCGCCGGATGAGGCCGCGGAGCTATTTTTTCGTGCGCCAAATGCCACACAAATGCGCCATACAAAATGCCCAGCCCGGCCATACACCCCAGTTTAACGCGCACCATCTGCCCACGTGGCATTTTAGGCATTTCAACAGGGGGGGCAGAACGCAACAGCATGAAAAATATACTCTCCTGTCAGACAAACATCGTTTTGGCAGACAGGCTGCCCCATACCAGCATGGTTTTATGTCCTGTTATTGATAGGCATGCCTGTTTGCCTACTGCAAGCCTGCTCTCTGCTTTTTACACAGCCATGCAACCCGGAAGTTCTGTCCTGCATTATATTTGAAACGAAAGGCATGGACACACGCCACCACCCATGCCCAAATATGAAGGAAGCGTTACACATAATTGGCGTAACGTAACAAGGCGATCCGGTTGAACCTGAAGCAAAAAACCGGTTCTCATTTGGTGCCGGCATTTGTTCAGGTCTGGAGTTTCTGCCACTTAGCAGCAAGGAACGACGTTCTATGCATATTCAGGTTTCAGGTAAACAGATTGATCTTTCCGATGCCCTCAAGCACCGGGTCAATTCCCACCTTGGCAACCTAGCGGAACGATACTTTGACAAAGCCCTGCAAGCACAGGTGACCTTCAGCAAGGCGCGTTCGTTTTTTACCTGCGATATCAATGTACGCACCGGCAGCGGCCTTGTATTGCGCGGTGAAGGAGAAGCCGCAGATGCCAATGGTGCCTTTGATGATGCCGCAGAGCATATTGCCAAACGCCTGCGCCGCTATAACCGCCGCGTAACATCCCACGCACGTGGCGCACAACGGCAGGCCGCCACACAAAGTGGCCGCACCTATGTGCTGCAACCCCTTAATGAAAGCCCTCTTCCTTCTGAATCCAGTGTGGAAAAACCCGTGCTGGCCACCCAGCCGGAAGGCACGGATACAGAAACCTTTGCCGCCATTATTGCCGAACAGCCCACGGATATTCCCGTCCTCAGTGTTGGGGAGGCCGTTATGCGGCTTGATCTGGCGGGCATTTCCTTTTTGCTATTCCGCAATGCGGCCAACAAGCAGGTAAGCCTGGTTTACCGGCGGGATGATGGCAATATCGGCTGGATTGATACAAACCCAAGCTAAGCCGCACGCGTTACGCAATAAAAAAAGGATCGGTCATCCACCGATCCTTTTTTCTATCTGGTAAAACCGCAATGGCCCGCAGGTTGGCTACCCTTACTGCAAACTGGCGGGAATCATGTCATTTTGCACAATCGCGCCCCATGCGGTTTCAATATCTTCCACTACGGCCAGCAAAGATCCATCAGCCGCATAAATGGCGCAGCCCACTTCATCATCTTCCATCAGGGCCGGGCGCGTATAGGCAACTTCGCGCAGCCCAAGGGAGCGGAACTGGCTTTCTGAAAGCTGGCGAACATCTGCGGGGCGTTCAGCCGCATGTGGCATAACGGGGGCGCTACCGTTGTAGATGGAACTTTTCATGGCGTCCTCCTTGTTGGGTCAGCTTTCATCCACGTCCATCACTGGGCGCAGCATGCGCGATGAGCGGGCCTTGAGCACACTGCCACCCCCGGCAGCAGATGCGCGGCCATTTTTTTGCCCACCCTGCACAATTTCAATGCGTTTCACACGCACCTCCGGCTGGGGGCGAAATAGGTCTATATGCAACAGACCGTTATCCAGCCATGCCCCGCCAATTTCTATCCCTTCCGCCAGCACAAACGCTTTCTGAAACTGGCGGGAGGCAATGCCCCGGTGCAGAAAAACACGTTCCTCTCCGTCTTCCATCTGCCGGCCACGAATAACAAGCTGATTATCTTCCTGCGTAATCTGCAAGTCATCCATTTTAAAGCCTGCTACAGCTAATGTGATCCGCAGGCCGTTGGGGGCAATCTGCTCAATATTATAGGGCGGATATCCATCGCCCGATCCCTTGCTGGCGCGTTCGAGCATCTGCTCAAGATGATCAAACCCTAAAAACATGGGTGAGCCAAACAGTCTTCCAGACATCCAAGCCTCCTCCTTCCTTGAGCGAGACAGAAAAATCAGACCCGTTACGGCATCTGATCTTATCACGATATGGGATAGGCCCGCTGGCACGCAACCCCGCCCCCATGCCTGTATCCGGCCAGATGGGGGTATTGGACAACACACTGTGGCGCACAGGCAACAGGTTTTAGGGCCAGAGGCAGATTTTCCCTGTGTTTTTCTCTGGCATCAGGCGCGGCGGAACGCTACATCCCGCAGTATGACACACGCAGCCAATACAGACATCTCTTTTTCTGCTGCATCGGATGGCGCAGCACCCCTTCAGATCCTTACGCCGCCGCACCCCGTGCTGCGCCAGAAGGCGCGGCTGGTAAAGCCGGAGGACGTGGCGGACATTCGCAAGATTCTGCCCAGCATGTTCTCGGCCATGTATCAGGCTCCCGGCATTGGCCTTGCCGCCCCACAAGTGGGGCTGAGCCAGCGCTTTCTTCTGGTGGATCTGGGAGAAAAAGACGCGCGGGACCCGATTGTGATGATTAACCCCGAAGTGATTGCAGAAACGGAAGACATGGCCGCGCGGGAAGAAGGCTGTCTCTCCCTGCCCAACCAGTATGCAGAAGTGGTGCGCCCGGAAAAAATTCGCGTACGCTGGAACACCATCAATGGCGATGTGATGGAACGCGAGGCCGAAGGTCTGCTGGCCACCTGCATTCAGCATGAAATAGACCATCTGGAAGGTGTGCTGTTTGTGGACCACCTTTCCGCCCTGCGCCGCAACATGATCCTGCGCCGCCTGGCCAAGGAACTAAAGCGTAAATAAGCCAGAGGGGCCGCCAATCATGCGTCTTGTCTTTATGGGCACGCCGGACTTTTCCGTTCCGGCGCTGCGTGCGCTCCATGCTGCGGGGCATGAAATTGTGGCTGTGTATTGCCAACCGCCCCGCCCCGCAGGACGCGGCAAAAAGCTTCAGGCTTCCCCCGTGCAGCAGGCAGCGGAAGAACTGGGGCTGCTTGTGCGTCATCCACTTTCGCTCCGCAAGAATGAGCCCGAATGGGCGGATTTTGCAGCACTACAGGCCGATGCCGCCATTGTGGCCGCCTATGGGCTTATTCTGCCCCAAGCCATGCTGGATGCCCCACGCCTTGGCTGCCTGAACATTCATGCCAGCCTGCTGCCACGCTGGCGCGGTGCCTCCCCCATTCAGAGCGCCATTCTGGCCGGAGATACGCAAAGCGGCGTGACCATCATGCAGATGGAAGCCGGGCTGGATACAGGCCCCATGCTGCTGCGTGAAGCCGTGCCCATTACCGCCACCACAACCGCCACCAGCCTGCACGATGCCCTCAGCGCCTTGGGTGCAGATATGGCGCTACGTGTGCTGGCCGATATGCCCACACCCACTCCGCAACCGGAAGAAGGCGTTACCTACGCCCCGCGTCTGACGCGTGAAGATGGACGCATAGACTGGACCAAAACCGCCACGGAAATAGACCGCCAGATTCGCGCGCTCACCCCGTGGCCCGGCACCTTTACCACCCTGCCCGATGGCACGGTGCTGAAAATTGGCGCAGCCACCCCGCTGCCCGATAGCAAACACACCGCCCAACCCGGCACTGTGCTGGATGATGCCCTCACCATTGCCTGTGGCAGCGGTGCTGTGCGGCTCACCCGCCTGCAAAAACCAGGACGCGGCATGATGGATGCCGATGCCTTTTTGCGTGGCCAGCCATTGGCCGCTGGTACGGTTTTAGGGGCCAAGCAGCAAAACCCCGCATGATGGAAGAAGAACTCGCCCCCGTTCAGCGTTGGGCCGTGAAACTGGAATACGATGGCACCGGCCTTGTGGGCTGGCAGCGCCAGAAATCCGGCCTTTCCGTTCAGTCTCTATTGGAAGAGGCTGCTGCACGGCTGGCCAACAACCGCCCCGTAAGCAGCATTACCGCCGGACGCACGGATTCCGGCGTGCATGCGCTGGCACAGGTGGCGCATCTGGATTTTCCCGCTGATGTGCGTTTCTCCCGCCATTCTGTGCGGGAGGGGCTGAGCTATCACCTCAAACCCCACAACGTGGTGGTACTGGATGCCGCGCAGGTTGATACGGACTGGAGCGCACGTTTTTCTGCCATATGGCGCTCATACCAGTATCGTATTCTCAACCGCCGCTCGCGCCCTACCTTGCTGGCTGGGCAAGTGTGGCACGTTAAAAGCACGCTGGATGTAGAAAAAATGCAGGAGGCCGCCAATATTCTGGTGGGCTCGCATGATTTCACGTCTTTCCGCGCCGTGGCCTGCCAAGCCCACAGCCCCATGCGCACGCTGGATCAGCTGGAAGTTTCCCGCCACGGGGATGAGGTGATTGTTTTTGCCAAGGCCCGTTCCTTTTTGCACCATCAGGTGCGGAACATGGTGGGTACACTTAAACTGGTGGGAATTGGGGCATGGCAGCCAGAACGCGTTGCAGATGCGCTAGAAGCCCGTAACCGCTGCGCCGCAGGCCCTACCGCCCCGCCAGAGGGGCTTTACCTGAACGGCGTGGGGTATGACCCAGACCCGTTTGACTAAAACGGGTCTGGCACAAAACTTTCTTCAGGAATTGTTCATCACAATCATGGGCTGAAGCAGATCTGTCAGCACCTTGTAATGGGGTGGCAACAGCGCGGCCAGACCATACAGCGCCAGCGTGGCCAGCAGCACAGAGGCATACAACACAAAGGCACGCCCACCGCTGATGTTTAAGCCCACACGGGCCACAAACCATTGCAGCCAGAGTTCATAGACAGCCGCTGTCATCACCAACGCGGCCATAAAGCCCGGCTGTTGCGCAATGGCGGGAAACAGCAGGGCCGCCAACAGTGTTGCTGCCAGAGAAATCAGCACCACCACCCAGTTGCACCATGTGGCGGCTGTAATATAGCGCAGCCACAGCACGCCACGCCCCCAACGCTGGGCGTAAAAATGAGAGACAACGGCAGGCAGCAAGGTGACGCACAAGGAAAGCAGAACCTTGATAAGCGCCATCGTCTTGTCATTCTGGAGGAAGACCTGCAACAGCCCCACCACCAAAAATGCCAGCTGCGGCGCAAGGGCCGCGCCAAAGGCATCCAGCGTGCCATCAAAACACGCCATGCCATCCTTGCGCCCACTGGCCAGCAGCAGCATGCCCTGCAATGTGCGCCGGATGACACCGGGTTTGCTGGTATCGGGAATCATGCCTGCGCTCCTTCCAGAAAAGTCTGATAGATCCGTGTCAGCATTTCCAGATCCGCAACATCCGTGTGTTCATCAACTTTATGAATACTTGCACCCACCAGCCCGAATTCAGAAACCGCACAATAGCGGCTGATAAAACGGGCATCCGATGTGCCGCCCCCGGTATCCAGCTTGGGCGTGCGGCCCGTAACCTGCTTAATGGCCTCAACAAGGGCGGTGGTTTCCTGCGTGGGGGACGTAAGGAAAGATTCGCCACTAATCTTGATTTCCACGCGTGAACGCGGAGCATGCTGGCGGCAAATGGTTTCCACCCAGCCTTTTAACGCCGTGCCTGTGTGCAAATCATTAAACCGAATATTCAGCCGTGCTTCGGCCCGTGCGGGAATAACGTTTGTAGCTCCATTGCCTACATCCACACTGGTAACCTGAAGGCTGGAGGGTTCAAAATACTCGGTGCCGTTATCCAGCGGTGTGGCGCGCAAAGCTTCCAGCACCGCCAGCAGGCGATGCACCGGGTTATCTGCCCGGTGGGGGTAAGCCACATGGCCCTGCGTACCTTCCACCACAATATGCGCGTTTAAGCTGCCACGGCGGCCAACCTTCACCATTTCTCCCAACACCTTGGGGTTAGTGGGTTCACCTACCAGACAGTAATCCGGAATCTGATTGTGCTGCGCCATCCATTCCAGCACCTTTACCGTGCCATAGGTGGCAGGGCCTTCTTCATCCCCGGTGATCAGAAAACTGATGGAGCCTTTACCCGGCCCAGCCGCCACATGCCGCGCTACGGCAGATACAAAAGCCGCAATACCGCCCTTCATGTCACACGCGCCACGGCCATACAGCACGCCATCTACAATATCCGCCGCATAAGGGGGGTGAGACCAATCGGCCTCGTTCCCCGGCGGCACCACATCGGTATGGCCCGCGTAGCAGATATGGGGGCTGCCCGTGCCCAAGCGGGCAAAGAAATTGGGCGTGCGCTCCGCACCCTCACCAAACGGAAGATGCGTGACCTCAAACCCCAAGTGCTCCAGCATGGCTGCAAGCAGATGCTGTGATGCACCGGGATCTGGCGAGACAGAAGGCAGACGGATAAGCGCCTGCGCCACTCCAACCGGATCTGTCAGTGCCAGATTGGCCGGAATATTCACCTGCGCTGCGTCCGCCATGCTTTTCTGCCTCTTTTTTGCTTTTAGTCTGCCTGATCAGTCACGCAGCAGATCGTTAATGGAGGTTTTGGAACGTGTGCGTTCGTCCACCCGCTTCACAATCACGGCGCAAGCCAGAGCCGGGTTGGGGCGACCATCCGGCCCAACCGGCTTGGAAGACGGCATGGTGCCCGGCACAACAACGGAATAGGCCGGAACACGGCCCATGTAGATTTCCCCCGTTGCACGGTCCACAATCTTGGTGGAAGCGCCAAGGAACACACCCATGGACAGCACGGAGCCACGTTCCACAATCACGCCTTCTGCCACTTCGGAACGTGCGCCGATGAAGCAGTTGTCTTCAATAATCACCGGGGCAGCCTGCAACGGCTCCAGAACACCACCAATGCCTGCGCCACCGCTGATATGGCAGTTCTTGCCAATCTGGGCACAGCTGCCAACAGTGGCCCATGTATCCACCATGGTGCCGCTATCTACGCGGGCGCCCACGTTTACAAAGCTGGGCATCAGCACAGCACCAGGAGCAATAAAGGCAGAGCGGCGCACAACAGCGCCCGGCACCACGCGGAAGCCAGCCTTATCAAAACGGGCCTGATCCCAGCCAGCAAACTTCAGCGGCACTTTATCATAAGCCGGAGCACCAGCTGCGCCACCGGGAATGGCCACGCTATCGTTCAGACGGAAGGAAAGCAGAACAGCTTTTTTCAGCCATTCATTCACCTGCCAGCCATCTTCCTTGGGTTCGGCCACACGCAGCGCGCCAGAATCCAGAGCTTCCAGAGCCGTTTCAATGGCTTTGCGGTCTTCCCCCGTTGTAGCGGAGGAAATCTGGTCCCGCTTTTCCCACAGGGCTTCAATATGCGCGCGCAAGGTTTCGTTGGTCATAACACACCGTCAGACAGGATGGACAAACACCGGGCCTGCACCACAGCCCCGGCAGAAAAATACAGAGCGACCATGCGGACACACACGCGGCGTGTCAACGCATGGCACCCCGGAAAATGGCAGGCAACCGGGCGTTATTCCGCCCGGATCATGGTGCCGGAGCCAGATGCCGTAAACAGTTCCAGCAAGCAGGCATGGGGCATACGGCCATCAATAATAACGGCTGCACGCGCACCGGCCTGCACGGCCTGAATGCAGGTTTCCACCTTGGGGATCATACCGCCGGTAATCACACCATCCTCAATAGCCTGCATGGCCTGCGCGGCTGTGAGTTCAGGTATCAGCTTGCCATCGGCATCCAGCACGCCGGGCACGTCTGTCAGCATCAGCAGGCGTGTGGCATGCACCGCACCAGCCACGGCACCGGCAGCCGTATCGGCATTGATGTTGTAGGTGGCACCATCTTCCCCAAAGCCTACCGGCGCAATAACCGGAATAAGACCAGAGCCAGAAAGCGCATAAATCACGCGCGGGTCCACCTTTACGGGTTCGCCCACAAAGCCCAGATCCAGCACGCGTTCAATCTGGCTTTCCGTATCCCGCACCGTGCGTTGCAGCTTGCGGGCGGTAATCATTTTACCGTCCTTGCCGGAAATACCAACGGCCAACGCGCCTTCACGGCTGATAAGCTCCGCCACTTCCTTGTTCACGGAACCAGCCAGAACCATCTCGATAACATCCACCATATTGGCATCTGTTACACGCAGGCCATCCACAAAGGTGGAGGGAATTTCCAGCCGCTTGAGCATCTGGTTAATCTGCGGGCCGCCGCCATGCACCACAACCGGGTTGATACCCACCAGCTTGAGCAGCGCAATATCCCGCCCAAAAGTTTTGGCCAGATCTGCATTACCCATGGCGTGGCCACCATACTTGACCACAATGGTATCCCCCGCATAGCGGCGCAGATACGGCAGGGCTCCGGCCAGAATGGCGGCTTCCTGCGCCGCATCATGATGGGAATGGGAAGAAGGAACCCGTGGTTCTGTCATGCTCTGCACTTCCTGCTTGTCATCACTCAGATCAGGGCGCCCTGGGCAGGGCAAATTCTGCCAGCTCCGCCCGCAAGCCCTCAATACCTTCACCTGTCTGGCTGCTTGTTAAGGACAGGTAGGGAAAAGCCGCAGGGTGGCGGCGAATTTCCGCTTCAACTTCTGCCTGCTTGCGTGCCAGCGGGCCGGGTTTAACGCTATCGCATTTGGTCAGCACCACCTGAAAGCTGACAGCTGCCTTATCCAGCAGGTCCATCACTTCCAGATCATGCGCCTTCATTTCCACCCGCGCATCAAGCAGCAGCACAACACGCTGCAAACTTGGCCGACCGCGCAGATAATCAAACATCATATCCTGCCAGTCTTCCTTTACGGATTTGGCAGCCTTTGCGTAGCCATAACCCGGCATATCCACCAGCATCAGCCGGTCTGCCAGATTGAAGAAGTTAAGCTGCTTGGTGCGCCCCGGCTCGGAAGAGGCCCGCGCCAGCGTTTTGCGGCCCGTAAGCGCGTTCACCAAGCTGGACTTGCCCACATTGGAACGCCCGGCAAACGCAATTTCCGGCAGGGTTTGCGGCGGCAGTTGCCCCAGCTTTTGCGCGCCAAACACAAATTCGCATGAACCCGCAAAAAGCCGCCGCCCCTCTTCCAGGGCGGCGGCAATACGGGCTTCATCCTTTAGTTCTCGGAAAGAGGATGCGGCATCATCTGTCATTTGGGCTTAACCAGTTGGGGTTTGGCATCTGCCGCTTTCAGGCGGGAGATGATGATAACCTGCTGCACAGCCGTAAGGATGTTGCTCCAGCAGTAGTAGATCACCAGCCCGACCGGCTGCCGCGCCATGAAGAACGTGAATAGCAGCGG
Organism: Acetobacter pomorum; assembly: GCF_002738225.1. Classification (GTDB taxonomy): domain Bacteria; phylum Pseudomonadota; class Alphaproteobacteria; order Acetobacterales; family Acetobacteraceae; genus Acetobacter; species Acetobacter pomorum. The sequence continues at coordinate 173,118 of NZ_PEBQ01000093.1, read as the reverse complement.
AATGAACATCATCACCTTCTGCTGTGATGGGTCCATGTTGGCAGAGCTGGAGCTTACCTTCTGCATCAGGAACAGCGTGGCCCCATACATGATCGGCCAAGCCCCCAGCGCCAGAAACGGCGTGATGTGCGTGGGATCAAACGGAATAAGACCAAACAGGTTGAACAGGTTGGTGGGGTCTGGCGCAGAAAGATCCTTCACCCAGCCCACAAACGGTGCGTGCCGCATTTCGATGGTGACATACAGATCCTTATACAGGCACCAGAACACAGGCGCCTGTATAAGCAGCGGCAGAAAGCCCCCGAAAAGATTAACGTTTTCCTGCCGATACAGCGCCATGATCTGCTGCTGCATGGCCATCGGGTCATCCTTCAGGCGGGAGCGGATCAGGTCCACCTGCGGCTTCAGGCGCGCTGTTTTCCATGTCATACGCATCTGCTTGATGGTGAGCGGCAGGAAGGCCACCTTCACAATCACGGTGAACGTAAGCAGAGCCAGACCAAAGCTACCCAGATGTTCGTTCAGCCAATCCAGCACAAAGAACACGGGACGGGTAAGGAAGGAAAGCCAGCCAAAGTCCACTGCTTTCCAGAACATGGGCACGTGCAGGTCTTTTTCATACTGCTCAAGCAGGCGTACTTCCTTGGCGCCCGCAAATACGTGGGCCTCGGTAGAGGCTGTCTGCCCCGCAGCCACCTGCACAGGTGCCGTAGCCGTAAAGCCAACCTGATACGCGCCCTGAGCCGCCTGAAAACCATAGGTGCCAATCACGTTGGCATTCTGGTCTGGCAGCACGGCCATCAGCCAGTATTTGTCTGTAATACCAGCCCAACCGCCGGTGCCCTGATGGCTCCATGCAATGTTGTCTGGCGGTACGCCACCGGTGCGCACCGTTTTGTAGGAGCCTTCGTTCAGGCGGCCATCAATCACCGAGATCGGGCCTTCATGCACCAGCATGCCGCCGGTTTCTTCCGGCGTGTAGCCACGGTTCACACGGTAGAAGGGATACAGCGCCACAGCCTGCCCGGTGCTGTTATGCACCTGCTGGCTGATGGTGAACATGTAGTTCTGATCCACCGACAGGCGGATATCAAAGGTCAGCCCCTGCCCGTTATCCCATGAAAGGGTAAGCGGGTGTTCGGCATCCATCTGGGTGCCAGAGGCTTTCCACAACGTGTTGGCATCTGGCAGACGCACGGACACATCGGAAGGGGCACGCCAGCCGAAATCTACATAATCTGCATGGGTGGACGCAGAATTAAGAACACGCACATCCGGACTGTCTGGCTTTACGGTTTCCCGATAATGCTTGAGCACCAGATCATCCAGCCGTGCGCCACGCAGGTTTAGCGTGCCCTGCACGGCAGGGGCGTTAATGGCCACACGGGTTTCGGGGCCATCCTGCACGGGGGGCGTGGCTTGGGCCTGCGCGTTTTCAGCCGGGGCAGCAGCATCAGAAGATGCAGGCGGCGCTACGGCATGCACGCCCGGCTGCGGCGGTGGCACAGGCTGGTGCTGCGGGAAAAAGTAATCATACCCGATAAGTACCAGAGCTGACATCAATGTTGCCAGTATCAGACGTTTTGAATCCATAAGCTCCGGCCTTGCGGCCCCCTGCACATATCAAATTGGAAAACTTAACACCCGTAAAAAACCCGGAGTCTTAAACGGCATACAGGTTCCAGCGCAGGACGCACACGCATGCAAGGCAGGATATTCAGGAATCCCGCTGGCACAACGCCAATGCTTTACGGAAATCAGCCACCAACGCCGCAAATGGGCGCTTTATGGTGGCGCTACGGCCTATAAGAACAAGGTCCAGACCGTTTAGCGGCGTATCGGCTTCTACAATACGCACAACTTCGCGCAACCTGCGGCGCACGCGGTTACGCACCACGGCATTGCCAACCTTTTTGGTAACCGTAAAGCCCACACGCGCGACATCCGTATCCGGACGCCGGAAAAGCTGCAAAACAAGCCCCGACACAGGCGCTTTACGCCCGCGAGAAGCCAGAAAGAGGAATTGCTTCCTCTTTTTAAGCCGCTGAGATCTGGCAGACTCTGCCTCTGGCTGCTCCTGCGCTGCTGGCCCGTCCATCAAGCCGGACTGCCGGGCAGTTCTTACGCGGAAAGGCGCTTACGGCCCTTGGAACGACGGTTAGCAATGATCTTGCGGCCACCAACGGTTGCCATACGCGCGCGGAACCCGTGACGACGCTTGCGAACCAGCCGGGACGGTTGATAAGTGCGCTTCATGGCGGCACTCCCTTACTATTTGAATACAGTTATCCGGTGGCCTGTAAAAGACCACGCCTCTTGAAGCTGCGGCTTATAGAGTTCAGATAAGGAACCGTCAATCTATACGATAGAGTCGTTACCGCAACCTTGGGGCAGAATCTGCCACAAGTGGGAGAAAAACATGAACGCCATGCCCTTTCCTGTCCGTGCCGCAGCCGTTATTTTCTGCCTGCCTGTAGCAGGCGCTCTGCTGGCCGGGCTGCTGGGGCTGTCCTTCCCCGCAGCGTTGGGGCCTGTTGTATGTGCGGCAGGCTTAGGCGCATGGCTGGGCATAAAACTTCAGCCACACGCGGCCCCTCCTGCCCCGGTTGCAGCACCTCAGCCCCCAGCTCCAGCAGTAGATTCCAAACTGCGGCATGATATTCGCGGCATTGTTTCCCCCGCCATGCTGGCAGCGGAACAGCTTGATGCATATTCCGACCCAGCCGTGCAGAAAGCCGCCAAAACCATCAATGATTCACTAGACCGCCTTACAGCGCGGCTGAAGCAGCGCCCGCAAGGCTGAACAGCGCTTTATTCAGCGCGTTCAATCAGCTCAACCTTGTAGCCATCGGGGTCTTCTACAAAGGCAATCACGGTGGTGCCAAATTTTACCGGCCCGGCTTCCCGCGTTACCTTGCCACCACCGGCCCGCACACGTTCAACCATTTCCGCCACATTGGGCACGCCCACGGCAAAATGGCCAAAACCTGTGCCCAGCTCGTAGCCATCATCCTTGCCCCAGTTATAGGTCAGCTCAATTTCTGCCTGTCCGGCGGCGTTATCTGCATAGCCTATAAACACCAGCGTATAACGCCCTTCCGGCACATCCTTCCGGCGGAGTTCGTGCATGCCCAGCAGTTTGTAAAACGCTAGGCTTTTTTCCAGATTACGCACCCGCACCATGGTATGCAGAAAACTTGCCATCTGTTTGCTCCTTATTTTAAAGGCTCAGGCAGCCCTATGCCCTGTGTGGCATAATCATCCGGGTTAAAGGCCAAAAGAAATACGCCCAACCTGTTTGCAGCCTCTATGCACCCTTGCGTATCTGTCAGCAGCGTATGGGCGGCCTCAAACGCAATGCCACGTAAGCCTGCCGCATGGGCGTTCTGCACTGTTACAGGCCCTATTGTGGGCATATCTGCGCGCTTTTCCTGCCCTGGTTTCAGCATTTTAACCAGAACACCGCCTTCTCCCGGCTGCCTGCATTCTCCGGCGCGGGCCAGCATACGGTCTGTGCCTTCCATGGCTTCCACTGCCAGCACCACGCCATTCTGTACCACACATCCCTGCCCGATATCCAACCGCCCCAGTGCCTGCACCACGGTTATGCCGCGCTGAATATCGGCCTGCGCCTGTGCATCTGGCTGCACACGCCCCAACACACCGGGCTGCGCCACAGCTTGTGTGAGAAACTCATGCGCCCCACGAATACGAAAGCCCTCTTCCCCCAGAATACGCACAAGGGCCGCCAGCAGGCCATCATCCCCCGCAAACAGGGCGCGGCCCAAACGGGCCAGAATACGCGCACCCTCGGCATCCGGACATAAATTACGCAAGGAGGGCCGACGGATAGGCCCGATAAGCACCAGATCCGTGCAGTTATGTTGCCGCAAAAGGGAGAGCATACGCCCGGCAGCACCCAGCCGGACATATTCGTGCGGCCAAGGGCCAATCACTTCGGGTTCGGCAAAACCTTCAAACCCAAGAATAAAAACAGGCCGCCCCGCTGCGGCGGCCGCTTCTGCCACCCTGCCCGGCAGAGGGCCACCACCCGCAAGAATGCCAACGGCAGAGGCTGTGCTCACGCGCCCTCGGTTTCTGCGCGTTCCAGATCCTGCCGTGCCGGGCGCACAAGACCACGCCGGCTGGGGGCATCTATAAACTCCAGAATTTCACGCACACGGGGGTTATCACCAAATTCCGCACGCACACGTTCCAGCCGCACAGAAAACGGATCTTCCGTGCACCCATTCTTGGGGTAGAGTGTCAGGAACGCCTTGCGCATGCGGTGAATTTCATCAGACTGCACGCCATTGCGGCGCAGCCAGATCCAATGCAGGCCAATCAGCCGCGCACGGTTACCCAGCACACTGCCATAAGGGATAACATCGGCTTCCACCCCAGCCACACCGCCCACAAGAGCCGCATGCCCGATGCGGACAAACTGGTGGATGGCGGCAGAACCCATGATACGGGCATCATCCTCAATAGTCACATGTCCGCCCATCACCACGTTATTTACGATAATAACGCGGTCACCCAGCACGCAATCATGCGCTACATGGGCGTTGGCCATAATCAGCACATTCTGGCCCACCCTTGTCAGGCCAGAACCCGTGGCCGTGCCACGATGGATGGTAACGTGCTCACGCACCACCGTGCCCGCCCCGATCTCGCACCGGGTTGGCTCACCTTTGTACTTCAGATCCTGCGGGGCCATGCCCACGGTGCAAAACGGAAAATAGCGCGACCCTGCCCCCAGACGTGTGTGGCCATCAACCACCACATGAGAGATCAGCTCCACTCCATCTTCAATCGTGACATCAGGCCCGACAGAACACCAAGGGCCAATAACCACCCCCTGCCCAAGCCGCGCACCGGGAGCAACAAGAGCCGTTGGGTGGACAACGGTTGATCTGGCTTCCTCTGCAGCGTGCACCAATTCAGTTCCTTATTTCCGTTCACCGTTGGCCGGGCAGATTTACCCTAGCTTACCCTTTGCAAAACAATCTGGGCACTTTCGGGGCAAACCTGACTTGCCTTAACAGAATGATGTGAACAGGCCGGGTTCTCAACCCATAATCATGGCGCTGAATGTAGCTTCCGCCACGACAGTGCCTTCCACACGGGCTTCACCGCGGAATTTCCACACATTGGAGCGGTGGCGTTCCTTGGCAACATGAATACGCACCTGATCCCCCGGTTCTACCGGCCGGCGGAACTTGGCGCCTTCAATGGTCATGAAATAGACCAGCTTGCCCTCAAAGTCCTTGCCCAGTGTCAGCACAACCAGCGTTGCGGCGGTTTGCGCCATGGCTTCCACCAGCAGCACGCCCGGCATGACAGGGCGGGCCGGAAAATGGCCCTGAAAGAATGGTTCATTGACCGAAACATTCTTGATACCTGTTGCCTCTTCTCCCAGGACGATATCTTCCATCCGGTCGATCAGAAGAAAAGGATATCTGTGCGGAATCGCCTGCATGATACGGTTGACGTCAATTCTGTCGATCGTCTGAGCGTCCTGCTGCGATTCTTGTTTCGTCTCCACGTCCCCGAAACCACCCTTTGCGCCGGTGTCTGGCACCGACCTTAGTTTAACCCTTGTCCGAACCGTTTTTGGCCGATCCAGACGCTTTTTTTGCCAGCTTGCGCAATACCGCCACGTTCCGGAAAAATTCCCTGAACGGCATAGCCGGGCTGCCAATCACATCCGCGCCGCCTTCTATATCCGACATCACGCCACATTGCGCGCCAATACGCGCCTTTGCACCAATGCGGATATGCCCGATAAGGCCAGCCTGCGCGGCAATTGTTACATAGTCTTCCAGCACGGTGGAGCCAGAGATCCCGGCCTGTGAAACCACAATGCAACACCGCCCCAGACGGGCGTTGTGGCCGATCTGCACCAGATTGTCGAGACGTGATCCTGCACCAATAACCGTATCGTTGACTGAACCGCGGTCAATCGTGCTATTGGCGCCTATTTCCACATCATTTTCCAGCACCACGCGGCCCAGCTGCGGCACGGTTTCAAACCCCTGCGGGCCAACGGCAAACCCAAACCCATCCTGCCCAATGCGTGAGCCGGGCAGAATAATCACCCGCTCACCCAGCACAGCATGAGAAAGGCTGACATGGCTGCCAATGCGGCAATCACGCGCAAGTTGCACGCCATCCCCCACCACAGCGTGGGAGCCAATAATGCAGCCCGGCCCAATTTCCGCCTTGGCCCCAACCACCACAAACGGCCCAATTTCTGCCGTGGGGTCTATGCTGGCTGTGGGGTCAATACAAGCAGAAGGATGCACACCTGCACGCGCTGGCACCCGCGGGTGAAACAACCGCGCGATGCGAGACCACGCCAGATAAGGCGTGGGAGTAACCAGCGCAGCACACCCGGCAGGCACTTTATCTGCAAATGCGGGGGCAACAATAACCAGCCCGGCTTTGGTTTGCTCCAGCAAAGGCGCATACCGGCGGTTATCCAGAAAGCTGACATCACGCGGGCCTGCTGCCTGCAAAGGCGCAATACCCACAAAGCCATCTTCCGGCACACTGCCCGCTTTGGGCAGCACCAGTTCCGCCCCTGCGGTTTCTGCCAGTGTGGCCGCATCAAACGGCCCTGCACGTGTAAAAAAGCGCGGGTCTGCCGGCCCGGAGAATGTTGACCCCTCAGACACGATTACTGCTGCCCGGCAGCCGGTGCCACCACAGGGGCCGGACCCGTGCGCGGGCCCTGATCTGCATCTGCCGTTGTGGGCATCTTGCCAGATTTAGCCAGTTCTTCCGGGTCCACATTAGCTTCTGGAATGAACACAGACGGCAGAATCTTGTTCAGCTGCACAGCCACTTCGTTGGTGATGTCCTGCCCATCAACATGCAGGGCCACCTGCTCACTGTGCAGAACAAGGTTCATGCCATGTGCAGCCGCCACTTTCTGGATAACCTGCACCAGCTCACGCTCGATCTGCCCCAGAGAAACCTGTGCCGCTTCCTGAATGATACGGTTGCGGTTACGGAAATCGCGCTGCGCCTTCATCACACGAGCCTGCAGGCTGCGTTCACGCGTTTGAATCTGCTCGGATGTTAAAGACTTGGCCTGCGCCTGAAGCTTCTGCTGCTCATCCCGCCAGCCGGCCTGTTCCTTCTGCAGGTCCTGCGCAAGCTGATCACGGCGCCCACCCAGCGTACGTTCCACCTGCATGGCGGCGGAGGACTGGCGCATAACGCCGCCAACGCTAATCACACCAATAACAGTTGTGGGTGGCGGGGCTTCCTTGGCGACTTCCGGTGCGGCGGGAATGGGCGGCAACGGCAGCACGGGGGGAGCCTGATCTGCTTCCTGGCTATCAGCCGGTGGGGCTGGCAACTGCACCGGGGCCGGTGCACGGCGGGCTGCGGCAGGGTGCTGCGCCGGGGCCTGGGCCGGCTGCTGGGTTTTGGGCACAAACCACCCACCCCCATTCTGCGCCTGTGCAGAAGGCACAAAAGCGGAGGAGAAGGATAGGACAACAGCCCCCAGCAGGGCAGTTCTGGTGGAAAAACGCATTATTACCTCAGAATTGCTGACCGAAGCCAAAGCGAAGGAGCTGCGTGCGGTCATTATGGCTTCGCATAACAGGCACACCCAGATCGATGTTCAGCAGACCAAACGGACTTTTCCATGAAAAACCAGCACCAGCACTTACACGTGGGCGCAATGTATCACCGCTGACAGGCGTGTAATAGATACCATCATTGGCCTTGCTTGTATAAAGGCGCTTCACACGCAAACCAGCGACACTCCCTGTATCCACAAACGCGCGTCCGCCAATACCCATGTCAGACAGGAACGGAATAGGGAAGTTAAGCTGGGCAGACGCGTTATACATAAAACGCCCCCCCAACAGATCTTCGGACGAATGGTTCATGATACCCACACTACGTGGGCCTGCACCCCCATCAAGGAAGCCACGCAGGTTGTTACCACCCAGATAGAAGTTATCAATAATATCGCGGCGGCCATGGCCCCAGTCCGCCATGTAGCCAGCACCACCGCGGATCATGAACGTCCAGCTATGGCTGTTGGTAATATCATCCAGCGGCACGTAATATGCGCCGTTCACCTTGCCACGGACATATTTTTCATCACCGCCAATACCGGCAAAGTCACCCCCAACAGATACATAGTACCCGCTATGCGGCGCCATGCGGTTATCACGCGTATCATACATAAGGGTTGTGCCGATCTGCGAAAGCAGAGACTTACCCTTCTGGTCCAGCACGTAGTAGGAGGACTGATCCCACGTATCACCCACCCAGCGGCGGATCAGGCTGTAGTTCCAGGACTGTGACAGGTAGCGGTTGTACGAATACCCCATACGCAGGGTAATACCGTAACGCCCTTCAGAATAGTTCTGATAGGTCTGGTAGTTGTTTTCAACAAAGAAGATATCCGCACCAGCAACAAGGTTGCGCCCCATAAACGCGGGGTTGGTGATGGAAATATCCGCCTGCTTCTGCCACTGAGAAACCGTGCCGGAGAACCCGGCATCCACACCCGTGCCCAGCAGGTTATGCTGCTTGAGCCCCACGTTGCCGATCACGCCCACGTCGGTTGAATACCCGCCACCGAGCGAGAATTCCCCGGTGGGTTTTTCCACCACGTTGACCGAAACATTGGTGCGATCCGGCGCAGACCCCTGAGCAGTGGACACATCCACGCTTTTGAAGAAGCCCAGATCCTGCACCGCTTCCTTGGCGTATTTTTTATAGCTGGTTGTGTAGGGGTCCCCTTCAGCAAACGGCAACTGGCGGCGCACCACGTTATCCTGCGTAATGGTGTTACCGTTTACATCAATACGCTCAACGTAATGGCGCGGGCCTTCGCTGACATCAAACAGCAGGTTAACAATCCGCTTTTCGGGATTGCGGGCAATGGTGGGGCGCACCTGTGCGAACGGATGCCCTTCGGCCTGAAGGATTTCCTCCATATCGGTGGCGTTATCCTGCACGGCCTTGCCATCGTACCACTGATGCGGGAACAGCTCGACATACTTACGCAAGGATTTTGCAGGCACATGGCGCAGGCTGGAGCGGATATCCACCTTGCCCAAACGGTAGCGCACGCCTTCATCCATGGTGAAAGTGACGTAGAAGGATTTCCGATCCGGCGAGAGCTCGCCCTTTACGTCCTTGATCTGGAAATCCACAAACCCGTTGCGCAGATAAAACCGGCGCAGCAGTTCCGCATCATATTTCACGCGTTCAGGGTTGTACTCATCGGATGAGGACAGAAAGTGATACCAAGCCGTTTCCTTGGAGGACACAACGCCCGCCAAGCTGGATTCGCTGTAGGCCTTGTTCCCCACAAACGCAATTTTGCTGATAAGCGTTTGCGGCCCTTCATTGATCTGAAAAACCACATCCACACGGTTATGGGCCAGCTTGATGATCTGGGGTGTGACCACCGCGGCAAAGCGGGCCTTCTGGGCATACACTTCCAGAATGCGCTGCCGGTCATCCGCCGTGGTTTCGGCCGAGAACACCGCACGCGGGCGTAGGGCTAGCACCTTGCGCAGGTCTTCATCCTTGGCAGCGTGGTTCCCCTCGAACACGATACGGTTGACGATGGGGTTTTCCTTCAGGCGCACCAGCAGGATGTTGCCATCACGGCGCAGCGTCACATCCTTGAACAGACCGGTGGCGTAAAGGGTCTTGAGCGAACGGTCCAGATCATCCTGGCTGAACGGGTCCCCCACACGTGCAACCATGTAGGACAGCACGGTGTTGGTTTCGATACGGGTGTTCCCCGATACCCGGATATCTTCAATATACCCGTCAGTCGGCGCGACAGATGATGTGGATTCGGAAAGACGTGGCGTACGCGTATGTATAGCGCGGGAGGGCGCCATCACCGCAGCCGGTGCAGCGGCATTTGTGCCTTCTGCTGATGCGGCAGATGCCTGTCTGCCATCCACCATAACAAAAGGTAGCACACAGACAGAAACGAACAGGGCTGAACGCTTACCCGTCAAGATCTGCTTCCTTCCATCCGGGTCGCTTTTCGTACGGAAGCCCATCTCCCGTTCTCATTCCGCCCGCAACGGGAGGTATCCGAAATCACCCCTGTCACGCAAGCACTTCCCTTCCTGTTCCCGCTGTCATTCATCCTACAAGCGAAGCAATCCACCTGAACAGGCCAAAACCTGAAAGGTCGTTGAACGTTGAGAACAGAAACAGGCCCGCAAGCAATGCAAAACCAACCTGAAAACTGATCTCCTGCACCCGCTTGGAAACCGGGCGGCCTCTTATTGCCTCTATGGCATAAAAAACCAGACGTCCACCATCAAGAAGCGGCACGGGGAAGAGATTAATCAGCCCAAGGTTAACAGAAAGCAGCGCCATAAAGGATAACAGGCTGGCAAATCCATACTGTGCTACCTGCCCGGAAAGTTGCGCAATCTTGAGCGGACCGCCCAGATCTTTGGCTGTATGCTGGCCTGTTAGAATCTGCCATACGCCATCTAGCGTCTGCACACTGGCGTTCCATGTGGCTTTTACGCCCGCCACCACAGCCTGCGGAAATGCCAGCGGCTTGCCCACTTCCGTGGCAAAAATAATGCCAAGCTGACCATGCGGCTTTTGAGGAGTCGAATCCGGGGCCTTGCCGATGGTGATGGGGAGTGTCACGCTCTGCTCACCTCGCTTTACGGTGAGCGTGGTTTGCGCACCGGCCTGCGTGGAAATGGTGGCCTGAACATCTTCCACGCCTGTCACATCATGGCTGCCGATACGCTGAATAATATCGCCCTGTTGCACCCCTGCCACAGCCGCCGCGCCATTTGGCATAACGGTTGCAATCTGATCACGCACATGCGGCTGGCCCGTTGTGGCAAACAGCAGGGTGAACAGCGCAAACGCCAGAATAAAGTTAAAAATTGGCCCAGCCAGAATAACAATGGCGCGGGAAAAAACCGATTTATCGTGGAAGGTACGGCCCTTAATCCACGCGGCTTTCTGCTCTGGCGTGGCGTCTTCGGGGTCTTCAAACCCGTGGGGGCGCACGTACCCGCCCAAGGGAATAGGGCAGACACGCCATTCCGTGCCAGATTTATCGCGCCAGCGGAACAGGGCCGGGCCAAACCCCAGCGAGAACACCTCCACATGCACACCGCGCCACTTGGCCGCCAGATAGTGGCCAAGTTCGTGAAAGCTCACCAGCACACCCAGCACGAAAACGAAGGAAAGCAGTGTACGCAGATAATCGTGTATCATCATTCTTCCGATATCGGCTGGGGGCTGCGTTTTCTCAAGCCGCGTGGGCGGGAATCAGGCGCTGTGCGGCACGGCGTGCCTCGGCATCCCAATGCAGCACGGCATCCAGCGTATCTGCTGGTGGTGCGCCAAGAGCCACCATAACCTCTTCCACAATACGGGAAATATCCAAAAAGCCGATCTGTTCGTGCAGAAAGGCCTCAACCGCAATTTCATTAGCGGCGGAAAGAATGGCAGATGCGGCCCCACCCTTGCGCAGGGCCTCACGCGCAAGGCGCAGGGCCGGAAAGCGCACCACATCCGGCGCACTGAATTCCAGCTTGCCAAAAGCCGCCAGATCCAAACGCGGAGACGTCGTGGCCATACGCTTGGGCCAAGCCAGCGTGTGTGCAATGGGGATACGCATATCGGCAGAGCCCATCTGGGCAATCAGGCTGCCATCTGTGTACTGCACCATGCCGTGCACCACAGATTGCGGGTGCACCAGCACATCAATCTTGTCTTCCGGCAGATTGAAAATACGGGCGGCCTCAATAACTTCCAGCCCCTTGTTGAACATGCTGGCGGAATCGATGCTGATTTTGGCTCCCATGCTCCATGTTGGGTGCTTGAGCGCCTGCGCACGGGTGGCCACACGCATTTCTTCCAGCGTAGAGGTGCGGAACGGCCCACCCGATGCGGTGAGAATAATTTTTTCAACCTGATCAATCTGCCGATCAGCCATGGCCTGAAAAACAGCATTATGCTCAGAATCCACAGGCAGCAGCGTGGCACCTGCTTCCTTTACGGCACGCAGCATCACATCACCGGCGCACACCAAGGCTTCCTTGTTGGCCAGTGCAATGCTGTTGCCGTTCTTAACGGCTGCCAACGTAGGCTCCAGCCCCGCAGCACCGGTAATGGCGGCCATTGTCCAATCTGCCGGAAGGGCTGCGGCATCAATCACCGCCTGACGGCCACAGGCCACTTCCGTGCCGCTGCCTGCCAGCAGGGTTTTCAGCTCTTCAAACGCGCTTTCATCCGCCAGAACGGCCAGTTCCGCCTTCAAGCTGCGGGCCTGCTCGGCCAGTTTGGCCGCGTTTTTACCCCCCACAAGCGCCCGTACCCGAAACTGGTCTCGCGCCTGCTCCAGCAGATCTACGGTTGAACAGCCAATGCTGCCTGTGCTGCCCAGAACGGTTACGGTTCTCATGCTTAACGTCTTTCCAAACCTGAAAATAGAAACGGCGGCACACCGCCCAACAGGCGGCCACACCACCTATTGGCCCTACCCCGGCAGATGGCCTGCCAGAGCCCTTAAAATGGTGCGTGCACCCGCTGCCCAGAATGGCATGGATGCCCCCGCACACACAGAAACCAGTGCCGCCACAGGCGCAGCCACCACCAGCCCATCAAACCGATCCAGCAGGCCACCATGCCCCGGCAGCAGCTTGCCCGAATCCTTAACGCCCAAAGCGCGCTTCATGGCACTTTCGGCCAAATCCCCCGCTTGAGCGGAAATACCCAGAATACCGCCCCACACCAGTGCAGAACCTACGCCACCCAAGCCGGAAAGTGTGGCAACAATACCGCCAGTAACCACAGCCCCCACCAAGCCACCTACTGCGCCAGAGCGCGTTTTGCCCGGAGAGATACGCGGTGCCAGCTTGGGGCCACCAAAAATACGCCCGGCCACATAAGCCGAACTATCGCTGGCCACCACAACAGCAATCACAAACAGAACCGGCCAGAAGCTGGCCTGCCGCAACCATAGCAGCGCCGTGCCTGCCAGAATAATCACACACATAATGGCACAAAGGGGTGCACCAAACACCAAAGAACTGATGCAGAAAATACTAAAATAGGCCCAATGCCCGGTGGCGGCAGAAAGCCCCGCACACACTGCCCACAGCACATACAACACACCGCGCCAGCTTTTGACAGAAAGCCCAAACAGGGCCGCAGCCTCTGCCGCCATGCCGCCCATCATGCCCAAAATAAGGGCATCATACGCCAAACCACCCAAGCCGATGCACGTGCCAGCTACAGCCACCAGTACAGCGGCAGACATTAGCCGGGGGCGCAGATCACGCCATGCCGAGGTATCTTGCGGTTTCGTACTCATGCCGGGCCTTGGGGGCGTGCGCCAAAGCGCCGTTCACGCTGGGCGTATTGGTCCAGCACCATAGCAAAATGCCGTTCGTTAAAATCGGGCCAGAACACGTTTAAAAACACCAGCTCGGCATAGGCGCTCTGCCACAACAAAAAGTTGGAAAGCCGACATTCCCCACTGGTGCGCACCACCACATCGGGGTCTGGCACGCCGCTGGTCCATAAAAAGTTGGCAAATACGGTTTCTGTAATCTGCTCTGGCGCAATGCGACCATCCTTGGCCTCCTGCGCCAAACGCTGCGCGGCCTGCACAATATCCAGCCGCCCACCATAAGAGAGCGCCAGAATAAGCGTGAGCTTGCTGTTGCCACGTGTAAGAGATTCAGCCTGCGCCAGTTCTTCGCGCAAGCTGTCATCAAAGCGGGCCAGATCACCAATAAAGCGCAGGCGCACGCCTTCCTTATGCAGTTCCCGCACCTTGTGGCGGAGGTAATACCGCAAAAGACCGGTGAGGTCTGAAACCTCCTCCTGCCCACGTGCCCAGTTTTCTGATGAAAACGCATACAGCGTTAGATACGCCACGCCACGCTGCATGGCCGCACGCACGCAACGGGCCACGGCCTCTGCCCCGGCCCTATGGCCGGCAAGGCGCGGCAGGCCGCGTTCGCGCGCCCAGCGCCCGTTTCCATCCATGATGACAGCAACATGGGTTGGAATTGCCGGTTTTTTATCAGTTAGCCGCGTGGACATAACAGGCAGGGTTCCGCCCCATTAACTGCACAAACACATCTGAAGAAGCACCAATACTGCCTCAGACCTGTTTGATTTCCTTGTCTTTATCGGCCAGCATATCATCAATTTTTTTCACATACTGGTCTGTCAGTTTCTGAATGGCGTCAGACCAGGCTTTTACGTCATCCTGGCTGATTTCACCTTTTTTCTCAAAGCCCTTGGCCTTGTCCATGCCATCACGGCGCACGCCACGTACGGCTACCTTGCCGCCTTCTGCATAACGGGCAGCAGCTTTTGCCAGCTCGTTACGGCGTTCTTCCGTCAGCTGCGGAATGGGCACACGAATGGTCTGGCCTTCGCCCGCCGGGTTCAGCCCTAGACCGGAATCACGGATGGCACGTTCCACAGCGCCAGCCAGTGCGCGGTCCCACACCTGCACGGTAATCATGCGGGCTTCTGGCACGGCAATGGAACCAACCTGCGTTAGCGGCACTTCACCACCATAGGCTTCCACCCGCACAGGCTCCAGCAGAGCCGGGCTGGCGCGGCCGGAGCGCAGGCCGGAAAAATCACGGCGCAGGCTATCCAGCGCGCCTTCCATACGGCGCTTCAGGTCATCCAGCAGAGCATTCAAGTCAGACACGGTGTTTTCTCCCGTTGCATCCTACAGCAGGGCGGTGGCCTCACGCGCCCCGTTCAGTTTGCCGCATCACTCCGGCACCAGCGTTTTGCCAGAAGGATGCGGCGCTTTTCAGGCGGTTTCGATAATCCGTGTGAAAGGCCCTTCATTACGCATCACACGGGGGAAGGCCCCTTCCTCGCCAATATTGAAAACAATGATAGGCAGACGGTTTTCCCGCGCAAGGCTGATGGCGGCGGCATCCATCACATTAAGCTGGTTGGCCAGCACATCCATATATGTCAGCTCATTATAGCGCTTGGCAGAGGGGTCTTTTTTGGGGTCTGCGGAATACACGCCATCTACCTGCGTGCCTTTCAGCAGCATGTCACATTCCATTTCCGCAGCGCGCAGGGCGGCAGCTGTATCCGTGGTAAAGAACGGGTTGCCCGTGCCTGCGGCAAAAATAACTACACGCCCTTTTTCCATATGCCGCACGGCGCGGCGGCGGATATATGGCTCCGCAATGGAAGACATGTGGATGGCAGACATCACCCGCGTTGCAATCTGCTCGCGCTCCAGCGCGTTTTGCAGCAGCAGCGCGTTAATAACGGTGGCCAGCATACCGGCGTAATCACCCTGCGCGCGGTCCATGCCCTTGGCGGCTGCCGCCAGCCCGCGGAAGATGTTGCCACCCCCCACAACAAGGCACACTTCCGTGCCCGAACGCACCACTTCGCCAATATCATGGGCAATGCGTTCCACCGTCTGCTGATCCACTCCGAAGGCGCCATTCCCCATCAGGGCTTCCCCCGACACCTTGAGCAACACGCGTTTACGGCTTGGCTTTTCGCCTACAGAAGCAGTCATTGGCCCTCGATCTTGCAGAAAGTCCCACACAGATCCCACACCGTATGCAGATACGGCGAGATCGCCCCCTCTTATCCTTCATGGCCCACGGCCACAAGCGCCCATGCGGTAGTTTATGGCACGTCGTCCAGACCAATGGCGCGCAAACGCGCGCGCTCCTCATCCCATCCACCGCGTTCCTTGACGTTCAAAAACAGGTGGCAGGGGCGTTCCAGCAGGCTGGAAAGCTGCTTGCGCGCACGTTCTCCAATCTGGCGAATTTTCTGCCCGCCATTGCCGATCAGGATAGCCTTGTGCCCCGCGCGCGAGACATAGATGGTGGCATCTATGCGCACAGATCCATCTGGCCGTTCCTTATAGCTTTCGGTTTCCACCGTGGCGCTATAGGGCACCTCCTCATGCGTTTGCATAAAAATCTGCTCACGCACCAGTTCGGCGGCCAAAAGCCGGTCTGGCAGGTCTGTCAGATCATCTTCGGGGTACAGGTACGGGCCTTCGGGCAGGCTTGCGGCCAGTTTATCCAGCAGGTCTTCCACACCGTTGCCAGTACGTGCGCTGACCATGAACACATGCTCAACCGGTAGTTTTTCCGTAATGGCGGCCGTAAGCGGCAGCAAAGCTGTGGCGGGCACAAGGTCCGTTTTATTGAGCACCAGCCAAACCTTGCGCTTGGTTTCTGCCAGACGCTCAATAATGGTCTGCACAGCTTCTGTCAGCCCGCTGCGGGCATCTACCAGTAGCAGCGTGATGTCTGCATCTTCAGCACCCGTCCAAGCCGCGGCCACCATGGCGCGGTCCAGCTTGCGGCGGGGGCGGAAGATTCCCGGCGTATCCACCAACAGAATCTGGCTGTGCCCGCGCATAAGAATGCCCAGAACCCGAAAGCGCGTGGTTTGCGCCTTGGGCGAGACAATGGACAGCTTGGCCCCGGCCATGCGGTTAAGAAGTGTTGATTTGCCAGCGTTTGGCGCCCCTACAAGGGCAGCAAAACCGCAGCGCGTGGTATCATCAGCCATGCTGGGCTACCCCTCCAGTTTTTCCAGTAAATCAGCGGCGGCGGCACTTTCCGCAGCACGTTTGCTGCCTGCCCGGCCCTCGCCAAACAGGCCGCCTGCCGTAACACGCACCACAAACAGTGGCGCGTGAGAGGGGCCATCTGCCCCTATTGTTTCATACACAGGCAGGTTTTGCCCACGGCCAAGCACCCATTCCTGCAACGCGGTTTTGGGGTCCTTGGGGGGGTGTGCCTGCGCATCCAGCGCAGATTGCCACCAATCCCGCACCATCTGGCGCGCAGGTTCCAACCCACCATCCAAAAACACCGCGCCAAGCACGGCTTCCAACGCATCGGCCACCACGTTGGCGGCGGTTTGCACGCCAGCACGGGCCTCATGCGCGGCAACGGTAAGAGACTGCGGCAGATCCAGCCGATCTGCAATTTCCGCCAAGGAGACGCGAGAGACCAGATGCGCCAGCCGAGAGCCCAGCGCGCCTTCCTGCTCGTTCGGGAAGCGCTCCAGCAGCCATTCGGCCATCAGCAGACCCAGAACGCGGTCCCCTATAAACTCCAGCCGCTCGTTAGAGCCTGCGCCCTTGGCCTTCTGGCGCTTGCGCCCACCTGCCTTCTGATGCGCGGCGGAACGGTGCGTCAGCGCCTCCTGCAACAGATCCGGGTTGGCAAAGCGATAGCCAAGCCGCACTTCCAGCTCTTCCAGCCGGAAGCGTGCAGCATCGGAAATATTGCTCGGTTTTCTCACGATACGCCCCGCAGAATACGTGCCCACCGAATTTCAGCCGGCCAGTACCAGACCTGCCACCATGGATGTGCAGACTGCACCGAGAAGAAAATACGCTGCGCCCGGCCTACCAGATTTTCCATGGGCACAAAGCCCAGATCCTTGGGGCCATCACCCATAAAGCGGCTGTCTGCGCTATCATCCCGGTTATCACCCATAGCAAAGAAATAGCCGGGCGGCACAACATATTCGGGCGTGTTGTTTTGCATGCCCTCATCCGTCAGCTTGAGAATATCGTGCTTGACCACCGTGCCATTGGCGCTGCCGGGCAACTGTTCCGTGCAGGCTTCCCCTTCCATATCCACCTGCGTTTCATCCTGCGCAATATAGGTGTGGGGGTTCAGGCACGGCACTTCCTGCCCGTTCAGGATCAGATGGCCGTTGGTGACCTGAATATGGTCTCCCGGCAAACCCACAATACGCTTGATGTAATCAACCGATGTATCCTTGGTATAACGGAACACAGCCACATCGCCCCGGTGCGGCTCCGCCCCCCAGATACGCCCTTCAAACAGGTTGGGAGAGAACGGGAAGGAATATTTGGAATATCCGTAACTGAATTTGGACACCCAGATGTAATCCCCCACCTGCAGGGTTGGGATCATGGAGCCGGATGGGATAACAAAAGATTCAAACAGGAAGGTGCGCACCACAGTCACCACCAGCACCACCGTGATGATGGTGCGCAGGGAGTCCAGCACGGTATTTCCGCCCTTTTCGGGCTTGTCCGCCCCGGTGGTGGGAGGATGTTCCGGTGTGCTCATGCGTTATCTCGCCCGTTCCTGCGGTTCAATAAAAAAGAAAAATCCGGCGGATCAAGCCGTGCAGGGCGCTGGATGTCAAGGCAAGTGTCATGCCTTGCGGGCTGATATCAGCACCTGCGCCAGCGCGTATGGGGGTTCATCCGTCATGCTCAGCACAATGTGGGGCACGGTGCCGGGGGGCATAAGCTGCGCCAGTTTTTGCGCGGCAGCTCCGCTTAGCACCAGCGTGGGCTGGCCGGAGGGCAGGTTTTGCACGCCTATCTGGCTATGTGCCACCCCTTGGGCAAAACCTGTGCCCAGCGCCTTTGCACAGGCCTCCTTCGCGGCCCAACGCTTGGCATAGGCCCCAATACGTGCCTGGCCAGATCGACCTTCTGCCTTTGCGCGCTCCTGCGGCGTAAACACGCGCTGCACAAACCGATCTCCAAACCGTTCAAGAACCTGGGCAATCCGGCGCATATCGCACAGATCCACCCCGGCGGAAATCAGTGTCATGATTTTACCCTGTCTGCCTGCGTAATGCCGGGGGCCGCACGCAGGCTGGCAATAACCGAGGAAAGATGGCGCAGATCGCGCACTTCCACGTCCACAAGAATTTCCGTGAAATCAAGCTGGCGATGCACGATTTTAAGGTTCACCATCGCGGCATCGGATTTGGAAATGGAGTTGGTGATGTTGGCCAGCACGGCGGCCTCGTTTTCCGCCACAATGCTGATCCGCCCAACCCGCATCTGCCCCGCCCCGCCAGCGCGGGCCATGGCATCGTAATCCCAATCCACATCCAAAAAGCGTTCTGGCGTTGCGGAAAAACTTTCCAGCGTCTGGCAGGTGCGGGTATGAATGGTTACACCGCGGCCTGTGGCCACAACGCCCACAATTCTGTCCCCCGGCAAGGGGTGGCAGCAAGCGGCGTAATGCACGGCCACACCAGCCCCCAGCCCCACCAGCGGCACAGCAGCGTTGGAAGAGCGACGGCCAGAGCCACCACCGGCCCCACGTGCACGCGGCCCCGCCGTACCCAGCACACCCGGCAGGCCAGAGAGCATACGCGGCACCCGCTGCACACGCTTGAGTTCGGGGTACGCTGTATGCACCACATCCCGCGCGGCCAGATTGCCCGCGCCCACGGCCACGTACAGATCTGTTAGCGAGCTTTGCTTGAGCGGCTTGAGCGTGGTTTCCAGAATCTTTTCAGACCCATCCACACCTTCCTGACGGAAGGCTTTAGCCAGTGCGGCACGCCCGCCATCCAGCGAGACCTGACGCTGCTGCTGCGCCACATAACGGCGGATACGCGCGCGCGCCTTGCCGGTAACAACAAACCTTTCCCACGAAGGAGAAGGCGCGCCGCCACGGGCCGTCATGATTTCAACCTGATCGCCGTTTTCCAGCTCATGCCGCAAGGGCATCAGGCGACCATTGATTTTAGCCCCCACGCAGGTATCACCCACATGGCTGTGCACGGCGTAGGCAAAATCTACCGGGGTAGCCCCACGTGGCAGGGAAATAAGCTGGCCCTTGGGTGTGAAGCAGAAAACCTGATCCTGATACAGTTCAAGCTTGGTGTTTTCCAAAAACTCATCCGGGGCGGATGAGGCTTCCAGAATTTCCAGCAGATCCTGCACCCAGCGCGGGCGACGTAGGCCGCCATAGCCGCCTTCCTCCGTGCCTGTGCCTTCCTTATAGGCCCAGTGCGCGGCTACACCGTTTTCTGCCACATCGTGCATATCCTGCGTGCGGATCTGCACTTCAATCTTCTGGTTGCGGGGGGAGCGCAGCGTCACCCCTGTATGCAAGCTCTGGTATCCGTTGGCCTTGGGGGTGGAGATATAATCCTTAAACCGCCCGGCTATCATGGGGTAGGCCGCGTGCACGGCACCCAGCGCCATGTAGCAATCCTCCCGCGTATCCACGATCACACGGAAAGCCATGATATCTGAAAGCTGCTCGAACGCCACATTACGGCGCTGCATTTTCTCCCAGATGGAATAGGGAGATTTCTCGCGCCCCGAAACCTGAACATTTTTCAGCCCGGCTTCATGGCACAGGCGCAGCAATTCACGCCGCACTTCTTCAATCACATCCGCGCCCTGCCCGCGCAGATAGTTCAGGCGTGTGCGGATGGTGGCATCGGCTTCTGGCTCAAGCTGCGCAAAGGACAGGTTCTGCAACTCTGTCTTAACGCGGTCCATACCAATACGCTCGGCCAGCGGTGCATAGATATCCAGCGTTTCACGCGCAATGCGCTGCCGCCTGTCCTGCCGCTCCACAAAATGCAGGGTGCGCATGTTGTGCAGGCGGTCCGCCAGCTTGACCAGCAGAACGCGAATGTCCTTGGACATGGCGAGCACAAGCTTGCGGAAGTTTTCCGCCTGCTTGGTGCGGTCTGATTGCAGCTCCAGCCGTGTGAGCTTGGTTACACCATCTACCAGATCAGCCACTGTCTGGCCGAACTGTGCCTTCAGCACATCGTAGGTAACGCCGGTGTCTTCAATAGTATCATGCAGCAGCGCGGTGCAGATGGACTGCACATCCAGCCGAAAGCGGGCCAGAATCATGGCCACGGCAAGCGGGTGGGTTATGTAGGGGTCACCATTATCGCGCTTTTGGTTTTCGTGCGCCTTGCAGGCCACGGCAAAAGCGCGGCGGATGCTCTCCACATCCGCCTTGGGTGCGTAGCTGAGCACCCTATTGACCAGCCGCTCACAGTTCAGCTCCCCCCGTCCGCCATTTTCAACAGCAGGCACCGGGGCAGAGCTTTCTACAGACGCGACCGTTTTAACAGGCTGCATCACCTCTTTCTCCGAGTCCCTGCTGGAAACCGGAACGGGAGGTGGAGGATCGCCGCCTGCTTGCGCCACGCGAATTACCGACGTGCGCGACCGGTAAGTGCTGCCTCAATGGCGCGCACATCATCAGCGGCCTCTTCTTCCGCAGAAACTTCCTGCAGACCGAAGATATTCTGTTCGGTGGGGATAAGATCCTGCACTTCTTCTTCCACGGGTTCGGGCTCCGGTTCACGGGCCTGAGAGCGGATCAGATCATTGCGCAGCGCGGTGAGGGAAACGGTTTCATCCGCAATTTCACGCAGGGCAACAACGGGGTTTTTATCGTTATCCCGATCAACTGTCAGCTCTTCCCCGCGGGAGATATTGCGGGCGCGCTGTGCGGCGTAAACCACCAGTTCAAAACGGTTCGGGACCTTTTCCACACAGTCTTCAACGGTGACGCGGGCCATTGCGGAGAGCCTCCAGACAAGTTTCAGCTTATAGATGCTTACAGGAACAGAAAGAGTATATTACCGCATCCGCCCCGCCTACGGAAGCGTTTATTCCCCTACAGGCTGTATTTCCTGCCCTGCAACGCCTTCGAGCAAGGTTTTCAGCCCCTTGCCGGTGAGGGGGTCTTTCCAGTCTGGCGCAACATCACGCAGGGGGCAGAGCACAAAGGCGCGCTGGGTGGCGCGCGGGTGTGGCAGCACAAGGCGCGGCGTGTGCATCTGCACATCATCCATTGAAATAATATCCAGATCAAGCGTACGCGCTGCATTTGGCACGGAACGAACGCGGCCCAACTGCGTTTCCACCTTTTGCAGCGCATCAAGCAGGGCCGTTGGCTCCAGCGTTGTGCGGCAAAGCACCACCCCATTAACGTAAGGAGGTTGGCCAGATGGTGGCACAGGCGCACTTTCATACCAGCGGGAAACACGCTCGACTTCCAGCCCCGGCAGAGTGCGCAGGGCCTGTACGGCTTGCGCACACGTCTGGTGGGCACTTTGTCGCAAATGCGGAAGATTCGCACCTATCGCTATCAGCACTGATCTGGTATTATTTCCCTGCATCATCATGCACCCGTTTTCTGTAACCAATTTTGCCACATTGTATGGATATGTATATCAGATGATCTTACCCAACTTTCTTTTAAAACCGAAACAACCCCAGATCATTTAATAATAACGCCTAAAGCAGCACTCCAAATATTTAGAGGAAACTTACTATGAACCTTCAGAAAACTGAAAAAACCTGCCTTTTTATTGATGGCTCCAGCCTGTATTCTACGTCTCGCAGCCTCGGTTTTGATGTGGACTATAAAAAGCTTCTGGATTTCTTTGCTGCCAAAACACACATTATCCGTGCTTATTACTATGCTGCCATTCTGGATACAGAAGATTACTCTCCGCTCAAGCCATTAACAGACTGGCTCTCCTATAACGGGTATTTTCTTGTTACCAAACCTGCACGGGAATTTACCGATTCCACCGGTAAACGCCGCGTAAAAGGCAATATGGACATAGAAATTGCCGTGGACATGATGGAAATGGCCCCGCATATCGACCACGCCATTCTGTTTAGCGGTGATTCCGATTTCCGCCGTGTGGTGGAAGCCGTGCAGCGGCAGGGCACGCGGGTTTCTGTTGTTTCCTCCATGCGCTCCACCCCGCCCCTGATTGGGGATGATCTGCGCCGGCAGGCTGACCAGTTTTTGGAACTGTCCGCACTGGCTGGCAACTTTACCCGCAGGCAGACAGAAAACCCCCGCCCCGTACGCACCAACGCCCCACCGGTGCGCCACCCGGCAGACCAAATGAGCGAACCTGATGAAGATGAAGATCTTCTCAGCTAAAAATAAAAGTACCCTGTGCCATCCTCCCCCAGAGGGTGGCATTTTTTTTCGTCTGCGTGCAAAACTCTCAAGTTGTCTTGTCGTTATTTAAACGTCACCATTGTTGAAACCCCTTGTTGCAAGGGTGAACCGACAGAGTCATTGCCGGAGAGTTTTTATATGCCCTCATGTTCTGAAGCCAGAAGCAGCCTGCTATCCCTGCTGCGTGGCGTTGAGCACTTCAACACCGAAATTTTTCCTGCCAAGAAAGAACTGTTTGCCAGCCTGGCAAAAGGGCAAGCCCCGGAAGCTCTGTTTATTGCATGCGCAGATAGCCGCATTAACCCCAACCTGATTACCCAGACCGGACCGGGGGACCTGTTTATTCTGCGCAATATTGGCAACCTTGTGCCGGCATATGGTGAAATGCTGGGGGGTGTTTCCTCTGCTGTGGAATATGCGGTTCTGGGCCTTGGGGTTTCCACCATTATTGTGTGTGGCCATTCTGATTGCGGTGCCATGAAGGCCCTGCTGGAACCAGAAAAGAACGGGCTGGATAAAATGCCCACCGTGCGCAAATGGCTGCGTAATGCAGAAGCCGCCCGCGCGGCCACCCTGCATACCTTTACGGGGGAAGATGTGGGCCCGGCCACCGTGCGCTCTGTAGCAGAACAGAACGTGCTGCTCCAGTTGGCGCATTTGCGCACGCACCCGGCTGTGGCCGCCGGGCTGGCAAAGGGCACGCTGTTCCTGCAAGGATGGTTTTATGATATCGGCACCGGTGAAATTACGGTGCTGGATGAACAAACACGTAAAAGCCTGCCTATTAAAGCCGTTATTACACAGATGGAAGAACAGGCCGCCTAAAAGCATCTGGTTTTTCTGTTCTGTATATATTTTTGCCGCGTGTTGCCCGTGTTTTACTTCGGCAACCGCGGCAGATACATTCAAACTCAGCACATGGAATCTGGATTGGCTGCTAGATCCGGTACATCCCGGTTACGCACAGGCGCCCCCAGATATTCCCCATCGTACCCCTGCCGATATTGCCAACCTTGCCAGCTATGCCGCCCGCCTGCATGGTGATGTTGTGGCCTTGCAGGAAATAGAAAGCCCTGCAAGCGCCGGGCAGCTTTTTCCGCCCGCGCGTTATCATCTCCCTTTTAGTCAGGACCATATCTTGCAACATACGGCTCTGGCTGTGCGCACAGATATTCCGTTTGAGCAAAACCCGGATGTTACCGCGCTGGATGCCTATGCAACGGCCCCACTTACGCACCACCATTTACGCAGCGGGCTGGATGTTACGCTGCACCCAAATGGCTATACCTTGCGGATTCTGGTGGTGCATCTCAAAGCCGGATGCCCCGATAACCTGCCCCACGCCACCCGCCCCGTCTGCGCAACGCTGTGGCAGCAATTTGCCGCGCTGGATGACTGGGTGGCCGCACGCACCCAACACCATGAAGCCTTTGCCGTTATGGGAGATTTCAACCGCCATCTTACCGCGCATGATCCACTGTTTCTCACGCTGTTACGTATTGCACCGCTGGATCTGGTAACCGCTGGCATGGCAAGCCCCTGCCAAGGCGGTAGCTATTTTATAGACCACATTATTCTGGGTGGGGCCGCACGCGCATGGAAAATCCCCAACAGCTTACGCGTGCTCTCTTTGCCAGAAAAAACCGGGCAAACACTTTCTGATCACTGTCCGGTTTCCGTTACCTTGCACCTGCCACCTGCTCAGACGCTGCCACAACCCTAGCGCCCGGAAACAAAAAAGCTGCTGCACCCACAGATGCAGCAGCCTTGTTTTGCAAGCTATCAGCCTGCGCCTTACATGCGGCCAGCAGGTGCGCCGGAGCGACCACCACGGGCACCACCACCGCCAGAACGGCGCGGGCCGCCACGACCACCACCGGGCATACCCCCACGCGGCGCGCCACCCCGCGGGGCACCACCACCGCCACGAGCCCCCCCGCGGCCACGGCCACCACCACCCAGAACAGGCGGACGCATGGTGGAAGCTTCAGCCTCAGCCGAATGCCACGGATGATCGCGCACAACCGGCACGGTTTTGCCAATGGTGCGTTCAATATCACGCAACCAAGCGCGCTGTTCTGCATCGCAGAAGGAAACAGCCCAGCCATCACGCCCGGCACGTGCTGTACGACCGATGCGGTGCACGTAGCTTTCCGGCACGTTTGGCAGATCGTAATTGAACACGTGGCTTACGTCGTCCACATCAATACCGCGGGCGGCAATATCGGTTGCCACCAGCACCTTAACGGAACCGGAACGGAAGCCCTTCATGGCCCGCTCACGCGCACCTTGAGACTTGTTGCCGTGAATGGCCTCTGCCACCACGTTGTTCTTGTTCAGAAACTCCGCAACCTTGTTGGCTTCATGCTTCATGAGCGTGAACACCACAGCGCGGGAAACCTTGGGAGATTCCACCATGTTCAGCAGCGCATCGCGCTTATCGCCTGCGCCATTTACAAACATGACAGCCTGCTGAATACGATCCACCGTGCTGGAAGGCGGTGCCACTTCAACACGTGCCGGGTCATTCAGCAGAGATGCTGCCAGATCTTCAATACTGCGCGGCATGGTGGCAGAGAACAGAAGCGTCTGACGCTGCTCTGGCACAAAGGTCATGATACGGCGAATATCGCGCACAAACCCCATATCCAGCATGCGGTCGGCTTCGTCCAGCACCAGAATTTCCAGACCGGACAGATCAATAAAGCCCTGGCCGATCAGATCAAGCAGGCGGCCCGGTGCTGCCACCAGCACATCCACACCACGGCGCATGGCTTCAACCTGCCGGCCCTGGCCCACGCCACCAAACACAACAGCCTGTGTAAACTTCATGTGGCGGGCATAGGCCTTAAAGCTATCGCTAATCTGGGCAACCAGCTCACGCGTGGGGGCTAGCACCAGAACACGCGGCTGCTTGGGCGTGTTCGCACGCGGGTTTTTGATCAGATGTTCCAGAATAGGCAGCGCAAAAGATGCGGTTTTACCTGTGCCTGTCTGGGCCAGGCCCAGCAGATCACGCCCCTGCAACAGATAGGGGATGGAACGTTCCTGAATAGGAGTGGGTGTATCATAACCCTGCTCTGCCAAGGCCTTCAGCAATGGTGGAGCAAGTGCAAGATCAGAAAATTTGGTCATCAGGGCCAACCTTATTTGTGCAGCCTGAAAACGAGATCGAGAGACCGCACCCTTTTCAGTTATGCACTGTCATTTTGTGGCGCACGCGGAACATTTCTGCACCGACTGAGAGTTGAGCACACACAAATTTTTGAACACTTAAAGGCCCACAAAGGAAGTTTTTAAACAACGTCCCTGCCTTATGCGCCTTGTATGAGTGTATATAAGGGGACTTGCCAAACCCTGCAAGGCTTCCGTACCATATTAGTCCTAAAATAATGTCGCTGTAATGTTGTGGATTTTTCAGAAATCGGGCTTCTGAATGTTACAACATTACCGGCCCAAAAAACTTTATGCTGATAATTTAAAGAAGTTTTTAAAATACTCCTTTTCTGAAAATTCCAAAGCCTCCTCACGCAAAAGGCATAAATCTAACAGAATTTTTAGGCAACTTCTGGCTTAAACCCGTATCACGGCCTAGCCATTCCGCCGCCGCAGCAGAAAAAGTGCCTGTTCCCCAAACAGATTGGCCATACGAATAGACCGGCGCCACGGCGCGCGCTCCCCTTCCTCATCCACAGCCATCCATTGCTCTACAATGTAGCCATCCTGCTTACACAGCGCCAGAAAGTCGCGGATGGTACAGGGGTGAATGTTTGGGGTTTCATACCACGGGGTATTCCAAACCGATGTCATAGGCATGCGCCCGCTTAACAGCAGCTTGAGCCGCAACTGCCAGTGCCCGAAATTGGGAAACGAGACAATGGCATACCGCCCAATACGCAACATCTGCCGCAGCACCTCACGCGGGCGGGCAACGGCCTGCAAGGTGCGCTGGAGCACCACGTAATCAAACGCGTGGTCTGGATAATGCGCCAGATCGTGGTCTGCATCCCCGTGCACCACGGGCAGCCCATGCGCCACAGACCTGGTAACAAGCTGCATGTTCAGCTCAATACCGCGCGCATCACACCCACGGTAGCGGAACAGATGGTCGATAAGTGCGCCATCTCCGCTGCCAATATCCAGCACACGGGTGCTGGGGGCTATCATTTCGGCAATCAGCCTTTGATCAAGGCGCATCAGGCAAGCCCCGCATGTTCAGCCACGCCACACAGAAAACCGCGTACCGTACGGTCAAAATCCGGTTCTTCCAGCAAGAAGGAATCGTGCCCCTTGTCTGTCTCTATTTCCACAAACGAGACATTGGCCGCAGCCCGGTTAAGCGCACGCACCAGCGTGCGGGCCGCAGATGTGGGGAACAGCCAGTCGGACGAGAAAGACACCACGCAAAACCGTACCGGCGTGCCTGCAAAAGCGTGCGTAAGTTCGCCATCATGGTCTGCGGCAATATCAAACCAGTCCATCGCGCGGGTGATGGTCAGGTAAGAATTGGCATCAAACCGCCGCACAAAGGTGGACCCCTGATACCGCAGGTAGGATTCCACCTCGAAAATATCACTGAACATGGAAACAGGGCCTTCTGGCCCCTGCCCGCTTACAGGCCCGCGCCGCATACGGCGGCCAAATTTGCGCGTTAAGGCTTCTTCCGAAAGATAGGTGATATGGCCCATCATGCGCGCCACGGCCAAACCACGGGCGGGCACAACGTCATCTGCCCAATAGCGGCCACCGCGCCAGTCCGGGTCTGCAATAATGGCCTGACGCCCGACTTCGTTAAACGCAATATTCTGGGCGGAATGGAACGGAGATGTGGCAATGGGCATGGCTGCCAGCATCATCTGCGGGTATGTCACGGTCCATTCCAGCACCTGCATACCGCCCATGGAGCCGCCAATAACGGCAAACAGTTTTTCTATACCCAGTGCGTGCACAAGCTTGTGCTGCGCGCGCACCATATCCCGAATGGTAATGGGCGGAAACGCCGTGCCCCAAAGCTCTGCGCCATCACCTTCTGCATCCGTGCGCAGAGAGCGCGGGCCTGTGCTGCCCATACAGCCCCCCAGCACGTTGGAGCAGATTACAAAAAACCGGTTGGTATCAATGGGCTTTCCCGGCCCCACCATACGGCTCCACCAGCCGGGCTTGCCGGTAAGCGGGTGTTCCTCCGCCACGTACTGGTCCCCCGTAAAGGCGTGGCAGATCAGGATGGCGTTATCCCGCTTTTCTGAAAGCGTGCCATAGGTGCGGTAGGCAATATCAACAGGGGCAAGGGTAACGCCGCAGTCCAGCCCCAGCCCTTCGGCAAACCGGACATGCTGCTGCTCACCAATGGCCAAGGGTGTTGTGCTGTTCATAAAAACGCCGAATGCTCCAAACAATCCCCTCCGGCATACGAGCGTTTACAGGACAAGGCAAGTCCGGTTTCCAATGGCCCTGCCCTGTTACGCCCGGTGTGCCGGAGGGTTCCGCCCGGTTCCGTTTCAGTGTTCCATTTTAAGTGCGGCCAAAAAGGCGCTTTGCGGAATTTCCACCTTACCAAACTGCCGCATGCGCTTTTTACCTTCCTTCTGCTTTTCCAGAAGTTTGCGCTTACGGGAGATATCACCGCCATAACACTTGGCCGTCACATCCTTGGAAAGGGCGCCAATGGTTTCACGCGCAATCACCTTGCTGCCAATGGCCGCCTGAATGGCAATTTTGAACAACTGGCGAGGGATAAGATCCTTCAACCGTGCGCAAATGGAACGCCCGCGAGATTCCGCTGCCGTGCGGTGCGCAATGAAGGACAGCGCATCCACCGGCTCCTGATTAACCAGAATGGAAATGCGCACAAGGTCACTCTCCTCATACCCATCCATCTGATAATCGAAGCTGGCGTACCCACGGGTGAGTGACTTCAGCCGGTCATAGAAATCAAACACCACTTCGTTCAGCGGCAGGCGATACACGGCCATGGCCCGGCTGCCCACATAGGTCAGGTCCACCTGCACGCCGCGCCGTTCCGTGCACAGGGTCAGCACCGCGCCCAGATATTCATCCGGCACCATGATGGTGGCTTTAATCCACGGTTCCTCAATAGATTCAATCAGAGAGGAATCGGGCATGTCCGCGGGGTTGTGCAGTTCCTCATGTTCCCCATTGGTGCGGGTGATCTTGTACACAACAGAAGGTGCGGTTGCGATCAGATCCAGATCGAACTCACGCGAGAGACGTTCCTGAATGATTTCAAGATGCAGCAGACCAAGGAAGCCGCAACGGAAGCCAAAGCCAAGAGCTGCGGAGGTTTCGGCCTCATAGTGGAAGGAGGCATCGTTCAGGCGCAGCTTGGCAAGGCTGTCGCGCAGTTTTTCAAAGTCATCGGCCACAACGGGGTACAAGCCACACCACACCACGGGAATGGAGGGCTTGAACCCGGGCAGCGGCTTTTCTGCCGGGCGGCGATCATCCGTAATGGTATCACCCACATTACAGTCCGCCACGGTTTTGATGGCCGCGTTAATAAAGCCCATTTCACCCGGGCCAAGGCTTTCAACACTGGTCATACGTGGGGCAAACACACCCACCTGATCCACCTGATGCACCGCACCGGAGGACATCATGCGCACCTTCATACCGCGCTTGAGCCGCCCTTCCTTAATACGCACCAGCACAATCACACCCAAATACGGGTCGTACCAGCTATCAATCAGCATGGCCTGCAGGGGCTTTTCCGCATCACCCTTTGGGGGTGGCAGGCGGGTAACGATAGCTTCCAGCACGCCTTCAATATTCAGGCCGGTCTTGGCGGAAATTTCCACCGCATCATCAGCCGGAATACCAATAACTTCTTCAATCTGGGCCTTTACGCGCTCGGGTTCTGCGGCTGGCAGATCCACCTTGTTGAGCACGGGCACAATTTCATGATTGGCCTCAATGGCCTGATACACATTGGCCAGTGTTTGCGCTTCCACCCCCTGAGAGGCATCCACCACCAGCAGCGATCCCTCACACGCCGCCAGAGACCGGCTGACCTCGTAGGCGAAGTCCACGTGTCCGGGAGTGTCCATCAGGTTCAGCACATAGGTGTTGCCATCCTTGGCCGGATAGGTCAGCCGGACGGTTTGCGCCTTGATGGTAATGCCACGCTCACGCTCCAGATCCATGTTGTCCAGAACCTGATTGGTCATTTCACGCGCGGTCAGGGCACCGCACGCCTGAATCAGGCGGTCAGCCAGAGTGGATTTTCCATGATCGATATGTGCGATGATGGAAAAATTGCGGATGAGCGAAAGGGGTGTATCGGTCATGCTGCTCCTTTAAGCGAAATGGAAAGAAAAGTCAGCCGCTTCCGCACGGGCTGGGGCATTATTCAGGTAAATTTTTTCCGTATGGCCTGCTGCGCCCTCTTTCCTCCCCATTTGCTGCGCGTTTTCAGCCCGATATCAACACAATACGGTGCAGCCATATTCCGGCCTCTGGCGCGGGCACCGGCTCCAGCGCGCTGCGCCCAAAAGGCTGGATGGCTGGCACGGGTTTTTCCTGCAAAATCCCCACCACAGGGGGGTGACTTGAGCGTATCAGCACCACTCTGTCTGCCCCACGTGGGCACAATGCAGGCTGCACAACCAAAGAACAGCCAAGCCGCAGCGTGGGCTCCATGCTTTCCGTATCCACCCGCAACATGTACGCCGAAGGGGATGACAGGGTGAAAAATGTTTCTTCCTGCTCCCACAACCCACCGGCGGGTAGGCCCGCACTATCCAGCACGCCCTCCTGCTGCAACCAGGACAGGGGCAAACACCGCATAAAGCGTGGCGTGTGGCTTTCTGCCGCGGTATCTGGCGGCGTATATCCCCATGCCTTTGCCTCAAACTGCGCCAGAGAAACACGCAGCACATCCAGCGCGCGCAGCAGGCTGGGCAGCGCGGGCCAGCGCCACACACCGTTAGCTGTCTGCCGGCGCGAGGGGTTGAAGGTTGTGGCATCCAGCCCCGCCGCACGCGCAAGGCCCGATGGCGTCATGCCGCGTTCCTGCGCCAGTGTATCCAGCGCATGCCATATGCGTTCTGCCGGTATCATGGCTTTGCGTTGTGGCGCTCTTGCTGCTTCAGCACCTCGCTGGCGTGGCGCGCTGTGCCTTCATCCGTAATAAAAAAACGCCCCTGCCCGTTCTGCTGCGCAAGACCCTTGCCTGCCAGACGTGTCAGGCAGGGGTCATCCTTCATGCCCGTTGGCCGGCCTGCCGTGCCCGCAAGGCAAAGCCGGTGCAGGGCGGCGCGGCAACATGTTTCAAGGTAGGGTTCGTTCCACATACATGCAGGATCACGCATCCCACGCGCGGCGGCAAGAAGATGTTTTCATGCCCACTGCTTTCCCCCAAACGCAAAGCGGGCACATGCATGAAACATGTGCCCGCCAAACCGCTTTTCAAAATAAGGTGGTTTTAGTGTTTTGCCTGCGCATCTGGCAGCGCATAGGCCACCACGTAATCCCCCATCTTGGTGCCAAAGGAACCGTGGCCGCCATCTACCGAGAGCACATACTGGTGGCCGTTTTCCTCATACGTCATGGGGGTGGATTGTCCTCCGGCGGGCAGGCGGTCCTGCCAGAGCTGCTGCCCGGTGGTAATATCATATGCGCGGATATACATATCCAGCGTGGATGTCAGAAATGCCACGCCCCCCGCGGTGATGATAGGCCCACCCAAAGATGGCACGCCCACACGGAAAGCCAACGGCACGGGAGAGCTATCCCGCGTGGTGCCGTTGCGGTGCTTCCACAGTATTTTGTTGGTGCGCAAATCCAACCCGGCCACGTAGCCCCAACCCGGCTGCTTGCACGGAATACCAATGGGGGACAGGAATGGGTGCAAATCCACCCCAAACGGGGTGCCGTATTGCGGTTGCAGGCCAGCCTCCCCGCCAGAAGGGCCAGCATTCTGCGGCGGCTCTGCCGGGTTATTCGGCCCACGCGGCACAAGGCGAGAAACAAACGGCACGGCAATGGGGTTGGTAAATGCCACCTCCCGCACCGGGTCCACCGCCAGACCGCCCCATTCAAACATGCCCAGATTACCGGGGAACACCAGCGTGCCCTGTGTGGAAGGCGGCGTAAACGGCCCTTCATACCGCAGGCGTTTGAACATGATACGGCAGGCCAGTTGGTCAAACATGGTGGCCCCCCACATATCTGCATCTGTCAGGTTGTTTTTGGGGCGGAATGTGAGGGCCGAGAACGGCTGGGTGGGAGAAAGATGATCCCCCGGCGCAGGACCCTGCGGCACAGGCATTTCTGGCGCAGGTACCAGCAGATGGCCGTTGCGCCGGTCCAGCACAAAGATGTTGCCGGTTTTGGCAGGTGCATACAGCGCAGGCACTACAGCGCCATCGGCCTGTTTTATGTCCACAAGGCTGGGCTGGGCAGGCACGTCCATATCCCACAGATCATGATGCACGGTCTGGTAAAACCACACCTTGCGCCCGGTATCGGCATCCAGCGCCAGAATGCCCGATGCATAGCGCTCCTGATCCGGCGTGCGGTGCCCGCCCCAGATATCCGGCGTGGCCACACCTGTGGGAATGTAAATCTGGTTCAGCCGTGCATCATAGGCCGAGGTGATCCATGAATTGGGGGAATTGGCCACATAATGATGCGTGGCGGAGGGCAGCTCGTTCGGGTCCGGGTTTCCCGGATCAAACGCCCATACCAGCTTGCCGCTATACAGATCATACCCGCGTGTCACGCCCGAAGGCTCATGCGTGGAGTAGTTATCCGTGACCGCGCCAGAAATAATGGCCACTTTGGAAGTAATAACCGGCGGAGATGTGGGTTCATAAAACCCTGGCGTGCGCATGGGCATGCCCTCTGTAAGGTCCACTGCGCCATCACGCCCAAAACCACGGCACAAGGCTCCGGTATCAGCATTTAACGCAAACAGACGGCCATCATTGGTGGGGAGGAAGATACGGCGTGCGCACTCATCTGCCACAGCCACATCGTGGGCCTGTTCTTCCGCCACCGGAGTTTCTGCGTAGGACACACCGCGGCATGTCATGTGCTGATAGGAGGCGTTGTAGGTAATTTTGGGGTCAAAATGCCAGCGCTCATGCCCGGTGGCGGCATCTATCGCAAACAGGATCTGATGTGGGGAGCACAGATACAGCGTATCACGCACCTTTATGGGCGTGGCCTCATCTGTAATTTCTCCCGGATCATCCGCACGTTTCAGATCATGGGTGCGGAATACCCATGCCACCTTCAGATCATGCACATTGCTGGCATTGATCTGCGCCAGTGAGGAGTATCTGTCCCCCGCCTGTGTGCGGCCATATGCGGGCCAGTCTGCCGCGGGCACAGGCGTGGCATCACCCGGTAGAAGGGCGGCCGAGGCCCGCGCACCAGCACGCGGCAATGTTCCGGCAATATCCTGCGGGTCCTGCGTAAGAGCATAACCATACACACCGGCCCCTGCCACAACGCCTGCAATCAGTGGTGCGCTGTTCCAGCCCGAAGAGGGTAACAACCGGGAAGACACAAAAGGCAGAACAAGCCACAGGCCCAGCGGCAACAGCACATCACCCCGCGGGGCCAGTGCCCAGAAATCAAACCCGCATTCCCCAACAGACCACACAAGCGTGGCCGCAACCAGCACCGCATACACCCATAGGGCCGCGCGCTGGCGGCGCCACAACAGCACCGCCGTGGCCAGAAGCCCCACACCACACAGCACGTAAAAGCAGGACCCGCCCAGCAAAGCCAGCCAAAGCCCGCCACCTGTAAGAAAAAAGCCCGCTGCCGCGTAAACCGCTGCGGTAATCTGTAATACAATATCGGGCCGGTTGCTGTTTGTGTGTATCATGTGACCTGTTTTCCGCCCCGCATACGTTTACATCTGTATTTTTCTAAACAAGAAAAACTGTTTCAGGCTGATCAATACAACAGCGCGGCAGTGCAACCCAAGAAAATACCGTAAAGGCCGAAAACTGTGCCTGCATTTTTTTATAAAATCTGGCAATTTCAGCAATATGCACTTCAAAAACTGGGGGCTTGATACTTGAACGTATCAGTTCCAACAAAAAAGCGCGGCCCCCAACGGGAACCGCGCCTTTTCTGTTTCTGAAACCTTCCCCGAAGGGAAAGAAAATCAGACGGAGTAGTACATTTCGAATTCAACCGGGTGCGGTGTGTGTTCGAAACGGTACACATCATCCCATTTCAGGGTGATGTAGCTTTCGATCTGGTCTTTGGTGAACACGCCACCAGCCAGCAGGAACTCATGATCCGCTGCCAGAGCTTCCAGAGCTTCACGCAGGGAGCCCGCAACTGTCGGGATCTGCTTCAGTTCTTCCGGCGGCAGGTCATACAGATCCTTGTCCATGGCATCGCCCGGGTGGATCTTGTTCTTGATGCCGTCCATACCAGCCATCAGCATGGCAGCGAATGCCAGATACGGGTTGGCTGTGGGGTCCGGGAAGCGCACTTCAACGCGCTTGGCCTTGGGGCTTGTTGCGTACGGAATACGGCAGGAAGCAGAACGGTTGCGGGCAGAATATGCCAGCAGCACAGGTGCTTCAAAGCCCGGAATCAGGCGCTTGTAGGAGTTGGTGGACGGGTTGGTGAAGGCGTTCAGCGCCTTGGCGTGCTTGATAATGCCGCCAATGTAATACAGGGCCGTGTCAGACAGGTCTGCATAGCCATTGCCAGCAAATGTGGGCTTGCCGTCTTTCCAGATAGACTGGTGAACGTGCATGCCGGAGCCGTTATCACCATAGATGGGCTTGGGCATGAATGTTGCTGTTTTGCCGTAGGAATTGGCAACATTGTGCACACAGTATTTGTAGATCTGCATGAAGTCTGCTGCGCGTACCAGCGTTTCAAACTTGGTGCCAAGTTCGTGCTGAGACTGCGCCACTTCATGGTGGTGCTTTTCAATAGCCAGACCCATTTCGCCCATGGCTGCCAGCATTTCTGCGCGCAGGTCGCTTTCGCTATCCACTGGCGGCACGGGGAAGTAACCACCCTTCACACCCGGACGGTGGCCCATGTTGCCTTCAGGATATTCCTTCAGGGATGCATCGGGGCCTTCAATACTGTCCAACTGATACTTGCCGTAGTTCGGGCCGGTACCAAACAGCACGTTGTCGAAGATGAAGAATTCAGCTTCCGGGCCAAAGAATGCCGTATCACCCAGACCGGAGGACTTGAGATACTGCTCAGCCAGCTTGGCGGTAGAGCGCGGGTCGCGGTTGTAAGGCTGCCCGGTGGAAGGTTCGATAATATCGCAGAACAGGATCAGCTGCGGACGAGCAGAGAAAGGGTCCATCACTGCGGATGTCGGATCCGGCAGCAGAACCATGTCGCTTTCGTTAATGGCTTTCCACCCGCCGATGGAAGATCCATCAAACATAAAGCCATCGGTAAAGCTATCTTCTTCGATGGTGCTGACATACTGGCATGTATGATGCCACTTGCCCTTGGGGTCTGTAAAACGCAGATCCACCAGTTCCACAGAGTGTTCCTGAATCAGATCAAAAACCTTGGCAATTGCAGCAGCCTTGCTGTCACCCGCCGGAGCTGTTTTTTTTACCATGCTCTCTTCACCTAAGCTTTGTCAGCATGCCGCACTTTGCGGGCATGCGGTCTGCGGGAATCATGCACGCGCACATCTCCACCCCTTACGCTAGCGCAAGAGGGTGTATCAGATTGCGTCTTCCCCTCGTTCTCCGGTACGGATTCGCACCACGTCATCCACCGGACTCACGAAAATCTTGCCATCCCCAATGCGGCCTGTGCGGGCCGCAGCGGAAATGGCTTCTACCGCCCGCTCCACCATGGAAGCAGGGCACACAACCTCAATCTTCATCTTGGGCAGAAAATCAACAATGTATTCCGCGCCGCGATAAAGCTCCGTATGCCCCTTCTGCCGGCCGAAACCCTTGGCTTCGATCACGGTAATGCCCTGTAATCCAAGCTCATGAAGGGCTTCTTTCACCTCATCCAGCTTGAAGGGCTTGATTATGGCCTCGATCTTCTTCATCGCGCGTCGTCAATATACCATTGTTGTGCCCGTTATTACGGGCCTGTCCATTATGGCGCCACCCTGCCCTATAGGCAGAAGGCACCCCACACCGTTACACTTGCACGGCTTGCCCGTGCGGGCAATCAGGCAGATGCAGATTTGTATCGATAAAGCACCAAACCAACCTTTATGCGCACTGTTTCGGCAACGCGTTTTATTCGCCGCTTTCCGCCCGCGGGGCAAGGAACTTTGTAATGACAAAATTGCTTAACAGGCAGCTTGCAAACCAGCCTGTCACTATATTCACGCTTATGTCCGAGCTGGCCCGCAAGCACGATGCCATCAATCTTGGGCAGGGTTTTCCTGATACGGAAGGCCCGCAGGATATGGCGCAGCTTGCCGCAGATGCCCTGCTTGATGGGCGCAACCAGTATGCGCCCCTTACAGGCCTGCCAGAACTGCGCACGGCCGTTGCAGATGCCTCTGCCCGATTCCAGAACATTCCTGTTGATGCCGAATCGGAAGTGGTGGTGACCTCCGGCGCAACCGAAGCCCTGGCAGCCTCCTTCCTGGCGTTGATAGAGCCGGGGGATGAGGTGGTGCTGATGGAACCCCTTTACGATACCTATCTGCCCGTTGTGCGCCAGCTTGGGGGCATTGCGCGCCTTGTGCGGCTGGAAGCGCCAGACTGGGCGCTCCCGCGTGAGGCCCTGAAGAACGCCTTTGGCCCGCGCACCAAAGCCATTGTGCTCAACACCCCCATGAACCCCACCGGCAAGGTATTCACCGCCGAGGAACTGGCCTTTATTGCCGAGCTGATGCGCCAGCATGATACCTACGCTATCTGCGATGAGGTGTATGAACACCTTGTATTTGGCGTGCCGCACCTCTCGCTGATGGCGTTGCCGGATATGCGCGAACGCTGCATCCGTATTGGCAGCGCAGGCAAAAGCTTTTCCTTTACGGGCTGGAAGGTGGGCTACGTTACCGCCCCGGCCCCGCTGGCGGCCGTGGTGGCCAAAGCGCACCAGAACCTTGTATTTGCCACCGCCCCCAACCTGCAACGCGCCGTGGCCTTTGGGCTGAACAAGGATACCGCCTACTTTACCCAACTGGCGCAGGAGATGGATACAAAACGCCAGATCCTTTCTGCCGGGCTGGCGCGTGTGGGCTTTGGCGTGTTGCCCTGCCAAGGCAGCTACTTTGTGATGGCCGATATTACCCCGCTGGCAAACGGGCTGGATGACATGGCCTTCAGCCGTCTGCTGACAGAGCAGGCCGGTGTCACCACCATTCCTGCATCTGCCTTTTATGATGCGCAAAGTGGCACGCCCCCGCGCAACCTGATTCGCTTTGCCTTTTGCAAGCGTGAGGAGGTGCTGATTGAAGCTGTGGCCCGTCTGGAACAGTGGAAAAGCCGCCAGAGCTGATTTTTCTACATAAAAACGCCAGAAGTGATTGACGAACGACGCAGTTTTCTCTAAACGTCCGCTTGCTGTGCGGCGGACGTAGCTCAGCTGGTAGAGCGCCGGTTTGTGGTACCGGTGGTCGCGGGTTCAAGCCCCGTCGTTCGCCCCAGCATATTTCCTTAAAATTCAAAATACCTTCTGCACAGCACCCATACTGCGTGCCATGCCACCGTCTTATGCTTGCGCAACTACCCTGCTGGCTTGCATCTGCGGCAACCGGTTGAAGGCGTTGCACCACATTCTGCACGCAAGTAGTCCTGAGCTTCGTGCAGACTATCAAAGCAGTGCTTAGAATAAACCACCGTGCGCCCTTTGTGCTGCTGTACGGACATGCACCCAGACCGATGCGCTACAATATATTTTGGATTCAGACGCCCTGGACTTGAGTTTACAAAAATCCCGGATGGATGCGCCCTTTGCCAATCCTGAAAACGCTGCTCGTCTTCTTCCTTGTACAATGCGGCATATGTCATCAGTGGCTTTTCCCCTGCGATGAAAACCCGAACAAAAAAGCCGGTCAGAACGAACTGACCGGCTTTTGCCAAAATACTCTTTAAGCGTTGTCCTGCATGAACTGGCGTAAATCCTGTTCAGAAACCGCACCTTCATGTTCCAAAAGCGCATCCTTGCCACCAACATGGTGCGACATCACCATAAGGGGCGTGCCTTCATCCATGAAATGGATCCGCAGGTCATTCCAGCGCGATGCAATAAAGCGATAATAGGCCTGCGCCAGTGCGCACTGGTCTATGCACCAGTTGGTTGGGTTTTCCGTACTGTAGGTGCGTTGAACATAATTGTGCAGATACTGCCCAATCTGCGGCAGAAGCGCCATTTCTCCAAAATAGGACAGGCCCGCCCCAAAGCCCCAAGGCTCACCATAGCGCTGCTTTCCATCATGGTTATAGGCATACAGCCGGAACCCGTAATCCGCGCTGGATGTAAGTTCCTTCCATAAAGTGGGGAAATCCTGCGGGAAGTAGCCATCGCAATCTGCTGTCAGCACCGGGCAGGGCCACTGGTTTACAATGTGCGGCAACATCAGATAGCGGATGCAGGTATAAGTGGCTTGATCGGCATGGGTAAGTTGCCCGTGCACAAATGTGAAATCCATCCCCCGATCTTTTGCCGAGAAAAAGGCTACAAGATCACGCAGCAGGGTGAGTTGCTCATCCGTAGGCCGATCCACCCCCAGACACAACCGAAAACGCCCCTGATCCGGCTGTGCCTGACATGCCTTTGCAAGAGACATGACAAGCTTGGGAACAAAGCGGAAATAGGCGCTATCACACCCCATAACAATACAGGCATCGGGGGTATCTGCCTCAGTACGTTCTGGCGCAGCGCTGGAATGCCAGTGCCACCCGCCAAAGCCCAGCTGGTCTGTTACCTGCTGCTCATGCAGGTTATGCGCGGCCCCTTCAGGCAGCCACGTGTAAACACCGCAATTATAATGAATGGCCTCAATACCGGATGTAATGGAAAGCTTGCGGGCCGTGGCATAATGCGGATCTGCACTGGTGCGGTCCTGATTGAGCCAGGCATAATGGCCCGCCACAACCTGGTTCCAGTATTGCACGCCGTTCAGCGCCTGGTCGGCCTGCACCAGTTGCAACCTTTCTGGCTGGGTGCACGCAGATGCCATCTGCTCAAACTGATGGGCATAAACCTGCCGCACATCTTTTGCCCCCAGCATGGCAAGCGGCAAAGGCGCCATTAAAAAGTCAAAAGCTGGGTCAAATCCTTCTGCGTGTTCTTTCAAGGCAGAAGGCAGCAATAGTAGCGCGGCCTCTCCCTGCTCTGTTCTTTGCACCAACTGTTGCAGGGGCTCAGGTATGGGGGCCGTGCCAAACCGGCCTTTCAGCGCCAGATTGGCCAAAGCCGCAGCCTGTTTGTTCGCTTTTTCCCGCAAGGACAGAATAGCGCAAAAGAAATACAGATCCGGCCGGAAATCTCGCAATGCCGCGCACAGTATGGCCGTACGTGCCAGATCAAACTTTCCTATCTTGGCGCATTCTTTTGCCAGTTCCAGCAAACAAGCTGAATCTTCGGGCTGCAACTGCAACTGTTCACGGGCTTTTTCTGCGGTTTGTGCAAAGGGTGTGCCGGCCATTGCCTTAATCTGTGCAGAAAGCATGGCCATAAACGTTTTCTGCACAGGTAACGGACAGGCCTGCAGAATGGTCTCTGTTTCCCGCCCATCGGAAATAATGATGGTATCGTCTTTTTCACGCAGGAAAAGGGTGCGCAAATCCCACTTGTTGCTGCCAAGATGCACCCAATGCTCATGGAACAAAACCGGCTCTGGCTTTTGCTGCCCTGCAATAAGCCATTCCCCCTGCGCCAGCCGTGCCAGCAAAGGCACATGCTGGCTGAGCACTGGCACAAACAGCTCCCATGGCAAAATATGCGGCACCCAAGTTATTCTGCCTGTGGGCTGGGCAGAAAAAAACCGGTCGTTCTGCCCCAGCGTAATCAGGCCTTTGTTTTCTCCGTCCTCAACAACACCGACATTCACATCCGCAAAGCCCTGCAAATGGTTGCCGTCTGCCGCCAGTTGCACCACGCTCCAATGTGGAGAAACAGCCTGCGCAACCGGAATACACGTCAGGTAAAAATCTCGGTGCGCCAGAATGTGCCCGTGAAATGATATAAAAGAAAACATGCCTCAGCTTACCCCGGCTGCCCGTTCCAGATGCGCAATCATGATTTTGGCAGGCGCTTGCATACAGGCGGTCCGCCAATTTTTTCTGTTGTTAGCATAATCAGGCGGCACGGGCACCTCCCCCTTAATCTTGCAGGGCGGACACCCCATTACGCCTGACATGTTTGTGATAACACTGGATATTCCGCAGAAAACAAAGATTTTTGCACATGCTCCATAGGCTTTGAGCGCACATGGGCCTGTTTTGTCATGATCGTGAACAGCGCAGTATTTCAACCCCGCTTATGGTTCTCAATTCGCGCACTGCATGATGCCTATACGTAACCCGCATCTGCGCGCCACAAAAGCAAGACACACTTCGAATCGGATGCAGTATTATGGCTAAAATCAAGGTCAAGAACCCGGTGGTGGAAATGGACGGGGATGAAATGACCCGTATCATCTGGCACTTTATTCGTGAGCGCCTGATTCTGCCCTATCTGGATATTGACCTGAAATATTACGATCTGGGCATAGAAAACCGTGATGCCACGGATGACAAGGTGACCGTAGAAGCCGCAGAAGCCACCAAACGCTACGGCGTGGGCGTAAAATGCGCCACCATCACCCCTGATGAAGCACGGGTGAAGGAATTCGGGCTGAAAAAGATGTGGCGTTCACCCAACGGCACCATCCGCAACATTCTGGATGGCACCATTTTTCGTGAACCCATCATCTGCTCCAACGTGCCGCGCCTTGTGCCGCACTGGACAAAGCCCATCGTGATTGGCCGCCATGCCTATGGGGATATCTACCGCGCTGCGGAAACCAAGATCCCCGGCCCCGGCAAGGTGACGCTCAACTACATTCCCGAAGATGGTGGTGAGCCCATTACGCTGGATGTGCATGACTTCAAAGGCCCCGGTGTGGCACTGGGCATGCACAACACCCGTGCCTCTATCGAAGGCTTTGCCCGTGCCTCCCTCGCATATGGGCGGGACCGCAAGCTGCCGGTGTATCTGTCCACCAAAAACACCATCCTGAAAGCCTATGATGGCATGTTCAAGGATGTGTTTCAGGAGGTGTATGAAAAGGAATTCAAGGCCGAGTTTGAAAAGCTGGGCCTGACCTACGAACACCGCCTGATTGATGACATGGTGGCCTGTGCGCTCAAATGGCCGGGCGGCTACGTATGGGCCTGCAAAAACTACGATGGCGATGTGGAAAGTGACATTGTGGCACAGGGTTTTGGCAGCCTTGGGCTAATGACATCCGTGCTGCTGAACCCCACAGGCGATGTGGTGGAGGCCGAAGCCGCACACGGCACCGTCACCCGCCATTATCGGGAGTATCAGAAAGGCAAGCCCACCAGCACCAACCCCATTGCCTCCATTTTTGCATGGACACGCGGGCTGGCCTATCGTGGCCGCTTTGATGATACGCCAGACGTGGTGCACTTTGCCAACACGCTGGAAAAAGTGTGCGTGGATACAGTGGAAGGCGGACAGATGACCAAGGATCTGGCGCTGCTGGTGGGCAACGGCACCAAATGGCTGGATACGCAGCCTTTCCTTGATGTGCTGGATGCAAAACTCAAGCAGGCCTTGGCCAAGGGCTGAGTTTTCCGCCACACTTACTTTTTGCCTTGTACGTTATGTGCACCCCGGAGCAAATTTCTGCTTCGGGGTGTTGCTTATTCTAGGCCATTGCGCACCGGCCCGTGCTGGCGCAAAACAGAAACCGTATTTTAATGTAACCAGATAAGGGAGCATCACGCCACGC
The DNA here is from genome assembly GCF_002738225.1 of Acetobacter pomorum. GTDB lineage: Bacteria > Pseudomonadota > Alphaproteobacteria > Acetobacterales > Acetobacteraceae > Acetobacter > Acetobacter pomorum. Next base: position 131,436 of record NZ_PEBQ01000093.1, on the reverse strand, counting down.
CATGACTGATACGCCAGCAGAAACAGACGTAGCCATAATTGGCGCTGGCCCAGCGGGGCTTTTTGCCGCTTTTCAGTGCGCCATGCTGCGGCTGAACTGTGTGTTGATAGATGTGCTGCCAGAAGTGGGCGGCCAATGTGCGGCCCTGTATCCGGAAAAGCCGATTTACGATATTCCCGCCTGCCCCGCCGTAGAAGGCGCGCAACTTATTGCCCGGCTGGAAGAACAGATTGCCCCTTTTAACATCCCCCGCCTGCTCAAGCACCGGGTGGAAAGCCTTGAGGGCCACCGGGGCAACTTTACGCTGGGCACCAACCAAGGCACCACGCTGAAGGCCAAGGCCATTATTATTGCCGCCGGTGCAGGTGCCTTTGGCCCCAACCGCCCGCCATTGGAAGGTTTGGAAGCGTTTGAAGATACCGGGGCCGTGCAATACTATGTGCGCCGCAAAGCCGATTTTGCAGGCCGCCGTATTGTCATTGCCGGTGGGGGCGATTCCGCACTGGATTGGGCGCTTTCCCTCAAAGACAATGCAGAAAAACTGTACCTCGTGCATCGGCGGGACAGGTTCCGCGGTGCGCCAGAAAGCCTGCGCCAGTTGGATGAGGCCGTAGCCGCCGGGCAGATTGAAAAGGTGGTGCCCTATCAGCTCCACGCCCTGCATGGCCAGAACGGTGCGCTGGAAGGTGTGGAAGTGGCTGATCTGGATGGCGCAACCCGTATGCTGGAAGCCGATGTGCTGCTGCCTTTCTTTGGGCTGGCCACAGATCTGGGGCCTGTGGCGCGCTGGGGTATGGATACCATGCGCTCCACCATTCCCGTTACCCCTTCAAGCTGTGAAACCAGCCTGCCGGGCGTGTTTGCCGTGGGCGATGTGGCCACCTACCCCGGCAAGCTGAAGCTGATTTTGCAAGGGTTTAGCGAAGCCGCCATGGCCGCCCACGCCATTTACCCCATTGTGAACCCGGATCAGGCGTTGCACTTTGAATATTCCACCAGCAAAGGTGTGCCTGCCTAAACCCCACGCCATTATGGCGGCATGGCCCCAAGCAGGCACAACATGCCGCCATTTTTTATAAACGCATCTTTGTTGTGCAATGGGTTAGGCACTTTTTGCGCGTTATTCTCGCATACCTCCCGGCAGCCAGCGCCATAGACCGTTTTCTTACGGGTTCTGGCGCGTACGGGCACAGCAAGGTATGGTGCTTGTCTGATCCATTGGCCTTGTGAGTAAGGATAAAACCGTGCAAGTCATCATTCTGGGCGCTGGCGTTATCGGGGTAACATCGGCCTGGTATCTGGCCTGCCTTGGGCATGAAGTCACGGTAATAGACCGCCAGTCCGCCCCGGCACTTGAAACATCGTTTGCCAATGCCGGGCAGGTTTCCCCCGGATATTCCACGCCGTGGGCTTCTCCCGGCCTGCCGCTTCAGGCTGCAAAGTGGATGCTGCACCCCAAAACCAGCCCGCTGGTTATTCGCAAACGGTTTGATCTGGCCATGATCCGCTGGCTGGACCAGCTTTTAAAAAACTGTAACGCCCATGCGTATGACATTAACAAATCCCGCATGTTGCGCATTGCCGAATACAGCCGCGATTGTCTGGACGCCCTGCGTGAGGAAACCGGCATTACGTATGATGACAGGCAGCGCGGGCTGATCCAGCTTTTCCGCACCAACAAGCAGATAGATACCGCCCAGCACGATATGCGCCTGCTGGCAGAAGCCAACATTCCCCACCAGCTTTTGGCGGTGGATCAGGTTTTGGAGCACGAACCCGGCCTTGCCCATGCCAAGCATCTGCTTACGGGTGGGCTGTATTTACCCGGTGATGAATCGGGCGATGCGCATGTGTTCACCCAAAGGCTGGCCCGCATGGCGGAAGCCAAGGGTGTGAAGTTTGTTTATGATGCCACCGTTCTGGGGCTGGATGCCGCTGCGGATGAAATTATGTCTGTGCGTACCAGTGCCGCACATTTCAGGGGCGATGCGTATATTGTGGCTATGGGCAGCTACAGCCCGCTGCTGCTGCGCCCATTGCGCGTGCATCTGCCCGTTTACCCCGTAAAAGGCTATTCCCTCACCCTGCCCCTTACGGATGAAACCCACGCCCCCATGTCCACCGTGAATGATACCTCCTACAAGTTGGCCATTACACGGCTTGGCAACCGCATTCGTATAGGGGGCACGGCGGAACTGACGGGTTACAACCTGAAACTCAGCCCCGACCGGCGTGAAACGTTGGAGCTGTCTTTTTCAGAACTGTTTGGCGGGGGAGACCTGAGCGCCGCCACATACTGGGCGGGCCTGCGCCCCTGCACGCCAGATGGCACACCCGTTATTGGCCCCGTGTCTGGCTTTAAAAACCTATGGCTCAACACCGGCCACGGCACCCTGGGCTGGACAATGGCGTGTGGCTCTGGCCGCCTGATTGCAGACCTTGTGCACGGCAGAAAGCCCGATATTCCCGCGCTGGATCTTTCCATCAACCGATATAACTAACGGCGCAAAAAAGACCGCGGTGGCAGATACCTCCGCGGCCTTTTTATAGTGCGCAGCTTTTAAGCCACGGCAGGCAGAAGGTACCGCGCCTGTAACGCAGCACCCCCTTGTGCCGGGTGATTACTGTGCGGAATCGGAAGAGGAGTCAGAAGCCGGAGCAGCGGACTTCTTCTTACCGTGGTGTTTGCCACCGTGGTGTTTGCCACCCTTGTGGCCTTTGTGCTTGCCCTTATGTGCAGCAGCACCTTTGCTTTCTTCGGTTTTACCAGCTTCTGTAGCAGCCGGGCCAGCACCTTCAGGTGCAGCAGCTTCCGGGCCAGCCGGCGGAGCCGGAGGCGCAGCTTCCTGCGCGAAGGACGGAGCAGCAACGCCCAGCAGGGCAACGGTGGACAGAGCCGCAAGCAGACGACGAGAAATCATAAAATATCTCCAAAAACCCGTGGTCCAATCCACCTCATGCAGGACAACCCTACATTCAGCTATAGACCGGTTTATAGGCTGCTTAATATCACGGCAAAAGCACAGCGTCTTGGGCTAAAATTTGTGCAATCTTTATACATATCATTGCCCCGCCACTTGACAGCCGCAAACCAGCCATATTGGCACTTGCAAAACCCAAAAAACCGCCCGGTAACAGGCGGTTTCCCTTGGATTCAGGCATATTGCGCGTTTTGTATATGACAAATCGGTGTCACTGAAAAAAATACATCAACACCACAAATGCGCCACACTTACCGGCCCCCCAAAGTGCTGGACAGCCGATAAGTGAGAGAGAATCAGTCTGCTTTTTTGCCGCGCTTCTTGCGTTCGTTGGGGTCCAGATACCGCTTGCGCAGGCGAATAGCAGATGGAGTAACTTCCACCAGCTCATCGTCTTCAATATACGCAATCGCCTGTTCCAAAGACATACGGCGCGGCGGGGTCAGCAGCAGGGCTTCGTCCTTACCGGCGGCGCGCATGTTGGTCAGCTTCTTTTCACGGATCGGGTTTACTTCCAGATCATTCTCACGGGAATGCTCACCGATGATCATGCCCTGATAAACCGTTTCACCCGCATCCACAAACAGCGTGCCACGATCCTGCAGGGAGAACAGGGAGTACTGCGTGGTTGCCCCGTTTTCTGCAGAAATCAGGGAGCCATTGCGGCGGCCTTCCACAGTGCCAGCATAAGGCCCGTAGTGGGAATACAGACGGTTCATGATACCCGTGCCGCGCGTGTCGGTCAGGAACTCACCGTGGTAGCCTATCAGCCCGCGTGAGGGGATGATAAATGTCAGGCGCACCTTGTCACCGCCAGAGGGGCGCATGTCCTGCATCTGGCCTTTGCGGAGGGACATCTTTTCCACCACAACGCCGGAATAGGGTTCGTCCACATCAATGGTAACTTCTTCGTAAGGCTCTTCGCGCTCACCGGTTTCTTCATTGGTGCGGAACAGCACGCGCGGGCGGCCGATTGTCAGCTCAAAGCCTTCACGGCGCATGGTTTCAATCAGCACACCAAGCTGAAGTTCACCACGGCCAGCCACTTCAAACGCTTCGCTTTCGGGGCTGTCTGTCACGCGAATAGCAATGTTGCTTTCGATTTCCTTGAACAGACGGTCACGAATCTGGCGAGACGTCACCTTCTTGCCTTCACGGCCACCCAGCGGGCCATCGTTCAGGCGGAAGGTCATGGACAGTGTCGGCGGATCAACCGGAATGGCTTCCAGCGGCGCTTCAACTTCCGGGGCGGCAATGGTGTCTGGAATGGTGGCTTCAGACAAACCTGCCACGGCCACAATGTCCCCAGCTTCCACTTCTTCCACACCCACGCGGTCCAGACCACGGAAGGAAAGCAGCTTGGTCAGGCGGCCTGTTTCCACCACGGAGCCATCGGCCCGCAGCACCTTAACAGGCATGTTCACCTTGGCGCGGCCCTGTTCCACACGGCCTGTCAGCACGCGGCCCAGAAAGTTGTCACTTTCCAGAATGGTGGCTGTCATGGCGAAGGGCTTGTCTTTGTCCAGATTCGGAGCTGGCACATGGCGCAGGATCAGCTCGAACATCGGGCTCAGGTCCTTGCGGGGGCCATCCAGCGTTTCATCTGCCCAGCCCTGACGGCCAGAGGCAAACAGCATCGGGAAGTCAAGCTGCTCATCATTTGCGCCAAGGGCTGCAAACAGATCAAAAATTTCGTTGTGCACTTCATCGGGGCGGGCATCGCCACGGTCAATCTTGTTCACAACCACAATTGGCTTCAGGCCGCGGGCCAGTGCCTTGCCCACCACAAACTTGGTCTGCGGCAGCGCACCTTCGGCGGAGTCCACCAGCACAATGGCGCCATCCACCATGCTTAAAATACGTTCCACTTCCCCGCCAAAGTCGGCGTGTCCGGGGGTATCAATAATGTTGATACGGGTATCTTTCCAGACAACGGATGTGCACTTGGCAAGAATGGTAATGCCACGTTCGCGTTCCAGATCGTTGCTGTCCATTGCGCGTTCGGCAACGTGCTGGTTTTCGCGGAACGAACCCGACTGCTTGAGCAGTTCGTCAACCAGAGTCGTCTTGCCGTGGTCAACGTGGGCAATGATGGCGATATTGCGGATATCCATGTAAAGGCCTGATATTCCCTGCGGGCCACGCCACCGCTTTCTGCCATGAAAGGGCGGAGAATGGCTTTGCTGATGTTTGCTTGGGCAGACAGATAGCCGCCCGCGCGCCGGAATGCACGCAAAATCCTCACCAATACGTATCATGGCTGCCACCGCAGATAGCCGCACAGGGGCCGCATGGCTTGCATTTGCCACCCTGCGGTGGTGTGCTTGGGGCCTTGGAACACATTATATTGAAAGGGTTTTCAGCATGGATATTCAGGCCATAGATCAAACCTACAACCAGTTTCAGGCACAGGCCCAGCAATCTGCCACCGCCCTACAAACATTGTGCAACAAAATGCAGACCGCCGCCGATGGTGGAGATATGCAGGCGCGTGAATGGCTGCTGGACCTAAAGGAACTGGCCCTTTCCCTGCGGGATGAGCAATCTCAGGTCATCAACCTGCTTCAGGCTTTGCACACGGCCCTTGCCACGCAGGTGCAGCAGAATGTGGCCCCGCCGCAGCCCTCTGCCCTCAGTTCCGTCAAGCCGGAAGTCGAGAATGTGCTGGATGACGTGATCAATTCCGGCTTTGCCCATTCTCTGGCCTCTGGCGCGGGGTTTGGCATTGGCAACACGCTTATCAATAAACTGTTTTAAATACGCACTCCCCCAAAGCGGCATGAAGGCTGGCTCCGGCCCACGCAACCCGCTACAAGCCAGCCATGCTGCCTCACCCTTCCGCGCGCCCTGTTGTCACCGCCGCCCCTACCCTTTCCCTTACTGTTGTGGGGCTTATGTTCGGGCTGGTTATGGGGCTGGGTGCGCCCCTGTTTACGCTGGAAATGGTGGATCTGGGGTTTGGCACCGGCATGATTGCCGCCAATACCATGATGCACGCTGTGGGCTCGCTGGCCATTGCGCCGTTTATGCCACGCATCAGCATGGCTTTGGGGCCCAAACGGGCCGTTACGTTGGCTTTGCTGACAGGGGCGGCCACGCTGGCCTTTTTTCCACTATTGCCATCCATCTGGGTATGGTTTGGCCTGCGCGCCGTACTGGGGGCCGCGTGCGAGATTATTCTGGTGCTTTCTGAAAGCTGGCTGAACCAGATAACGCCCGATAATGCCAGAGGCCGCGTAATGGGGCTTTACAGCACGCTGCTTTCTATTGGCATTGCCGCAGGCCCCGCCTTGCTAACGCTTACAGGCCGCACCAGCGCCTTGCCCTTTGCCTGCGCCAGTATTGGCCTGTTGGTGGCTACCGGTCTGGTGGCTGCGCCGTGGTTGCCACACCCGCAGCTTACACCGCCACAACGCCCCAGCCTGCTGCGCTACCTGCCCTTGGCCCCCATAGCCATTGCCGCCACATTGCTGATTGCCATGCTGGATTCGGCTGCCACCTCTTTTCTGGCGCTCTACGCCATGCATTTCGGGTGGTCAGAACATGGAGCCACGCTGCTGCTGAGCATCATGCTGCTGGGGGCCATGGCGTTTCAGATTCCCATTGGCTGGATAGGAGACCGCACAAGCCGCCGCTGGCTTCTGGTCTCATTGGCCGGGCTGGCAAGTATGGGCGCGTTATTGTGGCCCGTGGCCATTCATCACCCCGGCGTGGCCCACGCGCTGCTGTTTGTGTGGGATGGCGTGTTTGCCAGTATTTACACTGTAGCGATGTCTGTTGTGGGAGACCGCTATAAAGGCGGAGACCTGATAGCTATTTACACCCTTAGCTCCCTTGCGTGGGGTGCGGGCGCATTTGCAGGGCCTGCGCTGGCTGCCAGTTCCATGGCGGCAACGCCGGATGGTCTGGCATGGTTTGCCGCCATCACCTGCGCGCTGTTTGGCTTACTGCCCCTGCTGCTGAAGAAAAGCGCCTGACCGCTGTTTTCTCAGGCCGGAGCAGCACCTTGCGTGTTCACCTGCAAGCGGTAGAGCGAATCCCCCGCGCACATAAACAGCCAATCGCGCTTGGGGCCGCCAAATGTGAGGTTAGAAACGCTCTGCGGCAGACGAATGCGGCCAATAAGATGCCCTTCGGGGTTAAACACAAACACCCCGCACAGCCCCACCGGCCCGCTTACACCGCACCAGATATTGCCGTGCACATCGGCCTTCATGCCATCTGGCCCCATCTGCACGCCTTCAAACCGCATGTTAGTGAACAGGCGCGGGTTGGAAAGCGGCAGTTCTTCCTTGTGCAGATCAAACACATGCACGGCCTGATCTCCATCATGCCCGTGCCCGCCCGGCTGCTTGCCGGAGGAAATAACGTAAAGCCGTGAAAAATCGGGCGAAAAACACAGCCCATTAGGGTTGGGCAACTGCGCCTGCGTGAGCACTACATCAATATGCCCGGCCGCATCTACCCGAAAGGTATGGTCCGCCTGCCGCCGTGTGCCGCCAATGGAGCCTATCAGCTCCTCCCCTATTTTCCAGCGGATATGGCCATCCGGGTTGGCCTCACCTCCGGGCATGTCTGCATGGCCTTCGGCCACGTTGTCTCCATATCCCGGGTCGGTAAACCAGATGCTGCCATCGGGGTGGGCAATCACATCGTTGGGGGAATTCAGCGGGTGGCCTTCAAACTTGTCTGCCACCACATGGGCGGAGCCATCGTGCTCCCACCTGATCACACGGCGCAAAAAGTGCTCGCACGTAATCTGGCGGCCCTGATAATCAAACGTGTTGCCATTGGCATGGTAGGATTCCGGGCGAAAAACCGTAACCTCTCCCGTCTCCCACAAATAGCGATATTGCTGGCTTGTCACCACATCACTGAACAGCAGATACCGCCCTTGGGAGGACCACGCAGGCCCTTCCAGCCATGTGCCTTTATCCCACACCCGGTGCAGGGCCGCGTTACCGTACAGCAAGTCCCGAAAGGAGCGGTCAATCACCAGCACATCCGGGTCTGGCGTATAGGCGGGAGGCGCGTTTGCACCCCACTGGCGCGGCGGATTGGTGGTGACATCAGGCGGGCGCACGGTATCGGGTGCAACCTCATCCGCCCCACGGGCCAGCACGGGGGCCGCCACGGTTGCAGAAAGCGCAGTTATGCCTTTCAGCATTGCACGTCTTGCCAGCCTGCTGCGTGGGGGTGCCATCATGCCTCCTGCGTTTACCAGACAGTTATCGGGCAATTTTTGCCGTATTGTGCGGGTGCATACTGCCTTGTTCGCGCACTGTCACCCCTTGGCTGTGGCAATGCCTGCATGCCGGGGTAAAGGCTTTGCAAACCTTTTGCCCCATGCTGGCTCAATCAATATGGGCAACACGCAAAAGGTTGGTAGACCCACTTACGCCAAAGGGCACGCCAGCGGCTATCACTACAGAATCGCCTTGCGCGCCTATGCCTGCACGGGCCACCACATCCAGCGCAACCTCCACCACATCTTCCGCTGTGGTTGTGGGTTTGTGGGGCGCGCTAACAAAGGCCCGCACACCCCATACCAGCGCCATGCGCCGGGCAGATGTATGTGTGGGGGTAATGCCCAGAATGGGGCATGTTGGCCGCTCACGCGCAATGCGCAGCGCTGTGGGGCCACGGTGCGTATAGGCCACGATGGCCGGAGCCTTGAGCGTAGCCGCCACCTGCTGGGCAGCACTGGCAATGGCATCGGCCACGTAATCTTCCGGGGCCAGACGGGCTGCGGCCATATGGGCCTGCCAACCGGCATCTTCTTCCACCCGCCACAAAATGCGGTTCATAATCCGCACAGCTTCACGCGGGTATTTGCCAGCGGCGGATTCGGCAGAAAGCATTACGGCATCTGCACCATCAAACACGGCTGTTGCCACATCCGATGCCTCGGCCCGTGTGGGAGTTGGGGCGGAAATCATGCTTTCCAGCATCTGGGTGGCCACCACAACGGGTTTGCCCAGCCTGCGGGCAGCGCGGATAATGCGCTTTTGCACCAGCGGCACGCTTTCGGGCGGCAGTTCAACACCCAAATCCCCACGTGCCACCATAACCGCATCAGACAGTTCCAGAATGGCGTCCAGATTTTCAACCGCCTGCGGTTTTTCCAGCTTGGCCAGCACGGCGGCGCGTTCCCCCACCAATGCACGGGCCTGTGCCACATCCTCGGCCCGCTGCACAAAGGAGAGGGCCACGTAATCCACCCCCATATCCAGCGCAAAGGCCAGATCCTTGCGGTCTTTTTCCGTCAAAGCGGGTATAGGCAGCGCCACATCCGGCACGTTCACGCCTTTATGGTCGGAAAGCGGGCCACCAATATCCACCCGCGTTTCCAGCCAGTCCGGCCCCACCTTTTCCACAATCACAGCCAGTTTGCCATCATCCATCAGCAGGCGGCTGCCGGGGCGCACGGCGCTGATAATTTCCGGGTGCGGCAGGTTTACGCGGTGCTCATCCCCCGGCACGTCAGACAGATCAAACCGAAAGGTGGCACCCGGCTGCAAGATAACACTACCAGCGGCAAAGCGACCCACGCGCAGCTTTGGGCCCTGCATGTCGGCCAGAATACCGATGGGGGTGCCCAGTTCCGCCTCCACCTGCCGCACAATGGCGTGGCGGGCGGCGTGATCTTCATGCGTGCCGTGGGAGAAGTTGAAGCGGAACACATCCGCCCCGGCCAGAGCCAGATCGCGGATGGTGGCGTAATCTGATGAGGCCGGGCCGAGTGTGGCCACAATTTTGGTGCGGCAGGTTTGCGCCTGCTGTGCGCCGGCACTCTGCTGTGTGGGGTCTGCCATCTCTACGTCTCCTTCTCGTTCACCGAGGTTGTTCAGGAGGGGTTTATGGCCTCATCCGCATCCACACCCCAGATCGCCTTGCGCGGCACCCAGCCATTATACTGTTTAACGGAAACCCTGCACCAAGCAGACCCGGCCGCACATTCCTTAACGGAGCCTACAGCACCGGGCTTTAGCACCGCCACAACCGGGGCATCATCACTGGCACTTGCGCGCAGCATAACCGCGCCTGCAATGTTTTTGGCATCATCCAGCGTGGGCACTGTTTCTACAACGCGCGTATCCATATGGCCGGATGCGGGAATTTTCTCGCCATTCTTGTCCAGCTTGGGCGGTATGGGGGCATCATCCCCCGGGGGTTCACCCGGCACCAGAAAATCCCGCCCGCCTGCAAGTGTAGCCTGCTGCATCCAGCCTTTCTGGCCTGTGGGGTCTTCCACCAGGCGCCATACATCAAACTCACGCTCGATCCGCACCGGCATGCCACGGCGATGATACACCCAGATAATGGGGAAACGCTGCCCCGGCCCGGCCCGCATGTTCACTTCATCTGCTCGCAGGGCGGCATAACGTGGGAGCGGCAGGCCCGTTACGGTGCCCTTTGGCGGTTCTGGCGCGGCATCTGCGGGCGGTGTGGCCGGGTTTGCGGCATCTGCCGCAGCGGCGCCTGCAGCTACGGCACCTGCACCCGCTGCGGCCCCTGCGGCAGCCGTGGCGGCCGGGTGATGCTTGGGTGCTGCCGCATGCGTGGCCTCTGCACTATGGTGCTTTTTATGATGTCTGCCTTTTTTGGCGTGCTCAGAGCTTTCTGACTTGGCACTTTCTGACTTGGCGGAAGCCTTTTTTCCGGCCTTGGCAGATGTGCCCTCATGCTTGCCTTCGGCATGATGGGTATGGTGGCTGTGCGCCGTGGTTTTTTTCTGTTCTGCCGCATGGGCAGAAACCGCAGGAACACCGGCAAAAGCCACGGCACAGCCAGCCACGCAGGCAAGCAGGTGAATCCGGAAAATGGAAGAGCGTGTGAACATCATGCCTGCATCCCTGCCAAGAGAGACGCGCCGGGGCAAGAGGCATCACGCCGGACCCCATGCGCGGTGGCAGAAGGGCTTGTGCCTTCCTGCCTGCCAAAGCTGCGGTAAATCTAGGCCAAACGCTTTGTTCCCGCCAGATATGGGCTGCACCCGCGCCTTTTGCACAATATGGCTGCACCAGCCCATTGCTACCGGCAGAATGTGTTTTTTATCTCTCTCGTTCCGCTGCGGCACATACTGACGCAGCAGGAGTCGGGCACAATGGCCGCGTTACCCGGCGGAAGGAGCAGCCTGCTGAGGCGCTGCAGGCGTGGCCCCCATGCCGTGGCATACGGGGCAGTTTGGGTCTGCCTCCAGCATAATGGTAGTAAAGCGCGTGCGCAGGGCATCCCACATCAACAAACGCCCGGCCATGCTTTCCCCTATGTTCAAAAGCTCCTTCAGGGCCTCGGTGGCCTGTAAGGTGCCCATTACACCCGTTACGGCCCCAAATACTCCGGCCTCTCCACAGCTCAGGCCAGAGGCTTCACCATCGGTTTGCGGGTAGAGGCAATGGTAACACGGGCCACCACGCCAAGGGGAAAAGGTGGAAAGCTGGCCTTCAAACCGCTGCACAGCGGCAGAAACCAGCACCTTGCGGGTTTTTACACAAGCGGCGTTTACCACGTAGCGGGTGGCAAAATTATCGCACCCGTCGCACACCAGATCATACTGGCTTATCAGCCCTTCTGCCGATGCAGCATTGAGCCGCTGGAGATGTGTTTCCACCACAATACCGGGGTTGAGAGCTTCCAGCGCAGCGCGGGCCGAGTCCACCTTTGCGCGGCCCACATCTGCCGTGGCGTGCAGGATCTGGCGTTGCAGGTTGGAAAGCTCCACCACATCATCATCCACCAGCCCGATGCGCCCCACTCCGGCCGCTGCCAGATACAGCGCGGTGGGGGAACCCAAGCCCCCTGCGCCAATAATCAGCACGGAAGCCCCTTTCAGCGCCATCTGCCCGGTTCCGCCAACCTCGGGCAGAAGAATGTGGCGGGAATAGCGCTGAATTTCGTCTTCCGAAAACTGCGAAATCATGGTGAAGCGTCCTGAAAAAAGTAAAAAAGCCAGTGAACCGATCGGTCAAAACGGCGTTAAACAGCCAACATGCTTCCTGTTTCTGCAAAAATCACGTTTTTGTAATAACAGGAAAAACATGACATGTTAGTGTGCATCAGAGGTATGCTTCTGTTATACTAATCTGCAATTTCAGCATGAGAGGAATGCAATCATGATATCCCTCCCACAGTCCGGGCAGTCCGCCCGGTCAGCCAGTCTGACCCCGCGCCAGACCGCGCGGGGGATATGTGTTGCCTCAGCCGCATTGGGTGTGTATCTGGCATCACCTTTTGTCACGTTGTGGCACGTGGGGTCCGCCCTGCGCACGCATGATATGGATGCCCTTGGGCAGGTAATTAACTGGAGCGCGCTGGATGCCTCCATCAAGCAGCAGACACTAAACGGCCTGCACCTTGTGCCTGCATCGGATGATCTGCCCGAATTTGGAGAATCCTTTGCCGCCACGGCTGTTTCCAATGCGGTGGATACAACGGTTACCCAAAGCAATCTGGGCATGCTGGTAGATCAGGCCATTCCGGCAGCGGTGCCTGTCAGCCAGCCCAATATTTCCTTTGCCTCTCTGGCAGCCCATGCTTCCGTACGGTTTGCACGGCTGGACCAGTTTGTGGCGGAGGTGCCCCTACCAGGGCATGAGCGTGAAACGCCCCTACGCATTGAAATGCGCATACAAGGGTGGAAGTGGAAAATTACCAACGTGCAATTCCCTACCGCGCGGGCTCCTGTGCTCCAGGCATCTGCGGCGCCATCCAACGCCTGAACCCTGCCCCGCCTGCACATTAAACACACCCTGGTGGGTGGCCCGGTGTAAAAAAGGCCACCCACCCGCAGGCAGCGCCATAGCACCCGCCTGCGTGTAACGCGGCCTTAAAAACCCGTGCGCCAGTGTTATTTGGCGGCGGGCAGGTCTTCTTCCAGCACCACAATGTTTACGGCGTAAGACACATCGCCATCTTCATCATCACGATGAATGGTGCCGATCACTTCACCATCAGAGGCCAGCTCAACAGACATGCCTGCACGCGGCGCGGGGTTGATGGTCAGTTTTTCGGAACCCAGCAGCCTGCGCAGGGCTGTCTGAAGCCGGGAGATTTCTGAAGGAGATATGGAACCACTCATGTCAATTTTTTCCTGCGGGCAAAACTGTGCGCCAAAATAAGACAAACCGCGCAGGCTGGGGCCACTCCGCCCAAAACCGGTAGAGCGACCGGGCACTGGCGCGGTCGCCTTTCCGATCTGTGGCCCCGCTATAGGACAACCACCCACGCTGCCGCAACCTTTCCGCAGCATTGCCCTGCCGCCGCCACTTTTTGCACGGCATGGTACCAACAGGTTAGAGGAGGATCTGCCTTTGCGTTTTTTGCGTGCTCTTGTGCCGATGCTTTCTGCCTGCGTGCCGGTGGGCATGTGCCTGTTTGCCCTGCAACATGCACCCCTGCACCCACACCAGCCAGAACGTGCTGCCCATATTCTCACCATGGTGGAACATGATGGCGCTGCGCAAACCGCACAAACGCTCTCACGCCACAAGGGATGGGGAGATGTGCAGCACGCCGTGGCCTCTGGCCAGCCCGCTGCCGCGCGGCTTGTGCCCGCCCTGTTGCCTGCCGCAGATTCTCACACAACGCACACGCTTTACAAAACCATGCAATCCGCCCTGCCTGCACACCCGGCCATTGTGTTGGCTGCCACCAAGCAGGGCGGCCCCATGCAGGCCGATGTACAGGCCGTATGCTCACCTGCGGGTATGAGCCGCACATGGCGCCAACAAGCCCGGCAGGCTGTGGCGCATGTGCATGATGTGCATTTGTCTGAGCGGGTGCAGCGATGCCTGAACAGGCTAAGCGGCTGAACACTTTTTTGTTTATTTTATAAATCAGTTTTTATGAAACCCTGAGACTGGCACAAAAACACAAGAAATACTGCCAGTTTCAGCCGGTTTTTACGCGCTATTTCAGCACAAAATGCGCCATAGGCGAGGAATGCGTATAACGCAATTTAGGTATTCACTGAACGCCTAAGCTGCTAACATACAAATATTAGATATTCATTATTAGAATATCTCCCAAAAAAAATAACAAGAAGCGAATCTCGGCCCATGACCGCATACCCCGGAATTTCCCGTCCCGGACAGGCCATTGCCGCCGTTTACTGTCCGGCCCTTTTTCCTTCCACCCAGTCTGCCTTTATGGATGTTTACTGGCCCATCTGGGGCCAGCGCGCCATGCTGGTGGCGGCCTCTGCTGCAGGGGTTGCGCTGTGGCTGGCGCCCGCAGCCTTTGCTGCGGAAACAGCGCCCAATGCGCCGCACCTGCATTACCCGCACACACCCGCGCCTGCTCGCACAACACGCCCCTCCGCCGTTGTGCCTGCAAGGGAGGGCCCGGCAGAAGTCACCACTTCCGCTACCCCGCCCCCCAAACCCGGATTTTGGGATAACACGCGCCTGCTGCCCCCGCTCACCAGCCGACCGGAAGCTTATGGCCAGCCGCAGGCGCTGGAGCTTTCCCCCTTGCCCACTGCCTTGTTGCATCAGGGGCCGTGGGGCGTGTTTAACGCCAATACCGGGGCCGCCGCAGGGTTTGGCACCGTGGGCTACTATGCTGTTTCACGCTGGGCGGAGGATTGGTCCAGCCTGAGGGACAAGCGCAACCATATAGATGACATGGATGCCCTTAAATACATTCCCTTCAATCAGGAAGGTGACATGTATCTGTCCTTCAGCGGTAACTTCCGCCAGCACAATTTTTATGACCAGCGCGCAGGCTTTGGCACCATCAAAAAAGACCCCGCCTACCGCAACAACTTCCGCTGGAATCTGGGCGCAGACCTACATCTGGGCGAACATGTACGTCTGTATGGGGAGCTGATGAGCGGGCAGGCTGCGGGTGTAAACTATTATGGTTATGCCGGGGGCCGGTGGCGCAGCAAGCTGGATGCCCAGCAGGCATTTATAGAAGTGCGCGGCAAGGTGCTGGGCGCCACTGTAGGCGGCATGGCCGGGCGCATGACCTTTTTGGATGCGCCCCCCTATTTTACGGCAGGCAGCGTGTATCCCTCCCTGCCCTACTCATGGAACGGCCTGCGTGGCTATGCCTTCTGGAAAAACTTCCGTGTAGATGGTTTTTACCTGACACTTACAGATAACAGCCCACCCATTGCTTTTCATGATACCGTGGGGTGGAGGTCTCGCCTGTTTGGGGCCTATACATCCTACGCGCTGCCCAAATTTTCGTTTCTGGGCAAAAGCAGCCAGGTGTTTGTAGATAGTTTTTACTACGGCATCATTCTGGCCAGCAGTTCCCTGCCTACGGCAGCGGGCGGCAGCATTGCCGGTTCCACTCATCGTGATACACCGGGCATGCGCGTATGGGGCAACGCTGGGCCACTTGAATTTTCTGTTGGCGGCATGTGGCAGGGTGGAGAATTCCGCGCAGCCAAAAATGGCCCTACACGGCCTGTTTCCGCCTATTCCATCAACGCCACGCTCTCATGGCGCTTTGCCAAATGGGCGGGGCACCCGGCTGTGGGTATTCAGGTGGATGATGTGTCTGGCGGCAATATGAACAAAAGCCAGCGCAGCAGCTGGGGCAGCTTTCTTTCACCCTATGTGCCCAGCGCCTACTATCTGGATATCAGCACCTATCTGGGGCAATCCAACCTGATTGATGTGGGGCCCATTGCTACGGTTTCCCCCACCCCCAACACCACCCTGTTAATGAAGGTGCCCGTGGTGTGGCGCAACAGCACGCAGGATGCCATTTATGCCAGCGGCACGGCCTTTTATAATCTGCGCCCACACGGCGCCTATACGGCCACCATGCCGCAGGCCAGCTTTACGTGGCGAGCCACGCGCCACATTACGCTGAGCATTGATGGCGAATACATTTTTGCCTCCAAAACCATGATCAACGCGGGCGCATCCTCTGGCGCGTTCGTGCAAAGCAACCTGGAACTCACGTTTTAAAAACCCCGCCCCTGTGCCCATTGGGCCACAGCGGTACAGACAAACTGCCCCGTCCATCGTAATGCTTGGCTGCATATACAAACCAGACGGGGCAGCCCCACGCGCCACGCATGTCCTGCACATGCACCCTCGGGCCACCCTGCCAGACCAAGCAGCCAGAGGCCCCGCATGACGCCAGCCCCCACCCGCCGAGAACTTACCCTGCGCGGGCTTGTGCTGGGCGCGCTTATCACCATCGTGTTTACCGCCTCTAACGTATATCTGGGGCTGCGTATCGGGCTGACATTTGCATCTTCCATTCCCGCAGCGGTTATCTCTATGGCGGTGCTGCGGATGCTGGGTGGTGGCTCCATTTTGGAAAACAACATGGTGCAAAGCCAGGCCTCGGCAGCGGGCACGCTGTCTTGCGTGTTTGCCACTTTTCCGGGGCTGGTGATGGCGGGCTACTGGCAGAACTTTCCGTTCTGGCAAACGGCAGGGCTTTCCCTCGCCGGGGGCATATTGGGCGTGCTGTTTACCATCCCGCTGCGGCGTGCGCTGGTAACGGAAAGCAGTCTGCCTTACCCGGAAGGTGTGGCTGCGGCAGAAATTTTGCGCGCCGGGGCAGAAAAAGGCCATAGCCAAGGGCTGCGCGCCCTTATTGGCGGCGGCGTTATTGCCACGCTTTTCTCATTCGCCAGTGCTGGGCTGCGGCTTTTGGCAGATACACTCACCCTTACGGCCTCGGCCGGGGCAGCGGTGTTTCAGTTTTCCGGCGGGCTTTCCCTCGCCCTTGTGGGCGCGGGGTATCTGGTAGGGCTGGCAGGCGGGCTGGCCATGTTGCTAGGCTGTATTTTGGCATGGGGGATGGGTGTGCCGTGGCTTACGGCCCATTTGCCCAACCCGCAACATCTGGCCCCTGCCGCCTTTGCGCATGATGTGTGGCTGCACAAGGTGCGCTTTATTGGCGCAGGGGCTATTGCCGTGGCATCACTCTGGACATTGGTGGAGCTTATGCCCCCTGTGCTGCGTGGCCTGCGCGCCATGTTTGCAGGCCGTGGCCAAACACTGGTACCCGATGCCGAGCGCGATATGTCTGGCCGCAGCATGGGGCTGTTGCTGCTGCTTTCCGCCGCCATGCTGGCCGGGCTGTTTGCGTATTTTCTGGCCCCTGTTGCCGTGGGGTTCTGGCCTGTTGTGGCTGCTGCTGTGCTGTTCTGCATTGTGTTCGGTTTTATTATGGCGGCAGCCTGCGGCTATATGGCGGGCATTGTAGGCTCATCCTCCTCCCCCATATCGGGCATTATCATTATTGGGGCTGTGCTTTCCGCCCTGATGATACTGGCGCTGGAAGCCTTGAGCCTTGCCCCCGCTAGCATGATGGCAGACGGGCAGAAACTGGCCACAGCCTTCACCATTTTAGTGCTTTCGACCATTACCGCCACAGTGGCCATTTCCAACGACAACTTGCAGGATCTTAAAACCGGGCAGCTTGTTGGGGCCTCACCGTGGAAGCAGGAAGTGGCGCTGATTGTAGGTTGTGTGGTGGGCGCTGCGGTTATTCCGCCCGTGCTGAACCTGCTTTATCAGGCCTATGGTTTTGCGGGCACCATGCCCCGCCCGGGCATGGACCCCACACATGCGCTGTCTGCCCCACAACCCGCGCTGATAGCCATGATTGCCAATGGCATTTTCACGCATTCGCTAGACTGGAGCATGCTTTCAATCGGCATGGTGTTGGGGGCTGTTCTGGTGGGGGTGGACCAGCTTTTGCGCCGGCGCCATATGGCGTTGCCGCCTTTGGGTGTGGCGGTGGGGCTGTATCTGCCTGCCTCTGTCAGTATTACACTGGCTTTTGGAGCCATTCTGGGCTGGGGGCTCAAGCACCATATCAAAACCCGCCGGGCACAAGCCGCACAGGGTGCACCTGCTGCCAACGCCGCCATTGGCACCATGCTGGCCTCCGGCTTTATTGTGGGCGAAAGCCTGACAGGCGTGGCGCTGGCCGTGCTTTCTGGCGCGCTGGGGCAGGATGATGTGCTCTCACTCGCACATTTTGTGCCTCAAAGCCTGCCGCCTGTGTTGGGCGTTGTGGCTTTTGTGGCGGCCTGCTGGTGGTTTGCCCGCAAAACTCTGCAAGCCGCAACATAGGAGCGTTAACGCAGCCTATTTTGCCAGTATCGCACAAGATTTTTCCGCATTCCGCCCACGCCGGAAACCCAGCCCCAGCAAGGCCAGCCCAAACATCAGCCCTGCCCAACCCCACGCCATGCCGGGTGGAGTGAAGGAAAAGCGAATATTCGCAGGCCCATTTGGCAAAGTTACACGCTGGAACAGGTTTTCTTCATACCCAAGGGCAGCTTCCTGCCTGTTTATGCGCACATGCCAGCCGGGCAGCATGAGTTCACGCCGGATGAGCGTGGCAGGCGTGCGGCAGTTTGTGCGCAGTTCCGTGCGCGAAAGTGGCTGGATCTCGCAGTTCTCGGCAGCCTCAAAATATGGGGCGGGATGCGGCAGGCGGTACAGATCATTCGCAGCACTTGTGTAAAGAAGTTGCAGGCGTTTTTCAGCGGGGGCCTCCTGCTGCCCCGGCAAGGCCATGCCGTGCGGCACCACAGCCAGTGCTACGCCCAGGCGTTCCAGCACCTCCGGCCTTTGGCCCAGCACATCCTGCAAAAAGAAGTGCCCATTTGGGGTGTTGGGCGTAATGCCATCAAACGTCACGGGGTTAAGGTTGGCGCCAAAATCCTGCTGCAAGCGGGTAATCCACGCTGCGGGCATGGGCACGCCGTTATGGTTAATGGAGGCCAGCCCAAAATATGCGCCATAATTAGGGGCCAACCCGCCGAGGGAAACAAATCTGTTCAGCCCGATCTGGGCCTTCATGGTGTTTATCAGCGTGGCATCTACCGGCAGCACGCTGCGGGTGGAGAGCAACGGCACGCAAAACAGAAAAAGCACTTCTGCCACCATGGCACTTGCCACAATAGCCACACGCCACCGCGCAAAAATGGGCAACAGTAACGCGGCAAGGCACAGCGCCACCAACGCACCACCAGCCAGCACGGAACCAAACGCATAAAAGCGGGAAGAAACAGGCCCCTGCGCAAAGCCCCATAAATCTGCCCGTGCGGGGGCGTTCCAGCGCCACACGGCATAAGTGGCCAACAGCAGCACACCTCCGGCGCACAGCGCAGGCCATGCTGTTACCAACCAGTTTCTGGTGCGTTGTTTTGCACCCTCCGCGCCTGACCGAATAGCGGCATTGCGGCACACATCATCCAGCCCGAAGGCGGCCAGAAGAAGAAGCGCCATTTCCTCCATCGGGTAGCAAAAGCGATGAAAAAACGTGAGCGCTATACCGGGCACCATATCCATCAGCGGGGCTATGCCGGGCAGGTTGGCCTGCTTGCCCACACACGCCACAAAATAGGCTGCCAGCAGCATGCGTGCGGCCCGCTCCCTTCGCCCCCACAGGCCCAGAACAGCCAGAAACGGCAGCACGGTGCCCCAGTATCCGCCCACACTCCACCATGCCTCGTACCGAGAGGCCGGGCCATAAAAGATGGGGCCATTGATGTAGGGAAACAGCGCCATAGCCCAACACGTTATGGGCTGGGTGATGGTAATGCCCGCTGCGTGGTCTCCCACCCACGCATGGGGCAGATAGGTGGCAAATGCCACAAGCTGCGGGGCGGCCAGAAGCAGCGCCGTGCTGCCCCCAACCGCAATCGCCCCGGCGAAAGGTACGCGTGCCCCCGCAGGTTGCTGCGCCAGCCGCAAAAGCGCCCAGCACAATACCAGCGTGCCTTGCAAAAACGCGGTTTCGGGAAAGCTGGAAAGCACCATGCCCCCCAAACCGAGGGCCAGAAGGCTCCAGTTGCGCACGCCAGCCCAGCCACGTGCCGTGCTGCGCAATGCCTCCACCCCCAGCAGGGCTAATGGCAGAAAAGCCAGCGGCTGACTTGGCCCATCCGATGCCCATGCAAACGTGCCATTAAATGCCCACAGCACAGCCCCCGCCAACACCACGCGCGCATCCATCCCCAGTTTACGCAACAGGGCGTACATGCAAAAACCTGCCAGAATTTGCAGCGCAATTTTAAGAAACAGCAGCCCACCGGGCAGCCCTAAAAGCAGCACAAAAGGCAGAAAGAACGCGCCGGGCTGATACTCCCCCGCAAGCGGCATGCCCACGCCGCTATACGGGTTCCACCACGGCAAAATGCCATGCCGCCAATCTGCCGCGGCCAAGTGCCCCAGCGCCTGCACAATCACACCCGCGCAGCCATCTATCCACCCCGGCAGGCCGGGCAGAATACCACCTTCCAGCCAGTTGCGCCGCGTTTGCGTACCTGCCGAAAGCACGGAAATGGGGTCTGACGTTGCACCACCCCACAGGGCCGGGCCCAGCAGTTCTGGCAGATGCACCAGCACAGGCAGCAGCACCAGCACAGCCATGTGCCACACAGGCCATTGTGAAAAAAACCGATGGCGGAGAGAAAAGAAAAAAGCGGGCATATGCCCGCCTTAGCAAAGGGGAGGCCGTATTCCTACACAATACGCCCCCTTGCATATGCGTTAATGTTGCAAAAACACGGGCACATCCGGGTGGGCCAGAATGTAATCCGTCGCACTACCCATAAGCCGGTTATACAACATGCTGTGCTGATACCCGCCCATTACCAGCAAATCGGCCCTTTGGGCATCTACGGCATCCAGAATGGCCTGTGCATCCGTATTGGCATCTCCGCGCGGGGTCAGTTCCAGCCGTTTGGGCGTAATGCCGGGCAGTATATCCATGGGCATGGGGGAATCCGGTGTTTGCAACACATCTACCTGCTTGGCCTGCGCCAGCAAAACCCGTGCGGAGGCAAACGCCTTGCGGCAGCCATCTGTATCCTTCCATGCCAGCAGAATATGGTCTCCGCTTGGGCGGTCCCAAAAAGGTGGCACAAACAGAACGGGGCGGCCTGTCTGAAAAATGGCCGAACGGGTGGCCAGTTTTTTCTGGTCACTGTCCCGGCTATCGGGAAAGTTCATAATCAGCAGATCGGCATCCTTGCCATAGCCGCTGATAATTCTGTCCACCGTAATTTCGGGGTCCAGCCAGTTTACTTCCACCTTGCTCAGCCGTTCTGCGCCAGAGCCATATTCCTCCGCCAGCCAGCGATGGAAGATGGTGTGCAGGTTATCGGCCCATTCGCGCTGGTTTGCACGCAGCACAGCGGCACTTTCATCTGTCAGGCCCATGTTGCCCAACACCTGTGTGGGTGGCTCCCGCGCGGCCAGCACATCCATACGGTTGCCGTTTACACGCGCCAGAAACTGTGCGGCCATGTTCAGCAGCACCTCTGCCTGATCCTGCTGGCTGAGAATAACAAGACATCTCTGCATTGCCTGCGCTCTCCCGTTTTTATCTGTGGCGTGTCACCACGCGCACTCATGGTGGGCCAGCGCCAGAAAGCATCGGAACCAAACGTGCCTGCCGGCTGAAAGATTGCCCATCCCCCCAACTGTGCCACGCCTACCCTCTCTCTGGAAGGTGAAGAAAAAACATGCCCTCCCCTCTCGCCTTTCGGGGCAAAGCGCGGCACAACCGGCAAAAGTACCTTGCCATGCCCAACATGTTAAAAACGCAGAAAAGGATACGGCCCCGTGTTGCTGAACGTGATTGAACGCGGCCCCGATGCCCCCTCTACCCTGCCACCGGTTGTGCTGCTGCACGGGCTGTTTGGCCGCGCGCGCAATTTGGGCTTTGTGCAACGCAAACTGGCCACCACCCGCAAAACGCTGGCAATGGATTTGCGCAACCACGGCAACAGCCCCCACGGCCCCATGAGCTACCCCGCCATGGCGCAGGATGTGCTGGAAACCATGCACCATTATGGGGTGGAAAAAGCTTTGGTGCTGGGCCATTCCATGGGGGGCAAAACCGCCATGATGCTCTCACTCATCACTCCAGAGGCCGTGCAGAGCCTGCTGGTGGTGGATATTGCCCCCGGCCAAGGCGGCTTTACACGCATGGATCTGCCCCCCGGACTGGACAAGCTGGCTTTTCCCCCACATCTGGATTTGCGCAGCGCAGATGAACTGCTGCGCCCGCTTATTCCCAACGATGCCGTGCGGCAGTTGATGGTGCAGAACATCAGGCTGGGAGATAACCCCGGCTGGGCCATTGGCATGCACGATATTCTGCAAGGTCTGCCCGCCATGATGGGCTGGCCCACCCTGCCTGCCAGCGCACAGTATAGCGGCCCCACCCTGTTTATCCGGGGGGAGGAATCCCCCTACATCCAGCCTACCAATTATCCGCAGATGCGCCATCTGTTTCCGCATTATCGGCTGGAAACCGTAAAGGGCGCAGGCCATTGGGTGCATGCAGATGCCCCCCGCCGGTTTATGGAACTGGTGGAAAACTTTGCCACCCAGACAGAAAACGCCTCCCCGGCCTGAAGGGCACAAAAGCTCACAAGGAACAGGCAGGGCAACCTAAGGGCAACAGGCGCATCTTTTTATACGCCTGTGCCCCGCCGGTTTTTAGCGTGGTGGCAGAATGGCCGGCTTGCCTGCCAGATTGAGCGCCACGGTCTCGGCAATGCGAATGCCATCCATGGAGGCAGAAAGAATGCCGCCCGCATATCCGGCCCCTTCACCCGCCGGATACAGGCCCGGCGTGTTGATGGATTGTCCGGCCTCATTACGCGGAATACGCAGGGGCGAGGACGTACGGGTTTCAACCCCCGTCATCACCGCATCTTCCATGGCAAAACCCCGGATCTTGCGGTCAAACTTTGGCAGGGCCTCACGCAGGGCCTCCACCACAAAATCCGGCAAGCATGTTGAAAGATCTGTTGGTGTAACGCCCGGTTTGTAAGAGGGCACCACATCCCCCAACGTGGTGGAGGGGCGGCCTGCCAGAAAATCTCCCACACGCTGGGCGGGGGCACGGTAATCTCCGCCACCGGCCTCAAACGCCTTGCGCTCCCACTTGCGCTGGAAAGCCATGCCTGCCAGCGGGTCATCGGGGTAATCCTCACCGGGGCGCAGTTCCACCACAATGCCGGAATTGGCGTTACGTTCGGCGCGGGAATACTGGCTCATGCCGTTGGTGACCACCTGCCCTTCTTCCGAGGTTGCCGCCACCACGGTGCCGCCGGGGCACATGCAAAAGGAATACACGCCTCGCCCGTTGCTGGCATGGTGCACCAGCCGATATTCCGCTGCTCCCAGCAGTTCGTTACCCGCGCTGGAGCCAAACTGCGCCACGTCTATAACAGATTGCGGGTGCTCTATGCGCACCCCAATGGAAAACGGCTTGGCCTGCATGGCCACATCTTCGGCCTGCAACATGGCAAACGTATCACGCGCACTGTGGCCCACGGCCAGAATAACGTGGTCGGAGTCTATAACCTCCCCATCAGCCGTGCGCACACCTTCCACCGCGCGGGTTTGCGGGTTGAGCACCAGCCCATCCACACGGGTTTGAAAACGGTATTCCCCACCCGCTTCCTCTACCTCACGCCGAATATGCTCCACCATGGAAACAAGGCGGAACGTGCCAATATGTGGGTGGGCCAGATACAGAATATCCTCCGGCGCGCCCGCCTTTACAAACTCCTCCAGCACCTTGCGGCCCAAAAAGCGCGGGTCCTTTACCTGGCTGTACAGCTTGCCGTCAGAAAAAGTACCGGCCCCGCCCTCACCAAACTGCACGTTGCTTTCTGGCGTCAGTTCAGAGCGGCGCCACAGGGCAAACGTATCCACCGTGCGTTCACGCACTACCTTGCCGCGTTCCAGCAGCAGCGGGCGCAGGCCCATGCGGGCCAGCACAAGGGCAGCCATAAACCCGCACGGCCCGGCACCTATAATAATGGGGCGCTTGTATCCGGGCTTTGCCGCCAGTTCCGCCCCATTGGTAATGGGGGGCACCCACTCCATGTTGGGGGAAGGCTGCACGTGGTTATCCTTGGGGTGGGCCGCGCGATAACGCGCCAGCACGGCGGCCTCGTCCTTCACGGTGCAATCCACGGCATATACCAGCTTGATGGCCACGCGCTTGCGGGCATCGTGCCCGCGTTTGAACACGCTGTAATGCTCTAGCGCATCTGGGCTGATGTTCAGCCGCTCACAAATGGCCTGTGCCAGTGCCTGTGGCGAATGGTCGAGCGGAAGCCGTAATTCGGTCAGTCGGAGCATGCGCTGTGCCCTTACCTTTCAAGCAGCCGTGAAAAAAATCTGTTCTTTCCCTAGGCCGCTCCGCCGTGTGGCGCAATATTGGCTTGGTGGGTCACAAAAAAGATGTTGCCCTTCCCTGCCATCCTCCGCAGACATAGATAAGACAGACCAGATTGGTACCCTTGCCGTGTGCCAGCCTGTGTTTCTATCGCCCTTTTCGTTCAGGAAAACGCCTTCCCATGCCTGCGCCGCACGATTCTACGCCCTCTTCCCAGCCTGCGGGTTCCGCCTGTGGTCATGCGCACCACACGCCGGGCCAGACAGACGGGCACAGCCATGCAGACACCTGCACCGCAGGGCATGATCACGCAGCAGATGCCCACGCCCACACGCATGCGTGCGGCACAGAAAAGCACGATCATCACCATGATGCGCATGATGACCATACCGGGCATGACCATGCAGCAGGCGGAAGCTGCGGGCACAGCCACGGTTTTGGGCACGCCCATGTGCATACTCCGGCCTCCTTCGGTAAGGCGTTTGCCATAGGTATTGCAGCCAACAGCCTTTATCTGGTGGCAGAGGCGCTGTGGGGCTTTTTCTCACACTCGCTCGCACTGCTGGCCGATGCGGGGCACAATCTTTCCGATGTGCTGGCGCTGGCCGCGGCATGGATGGCACAGCATCTTTCCCAACGCTCACCCTCTTTGCGGTTTACGTATGGGTTGCGCCGGTCTTCCATTCTGGCGGCGCTGGCCAATGCGCTGGTGCTTATGCTGGTAACAGGCGGCGTGGCGTGGGAAGCCATCACCCGGTTGTTTGACCCCGCCCCCGTGGCTGGCAAAACCATGATGGTTGTGGCCGCCCTTGGCATTGTGGTGAACGGCGCCACCGCCCTGCTTTTTGCCTCCGGGCAGAAGGGAGACCTCAACATTCGCGCGGCCTTCATGCACCTTATGGCAGATGCCGTTACCTCCCTTGCCGTGGTGATAGCGGGCGGGCTGGTGTTGCTGACAGGCCTGAACTGGATAGACCCTGCCATAAGCCTTGCCATTTCCGTTGTGGTAGTGGCCAGCACGTGGTCTTTGCTGCGCGATTCTCTGGATATGGCGCTGGATGCCGTGCCGCGCACGGTAGATGCCGGGGCCGTGGAAGGCTTTTTGCGCACGTTGCCCGGTGTAGCGGATTTGCATGACCTGCATATCTGGCCCATCAGCACCACGGAAACCGCGCTGACGGTGCATTTGGTGCGCACCTCCGCTCCGGCAACAGACAATGATACCGCGCTACTGGAAAAAGCCGCCGCCGCCCTGCGTGAACGGTTTGGCATTGTGCACCCCACCTTGCAGATAGAAGCCGCAGACTACGCCCCATCCTGCGCCTTAACAGACCCGCATACTGTCTGACACGCCAACCCACGCCCCCGCGCAGTTTACGCCGCCACGCCAGCCAGAGTTGTTTTTTACGTGCCAGAACTTCCCCTTCCCTCCAGCAATCGTGGCATTGCTGTTGTCAGCCTTGGTGTCAGCTTTGTTGCACTGGGGCTCAAATACGCCGCCTATGCCACCAGCGGCAGCATTGCCCTGTATGCCGATGCGCTAGAAACTATTATTAACGTGGTAGCCGCCGCCGGAGGGCTTTGGGCGCTCAGCGTGGCTGAAATGCCCGCAGA
Organism: Acetobacter pomorum; assembly: GCF_002738225.1. Taxonomy (GTDB): domain Bacteria; phylum Pseudomonadota; class Alphaproteobacteria; order Acetobacterales; family Acetobacteraceae; genus Acetobacter; species Acetobacter pomorum. The sequence goes on along the minus strand of NZ_PEBQ01000093.1, from coordinate 105,697 downwards.
TACCAACCACCCCTATGGCCACCACAAGGCGGAATATCTTTCTGCCGTGGCAGAAGGCGCGCTGGTGGTGGTGACAGCCTTTGTCATTGGGGATGAAGCCGTGCATGGCTGGCTGCACCCCAACCCACCCAAGGCCCCGTGGCTGGGGCTGGGGCTGAACGCGCTTGCCACCGTGGTGAATCTGGCATGGGGGCTGATTATGCTGCGGGTGGGGCAAAAGCGCCGCTCCCCCGCACTGGTGGCAGGCGGGCAGCATGTGCTTTCCGATGTATGGACAGGCGTTGCCCTTGTGGTGGGTGTGACCCTTATTCCGCTCACCGGCTGGGTGCGGCTGGATGCCATTCTGGCGGGGCTTTTGGCCATAAACGTGCTGCGCGTGGGCTGGGAAGTGATGCGCGAGTCTGTAGCCGGGCTGATGGATGAAGCCCCCGAACCTGAAACAATGGATGAAATTCGCGCCATTATTGCCGCCAACGGCAAAGGGGCGATTGAGGCGCACGATATCCGCACCCGCATTGTGGGGGCGGTGACGTTTTTGGAGTTCCATCTGGTTGTGCCCGGCACCATGAGCGTCAACACCGCCCATGATATCTGTGACCGCATAGAGGCCGCCCTGCGCGCCAGCATGGGCAGCACGCTGGTGCATATTCATGTTGAGCCAGACACGCACGCCAAGCGTGAGGGCATTGTATTCTGGAAAGGCCCGGCAGAAGCCTGCCCCACACCAGATACACCACCCCATAACAGCGTCAGCGCATAATAAAAGCGACCCGCGCCATAAATATTCGGCAATAAAGAACATCGCCTCTTTCATGTTGTGCATGAAATGCTACACTCGGTTGCATCCTTTTTTCCTGCCCTTATGCTTTTATGGATGCGTCCCATGCCCGCCAGCGTGTTCCCCACGACTGAATCCCTTCGTCATTTGCGAGAACATGCCAAAGCGGGCACCGTAAACTGGCGCAGAAAATTTATTTACTGGTCTGGCGCCATTATGGTGGGTGTGGTGGCCGTGGGTTTTGCCACACTGGCCGATGCCGCCGCCCATGTGCGTGACCACATTTTGAAAATAAGCCCGCTGCTGATGCTGCTGGTCACCCCCGGCGGGCTGGCACTTTCCACGTGGCTGACGCGCACATGGTTTAGGGGGGCGCAAGGCAGCGGTATTCCGCAAGCTATTGCGTGCATGCACCTCAACAACATTGCCATTGTGGATAAAGTGCTCTCGCTACGCATTGCCTTTGCCAAAATATTGCTCACCTGCCTTGGCCTGCTTTCTGGCGCCTCCATTGGGCGCGAGGGGCCAACCGTGCAGGTGGGAGCCTCCATTATGCATACGGTGGGGCATTACATGGGCATTACAGACCTTACCCGCCAACGTGCGCTTATCAAGGCTGGTGGGGCCGCAGGTGTGGCCGCCGCCTTTAACACCCCGCTGGCGGGCATTGTGTTTGGCATTGAGGAACTGGCCCATTCCTTCGAACAACGCACCAGCGGCACCATGCTGACCTGCGTGGTCATCTCCGGCGTTACGGCCATTGCCCTTGTGGGCAACTATACGTATTTCGGGCACACCTATTCCTCCGTGCCGGTGGGCACAAGCTGGCTGGCCGTGCTGGCCTGCGGCATTATGGGCGGGCTGTGCGGGGGTGGGTTTTCTGCCCTTTTGGTGCGTATGTCGCGCGGTATTCCAGGTGCTTTTGGCGCGTTTATTACACGCCACCCAGTGGCGTTTGCCGCCCTGTGCGGGCTGGTGCTGGCCTTTATCGGGCTGATTTCCGGCGGCATGACATACGGCACAGGCTATGTGCAGGCGCGCGACATCATTATGGGGTCAGACCAGTATCCGGCCTCGTTTTTTGTGCTCAAACTGCTGGCCACCATTGTGTCCTACTGTTCGGGCATTCCCGGCGGGCTGTTTGCGCCCTCGCTTTCCGTTGGGGCAGGCATGGGCGGCTGGGTGGCGCAGTTTTTGCCCCATACCGCACCGGGGGCCGTGGTGCTGCTGGGCACCGTGGCCTATTTTGCCGCCGTTACGCAGTCTCCCCTCACCGCCACGGTGATTGTGATGGAAATGTGCGATAACCAGCAGATCACCCTTGCCTTGCTGGCCAGCGCCTTTTTGGCCTTTGGGGTTTCACGCACTCTGTGCAGCCATGCCTTGTATGGCGCGCTGGCCGTGCGTTTTGTGCGCACCACTGCCCCCAAGCAGAACAGTGCATCCGTGGTAACGGCCACAGATACCGCACGCCACGCCGCACGTGGGCGCTCTTCCTCCTCAAAGCAGGGCTGATGCGCCGTTTGGCTTAGGTTCTGGCCTATGGCACTGTTGCACCCTATATGTTGCAACAGTTGTTTGTACTGGAAAGGTTATTACCCGATGTCCGACGCATCTTCAGCGCCTGCAAGTGCTGCCGCGCCCGATACCCGCATACCTGTAACCGTGCTGACCGGCTTTTTGGGCGCGGGCAAAACCACGCTGCTCAACCACATTCTTACCGCCGAGCATGGCCGCAAATACGCCGTGGTGATTAACGAGTTTGGCGAACTGGGCGTGGATAACGATCTGGTTGTGGATGCCGATGAAGAAGTGTTCGAAATGAACAATGGCTGCATCTGCTGCACCGTGCGCGGAGACCTGATCCGTATTTTGAACGGGCTGATGAAGCGGCGCGGCAAGTTTGATGGCATTATTGTAGAAACCACCGGTCTGGCAGACCCCGCCCCCGTGGCCCAGACCTTTTTTGCCGATGAAGATGTGCGCGCCAAAACCAAGCTGGATGCCGTGGTAACGGTGGTGGATGCCAGCAATTTTCTGGCCACCCTGAAGGACAGCCCCGAAGCGCGTGAGCAGGTGGCCTTTGCGGATGTGATTATCCTGAACAAGACAGACCTTGTGGATGCCGCCGAGCTGAAAACAGTGGAAGATGCCATCCGCAAGATCAACGCCGTAGCGCCCATCTACCCCGCCAAAAAAGGCAACGTGAAGCTGACAGACGTGATGGACCGTGGCGGGTTTGATCTGGAACGCGTTTTGGAAAACACCCCGGATTTTCTGGAACACACGCCCGAACACCATCATGAAGGAGACATCACCAGTGTCTCCCTTACCGTTAAAGAACCGCTGGATGCCGGGCGCTTTCAGGCATGGATTAGCGCCTTGTTGCAGGAAAAGGGTGGTGACATCCTGCGCACCAAGGGCATTCTGGACTTTGCAGGCCAGCCCGACCGCTTTGCCTTTCAGGCCGTGCACATGATGGCGGATGGAGACAACATCGGCCCGTGGAAGAAAGATGAACCGCGCGAAAGCCGCCTTGTGTTTATTGGTCGCAACCTCAACCGGCCCCAGCTGCGCCGCGGGCTTGAAAGCTGCATTGCCGCATGAGCACCGAGACACAGAGCCTGCGCGGCCTTATTGAAAAACGCGGTGCACACCGGCAGGTGGAAGGTGAAATTACCGCCTGTGCCGCCACGCGCGATAACAGCCGCTTTGCCTTTACCACTGGTGAAGGTGATGTGGTGGTAGTGCACCGTGAAGACCAGCTTACGCCAGAGGCATGGCACACCTATGCCGTGCATGATGGCCCCGCCCTTTCCCTTTCTGCCGATACGCTGCCCGATTGCTTTTTAACTGGCGGTGATGATGGCCGCCTGTGCCGGCTTGACCCATCGGGCGAGATTGAGGAGCTGGGCAAGGGCCGCCGCTGGGTGGAACATATTGCCACCTATGTGGATGCCAAATCTGCCATTATTGCCGCCGCCGCGGGCAAAAATGTGGAACTGCGCGATGCCACGGGCCGCACCGTAACCCGCACGCTGGAACACCCCACCACCGTAGGCGGCATTGTGTTTGACCCCAAAGGCAAGCGCATTGCGGTTTCGCACTACAACGGGGTTTCCGTGTGGTTCACCCAATCCAAGGATGGCAAGCCCCGCCAACTGGAATGGAAAGGCAGCCACCTTGATATTGCCATGCACCCGGCGGGAGAAGCCGTAGTAACCGCCATGCAGGATAATGACCTGCACGGCTGGCGCCTTTCTGATGGCCACAACATGCGCATGAGCGGCTACCCCACCAAGGTGCGCTCGCTCTCCTTTTCCAAAAACGGCAAATGGCTGGCCACCAGCGGTGCTGATATTGTTGTGATGTGGCCGTTCTTTGGGGGCGGCCCCATGGGCAAACCCCCAATGGAACTGCCGGGCGCGGGCGGTGCGCTGTGCACCCGCGTAGCGTTTCACCCCGAACAGGAGGTTGTAGCCGCTGGCTTTGCGGATGGGACCGTTGTAATGATGGAACCCTCCACCCAGCGGGTTCTGCCCGTATCACTGGGCAAGGCGGGGGCCATTACGGCGCTGGCCTATAGCCCGGATGGCTGCACGCTGGGTTTTGGCACAGAGGAAGGTGTAATTGGCGTGGTGGATCTGGCCGCTTCCTGATTACACCCGCCTCTGGTCATCAAAACTGCGCGTACCACGGTAGAACACAATAAACGGGTGCGTGAGATCAACAAGTAGTGGATTGCACGGCACGCCTCCGCACCGCATGGTGCGGGGCAAGGGGGATATTGTGGGATGAGTGATCGGTTTCGGGTGGTTATTGTTGGCGGCGGTGTTGCGGGCATGGCTATTGCAACGCGGCTGGGTAACAGCCTCGGGCGCTCTGGCAAGCTGGATATTACACTGGTGGACAAGGGCTTCAGCCATGTGTGGAAGCCCATGTTGCATTGCTTTGCGGCGGGCACGGCCAAAAACGAGAATGACCGCATCACCTTTATCTCTCATGCTGCGGCGCATGGGTTCCGCTTCTGCTATGGTGAGGTTGCGGGGATAGACCGCGCCAACAAGCGCCTGAAGCTGGCCCCGCTGGAAGAAGAAGACCACGAGGTGCTGCTGGATGAGCGGTATCTGGATTACAATGTGCTGATTTTTGCCATTGGCAGCCGCGCGAACGATTTTGGCACGCCGGGTGTGGTGGAAAACTGCATTTTTCTAGACAACATTGTAGAAGCCAACAACTTTAACGAGCGCTTCCGCCATGCGGTTATTCAGGCCTATGGGCGTGGCACGCCACTGGATATTGCCATTGTGGGTGGTGGCGCCACCGGCGTGCAGCTTGCGGCAGAACTGCACAAGGCACTAGATATTGGCTCGCTCTACAACTTCACGCCTGTTACGCCGGAAATGCGCGTAACATTGCTGGAGGCCGGGCCGCGTATTTTGCCCGCCTTCCCCGAAAACGTGTCGGCCGCAGCACAAAAGCAGCTTGAAGCGCTCAAGATCAAGGTGCTCACCAGCACCATGGTCAGCGGTGCGGATGAACACGGCTTTATGCTCAAGGATGGCAGCCGTGTGGATGCGCAGTTTCGCGTTTGGGCCGCAGGCGTAAAGGCCCCGGATGTTACCCGCCAGATGGATGGTCTGGAATGTGGGCGTGGGGGGCAGTTTTTGGTACGCCCCAATTTGCAAACCACGCTGGATGACAACATTTTTGCCGTGGGGGATTGCGCCTTTATCAGCGATAATCCGTTGGCCCCCACTGCGCAGGTGGCCCGCCAGCAGGCGCACCATCTGGCGCGTTACCTACCGGGCTTTATTTTTAACCAAAAGCCTGTGCCAGACTTTAAGTTTAGAAACCGCGGGGCCATTGTGGCCTTGGGGGACTATAACGGCTGGGGCGCGTTTGCAGATGGCAAAACCTTTGGCGGTGGCTTTATGCATGGCCTCAGCGCGCGGCTGGGCCATATGGCGCTGTATCGGCAACATCAGTTTGAACTGTATGGGCCCGTACGCGGCATGATTGCCTGTTTTACAGATTGGCTGGATGGCTTTGTACGCCCACCCGTGCGGATGGACTAAAAAATCCTAAAACCCAAATGCGGTTTAGGGGCAGTTTATAAAAAAGCATTCCCGCACCGGCCTGTTTGAAACATCAGCCAGTGCGGGAACCTGATAACGCTAACCTGCCACACAAGGGCTGGCCCACCCGTATAAGGGCCAGACCACAGGCAGGTTCACCGCATCCTGCCTGCCCTCTGTTTTTTAAAGCACCCGCCTGTGTGTTAAAATAAACCCCACAATGCGGGCCTTTACCTACCCTACCTTGCCAACAGCCAATTATCTGGCTTTCTGGTTTAGTCCAGATATTTGGCCTTGCCTTCATTCAGCAGGGTAATGAAGGAATCGCTGGTCATTTCTTCTACCGTGCCAGTGCTGTCCTTCAGGCGCACTTTGCTGTCACCATCATTAATAACACCCAGCATTTCGTATTTGGTGCTGCCAATCTGTACTGTTTTGTTTTTCGTGCTCATAAATCTTGTCTTTCCTGGCGGGGGAAAAACCCCCGCCTGTGTTTATCAGCCTGCCTTAACAGCAATCTGACGTTCTGCCGGTTTGGCTTCTGCCTTTTTAGGCATGGTGACTGTTAGCACACCATTTTTAATGCTGGCAGAGATTTTATCGACGTCCACATCTTCGGGAATAGCAAAGGAATCTTCAAACGCGGCAAACTGGCGGCCAGCAACGTGGTGCTTTGTGCCTTCTGCCAGTTCGGGCTTTTTCTTTTCCCCGCTAATGGTCAGCAGCCCGTTGGCTGTGCCCAGCTTGATATCATTTTCAGAACAACCCGGCACTTCTGTGGTCACCACATAGGCGCTGGCATTTTCTGTAATATCGGTTGCGCCCAGGCGGCTTGCAGCGGCGGCAGCCCCTTCTGGCGTTTTAAAATCTTCAAACAGACGGCTCATCTGCCGCTGCAGAACAGAAAACGGATCCGCCACCCGTACGGTGCCAACAGGAACACGCACAACGGGAGAGCGGCCTGTATTCACGTAACTGGTCATTTTATCCTCCTTGTTCTGGCACAAGGGCCCGGCACGCGGCGCCCTTGTGATCACGGTTTGGAGTATCACCGCTTTCTGATCGCCTCTCCCTTGATCCAGATCAATTTCACATGCCCTGATTCAGCGTGCCGGAAATGCGTGCATGTCATGACATGGCTTCCCATATCTAAAGAACAATGCAGCGTTTTTAACAAACAATATGCAGATGCCCTCTACACTTTATGTATAGAAGGCACCTGCATTGCGGGGCATATTAGGGCGGGTTTGGGGGCCTAGGCTGTGGCGTCCATCCGGGCCATGCTCAGCGCGGCTTCGGGGTCTTTTACAAATGTGGCAATTGCGGTGTTCACATCTGTTGCGCGTTCAAGCTGCGGCAGATGTCCTGTTTCTTCAAACACCTTTACGGGGATCATCTGTGGCAGGCCGGAGGCGTTGGAGACAGACAGGATTTCATCCTCCTTGCCCCAGAAAATCTGGGTCGGTGCGGCCCCTCCTGCCAGCACCGGGCGCAGATCATCTACCTGATGCCCATTGGGGAAGCACGCCTTGGCAATAACGCGCAGGGCATCACGCGCGCCATCCAGCCTGCGGGCGCGCAGCACGGCATCCACCATTCTGCGGCCCACAAGGGCCTTGTTATAAACCAGCATTTGCAAAACCGCCTTCATATCCCGGCTGCTTTCGCTCTCTACAAACGCGCTGATAAAATCTGCATTCACATCCTTGCCCAGCCCGGCGGGGGCCAGCAGGTTCAGGCTGGCTACCTGATCAGGGTGGTCACGCAGCAAAGTCAGCGCAATACCGCCCCCCAATGAATGGCCCACAATATGGGCTTTTTCTATCTTGAGCGTTTGCAGCAGATCACTCACCACACCAGCCAGAAAGGTCAGCGTGCCTGTGCCCACGTTTTTGGAGGAAGCCCCATGCCCCGGCAGGTCAAACGCTATTACGCGCCTGTCTGCGGCCAAGGCGTCCTGCGTAAGCAGCCAGTTGCTAATGTCTCCGCCAAAACCATGCACCAGCACAAGGGGGGTGCCTGCCTGTGTGCCCACATCACGCACATTCAGGGTGTGTTCCCCCACCGTTACCAGCTTGGGTTCCCCACTGTTGGCCTCTGGCGTGGCTGTGGCATCTGCTGGCGTGTCGGCATGAAAGTTCTTGATAAAGGCTTCAATATCCACATCTGGCGTATCAGCATCGGCCAGCACGCCTATCAGTGCGCCCACGGGCAGGGTTTCCCCCGCCTGCGCTACCTGCTTGCGCAGCACACCTGCGGCGGGGCTTTCATAACTGCTGGTAATTTTGGTGGTTTCAATATCCGCCAATTCATCACCCTGCTGCACGCTCTGGCCCACTTTGGCCGTCCATGATGCCAGCTTGCCTTCTGTCATGGCCAAGCCAAATTTGGGCATTGTCAGGGCTGTAATGGTATTGGGCATGGCTCATGCAACCTTCTGCTTCTGGCTGGAGGTAATGGAACGCACCGCGGCGGCAATTTTGGTGGCATCGGGCATGTACAGTTTTTCCAGCGGGGTGGAAAACGGCACAGGCGTATGCGGCGGCACCACACGGCGGATAGGCGCCTTGAGGCTGAAAAACGCCTTTTCCGCCACAAGGGCAGAAATATCACACGCCATGTTGCAGCGCGGGCTGGCCTCATCCACCACCACAAGGCGGCCTGTTTCTGAAACAGATTCCAAAATGGTTTCCTCATCCAGTGGGGATGTGGTGCGCGGGTCTATTACCGTGCAACCAATGCCCTGCTTTTCCAGCTCATCCGCTGCGGCGTTGGCCATATTTACCATGCGGCCAATGGCCACAATGGTCACATCATCTCCTTCACGCGTCACATTCGCTTCACCAAAGGGGATGGCGTAGGCTTCATCCGGCACGTCTTCCTCATCATCATACATCACTTTGTTTTCAAGGAAGATCACGGGGTCATTATCCCGTATGGCTTCTATCAGCAGGCCCTTGGCCTCATACGGGGAAGACGGAATCACCACCTTTAGCCCCGGAATATGCGTAAACAGCGGATACAACGCCTGGCTGTGCTGGGCGGCTGCACTAAATCCACCGCCATACATGGCGCGGATAACCAGCGGCGTGGTGGCCTTGCCGCCAAACATGTAGCGGAACTTGGCCGCCTGATTCATGATCTGGTCCAGACAGCAGCCCACAAAATCTACAAACATCAGCTCGGCCACGGGGCGCAGGCCGGTGGCAGCCGCACCTGCCGCAGCCCCAATATAAGAGGCCTCGGAAATGGGCGTGTCCAGCACACGGTCATCTCCAAACTCCTCCCACAGCCCTTTGGTCACACCCAGCACGCCACCCCAAGCATCCGTAATGCCCGCAGAGCCGCCACGGCCCCCGGCAATATCCTCACCCATCAGAATTACCCGTGGGTCTCGGCGCATTTCCTGCCGCAGGGCTTCGTTAATTGCCTGTCTAAAACTCTTTTTAGCCATTGTTCTGGTTTCCGTTTGCGTGTGTGGCTGAAAAATTGGTGAAAGGGTTAGTACCGCGCATACACATCGGCCATCAGGTCTTTATCCTGCGGCCACGGTGCCTGCTTGGCGGTTACAACCGCGCTTTCCACCTCGTCCGCCACGGCGGCGTCTATTTCATCCATATCGCCTTCTGGCAGCAGGTTTTCCGCCACCGCGCGGGCGCGAAACTTTTTGAGGCAATCATGGTCTTTCTTTTGCGCGGCCACTTCGCCCGCCTTGCGGTAGGTCATGGCATCGCCTTCAAAGTGCCCATACCAGCGGCTGAGCTGCACATGCAGCATCACCGGCCCCTTGCCGGAGCGTGCGTGATCTATGGCGTTGCGGGCGGTTTCATACACTTCAAAAAAATCATCTCCCGCGCAGGCAAAATACGGCAGGCCAAAGCCGGCGGCCCTGTCCTTTTGCGTGCCTGCACAGGCGTAGGCTGCCCCTGTGGCCTCGCCATACCCGTTGTCTTCCAGCACAAACACGGCGGGCAGATGCCATACGGAGGCAAGGTTCATGCTTTCCAGCGTTGTGCCCTCGTTAGAGGCGCCATCACCAAAAAACGCCACGGCCACACCGTTATCCTTGAGCGTTTTGTGTGAAAGGGCTGCCCCGCAAATCAGCGGTGGGCCGCCGCCCACAATGCCATTGGCCCCCAGCATACCCTTGGAAAGATCCGCAATGTGCATGGACCCTCCCTTGCCCCGGCACACGCCGGTATGGCGGCCGTAAATTTCGGCCATCATGCCGCCCACTTCCACACCCTTGGCAATGCAGTGCCCGTGGCCGCGATGGGTGCTGGCAATGGTATCGTTATCTGTAAGGTTGGCGCACACCCCCACGGCGGAGGCTTCCTCGCCACAATACAAGTGCACAAATCCGGGAATTTCCCCTGTGGCAAATTCCACGTGCAGGCGTTCTTCAAAAACGCGAATGGTACGCATGCTCCGATACGCACGCAGCAGGGCTTCTCTTGAAATCTGAACCGACATGTTCTGCCTGACCTTTCCATACATCTGCACAGCGTTACACGGGTGCCAACGTGGGGAGGAAAGGCGGCGTTCCGTGCCTGTGGCGGGCAATATATGCACTTAACGTATATGTGATATTGTTATATCAATATAATTCAGCGTTATCAGCCAGTTAGCATCACGGCTTTGCGAACCGTTCTCAGCGGTTGTCATGAAAGCGTCACGCACAATACGCCCGCAAGCGGCTAAAGGACTGCTCATCCTGTTTGGAGGAGAAGCAGACAATGTGTGCCGAACCCGTTATGGCCATGCAGCCCGATACACATAAGCCAAAGTGGCGTGAAGCCGTGCGTGAGCGCTGGCGCACCACCTTGTTATATGTGTGGGAACGCAACGGCACCCCGCACCCGTATGCCGCCCAGCCGCATACCGCACGCCGCAAGGCGTGTGCAGGTGCACGCCCTGCCTTGGCCGCCCATGGGGCCACCAAGCCGGCCCATGCCGTGTGAGCCCTGAGAGCAGGACGGGAAAAACATCTGCTTTTCCCCATAGAGTGAAATTGACAGTCAGGAAAAATCCATGTCCGGCACGTTGCTGAGCCCGGCTGCCGCACCACGCCCCAACATGAAGGGAGGCACCAACCAAGCCTTCCGCATGTTCTTTATGGGTGTAGTGACGGCAGCCCTTGTTTTTGTAGGATACAGTGTTCTGGGAGACCTGCGGTCTGCCGGGGAAAACGGCATGGCCGTTAGCGCTTTTGCGCTGCTGGCTCTGGCGCTACTGATTGCGCTGGGGTTTGAATTTGTAAACGGTTTTCATGATACGGCAAACGCCGTGGCCACCGTTATTTACACCAACAGCCTGCCCCCGCTGGTGGCGGTTGTGTGGTCTGGCATGTGGAACCTTGCTGGCGTTCTGGTTTCATCCGGGGCGGTGGCTTACAGTGTTGTCACACTTCTGCCGGTAGAGCTTATCCTGCAGGTTGGCAGCGGTGCCGGCCATGCCATGATTTTTGCCCTGCTGCTTTCCGCCATTATCTGGAACCTGGCCACATGGGCCTTTGGTATTCCCAACAGTTCCTCCCACGCGCTGGTGGGGTCCATCCTTGGTGTTGGGTTTGCCAACCAGCTGATGTCTCCTGCCGGTAGCGCCCTTTATGGGGTGGACTGGTCTCAGGTGCGCAAGGTGTTTTCCGCCCTGCTGTTCTCCCCCGTTTGCGGCTTTGTGCTGGCAGCGGGCATGTTGATCCTGATGCGTCTGGTTATCCGCAACGCGGCCCTGTATCGCGCGCCAGAGGGTGATGCCCCACCGCCGCTGTGGATCCGTGGTTTGCTGGTAGGCACCTGCACGGGTGTTTCCTTCTTCCACGGCAGTAACGATGGGCAGAAGGGCATGGGCCTTATCATGCTTATTCTTATTGGTGCGGCCCCCACCGCGTATGCGCTGAACCGCGCCATGCCAGATGACATGATGCCTGCCTTTGTGCAAACCGCGCAGCAGGCCGCCCATGTGTTTGAAGCGCATGGCTCTGCCGCCCCAAGCCTGCCAAATGCAGAAGAAGCCCGCGCACAGGTAACAGATGCGCTGCGCACCAAAACAGTGGCCCGCCCGGAAATCTATTCCGCCCTTGGCGTGCTGTCTGATGATATTGCACAGTCTGTTGGCAGCTATCATTCCCTGCAGGCCATTCCGGCTGCTGCTGTGCCCAACGTGCGCACAGACATGTATCTGGTGGCAGAAGCCGTGCGCAACATGGGCAAGGTTTCCGGCTTTACGGGTGATGAAACTGCCGAGCTGAGCAAGTTTATGGGCCAACTTAACGCAGGCACACGCTTTATTCCCACATGGGTTAAAATTGCCGTGGCGTTGGCTCTGGGCCTTGGCACCATGGTGGGCTGGAAGCGCATTGTGGTCACCGTTGGTGAAAAAATTGGCAAAACCCATCTGACCTACGCACAGGGTGCGGCGGCAGAACTGGTAGCTATGGGCACCATTGGCCTGGCAGAACGCTATGGCCTGCCGGTTTCCACCACGCACATTCTCTCCAGCGGTGTGGCTGGCACCATGGTTGCCGGTGGTGGTGGCCTGCAATGGACTACCCTGCGCGCCATGGCTATGGCGTGGGTAACAACCCTGCCCGCCGCTATGCTTATCAGCGGTGTGCTCTACTTCGTCTTCCGCCACATCTTCTAATAAATCAGAGCGGGGCACCCTAAAGTGCCCCGCTTTTTGCTTGAGGGCCTTGGATATGACAGATCAGGCAACAGATACCCTTCGCGCTGCAGAACACGAACGTGAGCGGATGCGCCAGGAAATTATTGATGACCTGGACGAAGAAATAGAACTGGAATTGCAAGAAGACGGGCTGGATGGCCACATTTCCGAATCTGAAAACGCCTTCCGCCGTGAGTATTTTCGTGAACTGGTGCGCCTGCAAACCGAGCTGGTGAAGTTGCAGGATTGGGTGCAGGCCACGGGTGAACGCATTGTGGTGTTGTTTGAAGGGCGCGATGCCGCAGGCAAAGGCGGCGTGATCAAACGCATTACCCAGCGGCTGAACCCCCGCATCTGCCGTGTGGCCGCCCTGCCCGCCCCAACAGACCGTGAAAAAACGCAGTGGTATTTCCAGCGCTATGTGGCGCATCTGCCTGCTGCGGGCGAGATCGTGCTGTTTGACCGCAGCTGGTATAACCGCGCCGGCGTGGAACACGTGATGGGCTTTTGCACCGATGAAGAATACGAAGAATTCTTCCGCTCTGTGCCGGAGTTTGAGCGCATGCTGGTGCGCAGCGGCATCAAGCTGGTGAAATACTGGTTCTCCATCACCGATGATGAGCAGGAAGCCCGCTTCCGCGCCCGTATGGAAGACCGGCTGAAACAGTGGAAGCTCAGCCCCATGGACCTTGAAAGCCGCCGCCGGTGGGAAGCCTATACAAAGGCCAAGGAAACCATGCTGGAAAAATCCAGCATTGAGGAAGCCCCTTGGTGGGTTGTGCAAGCCGTGGATAAAAAGCGCGCGCGGCTAAACTGCATTAACCACCTGCTCTCACTGGTGCCGTATCAGCCTGTGCCGCGCCCGGAGGTGGTTCTGCCCCCACGCGTGTATCATGCCGATTACGAACGCCAGCCCACGCCAGACGCCATGATTGTGCCGGAGATCTACTGATCTCCGGTTACCCGGCCCGGCACATTTGTGTTTGCAAAAAAGCTAGTTCAACACGTGGCCGTTTGCCACTTTGGCCACAAAGTCATTACCAATCTGGGCCACGGCTTTTTCACTGGCCTGCATCATGGCGCGTTTAAGCGCCCCGCAGCTTCCGGCTTCCGTGTTGCTGCCAAGCCCGGTAATGGGCACCACCTGCACAGGCTGGCCCTGTGCATCAAGCACCTGCACGGTGCCTTTAAGGGTGGTGTCCACCGTGTATCTATTATCCCACATGCCCGGTTTAACGGTCACCTGCTCATCCGCCATTTGCAGGGAAAAAGCCAGTGTATAGCCGTGTGAGGCAGCACTTTGCTGCTGTGCATGTGCAAAGCTGGAGCGAACGGCCTGCTGCAACCGTGCCTCTGCAGAGGGGCCCAGATCTGTGGTGTAGTTTATGCCAAGGCTGCACGCTATTTGCGCGTTCTGTTTTTCAAAACCCGGCGCAAAACGATAAACCACAGGTGTTTGCACCAGATGGTCGACCGGCAGATCCTGAATGGGGAAGGAGGCCTCGTTTAAGGGAATACGCGCGCTGCACGCCCCCAAAACCAACGCCAAAGCAATCAGGCACGCACCGTTTTTACCGGCCATAACCAGACCTCCATTTAAATAAAATAGGATTAGGAGGTCATACAAAGCAGTTATAACAACAAAGAAGAAATAGATTTTTAGTGACCAGTTCTGTCCTATTTCTCTCTAAAACGTGAATCACGTACTTGTTATACTTTGTGTTTTACCTCCATTTTCTACATTGCTGTTCCTGCATGTTTTGCACAGGCCAGAAACACCCTGCACAGATACATGTGCCGCATAATGATTTTAAAAAACAAAAGAGGTTTCAAAATCGAGAATAACTGCATTCGGATATTGCCGTGTGCCGCCCGGGCGCCAGATATATTGCATGCCCGGCCGCACAAGTAACCACGGAGAAGGCCGCCAGCCGTAGTTGATTTCAAACCCATGTTCAAATGTCGGAAGAGGCACCTTCTGCCCGGTAGAAGCAAGATAACGCGCGTAACGGGCAATACTTGAGTTCACTACCATGAACTTTCCGCCAATACTCAATGTATCATTGGGCCTTTTTGCAAATGTGCCCTTGCGGATAAACCCCCATGTTGCAAAATACGGAAAAGGTGCTGTTTGTGCATCTCCCCACACAAAACTGCCAAATGCAACAATGCCTCTTTCAGGGGTGCGCCTATCCCGCTCAATCATCTGGTCGCCTTCAAACCACACGCCATAACGGCCTTTAATGCTTTGGTCCGGCCAGTTCAGATACTGCGTACCCGCAGGTGCAAACATGGTAATTTTTTGTGCAGCGGTTTTAACCTTGGTGGTTTCCCAGTATCCGCCAATTCTGATATTTCCGGGGTATGCACCTTCTATATCTGTGCCCCCATGTTTCCAGCCCAACTGTACCGGAAAATAGGTGCCAACCGTATTATGTAACCACATTTTCCAGCCATTATGGCTGTTACCTATTGTATTATCCACATTGTAAACACCAAACGAAACCAGAATATCGTCTCTGCCCGTTGGATATAACTTGATATAGGCACCAGGATGGGCACTGGGGTAATACCCATAACCTGAGTTAAACGCGAGAGATTGCGGCATGCCACAAATGGCATTGCTCTGAAACTGACAATAGAGGGAAAAATTCCAGTGTGTTGTTGATTGTGCAAAATCATTTTCTGTATTCACCCACCCCAGTTCTGTATCAACATATTTTGTAAACTGATGTTCCAGAGAAAGGCGTGTCAGGCGCACCGTTTGCCCGGTGCCATAAATTTCCTGAACAGAGTTCAGGGCTGGCAAAACGGTATGCAGCCCCAAACCGGAACGTTGGGTGACCAAAAAATGCAGAATGCCAATGTTGTAGTGCACCAGTTTTCTAAAATCCATATCAACGCCCACGGCAACTTCATGGGCATAACGTACGGCCTGGGCCTTGCCTCCAACGGGGTTTCCCGCTGTATCCTGAAAATAATGCCCCGAAAACACAACACCACGGTGCGCCAGCCTGTTACGTAACCCCCACCAGTCTCCTGTCATATTGTCCTGATCAAACCAGCTTTTATGGGCAGATGTTTTTAAAACATGCTCAGGAGGTGGTTCTTGATATTCTATGGTGTTATTATTGAAGTCTGTTTCTTTTTTCTCAGCTTTTCCCATAATATCCGGGCTTGTAAAGTAAAGGGCTCTGGGCTCTTTTCCTGTACGGGAATGCCAAAGATATTCAGACAATTCAGGACGGCGGGAACGTGCTTCACCCATAGAAGGCATAAGCGCAAGGCACGCAAGTGCACCCACGGTAAGAGAGACTTCTCGCATAGCCGTTTCCTTGTTATTGTTATATTGGCTTTTAGTTACGCAAAAAGGTTATTTACTGCGATTTATGTAAGAAAAGACCCCAAAATAGATAACAACAAGATAGCAAAGGGCAGGTATGGCAAAAGCTATATTCAGGCTGCTGATATCTGCCAGACGCCCCGTTAGAACAGGCACAAGAGCCCCCCCTACAATAGCCATGCAAATAAGCCCCGAGCCTTCAGATGCACGTGCCCCCAGATTCATGGACGTGAGAGAAAAAATAAGCGGGAACATAACGGAATTGCACAGCCCAACAGCCAACATGGCCCAACCCGCTATACCGCCTGTTGTAAGAATGGAAAGAATAACAAGCAGACATGCGCCACTGCCATAAACTGCCAAAAGAACTGAAGGTGTTATGGCACGCAGGAAGAGAATGCCCAGCAACCGCCCGCATAGCAAACCACCCCAATAAAATGCCAGATGCTTGCCTGCCGCTTCTGCCGTAAGGTGCAATGTGCTTGGCAAAACCAGATAATTTACCAAAAGACTGCCAATGGTAACTTCTGCACCAATGTAGAAAAACATTGCGGCAACACCAAGAGCAAACTTTTTATCTCTAAACAGTTCAACGGCATTGAGAATACTTTCTTCCCTACAGTATTCTTCTTTCAATTTGTTGCGGTTAATCCATGTCAGAAAGGACCATACAGCAACAAGACTTGCCACAAGCCCATAACAGACACTGATATTGACTGCGCCTTCTGATACGTTTTCTTTGGAAAAATATGCACTTATCTGCCCTAGCACACTATCTGGGGAATGTTGTGTCAAAATAATCATGGCCCCCAGATAGGGTGCAACAACAGTACCCAAGGAATTGCATGCATGTGCAAAAGTAAGGCGTGTGGAAACATTTTTTATGGTACTTAATGAAATAACCAAAGGGTTTGCCGTAACCTGCACAATGGTTATTCCGGCGGCCACAACAAAAAGAGCCAGCAGAAAAACAACAAACCTGCCAGACCACGTTGCTGGTATAAAAGAGATACACCCCAACGCAATAAGGTTAAGGCCCAAAACCAGTGTTCTCATATAGCCATTTTTTTTGATCATATAAGATGCAGGAATGGAAACAAGAAAATAACTGGCAAAAAAACAGAATTGAACAGTCGTCATTTCTGTATAGTTCAGGTTGAATACGTCTTTGAGCTTAGGCATAACAATATCATTCAGACTTGTAATGCCTCCAAACAGAAAAAACATCGAAAACGGTAGGAACGTAAATATTCCCCTGTTTTCTGCCTCTATTTCTGTTGAATTGGTAATCGAACACTCCATAGCAGCGCTCCATAAACGGATATACGTTACCTGACAGTGGGCGCAAGAACGATGCTTTTACATCGCTCTTACGTGCCTTTATTTGTTGAGGGTTCAGGCAGCAGAAATCAGATCACTCGCACGTTCTGAAATCATAACTGTTACTGCATTTGTATTGGAACCAATAAGGCTTGGCAGAACAGATGAATCAGAAACACGCAAGCCTTCAATACCCCTTACTTTTAAAGCAGGGTCCACCACCGCCATGTCATCCACCCCCATTTTACATGTGCCATTGGGGTGGTAGGATGTACGCCCGTATCTGCGGGCATATTGAATCAGTTCTTCTCTTGTTTTTACAGAACTTTCCGGAAAATGTGCCCGCTTGACGTGCTTTTGCATACCCGGTTGATTCATAATTTCACGGCTGATATGAAGCCCCTCAACCGCACTTTTCACATCTTCTGGTTCAGCCAGAAAATTGGGGTCAATCAGCACAGCATCTTCCGGGTTGGCATTGCTTAACCGTACAGTCCCCCGGCTTTTGGGCCGCAAAACATAAGAGTTTAACGTACACCCAGAGCCAGACTGAATATTCGGCACGCCAGCCTCTACCCCGGCACCAGCCAGAAAATGAAACTGTAAATCCGGCACACTCTCCTGTTTGTCAGAATACCAGAACGCGCCCCCCTCAACCACATTGGATGAAACAGGTCCTGATTTGAACAGAAGATATTCCAATCCGGCCCATAGCATCATATGTGGTTTGTTGTAGTGGTCCAGACTAATAGGTTTTTTAAGTTCGTAAACAATATCAATCCCGTAATGGTCGCTCAAATTACTACCAACACCCGGCAGATCTGTAACAACGGGAATACCATGTTTTTTTAAATGCTCGGCAGGCCCTATGCCTGAAAGCATTAAAACTTTAGGAGAACCAATGGCCCCTGCCGTTACAATTACTTCCGCATCAGCATAGGCTGTGTGTTTCTTGCCTTTTTGAACATATTCCACACCCCGCGCACGGCTGTTTTCTATAATAATGCGTGTTGTCAAACAGCCCGTTTCAACTTGCAGGTTAGAACGCTGCATAACCGGGCGCAAATACCCCACAGCTGTGGAACACCGGCGCGAATGGCGGGTAGTTGTTTGATATACGCCCGCACCTTCCTGCACTGCACCGTTAAAATCCGGGTTATATGGTATGCCATACTGCTGGCAGGCTTGTACAAAAGCCTTTGTTACCGGCATGGGGTTTAATAAACTGGAAACACCAAGTGGCCCTTCTGTACCATGATATTCCGTTGCAAAAATTTCATTGCCTTCAGAACGCAAAAAATATGGTTGCACATCCTTAAAGCCCCAGCCCTGACACCCCTCTTCATTTGCCCAGCGATCATAATCCTGCGCAACACCGCGTGTAAAAACCTCTGCATTTATGGAGCTTCCGCCCCCCAGAACACGCGCCTGAACATAAGGGATCCTACGGTTTTCTGCATGAATTTGCGGCACTGTATGAAACCCCCATGTGTAGGGTCCGCCAGTCATTTTTGCAAAACCGATGGGCATGTGAATAAAAGGATGTTTATCTGCCTTTCCGGCTTCCAGCACCAAAACACGTGCATTGGCATTGCTGCTCAGGCGGTTGGCCAGCACGCATCCAGCTGTGCCGCCACCCACAATAATGTAATCATACCCGCGTGACATTATGACACCCAATGGGTACGAGGCCCCAGCGCAATATGTGTGGACTTGATTTCCGTATACTCTTCCACACCGTAAAGGCCGGTTTCCCGACCAATACCAGACTGTTTGAACCCACCGGATGGCATTTCCGGGCCACCGGAAATTGTGGTGTTAACCCACACACGCCCCGCCCGAATAGACCTTACGGCACGCATGGCAATTGAGAGATTTTGCGTCCAGATTGTTGCGGAAAGACCGTAAATTGTATCATTGGCAATCCGAATGGCTTCTTCCTCTGTTTCAAAAGGCAGAATGGCCAGAACTGGTCCAAAAATTTCGTCGGTGGCAATATCCATATCAGATGTGACATCTGAAAAAACTGTTGGTTGAATAAACAGACCTTCAGCAGATGCATGAACGTTGCCCTGCGTTACCAGCCGCGCATTTTGCTTTACGCCACGCGCAATATAATCACTGATAGTCTGGTGCTGTTTTTCATTCACAATGGCCCCCACCTGTGTTTGTGGATTTAGCGGGTCCCCCACCCGAAGGCGAGAAAGCTTTTGGGCCAGAAGCTGTTCAAACTTTGGCAAAATGGATTTTTCAACCAGCAGGCGGCTCCCACCCACGCAACATTGGCCCGCATTAAAGCAGAAGCCAAAAATAACACCATCCACGGCATCTTCCAGCTGTGCATCAGCAAAAACCAGATGTGGGTTTTTGCCACCAAGCTCAAGGCTCAGTTTTTTAAAATTACTGGCAGATGCAGCTAGAACACGTTTTCCGATGTCTGTTGAACCCGTAAAAGACAGCATATCAATATCAGGATGATGAGAGAGCACCTCACCAACCGTACTGCCACTTCCTGTTACAACATTAAAAACACCATCTGGCAGCCCAGCCTTGGTTAAAATTTCAGCCATTATCAGAGTTGTAGCCGATGTCAGATCACTTGGTTTTGCAACAACGGTGCAGCCAGATGCCAAAATAAATGGCAGGCGCTCTGCTAAAATAAAAAATGGAAAATTCCATGGTGTAATCAGCCCAACAACACCAATAGGCTCGCGCGTAACAAGCCCGAACATTTCATCACCAAGGTTATTGAACGTATCACCGTGCAACATTCTGGCTGCACCAGCAGCATATTCATAAATACCTGCACTGGCCAGCACTTCCCCGCGTGATTGGCTAATGGGCTTTCCCGTCTCAAACGTTTCCAGCACCGCCAGTTCTTCCGCCCGTTCCCGGATCAGGGCTGCGGCCTTTAACAGCACATCCCCACGTTGCTGGCCCGAAAGACCTGCCCATCTTCTTTTTTCAAAAGCTGTTTTGGCAGCAGCAACGGCCGTGTTCACATCTGCTTCCGTGCCAACTATTGTGCGCGTTACAGGCACACCATGCGCCGGACTACACCGTTCAAACAGCTTGTGCCCTTGGGCGGCAACCCATTTACCGTTGATGTACAGACCAAATTCACGCGGAGCTGTGGGCAAAGTAATTGTCTTGGTCATATTTGTCATTGCACCGTCCTGTTTTTGATTATGAGTTATTATACTTGGAAAGCGGTGTTACTAACTGGTTAGTGCGTTATGGTTTTTGCATCAACCGAATATAACTCTAACGCACGAAGCCCCAGAGTGTTCTATCACATTTCAATGGGTTTTCATGATAAACAGGAAAAACCTGCCTTTTTCCTCAGTATGTTTGAAAAAATACAAGACACAAGACCAATTTTTCTTTGGCTTGTGTCTTGTTTGCCACTCTACGCAATAAATGTGTTAAAAAGTTTTATACCTTTTCTGTCAGTTCAGGCAGAATTTTAAACAGATCACCTACCAGGCCATAATCGGCAACCTGAAAAATAGGTGCATCTTCATCTTTGTTGATAGCCACAATAACCTTGGAATCTTTCATACCGGCAAGATGCTGAATAGCCCCAGAAATACCTATGGCCACATAAAGCTCTGGCGCAACAATCTTACCGGTTTGCCCAACTTGCCAATCATTTGGCGCATATCCCGCATCTACCGCAGCACGGCTGGCCCCTATGGCCGCGCCCACCTTATCTGCCAAAGCTGTAATCTGGTGGAAATTATCCTTTGACCCCAAACCCCTGCCCCCTGAAATAATGATTTTTGCAGAGGTAAGCTCCGGCCGTTCCGAAATGGCTGTCTGATCCTCAACCCAAATAGAAAGCTCTGGCGTAACTGGCACAGTGACAGGCTCAATACATGCTGTGGGCGTGTTAACCTTGCCTATTGGTGTAAACCCCGCCGTACGAATGGTGCAAATTTTTATCGGATCTCCAGACCGAACCGTCTGCACGGCATTGCCAGCATAAACCGGCCTTTCAAATGTTTCAGTATCTTTAATGCATGTCACATCGGCCAATATCATAACATCCAACAACATTGCTGCACGGGGCAGAATGTTGCGGGAAAAGGTTGTGGCGCCCGCAACAATGTGCGTGTAGGAGGCACCAAGTGTTTGCAACAAAATGGCATGGGGTTCGGCCAATCCATGTGCAAGCGCAGCATCATCTGCCACAAGAACCTTGTTGACACCTCTCAATTGTGCAGCAGTTTCAGCAGCCCCCTAGCAATTCTGGCCGGTTACCAGAACATCAGCTCCTCCCAAGGGTTCTATTGCCGTCAACGTGCGGGCCAGCAGGTCTGTCAGCAGGTTTCCATTATGGGTTTCAGCCAAAAGCAGAACAGACATTTACAGAACTCCCGCTTCAGTTTTCAATTTAGAAAGAAGTTCATCAACAGAATGCACTTTCACACCCGCCTGCCGTGTAGGCGGTTCAACAGTTTTTAAAATCTCCAGCCTTGGCGTTATATCTATGCCCAATGTTTCCAGAGGTATGTCCTCAATCGTTTTTTTCTTGGCTTTCATAATTGCTGGCAACGCAACATAACGTGGCTGGTTAAGACGTAAATCTGTTGTAATAACAGCAGGTATTTTAAGGCGCAGTGTTTGCAAGCCCCCATCAACCTCGCGGGTTACCTGCACCGAGCCCTCTGCCACATCCACGGCCGAGGCATAAGTGCCCTGCCCCCACCCCAACGCGGCAGCCAGCATCTGGCCGGTGGCATTCATATCATTATCAATGGCCTGTTTGCCTGCAATAACCAGATCTACCTTTTCTGAATCTGCAATTTTTGCCAAAATACGGGCAACGCAAAGAGGTTCCAGATCCTGTTCTGCATCTTGTGGTAGCGCAACCAGCAATGCCCGGTCCGCCCCCATGGCCAAAGCTGTACGCAATGTATCCCGTGTTTGAGGCACACCAATGGAAACAGCCAGAACTTCGGTTGCTATGCCTTTTTCCTTAAGTCTGACTGCTTCTTCCAAGGCAATTTCATCAAAAGGGTTCATGGACATTTTGACATTGCCTGTTTCAATGCCAGATCCATCTGCACGCACCCTTACGCGCACATTGTAATCAACAACACGTTTGACAGGAACGAGAATTTTCATTTTATGCTCCAGGCTTCAGCATACTGTCCGGAAACGTTCCACCATGATATCAAGCACGTCTGCGGGGTCTCGTTTCCACCAGTTTTGTGCAGAAAAAACCTCAACTTCACAAAAACCATCATATCCGGCAGATTCAACACATGCGCGCAGGCTTTTAATGTCTGCCACGCCGTCTCCCATCATGCCACGATCAAGCAAAAAATCTGTTGTATGGGCTAACCAGTCACACAGATGAAAACCAAAAATACGGCCTTGTGCACGCCTTAACTGCCGTGGCAAATCTGTATCCCACCAGACATGATACACATCAATCGCCACACCTAGCCATGCAGAGGCAAGCGCGTCACATATATCAAGCGCATCACGCGTTGTGGTCAGGCATGACCGGTCTCCCCCATACATGGGGTGCAAAGGTTCCAGAGCAAGACGAACACCGTTGCTTGCGGCATAATCAAGCACGTCTGCCACACGTTCCGTTACGTATTTCAGGCTTTCATGCACCCCTTTTGTGCCTGCCTCTACGCCGCCGACAACAATTGTTAAAACATCTGCACCTAACAGAGATGTTTCATCAATTGACTTTCGGAAGTCATCCTTGATTTTACCGGAATCCTGAAAAGAGAGTGGCCCGGTTAGAAAGGGTGCGCGGCATAATCCAACAACCTTAACCCCAACCTGTTGTGCATATTGCCCAATCTGGGCTGCACGTGTGCCTATTTCTGGCCGCCAGAACACAATGCCGCCAATGCCACGCTGGGCACAGGCATCCAATGTCTGCTCTGCAGACCAACCCGCTCCCGCACCTGGCATATTGTGGCCAAGTGTGGCTGTGTTTAATGCCAGTGCTGCAGTTGAAAGGCTGAAATCACGCATCAGTCTGCACCATATAACGCCAACAGGTTGCGCATCCGCTGCACGGCCAGATCAGGTTTCTGCAACAGCCCACATTTATCAGCATGGCAAAAAATGTTTGTAAAATAGGATAAGGGGCGCATGGATTGTGCCCCATTCAACATGATGCAATGGTTCTGAAAGCCATTTAACCATGCCAGAAAAACAACACCAGTTTTGTAATATTGTGTTGGGGCCTCAAACATCAGCCGGGCCAGCGGCACTGTAGGGTCCAGCAGGGCATGAAACCCCTTTGTATCTCCTTCTCCCAAACAGGTAATGGCCGTTGCTGCCAAAGGTGCAATAGGGTCAAAAATGCCCAGCAGCGCATGGCTATAGCCCTGATCATCCCCCGCTATCAGTTCTGGATAATTGAAGTCATCCCCAGTGTACATTTTTACACCATGCGGAAGACGCCGCCGCATGATAATCTCTTTTTCCTTGTCTAGAAGAGAGATTTTAATACCATCAATTTTTGCGCTGTTGTTTTCTATAATCTCCAGAACTGTTTCCAGCGTGCTTTCAAAGTTCTCCTCTCCCCAGTATCCATGCAGAGCCGGATCAAAAGCACTGCCCAGCCAATGCAATATTACGGGCTGGTCACACCCGGCCAGCACGCGGGCATAAACTTTTTTATAATCCTCTGCGCTGTTGGCCACGCGCACCAAAGCGCGGCTGGCCATAAGAATAATACGCGCGCCCACAGCCTGAATGGCCTCAACCTGTTCCATGTAAGCGCGCACAATATCGTCTATTGTACGGGCATTTTCCGGATTCAGATGGTCCGTGCCGCATCCATTCACCACGCGGGCTTCTGGCAGTTCCGATCTGGTGCGCCTGATCAGTTTCAGGGCATTGGGCCAATCCAGCCCCATGCCACGTTGTGCGGTATCCATTGCCTCGGCAATGCCAAGCCCCAACCCCGCCAGATGGTGGCGAAAAGCCATTGTGGCCTGCCAATCAATAGCGGCAGGGCCTGATGGCGCTGTGGGGCTGAAAGGATCTGCTGTAACATGTGCCGCAGAATACACAATACGTGCTGGATTAGCCGGCAGGCTTTTGGCGGGTGTATATTTGCCACTTAACTGATAGGCCGTTTTAACACCTTTGCTATCGGGAAGAAATATTTTCATGGTCATTCTCAAAAGCGGGGCACAAGCATTCCAGCATCTGCTGAGATAACCTGACCAGTTGTATAAGGGAGATCACCACGTGCCAGAGTGGCCACAATGCGCCCGATTTCGGCAGGTTCGCCCACACGGGGAAACAGGGTAAGCCCCTGTTCTGCCCGTGCCCGATACTGCGCAATAACGGGCTGCGTCATTTCCGTGGCAATCAGGCCGGGCTGCACATCGTAAACAGCAATATTTTCTGCCCCCAGCCTTACGGAAAATGCTTTTGACACCATTGCAGCCGCAGCCTTGGAGGCACAATATTCCGAACGGGCTGTTGCCACCGCCACAGCATTGGATGAGGTAATATTTACAAGAGCGTAAAAGACATTCTGCAAGCGCGTTTGTGAAAGAAGATGTTTTGCAAAAGCCTGAGACAGAAAAAACATGCCACGTGCATTCACCGCAAAACAGCGATCCCAGCTTTCTGGCGTGACATCCAACAGGTCTCCACGATGCAGCACGCCTACGCCGGCATTGTTGACCAATGTTGTCAACGCCCCTAACTTGGCTTCAATACTGGAAAATATGGTGTGGTAATCATTGTTTTTTGAAACATCAAAAGGAACGGGCAGAACAGGCACACCAAAAGATGAAAGATGCCGGCAGGCAGATGCAAGCTCCGCATCATCTGCCAGACCGTTTACAGCAACGGAAAAACCATTTTTTGCCAGAGCCTCTGCTATGGCAAGGCCGATCCCGCGGGATGCCCCCGTAACAAGCGCAACCTGTGTCATGCAGTTGCGCCTTTCTTAAGCAGTTCGCGCGCAATAATCATGCGCTGTATTTGGTTTGTGCCTTCATAAATCTGGGTGATTTTGGCATCACGATACAAGCGTTCAACTTCAAAACCACGAATATAGCCAGACCCACCAAAAACCTGCACCGCATCGGCCGTGCGCGCCACGGCCATATCTCCGGCAAAACATTTGGCCATGGAGCACGAACGCGTTGCATCCAGCCCGTGGTCAATTTTCATGGCTGCGGCGTAAACCAGAAGGCGCGCGGCTTCAATATCTTTGGCCATATCCGCCAAAAGCCACTGCACGCCCTGAAATTCGGAAATATGTTTGCCAAACTGCTTGCGTGTGCCTGCATATTCCACTGCGGCTTCCAGCCCGGCCTGTGCAATGCCAACCGCCAGAGAGGCAATGCCAACGCGGCCTTTATCCAGCACGCTCATCATCATATGAAAGCCGCGGTTCATCTCTCCCAGCAGCGCATTTGGGCCAAGGCGCACATCCTGAAAATCCAGCGCGCCCACCTGGCTGGCACGCTGCCCCATTTTGTGTTCCTTTGGCCCGCGCTCTACACCTTTTGCGTGCAGGTCCACAATAAAGATAGACATGCCACGGTTGCCTGCCTCCTTATCCGTGCGGGCCAGTACAAAGCCCAGATCTGCAACCGGTGCATTATGAATCCAAATTTTTCCACCATTCAGCACCCAGCCCTCTCCATCCTTTACGGCAGTGGTGCGAATGCCAGAAACATCCGTGCCGGCTTCTGGCTCGGTAATACAGTAGGCAACCTTTTGCTGCATGGACATGATAGAGGGCAGAAGTTTTTGCTGTTCTGGCGTGCCATGCCGCACAAGCAACGTTGTAATCAGCTCCACCAGGCCACACTGATCTGCCACACTGGCATACCCGCGGGAAAGTTCTTCCATCACCACGGCATAGGTAAGTGTATCAAAACCGGGGCCGCCCAATTCTTCTGGAACAGCAATACCAAACAGGCCAAGTTTGCCCATTTCTTCATAAATTTCAGCCGGAAACCGCTCTTCACGGTCTAAAGCCTCTGCGGCCGGACGCACAACGGCATTTACAAAAGAACGTGTTGTTGCGCGGACTTCTTCTTGTGTTTCATTCAGAAACATGACCGACTCCTTATTTTTATAACCAGATGGTTACTTATTGCGAACACAAAAACCAGAAGTTTTTACAAAAATGCATATCAAGTCTTTTTGAAAAAACTGTTTATGAACAAATTACTTTAAAAATATTTGTTGTTTTTCTACCGTACAATCATGGCACGAAAATCATTGATATTTGTGCCGGTTGGCCCTGTTATGTACATGTCACCCAACGCATTAAAGGCGGTATAGGCATCATTCTCTACCAACAAAGATGCTGGCAGGTAGCCATCCTTTCGCAAGCGTGCTGCTGTGTTGCCATCTGCAAAGGCACCGGCATTGTTTTCTGATCCATCAATGCCATCTGTATCTGCGGCCAGTGCTGTAAACGGCAGGCCCTCTGCCGCAATGGCCAACGCCAACAAAAATTCCGTATTTCTGCCGCCGCGGCCTTTTCCCTTCAGGGTTACTGTCGTTTCTCCACCAGAAAGAATAACGCAGGGACGTTGGAAAGGGCGGTTACGCAAAATAACCTCACGCAGTAAGGCTGCATGCACTTTTGCCACTTCTCGCGCCTCACCTTCCATGGCATCTGACAGAATAAAAGGTGTTAGCCCCTTCTGGCGGGCCAATTGAGCTGCGGCTTCCAACGCAGCATGTGCAGAAGCCACAATGCGCACAGTGTTCCGGCTAAAAACCGGGTTTGTGGCCAAAGGAGCCTCCTCCTTATCGCTTTCAAGCCATGCCTGTATTTTGGGTGGCAGCTCAATTTTCCATGTCCGGGCAAGATTTCTGGCATCTGCTCGGCCAGAGCAATCAGGCACTGTGGGGCCAGATGCAACCTGTGCGGGGTCATCCCCCGGCACATCGGATACCACAAGCGTTACCACGCGCGCGGGCCATGCAGCCTGTGCCAGCCGCCCCCCTTTAATGCCCGAAACCTGTTTGCGCAGCGTGTTCATAACAGAAATGGGGGCGCCAGATGCCAGTAGAACCTGGTTGAGGGCAATCTCATCCTGTAATGTCAGATCTCCCGCGGGACATGGCAAAAGTGATGATCCACCGCCACACACAAGGGCAACAACAAGATCTTCCGGCCCAAGGTCTTTGACGGCATCAAACAATGCCTGTGATGCCGCCATGCCTGCGGCATCGGGAACAGGATGCGCGGCTTCCATTACACGGATGGAGCGTGTAGGGCATGTATCTCCATAACGTGTGACCACCACGCCTTCCAACGGCCCATCCCACAATGCCTCAAACGCGGCGGCCATGTGCGCAGCACCTTTTCCTGCGCCAATAACCACCGTGCGGCCACGGGGGCGTTCAGGCAGATGTGCTGCCAACACATATTCGGGCTTGGCTGCGGCTATAGCGGCATCAAACAGCGCGGACAGACATGTACGATCATCTTGTATCATGGCGTTTTCCGCCTTTTCTTGTTTTTATTGGGCGGTAATGTGTTAGAGTTTCAAACTCATCGGGCCATCATGAAACAGAGCTGCATCCATTGTCTTGAGTTTGGGGGCAACATGTAGCGTGCCAGAGGCTTGGGCAATAATATCGCGCTGCAAGTCAATTCCTGGGGCTATTTCTGTAACTGTCAATTTGCCATCAAGGAGTTTCATCACGCAGCGTTCTGTTACATACGTAATATCCTGCCCTGTTTGCGCAGCTTTACGGCCAGAAAAACTGACCTGAGAAACCTGAGGCACAATTTTTGCAATCTTGCCTTCCTTGTCTATAACAAGCTGGCCGTTTTCGATGTGCATTTTTGCACCGGCATTAAAATTACCTGAAAAAATAATCCGTTTTGCGCGGCTTGTAATATCCACAAACCCACCTGCCCCCGCTGTGCGATGCGGCGTGGCGGCCAATCGGCTCACATTCACGGAGCCATCCTGCCCAATTTCAAGGAAAGACAGCAAGGAACAATCAAAACCACCGGCCTGAAAATAGGAAAACTGATGGGGGGAAGCCACAAAAGCCTCGGCATTACTGGCACACCCAAATTTGAAATCCAGCAACGGCACACCACCAACGGCCCCCTGCTCAATCACCCACGTAACGGCACCATGCTGCCCTTCTTCCAAAAGAATACGCGGTACATTGGCAGAAATGCCAAAACCTATGTTAACGGCCCAGCCCTTTTGCAAATCTTGCGCCACGCGCCGTGCCATAACTTTGGCAGGCCCAAATGCCGGAAGCTCAAAACTGGATAACGGGCGAAAAATCTCGCCCGAAATGGCGGGATCATAAAATGTGGCTGTGGTTTGAAGCTGCTCTGGCGCTTCCACCACCACATCCACCAAAATGCCTGGCACTTTAACATTATGGGGTTTTAGCGTGCCCTGGGCTGCAACACGGCGCACCTGGGCAATAACCAGCCCACCATTATTATGCGCAGCCAGCGCCATTTCCATAGCGCCCAGGGTTGCGCCTTCCTGCTCAAAGGTCAGGTTACCCTTTTCATCTGCGGTACTCGCACGAATAATGGCAACATCGGGCTTCAGGGCCGAGAAATACAACCATTCCTCGCCTTCAAACTGCATTGTTTTCACAATAGGCTGCTGGCGCGCCGTTTCGTTCATGGCGCATCCTTCCAGCCGTGGGTCTGCAAAGGTATCAATCCCCACTTTTGTCAGCACACCGGGCCTGCACGCAGCGCCCTCACGCAGCATGTCAAAAATAATGCCAGATGGCACATTATATGCTGCCAGATTCTCGCCCAGAATACGCTGCCAAATAAGTGGCGGCGCCGCATTGGTGGGGCCAGAGGGGTAAGACCCCCCAATAATGCGGCGGATCATGCCCGGATAGGCAATATGGTCCACCCCTTTAGTGCCAAACATATCTCCCGCGCAGATGGGGTGAATTGTTGTAAGCTGGCCGGGGGCACCTTCTGCTGCAAAGCGCTGGCCCAAAGCTTCCAGCACAGCATCTGGGCACAGCAGGCCAGAGGATGAATTTACCGCAATGGTGGCGCCATTTTTTATAAGACTTACAGCCTGTGCAGCCGTTTTAACTTTTGTCATGGATTCTGGTCCATTTTTTTATTATATAACCATCTAGTTACTTACATGTGGAGTGAATATGAAATCCGGATTTCTTGCAAGAGCAATTTTGTCATCTGGACTTTTTTATCTGGGGCCGGTGCACATGATATAAAAAATAAACAGTGATATTTTGGCCAGATACCGGCCACTGCCCCAAAATGAATAGTGTTGTGAGCAAACGCGGCCTCAGCTAAATATGATCATGCTCCTTCCCTGCACCTAACAGGTTCACCCATTGACACAGCCCCCCACCCCCCGCCGCACAGCCTCCTCCCGGCCGCGTATCCGAGATGCCGAGGCCACACGACAACGTATTCTTGAAGCTGCAAAAAAAGAATTTGCACAAAATGGGCTGGAAGGTGCGCGCGTTGATACCATTGCGCTGGAAGCGCAAGCCAACAAGCGCATGCTGTACCATTACTTTGAAAGCAAAGAAAATCTGTTCAGGATTATTATTGAACAGGCCTATATTGATATACGCTCCCAGGAAGCCCGGTTAAATCTTGAAAAACTTCCGCCCAAGGAGGCGATGATAAAGTTTGTAAAATTCACATGGGATTATTATTTGAAAAACCCCGAATTTATCACACTTGTTAACAACGAAAACCTGAACAGGGCGCGCCATATCAGCCAATCTGTAGTGCTGCGTGACATAAGCCAGAAGTTTGTAAACCGTATTCAGGCTATTCTTGACCAAGGCGCCAAAGAGGGTGTGTTCCGTAAAGGGCTGGATGCCGTGCAGGTTAACATTACCATTGCATCCATAGGGTATTACTATCTTACCAACTGCTATACGGGCTCTGTTATTTTTGAGCGTGATTTTCTTTCCCGCAAGGCGCTGCAAGATCGTCTGGACTTTAATATAGACACGGTCTTACGGATATTGTGTGTTGAAAAAACAGTTTAACACAACCGCTTTCCATACTTTCTGCCGCAATGCGGTTGTGGCACACAGTGCTTAATGGCGTAAGAACGCAACGCTATCGTGCTTTATCTCATATTCATAGTCACTTCGGGGCTGGTCCCGATATGTGTCATCCACTTGTTGCTCATCAAAATAAATCACGGTCCAGTCTGGCAGTTCTGCCTTAATGGCACAGGCTATTGCCAAACCTTCAGTTGCAAATGCTTCCATATCAAATGGCGGGCTTGTAGGCTCTGGCGGAACATCGTACGCATTATAGCGCTCTGCCCATGCCAGCAACCGCTGCCGCAACTCTGCTGAAATGGGCAGATCATCCGCACAGGCCGGGCATCCATCCTGCTGCCAGAGTCCATCGCACACATACTCCCCCATCACCCGAACCCATTTCTGCCGCAACAATTCTGATTCTTCAGCCACATCGTCTCCAGCGCCGCGAGGGCATGGCAAAAAACCTGAGCGAAATTCACTGACAGGAAAATACGCTTAAAACCCGCAGGAAACACGGCCACCAATAAAGCGCGGCTCACCGGGAATATAGAAATACGTGGTAGTGGCCATGCCGCCACTTTCGGCATAGCGTTTGTCCAGAATATTGCGGGCGTACAGCGTGGCCTCCCACTTGCCAGAAGGCGGGCGGAACGTCACATGCGCGCCCAGCAGAAAATATGATGGCAGGCGCTGATACCCCGTGCCACCCACCACAATGGCCTGGCTACCGCGATATTGCCAATCCGGCCCAAAATCCAGCCGGTAGCCGTTGCCCAGCGGCTGCCGCCACATGGCCTCCCCATTCAGGGTAAGTTTGGGGGAGCCGTTATCCACCCCGGCAAAATTGCGCTCTATCGCCTTCCATGTGCCGTGCTGGGCATAATAGGCGTTGGTGGCGGAGCGGTCCACATTGGGGAAGTTCTGAAAATCCCCACGCTGCCAGCCAATATTTTGCATAATGTGCAAACGGCTTATGGGGTTGGCCTCCAGCGTGGCCTCAAACCCCCAGCTTTCAGATTTGGGGGCGTTTGTAATCTCGCTTAACGGGCCGTAATCGGGAATCAGCACCGTGCCCACAACCTGCTGGTTATGGTAATCATTATAAAACGCCGCACCGTTAATGCGCAGGCGGTTGGGTATGGGGTCTGATTTAAAGCCCAGCTCGTATGTCAGCACCGTTTCGGGGTGGAAGGGGTCTAGCTGCGCCTGCACCTGCGTGTTGTTGGCCGTAAAGCCGCCGGGCTTAAAGCCTTTGCTCATTTTATAGTACAGCATGGCATTGGGCACGAACTGCCATGAAACACCCACCTGCCCCGCAAACTGGTTGGAGGCCGTGCTTTCTGCGTGGAAGTTATGCGTAGCCCCGCCAAATATCTGCGATGTCAGGCCCGTAATGCTGCGGTCATCCAGTTCATGCAAAAGTCCCGCCCAGATGGTGACGTTATGCGGCAGCCGGTAGCTGACATGCCCGAATTCTGAAACACTCTGCTGGTTCTGCCCGAAGGAGGTGGACATCATGTATCCACGCGCGGCGTAGTCTGTATAGTTAAAGAAGAAGCGCTGGTTCATCTGGCTGCGCTGATAATAGCCACCCACAACCCAGTTCAGCCGCCCACCAAGGGCAGAACCATTCAGCCGCGCCTCCTGCGTAAACACGTTGCCATCTATGGTGCGGTAGGTATCGGCCTCCTGCCGTGCTGTGCCGTCCTGATCTGTGTATTCGCCGCGCCGTTCGGTTTCAAACGCGCTGACGGATGTGAACGTCACCGGCCCGAAATCGTGGATGATGTGCACATCCGCACCCCAGTACTGGTTATGCTCACTGGGTTTTAACCCATCACGCCGGCCGATCAGCTTGTCGAATGTGGAATTGGAAGACCACTGCGCATCTGTGCCCATGCCATAATCGGGCAGCGGAGTGGAGCCGATAATGCGGTGCACGGCTTGCGGGGTGACAACCTCGCTGTTGTCCTGCACAAAATGGCCGCCAAGCTGAATGGTGGTTTTATCATCCGGCCGCCAGCGCAGCTTGCCGCGCAGGGCCCATAAATCGGCATCGCCTAAATGATCACCATTTTCGGGGTCTCGCTGCCAGCCACCACCTTGGCGTGTCTGCCCCGCCAGCCGAAAATCCAGCCCCTTGGCCAATGGGCCAGAAACATAGGCCTCGCTCCGGCTGCGGGCATAGGAAGCGATATCCTGCGATGCCCCAAAATGCCACGTATCTGTTGGGTCTGCCGTGCGCAAATGCACTTCCCCACCCGTGGTGGACTGGCCGTGCTCCGTGCCCACCGGGCCGGGGGTTACGCTGGCGCTGGCCAGATCAAACATCATGCCGTCTGTCATGGCGGCGTAGGGGTAGGCTACATCGTCCACATAGGTCAGCACGGTGGGCATGTTGTTCTGGGTAAAGTCATTAAACCCGGAACCACGCAGATAAAAATTGGTGGAGGCCGTGCCGTTAATGCTCTGCATCGTTAAGTTGGGGGCCACGTGCTCCAGCCCGCGCAGGGTGGTCACATCGCGGTTGCGCAGGAACTCGGCTGTCAGATGTGTGGTGGCGTCTGGCTCATGCTGGGCAGATTGAAACATGTAGTCATACCGGTGGGCGTTCACCTGTACGGATGCCTTGCTGCGCGCCTCTACCGTGGCGGGTGCACCCGCATGCCGCCCTTTGCTGCCCGCATGGATGCGCGTATGGGCTGGCAGATGTTGCGTGGCTGCCGGCGCGGCAACAGGGGCTTGCACCGGTGCGGCCTGCGCCATAATGGGCCACAAACCCAGGGCCACCACCCCCACATATTGCACAACACGGCACACACCCTGCCCCGCGGCATGGCTTTGCCGTGGCCCCAGCCAAATGGCTGCGTAATGCCTGTATTTTGCTCGGCCAGAAATAACACTTCACCCCTTGATTGTACAGTTGCGGGCCGCCGCATAACGCGCAACGCATAACATATATGTGTATGTGCCCCTAATGCGGTGGATGCGATCAAGATGCAAGTGCACAAACCACAATGGTTGCAAAAATTCATACACATACAGCCCCGCCTTGTCCTCCGCACACACGGGGTAGGCAGGTCTGTGCACCGTGGTTAAGATGGGGCCGATATTTTTGGTTTCCGATACATAAAGATGGATAGGGGCCCACCCCTGCACATCAGACCCGGAAAAAAGAAGGCGGAGACTCCATTGCCCAAATCTCTCTCCCGTTTCTCCCTGCGTGGTGCCTTGCTCCTTTCCGCAACTCTTGTTGCGGGCACGCTAGGCCAGTATGCCCCGGCCCCGGCACAGGCAGCAACACCATCTGCCCCCGCGCCACAGCCCGCCGCCAGCTTTGGCCCGTGGGGGGTGGATCTGGCTGGCCGGGACCTGAGCGTAAAACCGGGGAATGACTTTTTCCGCTACGCCAACGGCACCTATCTGGACCATCTGCAAATTCCCGCAGACATGACAAGCTATGGCCCCTTTAACGCGCTGGCCGAGCTTTCCCGCACACGGGTGCAGGGGATTCTGAACGATCTTTCCGCCCATCCGGTGGAAAACCCGCGCAGCATTGAAGAAAAGCTGGGCACGTTTTACGCCTCCTATATGGATGAGGCGGCGGTGGAAAGCCTTGGCACCCGCCCGCTCAAGGAAGATCTGGACGCCATTCGCGCCATTAAAACGCCTTCTGATCTGGCGGCCCTTACGGGCTCCTGCCCTGGTAACTTCCAGTTCTCGCCGTTCTCTCTGGGCATCAACCCGGATGCCAAGGACCCCACGCGCTATGCGCTCAATCTGGATCAGGCCGGGCTGGGCCTGCCAGACCGCGACTATTACTTAAAGCCGGAATTCGCCAGCAAGAAAAAGGCCTATCAGGCCTATGTGGAAAAGGCGCTGACACTGGCAGACTGGCCAGAACCCGCAAAAGCCGCCACAGCCATTGTAACGTTTGAAACACGCCTGGCCAAAGCCCACTGGGCGCGTGAAACCCTGCGCGACCCGCAAAAAACCTACAACCCGATGACGGTGGCTGATCTGGCCAAAAACGCACCGGGGTTTGAATGGTCTGTCTGGCTGGCAGCGGCGGGCCTGCCCGAACAGGGGCTGGACAAGCGCGTGCTGATTGTGGGCGAACCCTCCGCCATTACGGAAGAAGCCCGCGTGGTGGCCGATACGGATATGGACACACTGCGCGCATGGCTGGCGGTGCATCTGGTAGAAAACGCCACATCCTACCTGCCAGACCGGTTTGAGCAGGCACGTTTTGCGCTAACAAAATCCCTCACTGGCCAGCCCTCCCTGCCCGCACGCTGGAAGCGCGGCGTGCAGGCCACCAGCTCCGCCATGGGCATGGCGCTGGGCAAGGTATATGTGCAGCGTTACTTCCCGCCAGAAAACCGCACCACCATGCAAAAGCTGACCACGGACCTGAAGGATGCCTTCCGTATCCGCCTGCGCAACAATACGTGGATGAGCCCCGCCACCAAGCAGGCCGCGCTGCGCAAGCTTGAAAACTTTGAAATTCAGGTGGGCTACCCCAACAAATGGCGCGATTACACCAGCCTTGAAGTGCATAAGGGCGATGTATACGGCAATGCCCGCAACGGCGTGGGGTATGAATGGCGCTACTGGCTGGCACGGCTGGACCAGCCCGTGGACCGTGATGAATGGGACATGACACCCCAGACCGTAAACGCCTACAACAACCCGCTGTTTGATCAGGTTGTGTTCCCGGCCGCCATTCTGCAACCGCCGTTCTTTAACCCCAAGGCGGATATGGCCGTAAACTACGGAGCCATTGGCGGCGTGATCGGCCATGAAATGACCCACTCCTTTGATGATGAAGGCCGCCAGTTTGATGAACATGGCCGCCTGCATGACTGGTGGACAAAGGAGGATGCCGCCCGGTTCCAGAAACTGGCAGACCGGCTTGGCGCGCAGTTTGATGCGTTTGAGGTGCTGCCCGGTGTGCACGTAAACGGCAAGCTGACAATGGGGGAAAACATTGCAGATCTGGGCGGGCTCACGCTGGCGCTGGATGCCTACCATGCAGCACTCAAAGGCAAGCCCGCGCCAGAGCTGGATGGCCTGACGGGAGACCAGCGCGTGTTCCTTGGCTGGGCACAGGTGTGGCGTGAAAAACTGCGTGAAGAAACCATCCGCCGCTTGGTGGTGACAGACCCGCATTCCCCACCGCAGGCACGTGTGAACATGCCCATGCACAATATTGATGCCTGGTACGATGCCTGGAAGGTGCAGCCCACAGATAAGCTCTACCTTGCGCCAGATCAGCGCGTAAAAATCTGGTAACGCACCGCGTTTGCCACCCCCGCACCGTATGGCCCGTGCGCCTGCATGGCCCTGCGGTGGGGGATCTTCTGCCGTTTTGTTCATGCCCATGCCGCAGGGCTGTAGCGTGGGCGTTTTTGGAGGTGGCGCGGCCACTCCAAACTTCATGCAACTTCCCTCTGGCACCACAGCAGCAGCCATGACACAATACGTATCACACTGGCATGGGGCCGGTATGCGTAAACCCTGCGGAACAGGTGGAGAATAACGGGCGGGTCATGATCGACAGGTTCAGTTCTTCCCGCCATCCTGCCAGACAGGAACCCCGGCTGCTGCCCGACAGCAGCACAAACGCGCCCCAAAACACCGCAAGCACCCGCACATCCCAGCCAGATACAGAAGATGTGCGTGCACGCCTTTTTCCCGCCGTGCCCGTGCCCCGCACGCGCGGCGCCAATGTGCGCGGCACCTCCACCCCGCTGATCCGCAAGGAAATTTACGCAGAACCCACGCTGGGGCCTGTGCTTACGGCCTCGTTTTTGGCGCATATTCTGCTGCTGGCCGCCCTGCTGTATCAGGCCACGCACCACCAGCCCCAAGGCTCCCCCGATGCCGCACAGCAATCCGCCGGGGTGGAAATGGTGTTCTCCCAGCCAGAAGCCTCCAGCGGCATGGTGGGCGCACAATCCCCCGATGCTGGCGGCGGGAACGAGGCCAAACACGCCGCACAGGCCAGCAGCGAACCGCCCACCCCCGCAGAGGCCGAACCCACGCCCACACCTCCGGCAGAGGAAACACCCTCCGCCCCTATTCTGCCGCCATCGGATGATGGGCTGCCCAAGCCGGAGGAAAACAAGACAGAAACCAAGCCATCGCACCCGGTTACGGGCCACAAGCCCAAAACGCCGCAAGCTGCGCGCCCCACACTGCACGCCAAGCCCACACAACGGCCCAGCCACCACAAGCCTTCCCCGCTGGACCACCCGATGGATATGTCCTTTAACGAGGCCCCGGCCCCACGCCGCAAGCTGCGTGGCCGCCCCGGTGGCTCCAGCGCGCCCATTGATCTTTCCATTGGCCCGATGGTGGAAAATGGTGAGCTGAACGCCCATTACGCATCGCGCACCACAGTGCATGGTGTGAGCAGTGATTACGCGGCGGAAATTGATGAATGGATCCAGCGCCACCTATACTATCCGCCAGAAGCGGCGGAACGGGGGGATGAAGGCCCCTCTTCCGTACATGTTATTCTGGACCGCACGGGGCGCGTGTTTAAGGTGTTCCTCACCAATGGATCCGGCTCGTCCGATCTGGATTCCGCAACCGTGGGCATGTTCCATGGCGCGCAACTGCCGCCCGTGCCACCCGATATGAAAGACAAGTTCATCAACTTTGATGTGACGGTGAACTACATGCTCATCCGCAACTAAAGCGGCCGCATATGCGGGGCCAGCGCGCCATGCCCCACACCAAAAACGGGGTGCCGGCGTGCAAAAAAGCTGCCAGCACCCCGTTTTTAACCTTTTTTAAACGTTACCCCTTACGCACTTTTAGCAAGCTGCGGGGCTTGTGTGTCTGATGCCAGATACGGGCCTGCCGCCACCACCTGCACACCCAGTATCCGTATGCCGGAAACGGGGCGTACATCCAGCTTCAGCGTGGCGTTGCCATCTGTCCAGCGGGTTTTGCCGCCCTGCTCCAGCGCATGCCAGCCCGGCAGGTTCTCATTTTGCAAATGCGCTTTTATTTCCAGCACATTCCGGGCATCGCGCAGGGTAATCTGGCCTACGGCCACCCCAAGGTAGCGCCTGTCATCTACAAACGGGCCCTGCACATCACACGGGCGGCTGGCGCGGGAGACAATCTGCACATCCTGCACGCCGGAGGGCAGCATAAAAGTATAATGCCCGTTTTGCGCCTTTATGGCGCGGATACGCTTGCCACTTTCGGTTTGCAGGCAGATATCCGGGTTTGTCAGCAGATCACGCGGGGCTGGCTGTGCCACCGCATGGCCTTGGGCGCTGTGCCTGTTTGCAATTTTCTCATATAGTGGCTTTACAAACTGTTTTTGCGTGCACAAAGGCGCTGCCGCATCAACAGCCCAATCCCGCACCTTGCCACCAATGCTGGCCACCACAACACCCGTGCTGCGGAAGGTCGCGCGGTTGCCGGTATCCAGATAACTTTCGCTGAGCATACCATCGGCCATAATAACGGAATGTTCGGGCGTTTCTATGTGGTAGTAGGTGTAGGCGGTAAATGTGCGATCGTAAAAAATGCTGCTGCCATTTACCAACATGCGCACCGGCACAAAGCGCCCTTCAAAATACAGGCTGTGTTCGGCTGTTACCAGCATATCCTTGTAGGGCACGCCATCGGCTATGGCATCTTTTAAAATACGCACCGGGTATCCGGCCAGATCATCCGGCAGAGCGGGGTTTACCTTGGCCTGCGCATGGCCTGCCCATACAATCTGGCGGGGCTCTGCCTTGCCGTTTACATAAGCCTGCACACTATCGCCCACATGCAGGTCTTCCACCGCCACATCACCCTTGGGGGTGCGGATCATGCTGCCTGCCAGATAGCAGATAAGAATACCATGGCCGCTATCTGGGTTGGAGGTGTTTGTCCATGTTTTCAACTCCCCCCAATCCAGCCCAAACGGGTTGCCACGTATTGTAATGCTTGGCCCGGCCGAAAGGTGAACCACATCGAGGATGTTCAGATCCAGCCCCACCGTTGTTGTGTTGCTGAGCGGATCATAATACCCCACCACGGATTTGGAATCGGGAAAATCCACCGTAAAGTTGCTGGGGATGGTATCTGTTGCATTGCCATCTGCATCAACAAACGTCACCCGGTTGGAAAGCACACCAACGCCAATGCCGGAGCTATCTACCTTGATGTTGCCGCCATCCGGCCCAACGTTAATGGAGCTCAGCACATTGGCGGAAATAACATTCCCTGCCAGTTCCAGCGTGCCGCCATCTACCGTAATGTTCTTGATAGCCCCAACAGAGGCCAGGCCACCCCCAGCTATAGCTGTGGCATCGTTTTCCACCACAATCCTGCTGAGTGCTTGCACATCGGCAATGTTGCTCAGGTTCACCACCACGGGGTCACCCGGCGGGGTATCGGCATCCCGCGTAATCAGAATGTTACCGGCAACGTTCAGGTTAATCAGATCATCTACCGAATGATCTATTACCTGGTCAAAAAGTAGATTGATGGCCATGGCAATTGGCACCCTTTATCTGGAATAAAATTGCCCCCGTTAACCAATTGTTAAGTATTTGGTGGGGTGCTTTTCTTTTTTATTTTGAATTTATTTAAAAATAGTAAACGTTTGGAAAATAATAAACGTTTTAAAAATATTTACTTTATTCCCACGCCCACAAAGGCCCGCGCCACCTGTGCACTCTCCTCAAGGCAGGATTGATCACGAAAAACTGAAGCTGCATCCCGCCATATTTAGGCGCTATCCTGCCTTCAATGCTTTTCATGCAGGGCGGTTTTCCCTGCATGTCAGAAACATATGGCACCGGCCAGAAGGAACAGCACTGCATGCCCCGCTCAGAAAATTCCCAAGCCCCAACCGATATCCCCACCATCCGCGTGGTGGCCATGCCCACAGACACCAACCCGGCGGGAGACGTGTTTGGCGGGTGGATTGTTTCTCAGATGGATCTTGCAGCCGGCACCACGGCGGCGTTTCGAGCCAATGGCCGGTGCGCCACCATTGCCATTAACAGCCTTGTGTTTATGGAACCCGTGATGGTGGGGGATGAAGTGAGCATCTACACCCGCATTTTGCGCGCGGGGCGTACATCGCTCACCATTCATGTTGAAACATGGCGCCGGGCCCGCCACACGCATCTGACATCCAAGGTGACGGAAGGCGAGTTTATTTTTGTGGCGCTGGATGAAAACCGCCGCCCCCGCCAGCTGCCACCCCCGCAGCCGGGTGATGAACTGCCAGAAATTGTACCCCCCAACGCACGCTAGAGCGCACATTCGTACCTTTTGTGCCATCTGCCGCGTTATGGCCCTACTGCCACACCCTAGCCTTGTGCTATGTGGCGGCAGGGCCTTTTTTTTCAGCTTTCCACGCCATGGTCAGATGGTCTAGAAACCCGGCCAACGGGTTTTTTCATGCGCTGGCACTGGCACAAACACAGCCTACACGGCATATAAAGCCCGCATACGCACACATAAAGGCAGGAAAGGGAGGCCCGGGCTTATGAAACACTGGCAGATCGACCAACTGCCTTGGGATCAGTTTGATCCCTCCAAGGTAGATCCGCAACTGGTGCCTGCCATCAAGGCGGCTTCGGTGGTGGAACGCAATAGCGTGGACTACGCACTGTATCTGAACAATGTGTTCCGCGATGACCCGGACTTTCGGGAAGCCGCAGACCACTGGGCCATAGAGGAAGTGCAGCATGGGGATGCACTGGGCCGCTGGGCCATGCTGGCAGACCCCACGTGGGATTATCACGCCGCCTTTGAGCGTTACCGGGATTTCTACCATATTCCGCTGGAAGTGGAGCAATCTGTCCGCGGGTCTCGCACGGGGGAGCTGATTGCCCGATGTATGGTGGAAACCGGCACCTCCTCCTTTTATTCCGCACTGGCCGATGCCACGGAAGAACCTGTGCTAAAGGCCCTATGCAAGCAGATTGCGGCGGATGAGTTCCGCCACTTCAAACTGTTTTATGACCACATGAACCGCTATCTGGAGCGCGAAAACATAGGCACCCTGCAACGCGCGCGCATTGCCCTTGGCCGCGTGACGGAAAGCGAGGATGATGAGCTGGCATCCGCCTACCACACCACCAATGAACCGGCGAATATGCCCTATGACCACACGCGCTGCATAGCGGCGTATATGT
This sequence comes from Acetobacter pomorum, assembly GCF_002738225.1. Taxonomy (GTDB): domain Bacteria; phylum Pseudomonadota; class Alphaproteobacteria; order Acetobacterales; family Acetobacteraceae; genus Acetobacter; species Acetobacter pomorum. Next base: position 65,332 of record NZ_PEBQ01000093.1, on the reverse strand, counting down.
CTCGCGCCATGAAGAACTATAAGCCCCAGCATCTGCGGCGGGTTACCAACATGGTGTTCAAAACCATTGGCGTTACCCCCCACGGCAAATGGCAGAGCGTTGTGTTCTGGATTGCAGAAAAACTGTTTTTTAGCCGCCAGCGCAAGTTTGCGCGCATTGCGGGCATAAGCTAGGCGCGCTTTCCCTCCTGGGCAGAGGCGCGTAAGCTCGCTCCGTCATAACAGACGGAGATTTACATCTGATGTTTACGCATATTGTGGTGGGCAGCAACGATATTGCCCGTTCCAAAAAATTCTACGATGCCATTTTTGAAGCCATGGATATTCCCCCTTCAGAAGTCCACGCCAATGGCCGCCTGATTTACGCCAAGCATGGCCAGCGTTTTGTGGTCACCAAGCCGATCGATGGCAAGCCCGCCACCCCCGCCAATGGCGGCACCATTGGGCTGGAAGCCGCCACAACAGCCATGGCCGATGCATGGCACAAGGCTGGCGTTGCCAATGGCGGACAGGCCATTGAAAACCCGCCCGGCATCCGCCAGACCCCCATGGGCCCGCTGTATCTGGCCTATCTGCGTGACCCGGATGGCAACAAGCTGTGCATTGGCTGCAAGGTTCCGGCCTAAGGCTTGGCACGTTGTGTTTTACCCTTGGCGGAACACCCTTCCGCCGGGGGATGCACGCACAAAAAAAGCTGCGTTCCGTTTTGCGGGCCGCAGCTTTTTTGTGCCTGATGTTTGAAGGCAGAAAAGCCTTACACTTCTTCTTCCGTGTTGGTTTGCGCCACCAGAATGGCATGAGAGTTCATGCGTGATGCCAGCATGTGCCCCATGGCCACTGCCCCAACGGAAAGCACTACCGAGAGCACCACATTCACCAACGCGCGGCCCCAGCCCCCAACGCGGATAAGATCCAGCGTTTGCAGGCTGAAGGAAGAAAACGTGGTGTAGCCGCCGCATATGCCCAGCATAACAAACAGCCGTGTGGTTTCCGATACCGGGTAGCGGCCCGATGCCAGCGTAAGCGTGCCAAAAAAGCCAATAACAAAGGAACCCACCATGTTGACACCAATAATGGTGCCCCACGGAATATACCGGCTGATGGGTGCCGTTAGAACAGAAACAAAATAGCGCGCCAGAGTGCCCAAAGCTCCGCCGAGCATAACAATCAGGCAAGAATAAAAAGACATAAAGGAAACCTTAGTCCGCCATTGTGCGATCTACCGCCAAACCGGCAGAGGCCTGGCAGGTGGGCATCATTTCCACATGGTTGATGTTCACATGCGCGGGCAGGCTTAACACCCACGCCACTGTCTGGGCAATATCTTCGGGCAAAAGCGGGTGCGTGCCTTTGTAAACATCCTCCGCCTTGGTGGCATCTCCCAACCGCACCTGGCTGAACTCGCTGCCGCCACACAGGCCGGGGGCAATGGTGGTGGCCCGCACCTGCTTGCCCAGCAGATCGCTGCGCAAATTGCGCATGAACTGCGCAACAAACGCCTTGGTGGCCCCATATACGTTAGAACCGGGGTAAGGGTACGTGCCCGCCGTGCTGCCAAGGGTGACAACATGCCCCCAGTTGCGCGCCACCATACCCGGCAGCAATGCGTGCGTTATTTCCACCATGCCGGTTACGTTGGTGGCAATCATGCGCTGCCAGTCTTCCAGCTTGGTTTCCCATGCTTTTTCCAGCCCCCGCGCCAGCCCGGCATTGTTCACCAGCACATCCACCTCCTGCCAGCCTGCAGGCAGGCTTTGTGGCAGGGCGGCAAGGGCCGCGGCATCTGTCATATCCAGTTTAAAAGGCAGGATCTCGCCCTTGGCCTGAGCAGCCAGTGCCTCCAGCCGTTCCTGCCGGCGGCCGGTGGCAATAACGCGGTAGCCCTGCTGGGCCAAAAGCAGGGCAATGGCATGGCCAAACCCCGCTGTTGCCCCTGTTACCAAAACCGTTTGTGGTTGCTTGCGTGTCATACCCGTAGCCTTTTTTTGTGCATGAAACGGGGCGCGCCCCAAAGCAGAAAAGCCGCCGGCATGGGCAGGCGTGCGTTACTTTCCGCAGTGCGTGCAATGTAGGGCAAGGTGGCGCAAGTTTCAAAACACCATCCCGCGTGGGTGGGGTTTAGGGGGTGTTGGGCGGGTTCTGGCTGGCTTCGGCCTGTTGCAGAATCTGGCGTTCTGGCGTGTGCAGCATGTCTGCCAGTGTGCGGCTATCCAGCACCGCCATAAACGCATCCAGCGCCGCACCCAACGCGCCGCGCAAATGGCACGCACGGGCCAGCAGGCATTCCGAACTGCCCGGCACACCGGGGGAAGGCGGCATGCAGCTTACCAGCGCCATGTCATCCTCCGTATGGCGCACCACATCGCCTATGCGAATATCCTGCGGGGGCCGCGCCAGCATCAGCCCCCCGCCCCGGCCACGCAGCGTATCTATAAACCCGCCCCGGCCCAGATGATGAATGATCTTGACCAGATGGTTTTCTGAAATGCCATACACCCGCGCAATCTCCTTAATGGAAACACGGCGGTTGGTGTGCACGGCCAGATAGAGCAGCGTGCGCAGGGCGTAATCTGTGTGCAGTGTCAGACGCATAAGGGCCTTTTACACCATGAAGGGCTGGTATGCCCATTGATCTCTTTAAGGTGCATAAAAAATACACCTTAAATACACACCCAAAACCCATGCCTTACCCCCAGCAGGAGGCCCCAATGCCCCACCAGCCCGATATCCGCATCCGCCGTGTGTATGAAGACGCCCTGCCTGATGATGGCGCCCGCGTGCTGGTGGACAGGCTATGGCCACGCGGCATCAGCAAGGAACGCGCAGCCCTGACCCTGTGGCTAAAGGACATTGCCCCTGCCACCACCCTGCGCCAGTGGTTTGCGCATGATCCCGCCAAGTGGGAGGGCTTTTGCCAGCGCTATACGGCAGAGCTGAACGCCAACCCGCAGGCCGTGCACACTCTGGCCGATCTGGCCTGCAAAGGCCGCGTGACCCTGCTGTTTGGCGCGCGCGATGTGGCGCATAACGAGGCCGTGGTGCTGGCCAGCTATATGGCCGCCCATCTGGCCCATAGCGCCTGAAAAAAACCACCACACCCGGTGTTGGAGAACAAAGCACGAAACGCGAAAAAACTCTACGCGCCTGTTGCCTTCCACAAATCTATCCACAGGCTTTTCCCGTGTTCTCTCCCGCTTTTCTGTGGATAAGATCTGGCGCGCGGGTGGAGAACAAACGTTCAGAATCGGCTGTTTTCCGCGTTTTTTAGAGATTCGTTGCAATGCAAGGCCAGATTGGGCTTGACCACAAAAAAACAGGACGATTCGGGCTTGCCACGATTCATCCACAGGCCATCCACACAATTTGCCCAACGCCCCACCGGTTATAAACAGGCGGTAACACAAGCTATTGCGCCGCCCCCTGTGCGCTGGCACAAGATGAGGCCCATTGCGCGCCCCGCGCCCTCTATCAGGCCCAAGCAGAAGAACAAAGGAGCATACGCCAGCGCATGCAGTTTATTCTTACTTTTTCCTGCCCGGATCAGCCCGGCATTGTTGCGGCTGTGACATCCGTTCTGGCAGAGCGAGGTGCGGACATAACCGAAACCCACCAGTTCAGCAACCGGGAATCTGGCACATTGTTCATGCGGCTGGCTTTTCAGGCCCCTGCACCGGGGAGTGTGGCAGAAATAAATGCCATTCTGGCCCCCGTGGCCAAACACTTTGGCATGAAAATGCGCCTGCATGATGCCGCCTTGCTGCCACGCATGATTATTATGGTCTCCCGCTTTGATCATGCGCTGCTTAACCTGCTGTATCAGGTGCGTGTGGGCTGGCTTAAGGCGGATATTGTGGCCATTGTTTCCAACCATACCGATAGTGCTGCTACGGCGGAACAAGCCGGTATTCCCTATTACTGCTGGCCCGTAAACAAGCAGAACAAGGCCGAGCAGGAAGACAAGCTGCGCGCCCTTATAAAGGAAACAAAGGCAGATTTAGTGGTGCTGGCCCGCTACATGCAGGTGCTTTCCGATTCGCTCAGTGCGGAACTGAGCGGCCGGGTGATCAACATTCACCATTCCTTCCTGCCCTCCTTCAAAGGGGCCAAGCCGTATCATCAGGCTTACGCGCGGGGGGTGAAGCTGATAGGCGCCACCGCCCATTACGTGACGGCAGACTTGGATGAAGGCCCGATTATTGAGCAGGAAACCGCACGGGTCACCCACAACCTCTCGGTGGAAGATTACATTGCCACGGGCCGGGGTGTGGAATCGCAAGTATTGGCGCGGGCGGTGAAGATGCATGTGGAACACCGCGTTATGATCAACGGCCACCGCACTGTGGTGTTTGCCTGATACGGGCATAAAAAAAGGCGCCCCGTAAGGAGCGCCTTTTTCCGTATCAACCCCAGTGGGGCTGCAACAACCTCTATTAGTTGTTGTTGTTGTTATTGTTTTCGCCGCCGTTCGGGCCGCCGTGTTCACCACCCGGGCCGCCATGTTCGCCGTTCGGGCCACCGTGTTCACCACCGAAACCACCGTGTTCGCCGCCGCGGTCACCATGTTCGCCACCACGGTCATCACGGTGTTCGTCACCGCCGCGCTGGTCATCACGGTGTTCATCACCACGGCCGTTCTGGTTGTCACCCTGCTGGCCGTGCTTATGTTCGTGCTTGTGGTGGTGGCTTTCTGCATGAGAAGCAACCGGCATAGCAACGCCCAGAGCAGCAAGCAGGAAAAGAGCTTTTTTCATCGTAAAATACTTTCATTCAATCTATATGGCACCGCACTGTGGCAGTGCGTGTCAGATGGGCAAGCTAGGCAACAATTAAGACAAAATAAAGGCTGCCACGCATACATTATGTTAATTTGATTTATGCCGCTTTTTGGACACGCCCAAAACAATTTGCCCATCATTTTTATATATGTCTTTGAAAGCAGGAACGTAATTCCGCCACAAGCGTATGTGAAAAATAGAGGCATTATAGAACAGAGGTTTGACATGAAATTCCAATACCTTGCTGCCGCTGCCATGATGGGTGTGATATGCGCATCTGCCCCCCTTCATGCCGAACCGCAGTTTAACGGCCCCGGTGGCCGTGGTGGCCCATCTGGTGGCCCCGGCGCCATGCACGGTGGCCCACGCGGCCCGGGGCCAGCCATGCACAACAACCGCCCCGGCCGTGGCGGCCCCCCCATGCGCGGGAATGACAATTTTGACATGAACCGCACATGGCGCAAGGGAGACCGCTACGATGGCCCCCGCAATGACCGCTGGATTGTACGCAACTGGCAAAGCCAGCGTGGCCTGTATGCCCCGCCATCGGGCTATTACTGGATGCGCTATGGCAACCAGTTCCTGCTAACATCTCTCACCACAGGCATTATTGCCGGTGTTGTTAGCGCCACCATTGGGGCCGTTGCCACACCTGCCGTGCCAACCTATGCAACCCCCGGTTATGCTGCACCGGGTTACGCGGCACCCGGATACGCCGCACCGGGCTATGCCGTGCCGGGCGGATACTAAAAACCGCCCCCATAGCATTATACCATTGCAAAAGGCCGCTGCCCCCTTGCCGGGGCGCGGCTTTTTGCTTTTTAACCTGTTTTTACGGGGTGCGTGCGGGCTTATCCCGCCATTGCCGCCAGCCCTGTATAGCAAGGCCCACAAATGCGGCGTAAAGCAGAGCAGTTACAAACAGGCGGCGTTGCACAAACAGCAGCGTGTAAAGCACATCCACCACAATCCACAACACCCAGCAGGCACGGTAGCGCTTGGCTGTCCAGATCTGCCCCAGCACGCTATAGGCACTCAACGAGGCATCAGAAAGAGGCATGGGGTCATCCGTCATGGCGCGCAGGGCCAGCCCCATCGCCAAACCAGCCACGGCTGTTATGCCGGTATCTCGCCACAGGGTTTGCGCGGTGGGCATGGCAATGCGCACCTGCCCGCTATGTTGCACCCCGCGCCACCAGCACCACAGGCCATACAGCGCCAAAAGCGCAAACACGGCCTGCAAGGCGGCATCTGCATATAAATGGTCTTGCGCAAACACCACGCCATACAGCACCGAGGCCAGCAGCATAACCGGCCAGCCCCACATTGTTCTGCGCCCCATAAGCCACACGCCCAGCGCACTGGTAAGGGCTGCCAGCCATTCCACCAACCCGGACATTACGCCTGCTCCGCCAGCAAGGCAGGCAAACGGGCCAGCAGTTCCCGCCCCTCCTGCGCCTGTGCAAACCACCGGGCATGGCCGAGCAGATACTCGGTATAGGCCACCTCGGCCGAGGCTTTATCTTGCAGCAGCGTTCCAAAATATGCTGTTTCAGACAGCGCAAATTCCACATGCACCAATGGCAGAAACGCCACCACCTGCGCACGCTCTGCCGCACTTAAAGGCCGAATGCGCTGATACCCCGCCACAAACGCGGCAAGCTGATCCCACACCACCAAATGCCGGGCCTGCTGCGCTGTTGCGCCACAGCTTGGCAAGGCCAGCCAATCCACCAAAGCGCGCTCTATGGCCACAGCCACATCAAACGCGGCGCAGGTGCGGTCTGCCATGCCAAAATCCAGCACGGTAACAGGTATGTTTACATGCCAGAACAGGTTGGACGGGTGCCAGTCTCCATGCCCCCAAGCGGGTTTTATGCCGGGCAGTAACGGGCGTAGACGGTTATGAAACGGCAGAACATCCCGCGCCACATCCTGCTGCCACGGGCGGTTGGCCAATGCCGCCACCAGCCCCGGCTGCCGTGCCACCCACTGTTGTAGTGCAATTGTAAAATCTGCTTGCCCCACCACACACATGCTGGAAACCAACGGCACTACAGGGGCAGTTTTATCCACTGTATGCGCGCTGCGTTCCGGGGCTGTGTAATCCGCCGCAGCCTTGTGCAGTTGCGCCAGCGCTGCCCCCGCCGCATGCGCCTGCGCGGTGGAAAAATACGGCTTCCAAGACATCACATCCCGGTAGGTGTCTTCCCCCTTGGCGGGGAGGAAAACCTCGTACGTCCAGTTGCCAAGTTCCAGCGCGGTGTGCCCGTCATGCAGGGCCAATGCGGGGCATACGGGCAACCCCTTGCTGGCCAGATGGCGGATAAAGGCGTGTTCCTGCTCCAGCATGGTGGCACTGCGCAGGGCACGCGCATGGCGTTTGAGCACACAACTTGTCGCCCGTGCTATCTGCCCGCCTGTGTTGGCACCTCCGGCGCTGGCAGAAACCTCCCCCGCAAGCTGCACCACGCAGGCGGCAGAAAACGGGCGCATGCTGTGCCATACAACATCCCGCGCAGGCGGCATGTTGGCAAAATGCGCGAGCACATCAGAAACTTCATCAAGCGTCAGGCATGGCCAATCCCGCTTTTCCTGCACGCCGTGCACGCCAAACTGCGCCGTGTTCTGGGGGGAAATATCTGCCACGCCTAAAACCCGGTGGAGGCTGTAAACAGAGCCGCAAACCCGCCGCCAATGTAATAGTCCGGAGCCTGCCCGGCTATGGTGGTGCCATAGCGGCCCTGCGTATCATGCGCGTTCATGGTGGGGTCTGCCACGCCGGAAAGATAATGCTGGTTGGTGATGTTGATAAAGTTCATGCGGAACTCCGGCCGATGCAGCACGGATACATCATTCATCCGGTACCCCAATGCCAGATTGCCCGTAACATGGCTGGGCATGCGCTCATCATTCATGAAAGTTGCGTATTGGTGGCCGGTGTATTTTACGGTCATCACGCCAAAAAAGTGCCCGTCATCATAGGTCAGGCCCGCGGCGGCCTGTAGCGTGGGGCTACGCACGGCGCGCTTGCCACGTGTGGGCAGCAGGTCTCCGCCCGAATACAGGTCATTATCAATGGTGGCGTGCAGATATTCGCCGGAAAGATAGGGGCTGATATGGTGCCACGGGCGCAAGCCTATTTCCACATCCACCCCGCGAGATGTCTGCCCGCCCGCGTTGATGGTGGAGTTCACCGGGGCGCCATTTATCATGGCTAACGTGGCAATCTGGCGGTTTGTGAAGTTATAGTTAAATAATGTCAGGCTGCCCACAACGCGGCTGCCTGCGTAACGGTAGCCCAGTTCCTCGGCTATGGAATATTCGTTTTTCAGGCTGGATGTGCCTTTTTGCGTTACCGCGCCGGATGTGGGGTCATACGCATCATACAAGGCGGGTTCTGCCGGGGTGCGGAAGTTGGTGGTGGCATTAAAAAACACCTGATGTTCCGGCGTAATCTGAAAACGCACGCCAAAGCGCGGCAGGGGCACGGCGGTGTTCATGTTGGCATGGTAGGGCGCGCCCGGCACGGCGTTTGTGCCTGTGCGCGAGAACATCACTTCCTTAAAACCTGCTGTTAGCAACAGCCGATCATGCAACAGCGAAACCCGATCCCCCACAAACAGCGCATTGGTTTGCGAGATGGTGTGGTTGGCAGCCCCCAGCAGCATGTTGCCATCGGCCAGCGTAATGGGCCGCCCGCCCCATATGCTGCCCGCATTGCCGCTGCCATTTACGGCGGCAAAGGTTTCGCGCTCGGTGTCATCACCGTAATCATACCAGTAGCCCAGAACCAGATCATTCACGCCGCGCTTCCATTCCAGCGCAGATGTAAAGCCGGAGCGAAAGCTGCGCTGTGTGTAATCTGCCCGCACGGTGCCGTAGCCATCTGCCGTTACGGGCAAATCCAGCACATCGGGCACGGCCTGCGTGCCATTATACAGGCCAGATGTAGGCAACTGCGTGCCGCCTGCGGCATTGCCATACGCACCTTGCGCATAAGGTGTAACATGCAGGCTTAGCCCCTCCGCCAATGTAAACTGCAAGGGCGCGGCCAGATACAGCGTGCGTTCCGGCTGGCGGGAAAGCCGCCAGTAGTCCGACCCGCCGTAATCATCATCAGCATGGAAGTGCCGGTCCAGATTATTGGGGCCGCCAATGCCGTAGCTGCGCCAGTCATCCTTGCTTACCTGCGGGTAATAGCTGTCCACCGCCTGGTTCCAAGATCCTAACAGCCCCGCGCTGTTGCCTTGGCCCCATGTTTTTTCCAGCTTGAAATCAACGTGCTGGCGCTCATCCCGCCCGGCCCCGCGCCAGTTGTCTGAAGCACTGTGAGAATACGATACAAAGCCCCGCAGGCCGGTATTATGCCCGATCTCGCCCGTATCCAGCCGCAGGAACTCGCGGTTAGTATCGTAAGAGCCATAGGAGGCGCTGAACTGCCCGCCCGCCTTTTCTGCCGGTGTGCGAAAACGCAGCTTCATCAACCCGCCAGCGGCGTTCATCACCGGGCTGTCCAGATCGGGAGATCCCTGTTGCAGGGCAATGCTTTCGTAATTCTCGCTATCTGCAAACTGGCTGGGGTAGCCGGTGTAATAGGCAATATCGTTCAGCGGCATGCCTTCCAGCACGTAGCCTATGGCATCTCCATTCATGCCGCGCACGCTGATATTGGTTTGCGGTGAAAACCCAAACGGGTCTGACCCACTTACATTCGCGCCGGGTAATTGAGACACCAGCTCAAACGCCGTGGCGGTGGGCGCTTGCAGGCGAATATACTCCTGCCCCACCATGCTTTGGGCCTGTGGTTCGGACTGCGGATGTATCAGCCCGCCTCCAGCGCTGGCGTGTAAGGGATTGGCCCTTACAATCACCACCTGCGGGCGGGCAGAAGCCTGCACCACGCCCCCCTGTGCCTTTTGGGGGCCCGTAGCTGCTGCATGGCCCGCCGGTGCCCCTGTGTGCCGCACCGCCTGCCCGGATGATGCTGAAGGCTCCGCAGATACACCCCCAGCGGCACAAACAGGCCGCGCCATACCACACAGCAACGCACCAGAAAGCAAAGTACCAGACACCAGCGCACAGGCCCGGCCACCACGCTGGCGGCGTGGCCCCATCATACGCTGGCCCATACGCCAACACACAGCATGTTGTAAAAGGGCGGACGACATGCGGTTTTTATCCTTCTGCCGCGCCAAGGCGCACCTGCCGCACTACGCGCTCCATAGTTAACCCCTGCACTAAAATAGTGAACACAACCACCGCATAACACACTGCAAGCAGCACATCACGCATAGGCCCGTGTTCCAGGCTTAACGCAAGGGCAATGGAAATACCGCCCCGCAGGCCGCCCCATGTCATGATGGAAAGCACACGCCAGCGCTGGGCATCGCGTAGATAAGCCGGCAGCATGGCCAGCAGCACGCTTAGCGCACGCACGGCAATGGAAAGCGGAATGGCCAGCACCGCCGCCAGCAGCACCGCGCCATGTATGGGCACGCTGAGCACATAAAACCCTATCAGCACAAACAGGCAGGCGTTCAGCACCTCATCCACCATCATCCAGAAATTGCGGATTTCGCGCTGCCCATGCTGGCTCAGCGCCCCCAGCGCCCGCGGCATGCCCAGCGCAAGCCCCGCCGTAACAGCCGATACGGGGCCAGAAACCTCCAGCATTTTGGCAAGGCTATACACCCCGCTGGCAAGGCAAATGGAAATCAACAGTTCAAGATGTGCGTCTGTTACCAGCCGAATGCACCATACCGCCAGGCACCCGCATAAAAACCCCAGCAGCAGGCCGCCGCCCACCTCCTGCACCATCTGCCACACCAGGTCTCCCAACGGGTCAATGGTGCCAGCAGCGGCCAGTTGCACCGCCACGGCAAACACCACCACGCCCACGCCATCGTTAAACAGGCTTTCTCCTGCAAAAATGGCCTGCACCTTGGGCGGCAAGCCAAGGCGGCGCAACATGCCCACAACAGAAACGGGGTCTGTGGGTGCCAGCATAGCCCCCAGCACCACGCACCACGGCAGGGAAATGGCCAGCCCCACCAGCGGAAACGCCATCCACATGCCCACGGCAAACAGGGCCACGGCCAGCATTGTGCCCAAAAGTGCCAGTGCCAGAATGGAAAAACGGTTCTGCCACAGCTCACGCTGATCAACCGATTGCGCGCCCGCAAACAGCAGGAATGATAAAGCCCCATCCAGCAGGGTGGCGGGCAGGTTTATGCTATCCAGCACCGCACGGGCGGCATCCATGCGGGGCATGGGCACGGCCTGCTCCAAAAAGAGCAGCACCGTGGCCACCCCCAGAGCCTGCGCTGTAATGCCAATAGTGGTGGGCAGGTGCAAATAACGATGGTTGATAATGGCAAAAGCGGTTGCCAGTGTGATCACAATGGCAAACAGCGCCAGAGGATTGAAAAATGGCGGCATGAGCGGTTTTCCAGTCTGATCAAACAGGCCAATTGCAGGCACGCACCAGAAAACCGCAAAACCGGAAGCAGATCAGGCGTTGGTTTGCGGCTGCTCTGCATCTCCCATATTCACGATCGTCTGATCCGAAATGGAAACGTCTGTCAGTTCGGGACGTTGCAGGGCCTCGTTGGCAGAACGCGCCAAACCGGCTGTCTTGTCCTTCAGGTCTGCCAGTTCCTCACGCACATCACCCAGAATTTCCAGCAGGGCCTGATGGTCTTCCGCAGCGCGGCGGTCTGCCCCACGGCTAAGCACCGCGTTGCCCACCATCAGCGCGGGCAGTGCTACAAGCTGGATACAGTTGCTGATATATAGCAGCGTGTTCTGCCACTGGGGCACAACCGCCGGCACCAGAGAGAACAGGAAAAACACATACACGCACCAGATACTGCCGAACATGATTGTCATTTTAACAGCCACGTTCTCGTTAAATCGGTTCACCCATGTATCTGTGGGTTTTTGGGGTTTGGGTTTCATTTTTATACCTTTGCCTGAAATTACCCACCCTGTTCGGGCAGGGCGTCTATTTGGGCAAAGGTGTATCACAGCGCTGTGTGCTTGTCCGCCTGCGGGCAGCAAGGCTGGCTCCCACTCCGCAGGGTTCAGGCCAGCAGAAAGGGCTGGCCGGTGGAGTTGGTGAGCACACCTTGCGGGGCCAGCACGGCGTTGGGGGGTATGGGTGTGCCATCTGCCAACGTGGGCATCTGTGGTGGTGGCGTGGCGGCACTTTGCGCGCTGATGTAAAGCTGCACATTTACCGTAACGCTGCGCCCCTGCACGGTATGCAGCACCATCTGCACCGTCTGCACCGTATCTGGCGGGCCGCTGCCCAAAAACACGCAGGCCATGCCTTGAATAATAGTCACCCACAGCACGGCCAGGTCTGTATTCTGCCCGGTGGCTGTGGGCACGCTGGCCTCCACCTTGGCAAGTGTATCCCCCGTGCTCTGCAACCATGCAGCGGGGGTAAGCGTATAATCCAGCGCATCTGCACTGCTGCGCGCGGGCCATGCCTGCACCACCTGCTCCGCCAATTGGCCGCGCAGGCACAAACCCGGTGCAATCATAACTGGCAGCACGCGCGCGCTGGCTGGCTGCCACCCCGGCGCCAGCACCGCCCCCTGCGGCAAAAGGGTGCAGGATGTATCTGCAATATTACAAGAACATGTCATGGTTTTTTACCTTGGCCCAATGGCGGTAACCCATACCGTTATGGGGGTGGAAACTGCGCCATCATGGTCATCCACCACGTAGCGCACACCCACCGCACCAATGCCCGTGGCGGTGGGGGCCTGCTCTGGCATGGCCAGTGTCATACGTTGTTCATACTGCATGCACTGCAACTGCACGGATGTAGGCGCCCCCGCAAAAGCCTGCGGAAAGGTAATGGCATCTCCATCCTGAATATTTACGGAAAAAGACTGAATGCGCTGCCCGTATGGCAGGTTGATAACGCGCCCATCCTGCGTGGCAAAATCGGCCTGATACGTGCCCTGCCCCACATAGCTGCCTGCGGGCTGAAACACCCCGTTGGCCCAACCCTGCGTGGCCACCACCGCACCATCTGGCATATGGATGGTGCCATCTTGGCGGAACTGCCATTCATGCCACCCGCCTGCGGCATCTGTTAACTGCACGCTGGCAAAGGCATATTGCTCAAACGCATCGCGCAGGCAGAACAGCGCCTTCATGGTGGCGCTATACCCCAGGCGAGAAATAAACTGCGGCCCCCACGGCATATCGCCCGCCTGCGGTGCGCCATTGCTGCCGCTGCCGCCCCATGTGCCCGTGCTATCATAATAGCCATTGCTAATTTTGCCGCCCGTAAGCGGAAAAAAGCTTTGCGCAGCCTGGGCAGATGTCAGCAACCCATTAAACAGGTTTGTCCACGCCGCACCCTGCGCGCCGGGGGTGGAAAGGTTGTTATCCTGCCCGGAAACCCAAAACGTGCCCGCAACGCTGCCCGCCACCACGGCCCCGGCGGGGTAACCGCCAATGGCTGCGGCAAAGCTGGCATCAAACGGGCCAACATAGCCTGTTTGCAAAACCTGTATGGCGGCGGAAAGTGTTTTTAAAAACCCGTTCATATCCGCCCCACGTGGGGGCACGCCACCGGCGGCGCGCTCTGTAAAGGTTTCTGGCGGAAAGCCCAACGCCATGCTGGCCGAGCCATCGCCCGCCGTGCTTTGCGCTGTGGGAATATCCGCACAGTTGGCCGCTGTGGCAGAGGCCGCAATGGGCGATGTAAACCGCCCGGAAATATCTGCTTGTTTCATAAGTGTTTCAGCCCCTGATGCTGTAGGAAACCGCAACCCCGGCAGGGCGCGGCAGCACGCCGGCGTTTTCGATAATGGAAACCTGCACATCTGTTGGCACAAAGCCAAAGGCGTAGGTCATGCTCATGTTGGCGTTATCTTCCACCCATGCATCGCCCTGCCCGGCAAACAGCGTGCGCAAAATGGCGTTGAGCGAAAGAACGGAACAATCCGTAATATTGGCCAGCGCCTTGGCATAAATAAGCTGCCGAAACCCGGAATCTGACAGGCTGCAATTTGCAAAATCACCCACCACAACACGGCCTGCATACCACGGGGCGGTGTTAAAGCCCTGCTCTGTCAGGTCATTGGCCTCGGCAAAGCCCAGATACTGGCCCGATGCCATGCGCAACACGCGTGATACCCCAACAATACGGCCCCATACATCCAGCCCGTAACCTTGGGCTGTTTCTATGTTCCATATGCTGGCAAACCAGTTTTCTATACTTTGTGCCGGATCAAAACACTGGTTCCAGCCTTCCAGCAGCGCGTTCAGGCTGGGCGAGCATGCATATTGCGAAAGCACCGTTTGCCCCACATTCTGCATCAGGCAAACTCCACGGTAATAGCGGCCAGTTCCAGCGTGAAAATCTGGTTGATATTGGCCTGTGCCGTAACCCCCGTGGGGCTGGCCGCCGTACCCACCCGAATATCCACCACTTGCGCCCAACGGCCCACCGCTGCCACGCAGGCGTAAAACCGGCTGGCATACAGCGTGCCGCCAATGCCCACACGGGCCGTGCCATCCTGCCCCAAAAAGCACGCCAGCACGGCTTGTTGAATGGCAGATGTTGCCGTATCTGGCACCTCTGCGCCTGCTGCCAGTGTAAGCGCAACATAAAGCGGCGTGGGCTGCGCGCGCTCAAACGCCACCGTATAGCTGGGCGGCGTGGTGTAGGTGCCGGATGTATCCGTAACCGTTACACGGGTGCTGCCGGTATAGGCGCAGCCGGGTGGCTTTTTGCGCAAAATGGCCAAGGCGACATCAGCATCCGCGCCACCATTTACGCACACATACAGGCTATAGGGCGCAAGGGTGATGCCCCCCTGTGTGACAGCAACATTGCTGCTGTTATCGGCAACATATGCATCTGTTACGCCCTCCACCGCCTGCACGGCAGCCAGAATGGCGGCCAATGGCCCTACGGAATTAACAGCCACGGCAGCCTGCCTGCGGGCTTCAAACGCCATGCGGCCTTCTACCTCACGCCCTGTTACCCCCGCCACGGCGTTGCTCACGCCAGACCACCCGGCAACAGACTGGCACAGCCGCACGCTGCCCGCCGGGCAGGATACCTCCCCCACCGTGGTGCAGGAAAACGTGCCAGCACCTGTGCCGGTAGTATCCAGCGTAATGGCGGCATCTGCCGCATAGGTGTTGCCCGCGGCATCTGCCACCAAGGCCCCTTGCGGAATAACCGTGCCCTCCACCCCCGTGCACTGGCATGTTACCACCGTGGGCGTGGCGGGTTTGCGTTCCATAAAGTAAATGCGGCCAATGGCATCCTGCATCCGGCCAGAAGCACGCGCGGGGTCCACCCCGTTAAACACGGCCAGCATCTGATCATACGCATCGCCCAAAATGGCGGTGAGCGATGTCGCCAACTGCCCCTGTGGGGTGGACAGATCCGTATTGAGCGTATTGCCAAAAGCGGCGTTTATATCTGCCAGAACACCGGCCAGCATGTCTGCCTCCTGCGGCAACACAAAGCCGGTATCATCCAGCGTGGGCGCGGGCACGGATGTGGTGCCCGCTGCAAATGAGGTTTCAGAAACTGGCAAGGGTTGTGCTTCCGTTTTGCAATATCAGATAAATCTGGCCGCTGAGTTTGCGGTCTGCCCCAAGGCTGGCCAGCACACAGGTGGCGCGCGCCACGTTGGGCACGGCAAGGGCCGCCTGCGCCACATCGGCCCGAAACAGCGCGGCAGACTGGTTGCGCCCCAAAATACCCGCCAGATAGGGCAGGCCAAGGGCCGTGTTGTACCAGCACTCGCCCCTAAACACGCGCACCGCGCTGGAAACATCCTGCGCGGTAGCATAGGGCACATCCGCCACGGCAATATTGCCCTGCGCATCCACAGCCAGATCCCATGTTGCGCGGTCCAGCAACAAGGTTTTCATATGTGCTTCTCCTAACCCTGCGGGGTGCTGGTGCTGCCACTGCCGGGCATAACCCCGCCATGCACATGCGATGTGAGGGATACACCACCAGCCTGCACATCCTGCCCCACATTCAGGCTGCCGCTTATGCTGGCATCTCCTGAAATCCTGAGTGATTTTGCAGATATTTCCACGGTTCCGGGTGTATGTATCACCACCCCATCGGGCGTGAACTGAATATACTGGCTGGGGGCCGCGTTTAAAAAACCACCCAGATACAAGGCATCCGCCATATTGTTGTGGCGGAAACTGGCGGGGGGTGCGGCGGCACGCGCGGTTTTAACGTTCAGGATATCCCGGTCCGCCATTACGGCCAGCCCGATATACCCCACCGCCGGGTCCAGCACCACAGCGCTGCTGCCCCCCTGAAGCCGAAAATACGGCACGTTATACAAAACCCCATGCGGCGTGGTCTGGCCTGCGGCATCCTGCTGGTGCACCATGGGCTGCACATCCACAAACCCTACGGGGGCCAAACCTGCGCCCCAAACCGCACACACCTTAACGGGTATGGCGGTGCGCACTTCCACCAACATGCGGCGCATAACGGCCACAAGTGCGTTGTAATCCGATGCCGCAGCCCCTGCCCTGTCAAACACCGCCTGGCCGGATGCAGGCATGTTGGGCGGAAATCCAGATGTAAAACTGTTTTGATACGTCATGATTTTTCTGCCCCAACAGCCTGTGCCACAACATGAGTAAACCACGGGCCATCTGGCATGTGTGCGCTTAAACTGTGCCGAAGCTGCAAAACCTGCCACAGCCCCACATCACCCCCGCCGGGCTGATACCGGCTTTGCAACGCCAGCACGCTGCCGTAGCTGATACGTGGGTTAAACAGCATGTTTAGCGCCACCCCACCGGCAGACCATGTGGGATACCCCACCAGCCCCGTGCTGGCCGAAACCGCAATGGCGGCAGATGTTTCCACCATTGCGTTGGCCCCACCCGTTCTGGCAGGCCATGCCACCAAACGTCCCCGCCCCAATGCGGCCTGAAAAGGCTGTGTGTTCCAACACTGGCTGATCTGCTGCCCTGCCGTGCCATGAAAATACGGATCATGCAGCACGGTGTTCAGCCCGTTATTTTCAAACGCCAACCCGGCCTGTGCGGCAATACGCGCCAACACCTGCGCCAGTGGCACAGCCCCCCTAAACCCGGTGGGCGCGGCAGGCAGTGCGTTTGGCAGAACTGTAGAAAACGCCTGCACTACAAAGGCAACATCTGGTGCGTCGCTGTAATCTGCAAAAGCCAGCGTAACCCCACCTTGAAATACAAGTGCCTGTGCGCCAGATGCGCCATCCGGCACCATCAGCAGCACCTCGCTGGCACTCTGGCTGGTGGGGTCTGGCGCGCTCAGGCTCAGGCGGTTCATCAAATCCGGGGGCAGGCCGGTTATGCGTATCTGCGCGGTTTCTCCCGTTGGGTACGGGGCCTGCATGATCTCCGCCTGCACCTGCAAGCCAGAAAGGGTAACCGTATCCACCCCATCCGCCGTGCCAAACACGCCATTGAGCAGACGGAACGTCACCTCCACATCTCGGCTGGCCCAATCTGGCGTTTTTGTGGTTTGTGTGTTGCTCATGCGGGCCAGCCTGTGCGCCACAGCAGCACATAGCGCGTGCCAAGCCCGGTGCTTTGCGGGGCCTGCGTGCCTTGAGTATCCATAAACGCCAGATCACCCGGCAGGCCGGTGGCGGCAGTGCGCGCCAGCCATGTGCGATCCTGGCACAGCACGCCAGAAAGCACGCGCGTGCCTGCGCACCAGATATCTGCATACAGGCCGGTGGCCCGCTGGCGCAGGGCTATCTGGAGTATCTGTTCGGCCAGCGTGATTTTAAACATTTGTGCAGGCACAGCACTTATGGGCACCTGCACCAGTGTGGCATCTGTGCTGCTCATGCAATTTCTCCGGCATCTGCGGTGCTGGTGGTGGCATAGGCCATGCCGCCGCACTGTATCTGCTGGCCCTGCGGCATGCGTGTGCTGGCAAACTGCGTGCTTCCGGTTATGCGCACTTCCTGCAAGGCAATTTCTACAACCGGCATGGTAATGCCCTGCCGGGCCTCCCGCATCCAGCGGTGGCCGATAATGTTCACGCTATCGTATTTCTTTTCCGGGGTTATTACGGCATACAGGTTTGTATCGGCCTCCAATGCCTCCAGCGTGGCAAAAAAGCCTGCACGCACATATAGCGCGCCCGCCTGCCCAGCCCCGGCCAGAACATCCAGCGCAAGGCTGGTGGCGCTGGCATCTTCCATCCCGGCTTCAGACCCATCGCACACCATCATAATCCGATGTTGCCGAGACATGCGCACCTTGCTGTAAGATAAAAACGCACCATCCTCCAGCGGGGCTTCTGCAATGCGCCATGCACTTTGCATATCGGCAGAAAGCACATGGGCAGATGTTAAAACCCGCTGCCCGTCCTGCGTAAAAATACCCCACTGGCTGGCCGCCTGCGTAATTTGCAGATCATCCAGCAAACTGCCCACCGTTACAGAGGCCGAAGCCTGCACCCCGGCAGAAACAGATTGCCCCATAAGGGCAGGCACCCCCGCTGCCACGGGAATATTCCATACAGATGGCAGGCTGACTGGCAACATGGGCATGAAACAGAACTCTTTACTGAACAGAAAACAGGTTTTTAAATGGAACCAAGCGTGGAAAGTGCTGCCAAAGTGGTGCTATCTCCCCCACCAAGGCCCTGCATGGCTGCGCGCGATGGCATGGGTGCGGGGTGTGGAGCAGGTGTTGCAAACGCTCTGGCAGATGTTTGCGGTACATACGCAGCCGGTGCAGGCCGCGCCACGGCCACAACAGGCTGAACCGCCGCCCGCATAAACAAAGATGACGGCAAAAATGCCCCCACCATATTGCGCGCAACAGGCTGGGCTTTGTCTGACACAGCAACACGCTGAAAAGTGCGCAAGCCACCGCGCCCAGCCTGTTGCGGAATACCCTGCAAACCCCGCCCATGCACCAGAACGCTCTCTAAACCACTTGTTCTTTCAAGAGGGTTTATATCACGCACCCTTCCCTGCCTTGGCACTAGCGCAGGGCGGGCAGATATAGGCATGGTAACTGGAGCACCTTTCCCTTCGGCCAGTATGCGCGGCACAGACCTTCTGCCCCTTGAGGCACGTACAGGCGGCACAGAAAACGGCCTGCGCGCCAGAAGATCCACCGTGTTTTTGGGTTTGTATTGGCGGGCTTTTCCGGGTTGCGTAAACTGTAAAGCGCCTTCCGCCGCCTGCGCCGTGCTGGACACCAACACAATACGCCGAGATACTGAAAGGTTATTTTGCAAAATACCTTTCTGCCGGTAAGGCACCGCCCTAACAGCTACCACGCCCGCCTTATACCGCACGCCACCACCCGTTCTGGCTGCAAACACAGGTTGCGCACTCCCCTGTAGAGCGTGCGCAACGGGCAACACGGGTTCTCTCATACCCAAAGGCGCATACCCCGCCCCCATGCTGTATTGGCGCAGAAGCTGCAATAATGCCAAAAGCCCCTTGTGCTTGGCCTTTTTTGTGTGTTTCTGGCTTTGCAAAAAGCGTTCCAACACACGGCGCAGGCGTTCCAGCAGCGGCAGCGTTGCGCGCACCTTGCTCTGGGGCGATGAATTTACAGTTTGGGCCATGTTTGCGGGCTTTCCTGCGCGGGCGTGTGCGCCATATTCCAGTTGCGCACAGAAAGTATTTCTAAAAGCGTGTAAAAATCTTCGCTGTCATAAACTGTTTTCAGGTCATGCAGGCTTGCAAGGCCGGATGCCACAACCGCCGCCATGGCGGGTGAGATGTTTACGCAGTTTACAACGGGGCCTGTGCGGCCTCGTCCCCCAGCAAAGCCGCCACTAGGGGGAAAAGCTGGTGCGCGGCGGCCCGCAAAAAACCCACATGCAGCCTAAAGGCCTCTGCCCGCACCATGCCCAGGGTTTCGGGTTCTGCAAAATCGGCGGAAATAACAGCGCGTGTCACTTCTGGCCGGTGTGGGTCTGGCCGTATTTTTACGCACTGCATCAGCCGTGCCAAAGCGGTATCCAGATCGGCTTCTTCCATAAAGCCAAAAATTTCCAGCCCAAAGGCGGCAAGCCCGGCAAGGCCCGCCTCTGCCATATCCGCCCCCACACGTGCGCCACCACGTATGGCGGCCTGCAATACATGGCGCGCCCAGCTATCTGCGGCAAAGGCATCCATGCGTGTGAGCACAAACACCTTGCCCTGATCTTCCCCCGGCAGGGGGTGCGTGTAATCCACGGTTTTCATGCCTGCTCTTTCCTGTCATTTTCAAAAACACATCTGTTTTACAGGGCAGCAGGCAACACACGTTCCCACACAATTTCAAAACTGCGGGCCTCCAGCACGCGGCCTGCGCTGGGCATTGCGGCCACGGCCTGCAACAACCCGCGCACCATGGTGTATTTACGCCCAATGGAGGGAAGCTGGATTTCCGCCCCAAGCCGATACAACCCGCGCTGTGCATCCTGTGCGGCGGCAATGGCCTCAAACACCAACCCACTTTCACTGCTGGCGGCAAGGGAGATTGTCTGCCTCACGGGTGTGGGTATCCAGCCTGCGTTCAGGTAGCCATCAATGCTCATGGCGGTTTCTGCCAGTTCCCGCGCGGTGGTTTCAAAAGCGCGGTCGGCAGAATAGTTTTCCAGCGTAATGGGCGTGTTGTACAACCCCGGAACCGTAATGGTAAAAACCGAGTTGGCGGCTGTAATATCGTAATCAGACATGCTTACTGCACCTCTACCGTAGCCAGAGAGATAGACTGGACAGACTGCCCATCCATATAAAAGAACCGTGCCTGCACCGGCCAGCGCTTGGCCCGTGTGGCGGCAGATGCGGTGGAGGCACCGGGCAGCAGATACCACCCGCGTGTGGCCAGCGTATCTGCAATGCTGCGCCCTGCCTGTGCGTTCACCACCTGCGCCTGTGCTGCAGAAAGCGTGACGTTGGGCTGGATAGCGCCAAAAGCCACAGCTGTATCAATGGTGTTTTGCACAGAAGTGGCCAGCAGCGTATCACCCTGCACGGCATAAGGTATCTGCCCCACGGCAGAAAACAGCGTGAGCAGATCAGACTGGAAGGAGGATGTCATCCAGATCTGGTTCAGATAACTATCTGCCCATGCAAATGCGCCAGATACGGCCCCGTTGTTGAGAAAACTGAATGTGGAATCCCCACTTTTATAGGACCCATAAAAGCTGTAGCCATTTTGCAGCAAGGCCTGCGCCTGTGTGGCCGTAATATCCGCGGCACTCACGCCGCCATTGTTACGGAACATCAGCGTGGTGCGCCCGGCATTGCGCTGCGGGTTTATGCTGGCTGCCCAGCCCAAACACAGGGCCGCAGCCAGTGTGCCGTTGCCATCCGTATTGCACAGGCATGTCAGCCCCGGCGTGGCCTGTTCTGTAACTATGTTGCCAAAACATCCTGATTCTGCCAGCAAAATGTTGGCATCAGCATCCTGCACAATACCCCAGTAACGGTTGGGGTTTGTGGGCATCCATGCGGCAATGGCGGTTTTGGCCGTAGCATCTGGCTCCTGCGCAAAGGCAAAGGCGCACCAATCTGCACTGGCGGCGGCAGCGTTTGTAAGGGCTGCGGTGTAATCCGTATCTTCTGGGGTGGCGGGCAGTTGGTAAAAATACAGTGTTTGCGGCAGATCCTGCGCATTGGTGTAGCCCGCAAAGTAAATGCTGGCCATGCGGGCTTCCATACTTTCTGCGCCGCATGTGGCTGCCACTTCCGCCGCGGTTGTAAATGTGGAAAGGCCGGAAGAAAGCGCTGTGTTTGTAGAAAATACAAGCCCGTTCAGCAGGTTTGTGGTGCCCCCCGCCGCCAGCACACCCGGCGTGACAGACACAAGGGAAGAAACAGGAAGGATCATGCAGGTTTCACTCGCATTTCAAAGCCTGTCTGCCACCACGCTGTGCACTGTGGCAGCGGTGGCTGTGGCGGCTGGCAGGGTAATGGAAAAAGTAAGCTGGCTGTGCAGGCTAAGCTGCCAATGGGGTTCGTATTGCTGTTGCGCGTTAACATAGGGCAGACATTCGGCGTTATCTGCATACAAGGGGGATAGGCGCGGCATGTCTTTTTGCTGTGCCGCAAGGTTTGCAAAAAACGTGGTGCTCCATACATCGCGCCATAGGGTGAACAGCGTTTGCGCGGCATCTGCTGCCCCTGCGCCAAACAGGCTGATCTGGGTGGCCAGTTGCTCCTGCCGCAACAGGGTGCAGCTTTGTGGCCCATAGCGTGTGCTGCCCGTACCAATAAGCTGGCGAGAAAGCGGCGTGATAAGCACCAACATGCCGCGCGGTGGTGGCGTGCGGTTTTGCCGAGTTTGCAAAACGGTTGTGCCTGTAGGCAAAACTTCCAGCACAAAGGCACGCAGGGCGGCAAATAGCTGTGCCTCATCTGGCTGTTGCACGTTCTTGCTCTTGGTGCTCATGCCGCCACCTGTTGGGTCACCAGCACGCGGCACCATTGCCCGCCCCATGCCTCGGGCTGGGCCGTTACCAGCCAGTGGGCGTTATCAAACACAAACACATCGCCCCCAAACTGATGCGTGCGCTCTACCCCGCAAATGGTGCCGGGCATATAGATTTCTCGCTGAATGGTGCTCTGGTTTTGCCCATCGGTTTGCATCAGTTCAGCCGTGGGCACGGGCTGCACCCTGATTGTTACGGCAATATCCATAAAGCACGGCGTGGTGCTGCCATCTGGCGCGGTTGTGTAACCCGTGTTCACACGCAATATGGCGGGCACAGATGGCAGCAAAGCCGCCGTGGCCCCCAACGCCATGTTGAACAGCGCATTCATGGCCAAGAAACCACTCTTTGCGGCCAGCCCGGAACATAGCGCCCCATGCGCAAAAAGGCAGATGCTGCCCAAAAGGTTGCGCCATAAGGTGTTTGCACCCACCACGCCTGTGTGGAGGAAACCGCGCCCATATCGGCCTGCACCTGCACGCTGCCCATGCGCGCGGTGGTAATGCGCCCCACAAGCGCGGCGGTGCCATCTGCCGCGCCGGTGGCATACGCCCCGCTATTGATGCCAAGCTGGAGCAGATGCGCTGTAATGAGCATAAGCAATTCTGCCCGCTTGGCCGGGTTGCGCACGGAGGATGTGCCAGTGTTGTTCAAAAACAGCCCGGCACGGGCAAAACACGCGCTGGCGGCATCTGCCCCCGTACTGGCCACAAGGTTGGGGTAGCGCGCCTTAAAGGCTGCGGCATCAAACACAACGGCCCCATCTTCCGCCATGTTGCAGGCAGAAGGTAAGCCAGCCGCTTGCATTGGCTGATTTTCCGGCATGGAAAACATCCTTTTACATGCTGCAAGATAACGGAAGTTCTGGCCTTACGCGGGCGTAATGCCGGGAGCTGGTGCTGCGGGGTTAAGTGGTTCCATACCCGTGCGCAGGCTGGCTTGTTCCTTGGCTTGGCCTGCGGCTTTTTCTGGCGTGGTCTGGGCAAAAATCAGCCCGGCTTCCAGTGGGGGAAAGCCTGCATATTTTTGCGCCCATACCTGCCAGAAATCTGCCGGCACGGGGGTAAGCCCATACCCGCCTGCCTTGGCCGTGCGTGCGCCTGCCAGCTCGTGCCGCTGGCCTGCCAGTTCCAGCACAAGCCCGTTGGGCAGTTTGCACCCAACGGTAACTGTTGATGTTGTTGCCATGTGTTTTTCCGTTTTTATGTGTGCGTGCCCTGTGGGGGTGTGTTTTACAGGCCGGTCATGGTGGCAATGCCTGCGGGCATGTAAATAACGGCCCCCCATGTGCCTTGGGAGAGCTTCTGCTTCCATGCCGAGGCCTCGGTTACCACCGCATGGGCCCGCAGTTTTTCTGTAAACGCGGCTTCGGCGGTTTTCTGCACATCCACATGGTCAGCCATAATCTGCATGGTCTGCACACCGTTGGCGGCGGCATCTCCATACTCTACGGCCTGCACAAAACGCAGGTTGGGGTAGGTTTCTCGCAACATGGTTAGGGCAGAAAGGCCAAACGTGTTGCGGCGTGTCAGCAACCCCATGCGGGTGGGGGCAAGGCCCAACACCATGGGCGTATCCGTATCCACCAGCCCGGCCGTTTGTTTGCGTAGCTGGTTGATAAGGGCAATCACGTCATCCTGCCGCTCTTCGGGGGTGGCGTTTTCCCACGCCGTGCCCCCTGCGGCTTTGGTGGCAGGCGTAATGGCGGCAGGCAGGCGCGGGTCATTCAGATAGCCATAAAGTTTCAGCCCGCTGATGCCAAAAAAGTATGTCTGGTTCTGAAACTTGTTCAACTTCAGGGCTGCGGCCTCTCGCAGGCTGGCGGCCCATTGCAGGCGTGCCTGCCCGGCCAGAGCCAGTTCCTGCTCACCCCACGCCACAAATACCTGATAATGGTAGGACTGGCGTTCGGGGAAACTGGGGTTGAGGCTGACCGTGCCATTCTGGTTCCAATCCCCGTAGGAGGAAACCTGCCCTGCCGTTTCCAGCATGGGAAAGACGGCTGTTTTGGAAACCCAGTCCCCCTTGCGCACCTCGCCCAGCAATTCGGCCGCGCGCATGGGGGCAAAGGCCACCTTGATAAGCCCCGTATCCACCCAGGCAGACATAAAGGCCGGAATACCTGCATTGGCGGTGGTGGAAAGCGCGGGCTGGGCATCCATCGCCATGGTGTCTGATACCAGATGTTCGGCACCAATCAGGCCGCGTGCATCGGGCACCACAAAGCCAAGGCGGTTGAGTTCCGCCAGTTCTGAATGAGAAGTCAGCATTATGCGTGCATCCATGTAGAAATCCGAACCAGCTCACCCGCAGCACCAGCGGAAGCTACAAAAAACCCTGTGGCCACCGCACCTGTTACAGAACTGCCTGTGGCGGCGGTGCTGATGGTGCCATCACTCAAACTGGCAAAAACGGCCTGCCCCGGCGTGGCCTGCGTGGTGGGCTGCACCCAGAAATCCCCCGCCGTAAACAGCGTTACGGGAAAGCCCTGCGGAATAACCATGCTTTCCGATGCCGTAAAATCCGTAATCTGGGCAGTCAGATCCCGATGCACAAAGCCATCGGGCGCGGCAGTGCTGCCAGATGGCGGCATGTTGGCCACACTTACGCCATCGGCCTGCACCCAGCCAAAGGCGGCCACCGTGCAGCCACCCGCAGCCGCCACCAATGCGCCCTCACCCGCCGGAAAGGTGGCCGTGGGGTTGAGAGATGCAAAATCACCCGGCACAGCGGGCGCTGGCTGGATGTTGACCTGATTTTGAAAAGACATTTACCTGCCTTGTATCATACGTAAAACAAAAAAGGCTTTCAGCCGCGCACGCCAATGCGTTCCAGCCCAAAGCGCTGCCGAAAGCCCTGCGTGGCTGCGGCATCCTGCCCCATGACCGGGGCGGCACCATCCGCACGCGGCTGCATGCGCGCAAAGCTTTCAAACAGCGGTTTCAACCCCTGTTCAGGCACGCCCGTGACATCAATGCCTGCTTCCTTTAAGGCAAAACCGTAAACGGCGGGGGCGCTATCCATCGCCACATCGCCCACAAAGGGGCGCACGGCAGCGCGGGCTGTGTGCAGGTCTGCCATCTGGCGTACGGCGCGTTCTTCCGCCTGCTGCACAGCCTGGGCAATGGCGGCATCCATGGCCGCAACGGTAATGGGCGTTTGATCAGGCATGGCCTGAAAGCTCCTGTTGTTAAAAGGCATGTTGGGGTTTGGTGCGGCATCGCCAATAATGGCGGAAGGCACACGGGGCTGGGCCACAAGGGCCAGATGGTTAAAGGCAATATCCGCCATTATCAGCGTATAGGGGGTGCCCATATAGGTGCCCGCCTGCCTGATGGCCGTGTACCGATACCCGGCGGAAACCGCGCGCTGTGTGCCGTTTTCTATGGCCGCAATGGCTGTGGCATCCCATATCGTTAAGCTGCCTGTCAGGTTGGGTGGGGTAAAGCGCACATCGCTGCCCACCGCGCCAACGGTTATGCTGGCTGGGTGATCCTGCGCACTTACAGGGGTATGCTGCATAAGCACCGGTTTGCCGCGCAGGCTGAGGGCGGCGCGCATAAGCGCATCGGGCGGGCGAAAAACGTTGTAAACGTCATCATCTTTCAGGCCCAGCGCAGCGGCTCCCGGTATTTCGCGCCCATAATAGGGGCTAACGGTTGCGGCGGAGAAAATGCAGTGCGCAATGTGCAAATGCCCATCTGCATCCACCCGGCGCACGCTGGCCCTGTCCAGCGCCAAAGGCTGCGTATCGGGCGCAACAGCAGCGTGCGGGCTGGCGCGGGCCTGCCCGGTATTGCGTGTGTTCATGGTGGCGTACTCTGTTTTTTGGCGTCTATGTCCGCCTGTTCGGCCTCATCCATCTGCCAGAGCGGGCGGAAGGTGAACGTAATGTCCGTATCCACCGCGCCCCACAGGTTCAGCATCACCATATGCAGAATGTACGTAAGGTTGGGGCGCAGGAAGGATTCCTGATAAGCGCTGATGCGATCATAAAAAACCCGGATCTCGCCATCAGCCGAGGCATTCAGCCCGGAAGGGGAAATACCGGCAAACTTTACCAGCGGCTGTTGTGCCACGGTGCAGATCTGCTCCAGCGCCTGTGCCTGCAAACTGTCCAGCCCGGAAAGGGGGGCTGCCAGAAGTTCCAGCTTTTCGCGCTCCTTATCCAGCACAAACGTGCCCCGGTTGGAACGAAAGCGGTTAAACGCCTCCACCCGCGCCAAAAGCCCTTCGGGGTCTTGCGCATAGGCCGCCATATTGGTGGACAGTGCGACAATGGAAAACGCATTCAGCAAATCCGAAACACTCTGGCGCGTGCGCAACCAGTTTTCCACATAGGGCCGCGCCATTTGCGTAAGGGAAACACCGCCGAAGTTATAAGCGGGTTTAAGAATATCCGGCACCTCCCGCGCGCAAAACCGCAACAGGCGCGTGGCATGTAAAAGCGTGCCCTGCACCCACCAGCTTTGCGGTTTGTAAAAGGCAGGGTGCAGCGGGTTTGCGGTTTCATACATGGCGGGGGTTGTCCAAACCGGCTCCACCGGCACCAGTGCGCGCAAACTGCCTTGGCGGAAGGTTTCTGGCCGCAACAGCAAGGGGGATGCCAAACCACCCGCCACGGGGGAAAGCCCGGTATCTACATACAGCAGGCCCATGCCGTAATGGCCGTCCATTTCCGCCATGCGGCGCAGCACATCGCGCACATTCAGGCGGGTGAACTCAGCCTCCAACTGGTTAATGCGGTCTGCCTTGCCCGCCCCTTGCCCGGAGCGGGAGGTAAACACCAGCCATTGCCGCGTGGCCTCGGTGGCAATGGTGTCCACCATGTGCCGGTATTCTGCCCGCTGGGCCATTTCCGCCAGCCGTGCATAACCGGGAAACACCACCCCATCCGCCACGGCATTGCGCAGCCAGTCCAGCAAACCGGGGGCGTTTTGTGCGGCGGCACTATCCATAGCCAGCGGGGCGGTGCTGCCATTGGCCCGCACCCCGCGCGGGGGCCGATACGGGGCAAACACATCTGCCCGCGCCACGGCTGCCGGGGCCACCTTGGCCACATCTGCCGCAAAGGCCCCCTGGGGCAGCATCGGCTCCTTACGCGGCAGGGGCACAGGGGCATGCCGCCCGCGCAAACGCTGCCACCACCCCAGCCGAGCGCGGGAAGAAAAAGACAAACCAGACATACCCTGCCCTTTGTTGAAAATTGGAAAAAAACTTGTCTGCCCCCGCTGCGGGCGGGTAAATGGGCGGCATTGAAATGCAACCTGATTGCGGTGCTGTAAGCCGTGGCGCGGAACGGATGATCTGCAATCACCCAACAGGCCCAAGGAACTTGCCGAGCATGACTGCCCAGCCCACAGCCCCCACGCCCGATACGGATACTGCTGCCCTGCCCATTTGCGTGGCGGCCCTTTACCGCTTTACCCCATTTGCAAACCCGGCTGATCTGCGCGGGCCGTTGCAGAATGTGTGCACCGCCAACGGGGTAAAGGGCATTCTGCTTTTGGCATCCGAGGGCATTAACGGCACCATTGCGGGCACAGATGCCGGTATTGAGGCCGTGCTGGCGCATATCCGCACCCTGCCCGGCTGCGCGGATATTGAGGTCAAGTTCTCCCGCGCGCCAGAAATGCCCTTCCTGCGCATGAAGGTGCGGCTGAAGAAGGAAATTGTCACAATGGGTGTAGAGGGCACAGACCCCAACCACATTGTAGGCACCTACGTGCCCCCCACAGAATGGAACGACCTGTTAAAAGACCCCGACACCATTCTGATAGACACACGCAATGATTACGAAGTGGCCGTAGGCACGTTTGAAGGCGCGATAGACCCGCAGATTAAAACCTTTAGGGAATTTCCCGCTTGGTTCCGCCAACACCGTGAGGAACTTCTGGCAAAGGGCCGCAAGCCGCGTGTGGCCATGTTCTGCACAGGGGGTATTCGGTGTGAAAAATCCACCGCCTTTGCCAAGGCCGAAGGGCTGGATGAGGTGTACCATCTGCAAGGGGGTATCCTGAAGTATCTGGAAACCGTGCCAGAGGAAGAAAGCCTGTGGCGGGGTGAATGTTTTGTGTTCGACCAGCGCGTAACGGTGGGCCACGGCCTTAAACCCGGTGAGCTGGAACTGTGCCACGCCTGCCGCACGCCCATTACGGCGGAAGACAAGGCCAGCCCCAAGTTTGAAACCGGCGTATCCTGCCCGCACTGCTACGGCCAGTGGGATGAAGCCCGCCGCGCCCGCCATGCCGAGCGTGAACGTCAGGCCCGTTTGGCCGCACAGCGTGGTGAGGCCCATCTGGGCGCCAACATGGCAGAAGAACGCGCCCGCAAACGCCAGCAGCGTGAGGAAGAAAAGCGCCGCCAGCAAGCCTTGCGCCAGCAGCACGCACACTAAATACGGGCCAGAAAATCCGGCCCAAAGCGCGGCAGGGGGTGTGCCTCTGCCAGTGCGGCAAAGGCACCGGCTGCGGCGTCCACTTGGTCATCATGCGTGGCGACGGGGAATGCTGCCAGTTCCTCCATAAACGCATGCACCCACGGGGCGCGTAGCAGCAGCACATTGCCAGCGTTCACCTGCGCGGCAAATGGGGCGGCGCGGGTGGCTTTATCTCCTGTTTCACGCACGCAGCGCACCTTGTAACCCGCCAGCCTGCCGGTAAGGTATCGTGCCTGCGCCACACCGGCTTGCCCGGGGTCTTGCGGCAGCACAATGTCCACCCCCACACCATCACGCGCGGCGGTGGCCAGCAGGGTGGCTTCTACCTGTGCGGGGTCTCCGCGCAGGCGGGTGATGTCCGCCACCACAAAGCGCCCATCTGGCAGGTGGTGCATTTTTACGCCCACTGTCCAGTCCGGGTTGTTGCTGCCGGTCTGGCGGGTAGCGGCAAGGTCCCACCTCCGCACGGCGGGGCCGGATGCTGCGGGCAGTGCCTCCTGCACCCCCAGCATGTGGGTGTGAAACAGATTGCCAGAAAGCGGCACCGGGTTTTGCTGGTACAGTGCGGCCCATTCCCGCTCCCCCACGGCCTGACGTATCCGCGCAAGTTCCGCCGTATCAAACGCCTGCGGCCACAGCGCCTGCCCCGGTATGCGGCCCAGTGCATCAGGTGCGGTGGCCAGGGCGGGCAGGTCCAGCACATGCCATGCCTCGCCCGTTTTGTTGTGCATATCATCCAGCAGGCGGCCTGCCAGATCATCCATGCTCCAGCGTGTCATCACCAGCACAATGGCGCCGCCGGGCATCAGGCGGGTGCGCAGCACGGCGCGGTACCAGTCCAGCACAGCGGCACGGCGGGCGGGGCTTTCGGCCTCCTGCCTATCCTTTACGGGGTCATCTATAATGGCCAGATGCGCGCCACGGCCCGTTAGCCCGCCGCCCACACCCATGCCGGTGTACCCTCCGCCCTGTGCGGTGTGCCATACATCACGCGCGCTGCTATCTGCCGCCAACTTTGTTGCAGAAAACAACGCCCCATAGCGGGAGGACGCCACAATATTGCGCACATCGCGCCCAAAATCCTGCGCCAGCGTGGCCCCGTAAGAGGCCCCGATAATCTGCCGCCTGGGGTGCCGCCCCAGATACCATGCGGGAAAGCGGCGAGATGTCAGCTCCGATTTTCCGTGCCGGGGTGGCATAAACACCATCAGCCGCGTAATACGCCCGGCCTCCACCTGCTCCAGCGTGCGGGCCAGCAGGGCATGATGTGCGCCTGCTTTGTAATCTGGCAGCGTATAGCGGGCAAAATCCAGAACATGCTGGCGAGCGGCCTGCCTGCGTGCCAGTTCTGCCCGCGCCACCCGGCCCGCCTGCAGGACGCGTGCAGGTTGAGGCAAGGAATGCCGCATAAAGCCCCCTGAACATCATAAGAAAAAACACTTTTTGGCAGGGTTGCCCGCACCTGTTCAGCGCCCTTCGCTTTCCGGCGTCTGGCCTGCGGCTGCCCGTACCCCATGTTGCGACGGCACGTTGTTTTCCTGCGCAAGAGCGGCCAGCTCCTCATCCGTAAAGGCATCGGCGCTGCGGCGTGGTTGGGCATCTGCGGCAAGCCCCGCAAGCTTGGGGTGCATGTAGGGGGCAGCCACCTTTGCGGCATCAAACTGGCGCTCTGTTATACTTTCATCCCCCTGCATGATGCGGATAAAGATATCCAGCGGCGTTACGGCCCGTGTACTGCGCCGCCTGCGGCGTGGCGGCGGCTCCAAAGCTGATGGCCCGGATACGCCCGGCGCGGGTGCTGGTGTCTTGCGTGGCATGGGCGCCCCCACTGTGCGGGTTATCAAAAAAACGGCTGCACCGCGTATCTGGGCGGCGCGTAGTGGTGGCAAAGGGGCGGCCTGTTTCATCCCTGTGGCGGCGCAGCTCCTGCACAAGAGTGGTGAGCATGCGCTGGCGTAGGGGGCTGTTCAGCCAGCCCACACCATGCAGCCCCGCCACATTGGCCCGCCATACGGGGCGGCAGCGCAGCACGGCCTGCGCGGGGCAGCCCAGTTGCAGCGCCTGCACCCAACCTATGCAGATATCCGCCCGATGGTGATGGCGGGGCACGCATACCAGCGGGCACACAACAACACCCGCCCCCACCGGCTGCGCCACAACCCACCAGCACCGTGCGCCACGCAGCACTTTGCCACACGCCGCCTGTGCCATGCGCGTTGCTATGGGCATACGGAATTTCCTTGGTTTTTTACAATTTTCGGGATGATGAGCAGGAATTAGAATTGACCACGCAGCCTGTCAAAACCCGATGATCTGCGATGTGAACACGCAGTTAAGAACCAATAACAATCAGGACTGGCAAATATGGCGGACACTGATATAGTGCGCCGCGCGTGACAAAATACTTTGGCAAACTGCGTGATGGGGAGGTCATGGACAAAGCTTGTGCATGGTGTGACCGACTCTACCATACCCCCACCTATGCGCCCTATTGCAGCGCCAGATGCCAAAAAAAGGCAGAAAAAGCCCTGCGCGCCGTTTCGGCAGAGCCTGTCTCCCACACCACGGATGAAACACGCGCCATACGTTTTGGGCTTATAAGCCTTGTGGGCATTGCGGCTGCGGGCTTTGCCATGCTGCTGCTGGCAGGCCCCGTGCCGCTGGAACCACCCCCCGGGCACAGGCCGCCGGGTGTGCCCTATGCGCTTAACACGGCGCCACCCCCTCCGCCGGGTTTGCAAACACAGGCCACCGCCACCACACAGGCAGACATACCGCAACTGACCCCCGCACAGGATATGACTGCGTATCATGAAGGGCAGAATGCCCGCCGCGTCTGGAACCGCTGGATTGCCGGGCTAAGTGGTGAGCGCAAACGTGGCGCCCTGTTTTGGATGCAGGGTGCGCTGCACCACCGCACCAACCCGTGCGATGGCACAACCGGCTTTGCCATGGGCTGTTTTCAGGCCCGCAGGCATCTTTCCCCCATATTGAACAGGTGGGATGATGCCCCAGATTTCTGGCTGGGGTGGAACGCCTCCTAAACGCGGGCTAACGGGCCAGCACGTTATCTAAAAACGTGGCGTGCTGGCTTACAAAACCGGGCCTTAAATGCTTGTCATCGGCATATTTTGGGGTGGCTGGCGGGGTGATGACCGCACAGGTGGGGCCGGTGCCACAAATATCGGGCCACGCATCCAACACGCTGGCCCCGGCCTGCGCAGCCACCTGCCGCAAAAAGGCTGTTTCCGCCGCCATATCCTGCCGTAGCTGTTCAGCCGGAATGCCCTGCTCCAGCAAGGGGGTGTTAATGGCAATATGCATCAGGCTGCGTGTTACCAACCTGTCGGGGCTGAAGCGCGCATCTACCGGGGTGGGCAGCACCAGCCATACAGGCCGCGCCCCGTTGGCGGAAAGGCTGCGTAAATCACGCACAAAATCCGCCTGTTTTTGTGCCATTGTGCCCGGTGTGTGCTGCACCACACGCGGCCAGAACGCCCCCACAACCACGGCCTGCACCTTCTGCCGCTGTATGATGCCCCGCTGCACGCTTTGCATATTTTGGCAATATGTAAAGGATTTTTCATAAACCTCGCCCGCAAAGGGGCTGCAACTGGGGCCTGCCACAAAAATAACCGTGTGCTTCAGCCGCCCCTGCTGCAACAGGGCCTCCACCCTTGGCGCCCACTGAAACAGCAGGCTATCCCCCGTAAACAGCACCGGCTGGCCCGCGTGGCCTATGGTGGCCACTGTCAGCCCACCTTCGTGCGTAATGTGCATATGTGGCGTGGGGGCAAAAATGCCATCGCGCACCGCCAGATTGATGGCGGAAAGATCCGTGCCCGCAGCGGTATGCGCAAACCGCCCCGGCCAGCCGGCATTGTGCCATGTAGCCAGCCCCGCCACGCCTATGGCTGCCAGCCCGCCTACAAGTGCTGCCGTTTTGCCACGCCGAAAGTGCCCGCCACGCAGCGGGTTTTCCACACCTTTGGTTGTCAGCCACGCCAGCGCCAGTGCTGTGCCTATAAGCGCAAACCCCGCGCGGTTGTGGATAACCCCCACCCCGCGCACGATATGAAACCACGAAACCAGCGGCCAGTGCCACAGATACAGCGGGTAGCTGACAAGCCCCACCGCCCGCACGGGCCGCGCGGCCAGCACATGCCGGTTTACCCACGCGCCCGCCCCGGCCCAAATCAGCAACGCCGTGCCCCCGGCGGGCAACAGCGCCCAAGGGGCGGGAAAGCCCATGCCCGGCCGCAGCACCACAAACCCGGCCAGCACGCAGGCCAAACCCAATGCCGCCGCCCCCTGCCGCACCGCGCCTGCATCTGCTGTGCTACGCCCCACGCCATGCACGGCAAGGCCCGCCCCCAGCATAAACTCCCACCCCCGGCTAAGCGGAGAATAAAACCCCGCTCCCGGCCACCACATGCTGCACGCCAGACTATATATAAAGCATGCCACCCCCGTGGCCCCCACCAGCACACCCGCACGCACCCGCGCGGCAAAGCCAAGTGCCAGCACCAATGGCCACAGCAGATAGAACTGCTCCTCCACCCCCAAAGACCATAAATGCAGCAGGGGCTTAAGCACGGCTGCGCGGTCAAAATACCCTTGTGCGTGCCACATCTGCAGATTGGCGAGGGATGCCGCACCCGCTGCGGCATCTGCCCCCACGGCGGCAAATTCGGTGGGCAGCAGGGTGAACCACCCGGCCAGCAATGTTGCGGCCAGCACCACCAGCAGTGCGGGGGCCAGCCTGCGCACGCGCCGGGCCAAAAACGAGGCCACAGAAAACCGCCCCGCCCCAAAATGCGCCACCAGATGCCTGCTGATTAAAAAGCCGGAGATGACAAAAAACGCATCCACCCCGCCAAACCCACCGGCCAACACGGCGGGAAAAACGTGGTACACCACCACCCCCACCACAGCCAGCGCGCGCAGGCCATCTATATCTGCCCGCCACCCGCCATGGGGCCGGGCAGCAAGCTGGGCGGCGCTGCCGGGCCACACCCACGCCATGCCCCGCGCCGCAGCCTGCATAACAGGCCGCAAAAAGCCAAACCCAATCATCCCGCCCCTTTACGCCGCCAGCCCATTACGCCCCTGCCCTTACGTATATTCTGCACCGCCGCCTGCTTCGTATATCCTGCATTGCGCCCTACACGCAGGTTTTACACGCAAGCCCCTTGCCTTGGCCGCCACATCCGCCACGCACCCCGCAAAAAGCACGCCCCACGGCCCCAACATGCCAGCATGGGTGCCATGCCAAAAGCCCGGCCCCGCCGCATTGCAGCGCACGCATGGATATGCCAAATCCATGCCCTGTGTGCATCCCTGTTATTACGGGGTACACCACACCCTACCGCCACCCCGCAGGCCAGCTTAGGGGCGGCAATTGGCTACGGTGTGCACACATCCGCCATGCTTGAGCGGAGGTGGACAGCCCCCCACCCCTGCTTATGTATATTCTGTAACAAAGGGGCACCATCTGCCCGTTTTTTCTTTTAATCCAGCAGATCCTGATACCCACATGCCAGCAAATGACCTACGCCTTCTGATCATTCAGCCCACGCATTATAAAGCCCCTACGGACCGAACGCTGTTTAAAACCAAGCGCCGACAGATGGTGCCGCTTGCCCTGCCGTACCTTGCCGCCCTGACCCCGCCAGAGTGGAAAGTAACGCTGCTGGATGAACAGCTTGAAGATATAGATTTTGATGCCCCGGTGGATGTTGTGGCCCTTACGGCCTGGACGCTCCATTCCTACCGCGCGTACGATATTGCCAAGGAATTTCGTAAACGCGGCGTAAAGGTGATTATGGGTGGCCCCCATGTGTATTTTAACGCCGAGGAAGCCGCCGAGCACGTAGATGCCGTGGGCGTGGGTGAGGCCGAACCCATCTGGAAGGAAATGCTGGATGATGCCGCCGCCAACCGGCTGAAAAGCATTTACCGCGCCACACCGCTAAAGGAACTGAACGGCCTGCCCGCCCCAAGGTATGACCTGCTGGACCTTAAAAAGTTTGGCCCCTTCCGCACCTTTGCTGTGCAATCCTCCCGCGGGTGCCCGTTTGTGTGCGATTTCTGCTCCGAACGGTTCTACCTTGGCGGCCGCTACCGCTGGCGCCCGGTGGACGAAATGGTGAATGAGCTTAAGCTCATCAAAAACCGTGGCAGCCACTTCTTTTTTGGTGAAAGCAACTTTGGCGGCAAAAAAAGCCGCGCCATGGAACTGATGGAAGGGCTGGTGCCGCTGGGCATTCGCTGGTCCACCCTGTGGTCCTCCAATCTGTGCCTGGATAAGGAGTTTCTGGATCTGGCGCGCAAATCCGGCGTGATGCACGTGAATATCGGTATTGAAAGTATTGATAAGGATATTCTGGACGGCATGCGCAAAGGCTGGAACAAAGCCAGCCGCTACCACGAAATGTTTGAAAACCTGCGCCAGCGCGATATCAGCTACTCGCTCAACTTCATCTTCGGTTTTGATGATGAAGACCACGATATCTACCGCGCCACCATCTCCTTTCTGGAGGAGCACAAGGTGCCTGCGGCGTATTTCAACATCCTTACGCCCACCAAGGGCACGGCGCTGTTTAACCGTATGGAAAAGGCAGGCCGTATTATCAACGCGCCAGAAATTGACCGCTGGCCCGGCCAAATCTGCCAGATCTGGCCCAAGAACTGCTCCCCCAAGGAAATGGAAGCCCGCATTCAGTGGATGTATAAAAAGTTCTACTCCATGCGCTCCATCTTCAAGCGGCTGCCTTTTCCGCCGCGCACCCGGTCTGACATGTCATCGTGGATTCTGGATCTTACAGAACGCCGCATGGCGTTTTCCTCCACCGGCAATAACGACTTCGATATCTACTAACACCCTTGTTAAATCTCGCTTTCCTCTGCCATCAGGGCGGAGGAAAGCACAGAACCATCCCCTCCAAAAATACATTACAGCCATAATATAATTGCATACGTAAATAAGCCTCAAACATGTTTTACAGTTATTGTTGTTAAATAAATGCACACATATCAAAATATCCCACTTTCAGCCTTTAGCCTTACATTATAACTTTACATTTCTGGGGTTTTTAGCTTTGCCACATCTTTTACACTGCAAAACAATAACAGAAAAACAAGAACAAACGCTTAAATAAAGAAAATATTATAAGTATAGTTTTTTATTTTAACAGTTTGTTAATGCTTTTCACACTTAGTATTGAGAATCTATATAGCCTTGCCAATTATATCCACCAAACCTCACGCACTTTATTTATTTTTTACCACTTGGCAAAATCTGGCTTCTTGGTCAGTATAGCGACAAGCAAAGCCAGATAAACGCGGTGGGCGCACGGGCCTTTGGACGTTTGCACCCTATGCAGCACAGGCATTGCAAAAAAGTTTCTAAATGCCCCTTATCCTTTCGCGGGGCAGGACGCATTTAAGTTTGAAACACATGTGAGGGAAACACCTTTCCCCTGTGTCAGTCAGAAGGAAGAAATGACAGCGCTTCCCCGCCATGCGCTTGTGCATGATATTCATAAACCAGATGAGCCATCCCTCCCCACGGGAGAGATGCATGTACCTTCCCCTTCCCTTCCGGGCGTTTTGCACGGCACAGACATTTATACCCAAACGGGCCATGTGCCTGTTCAAACCCTAACACCCACGCAAAAGCTGATAACGTATGACCCCGAAATGGCCGAGGTTTGCGCCACCATTACCAAGGTTGCCGCCCAGCACGTAAATGTGCAGCCCACCCAGCCAGAGGATGAGGCCGGCTACCCCATAAGAATTATAAAACACGCCATTGCAGATAACCTGCCCACGCAGGATGTGCTGCTTACACCCGACCAATGCCTGTTTTTTGAAAACAAATTTGTGCCCGCGGCCCTTCTTACAAACCGCGTTTCCATTTTTTATGATCACAGTTTTCAAAAATACACGGCCTACCCTATCCAAACACAAACCCCGGCCATTATTGTGGCCCAGGGCCTTTTGGTGGCCAGCGCCCTGCCGCCATGCCCCAACAACACGCACTGGCACACCCGCACAGATGTGCCCGTGGTAACAGAGCGCGCCGTAGTGGCCCCGCTGTATCACCGCCTGCTAGACCGGGCAAAACACTGCGGGCTGCAAAGCAAATTTTCAACATCTCATGCCATAACGCATGAACATGAGCTCAGCCTGATAACAGATACGGGCAAGCTTATCCGCAAAGCGCGGGAGCAGGATAATCTGGCCATGTTTATGCTGCCGCCCAATGTGCATGATGTGCATCTTTCCTCCCGCGCCAGCAGGCCGGTGGATGTTCTTGCCCCATACCTGCAAGACAAACGGCGGCTGGGCGTGCGCGTGGGCAACATTACCTTGCAGGAAAACAGAAAGCCCAAAAATATTTCTACCCATTTGCAAAAAAACCTGCCCGGATGGCACCCGCATGATGGCCAGCCCGGCCGCTGGACAGACGGCCACGCCCACCTGCCTTTGGAGCCAGAGCGCGGTAAAAACAGAATGGGCCTTTTATGCGTTCAAATATTGGAGAGCATTCCCTACCGGCATCATGATTTTCATGGACCGCGTAAAAATTATAAGTAAGAATAGGCAGTTTTAAAAAGCATTGCCATTCCGCAGCTTTTTGGCACACGGGCTGCGCTGCGGAATGATGTAAAACTTTTATGATATCACTTTAAGTTTTTGCAATATGCGTGAAACCATGCTGATACTTACATTATGCTGCTGGGCAATTTCGCGCAGCGTCAGCCCTTTGGCACGCGCCTGCGCCATGTCCTGAAAGTGCTGTTGTGTCAGTTTTCTGGGGCGCCCTATGCGGCACCAGGCAGATATGGCTTTTTGCCGCCCGCAAGACATTCTGTGGCGTATAAAGCGTTTTTCAAGATCTTCAATGCCAATCAGCACTTCCAACATCAGTATGCCACGCTCGGCTGTGGTGTTGGCCCAAGGCTCATCCAGAGAGGTGAGGGTACAGTTTTTTTGCTGAACCTGCATAATAATATTACGTAAATGCCGCCAACTGCTGACTATACAGTCCATCCGCGCCACAACAATGGTTGACCCGGCCTTAAGCTGGGCAACAAATTGCACAAATGGTAAACCTGTTTTTGCAAAACTCTTTACTATTATACTACTACATCCAAATTCTTCCAGTTTTTTTACCTGTTCCTTTTTACTAATAAAAGGGCAATCTGCACTTATATAACCCACAACCATAATTTTCTCCGCATGCAGATTATTCATTCTATCTCAATAAGATGAAATTTTATTATGTTCTGAAGATTTATGAACTTTTCAGAATCGCCCTATACCATTCCTTTGCGGCCATAGAAACATTCTGAGCGGAAAATAAACGGATTTCCATTTATGTCATAATTTTAATTTTAAAAGTTCTGTTTATATAAAAAGATATTTTTCATAAATTTACTATTTTTGAAAATAAAAATTGCTAACCATTATGGTCCTGTTTCCCTTACACAAAGCTTGGAAAATAATTTCTAAAGTCTCCTGACAGATTCGTAAGGAAACAAAAATGTCCTCCCCCGCACTCATCTCGGTTAACGCAGGCGTTGCCACCATTTACAGTAGTGGAGACCTGTCCAGCCTTGCCCAGATTTCGGCTCTGTCTGGCATTATTGTTACCCGCAACGCACAAACCCCGGCAGATGACCCGGTGGTGGTGGATTTTACGTCCGGCCTTGCAGGCGTAAGCGCGCTGTCCTACGTAAGCGTACGCAACGGCGCAACCCTGATAAATGATGGCGGGCTGGCCAACATAACCGCTCTTAAAGCCATTAATATTGATGGCGGAACTTACGAATCCACCACCCAGCTTCTGGATGTTTCAGCACTTTCAGGCATTACCATCGGGCCTGCGGGTGGGGTGCTTAAAATTGATCAGCCCGGCCTTGCTGCGGTTACGCTTAACCTGCCCATCTCTTATGTAGATGACAAAGGCAACGCCACCAGCACACCGCCAGACAATTTTGTGCTGGATTTGCCCTACCAGAAATTTCTGGGTGGATCACTTGCTGTTCCTATCAGTGTCAACTATTTCAATGGTGTCACCACCGTTCAGGATGATACCGGGCCAATCACACAGCTTTTGGGCCTTGCAGGCATCAACGTGCTCACCCGCACCATCTATATTGATGGCAACCCGTTTGACATGAAAAACGGCCAGACCAAGATATATGATGATTCCAACGGCGCCTCAGATGCCCTTATCTGCTTTTTACCCGGCAGCATGATCCGCACACCCAACGGTGATGTTGCGGTGGAAAACATGGTGATGGGGCAAGAGGTTCTGACATTTGATGCAGATGGCCAGGCCACCGCGCGCCCCGTTACATGGGTGGGCAAGGCACAGGCCCGCGTCAACCCGGATCAGCCAGATGATATGGCCGGCTACCCCGTGCGTGTGCGCGCCAACGCCATTGCCGCAGGCGTGCCCGAAGCAGACCTGCTGATTACGCCAGAACACAGCCTGTATCTGCAAGGCCGTTTTGTGCCTGCACGCATGCTGGTAAACGGCACATCCATTGTGTACGACAAAAGCATTACCAGTTACGACTACTACCACATTGAAACCGAAGACCATGCCGTTATCATGGCCAACGGCACGTTTACAGAAAGTTATCTGGATACCGGCAACCGCGCCAGCTTTACGCAAACCGGTGCCGTGGCACGCATTGGCGCCCCGGTTAAAAACTGGGCGCAGGATGCCGCCGCCACGCTGGAAACCTCCCGCGCGTTTGTAGAACCTCTGTTCCACACTCTGGCCACACGTGGCAGCACGCTTTATCCGGCGCAGCAGGCCGCGCAGCCTGCCGCAACATCTCGCCAGCCCAACCTGCATCTGGTTCTGGCAAATGGGCACACCATCCGCCCGTTGCGGCACAATAAAGATACCTATACCTTTATGCTGCCCGCGCAGGATTTGGAAAATGTGCATCTTGTCTCCCGCACATTCCGCCCGTGTGATGCAGAAGGCCCGTTTGTAGATGACCGGCGCATTATGGGTGTGGCTATCGGGCAGATCAGCGTGGCCTCTGCGGGCACGGTGCACGCCATCACCACACATCTGAACACCGATGATCTGCAAGGCTGGCATATTATGGGGGCTTCCCGGCGCGCACGCTGGACAAACGGCCACGCCGTTCTGCCGCTTCCCGCAGGGTTGCAGGGGCTTTGCCTGCTACAGGTGCAGGTGCTGGCAACAGGCACCTACACCATGCAGGCCGAGGCCACGGCAGAACGCAAAGAAGCTGTATAAAAACGCTTTATTGCAAACACCTGTTTTGCAAAAAGGGGCTGGTGCGCAAGCATCGGCCCTTTTTGCATGGCGTAGGTGGGGTTGAGGGTTTTATTTTAAAACCTTGCTGTGTGCAGGTGTGGTTTTTGGGGTGCGTTTTCTTTTTTCCTGCGCTGCACGGCGGAATGTTTCCTCCAACGCTGCCAGCTGTTCCAGCACCAGGGCACATTGCGCCGCAATCTTGCGCTGGGCAGAACTGCTGGAAATGGTGGGGAACAGGGCCTCCCCCATAGCGCGGAAGGAAAGATCATCCACCAGCATCATGCGCAAACGCTGGTGGGCGCACAGGCCCAGTGCATCACGCACCGCGGTAATACGCGCCATGGCCTGCGCACGCACCATCTGCCAGGATACGGCATCATGCCGCACGGTCTGGCCTTGTGGGGCGGGGCTGGTGTGTTCCAGATAATCATAGTAGCCAAATACATAGTTGCGGCACCAGCGCTCTGCGGCATCGGCGGCAGCCTGCGTAATGTCTCCGGCCTGTAGCAGCCCCTGCACCGTGCGGCGCGGGCGGTTAAGCGTGGCCTGAGCCATAAGGGCATTGGGGGTTGGGGCCTGTGCGGGGTTTGTATGCGTTTTCATAAACAGTCCTGAAACATCATTATTTTTGCAAATCTGGCGCACGCGTATCAAGCGCCAGCAGCGCCTTGCAGCCGCGGGCATCGCGCCAGATGGTGTTTGCAAAAGGCAGCAGCACGGCACGCAGTTCTGCCGGGGCTGGCCAGCGCGCACCTACAGGGTAACCATTGCGGGCAGGCTGGCGCGCCCATGCCAGACGCGCCTGCGGGCACCACGCCCCTACGGGCATATCCGCACAGACCTCGTATATGGCGCGGCATTGTGCTGCGGCATCTGCCGCCCCCGGTGGGTTGGAAACAAGCTGCCCCAGTTTTTTCAACCACGCGGCCACAATGGGTTGGCTAACCGGCTGCATGGCCCCCTGCACATGCTGCCAGCAAGCCTGCACATGGGCCATAACATTGGGCGGCATATCCCGCGCAG
Source organism: Acetobacter pomorum (assembly GCF_002738225.1). Taxonomy (GTDB): domain Bacteria; phylum Pseudomonadota; class Alphaproteobacteria; order Acetobacterales; family Acetobacteraceae; genus Acetobacter; species Acetobacter pomorum. The sequence continues at coordinate 24,318 of NZ_PEBQ01000093.1, read as the reverse complement.
TTAGGGCCACGCCCTCACGCAGGGCGGCAAACAGGGCTTGCACATCTGGCGGCGCAGGCGTGTAGCCACCCCCACCCTGCGGCACCGGCGGCGTGGAACAGCCCTTGCCCGGCCCTCGCCACGCTGCATGCGGCTGCACAACGCTTGCGCTGTGTGAAAGATGCGGCATGTTACACGCCCTCCACATCCGGCACGCCATCCCACGCGGCCATGCGGCGGGCGTGCTGGCTGGTGGGTTCTTCTGGCGCGGGGCGCATCTGCAACTGGGTGCGCAGGGTGGCATCTATCCACGCCACAGGTTCTGCGGGATTAAAGTTGGCACATTCGGCCAGCACGTTCAGCACCACGGTGGCATCATCCCCCGTCAGCTTCAGCCAGCGGCCCAGAATGGCACGGGCGGACCGATCTGGCCTGCCGGTGGCCTTTTTTAAAAACGCCAGACCAGATTTGAACAGATGCGTGCGCGCATCCGTGTCCGGCCCGAACTTGGTGAGGGGATGTTCTGCTTCTGCCTCTGTTTCTGCCTCTGCTTCTTGGAGCATAACCTTGGCTTCGGGTAGGGGTGTTATCCCCTGTCCGGCCTCGGTTGTGGGGGCATCGGGCTTAAGCTGCGGGTTGCCCCCGGTGCGGCCCCACGCGGCCCCGGCATCGGATGCAGCGCGGTCTCGCACCAAACGGCGAGAATACGGCACCCCCTCCGCCGTGATGGCATACACGCCGGCATCTTGCAGCTCTGCCATATAGCGGCGCACCTGCTGCGGGCCTACGCCCACCATCTGGGCAATCTGGCGCGGGTGCAGGGGTTTACCGTTGACACATAAATGGCCGTAGGGCTCGGCCTCGTGCATCAGGCATAGCAGGCGCATCCACAAGCCTTGGGCTGCCAGACTGCACAAGCGCAAGGCGGGATCTCGCTCATGGTCCTGCCACCAGAACTTGGACCACCTGCGCCGCGTGCTGGCGGGTGTGGCTGCGGGCGTTGCGGGGGATGAGGCTGAAGCAGCAGAACGGGGCATTAAGCAGCACCTCCGTTCCACAGCAGGGCTTGGGCAAGGGCTGCTTCATCCTGCTGCCATGTGGTGGGAGCGTGTGCCTGCGCGGGTTGCCAGTGTTCCAACCCTTTCCAAAGCCCACGCATGGCAATGGGGTGGCCTGCGGGCAGGGGTTCGGGGTCTCGCACCAGTTCGGCATAGCCTTTGGGCTGGGGCGCGTGGGCGGGGGATTGGGCCTTCAGGGCATCTTCATACCGCATGAGCACCTGCCGCACGCCCTCCATACACCGGCCCACTTCCCGCCCGATCCGCCGGAAAGAATAGCCCCTGCGCCGCAACCCCACCATGCTGGCCACCATCTGGGCCGATGTGCCGGGCCGCTGCGCCTGCTGGCAGGCCCGTGTGCTCACACTCCCATCCTCTGGCACCGGCGGGGCGGATTCGGTATTTCCGTGTGATGTATCACACCACGTTAAGGGGATAGAAACATCTACATCCCCCGGCCTGCCCCCCTTATGGTCCGTGTTGGCCGCCCCTTTTCCTGCACGCTTGGGGGTGGGGGTGCCACTGGCCATAACCCCTCCCCCCTTCCGCAAAGACAGCAGGTTAGGAAATGGCAAAACATTATGATTTGAAAACTGTTTTGATGAAATATCAAACACAATGGAACCGGAAACAGGCATAATGGGTGATCCGTGGGTTGCAGGGTGGCTGGCCATTAACACCACCAAAACATGGCCTGCCCCGGACGCTATGGTGACCACTCACGCAGCGTCAACCCAAAAAATGGGATATATCCCCTTTTGCGCGCATGGCTCCGGCATGGAATAGTGCACAGGCCATGACAAGATCACCCGTAGCAGATGAACTGGAACGCAGGATGGCCCAGCTTGGGCTCTCCCAAAAGGCGCTGGCCCGCAAAGCGGGTGTGGGCGATACCTATGTGCGCGATATTCTCAAGGGGAAGTCTCGTAACCCCGGGGGGGAAAAGCTGGAATGTATTGCCGCCGTGCTGGGCTGCACTGCGCGGGATCTGCTTTTTCCCGGTGTGGACCATGCCCAGCCGGGGCTGATGCTGCGTGAGCGCCGCACCCCATACCTGCCCCCACCCTTTACCCCGCCAGAAAAAACAGGTTTTGCACGTGGGCACACCACGCTGGATGATACGCACCCTTCCGGCCCAACAAGGCCGCATTCTGGCGCGCAACACTACTTGCGGCTGCCCACACCGCCACCGCCTTCTGCACCACCGGCCCCGCCGGGCTATGTTACGGTGCCGTTTCTGGCCCGGCGCAGCACACTGCGCGGCCAGTATGATGAAGCGCAAATGCTGGGCAGCCCCAAATATTTTGAAGAAAGCCTGATTACCCAGCGCCTGAACGCCCATGCCGCAGATTTGCGCGCCCTGATGGTGGAAGGCCAAGCCATGGAACCCCTGCTGCGTGATGGCGATATGGTGCTGCTGGACACCCGGCGCACCACCTTGGCCGAACCGGGGCTTTTTGTGCTGTTTGATGGGGAAAACGTGGTGTGCCGCTGGGCAGAGCGCACGTTTGATGCCCACGGCCGCCAGGTGGTGCATATAAGCTGCGAAAACAAGCGGTTTTCTGCCTATAACCTGCCCGCCAGCCATGCCCTTATTTTGGGCCGTGTCGTGTGGTATGCGCATTGCGTATAGGTGATGCGACTTTTCTGCAACAGTCGTATTGAGAGTTCGTGAATACCTCACTTTTTCTTTAACAAGACCCTTGCGGTCCTGTTTCCTGCTGCGTAAATATACTTTACCAACGCGTTAAGATCAACCAAACAACGCCTTAAAGTGAACAAAAACACCAAGTACTCATCTGCTTGCTGAATGTTTTTACTGTATTCGCACAGGACTATACAAATCTATGACAAATACGGCTTCGACCACAGGTTCATCCTACACATGGGTTGGCCCTACTTCAGGGGGAGATTGGGACAACGCAAGCAACTGGCTCTATAACGGCCAGCCCGCACCCAATGCGCCAGACGCCAACACATCTGGCACCGTAACCATTCCCGCTGGGGCAGATGTCACCCTTCCGTCACGCGTGACGGATCTGGGGCATATGGTCATAGACGTACAGGGCAAGCTGAGCATTGTCAGCAGCACCACCAATCTGACATTTGGCGCCCTGATAGTGAATAACGGCGGCAGCGCCACCATTTCACGCGCGCTGAAAACAGATAGCGGCCTGACAGTCAACAACGGTGGCACGGCCACGTTCAAGGATGTCACGCAGGATTGGCACGCCTCTGGCTTCATGTTCGGTGTGGCCTCTGGCGGCACGCTGAACATTGATGATTCCAATATTGTCATCGGCACGGTCAACGGCGCCACGGCCGGGGCGCTGAACATTACCAATGGCTCCAATGTCAGCTCATATGATAACGGGCTCAGCTATAGTGGCCCCATTACGGTTACGTCCTCCACCTTTACGCCCAATTTTCAATATAATGGCACGCTTACGCTGAACAATGGCGCAACCGCCACGTTTGGCAACGCCACATGGCCCACAGCCACTGTTGTGTTTGGCACGGGCAACAACACGGTGGTGTTGCCAACAGGTGGCAAGGCCGCAGGCGTATCCATTACCGGCCTGAAAAGTGGAGACAGGCTGGGCGTGAACGGGCAGATTGTTGATACCGCCACACTCAGCGTTAGCAATGTCTCATTGGTCACGACAGCGGGGGAGACTGTCCAGCCCAAATCTGTCACGTATGACAGCTCCTTCAAAGATGCCCCCACGGAAGGTAACCCCCAGACGACCTTTCAGGATAACGGGCAAGCCGTTGTGTGCTTTCTGGCTGGCAGCATGATTGCCACACCCAACGGCGCGGTAGCGGTGGAAAACATCCGCCGGGGGGATGAGGTGCTGACATTTGCCGCCGATGGCACCACCCATGCTCGGCAGGTGGTGTGGGCTGGCACGGCGCAGGCCACGGTCAACCCCGCTCTGCCCGATGATATGGCAGGCTGGCCCGTGCGTATTTTGGCAGATGCCTTTGCCCCCGGCGTGCCCAACCAGGATCTGCTGGTAACTGCCGAGCACTGCATTTTTGCCAATGGGCATTTGGTGCCTGTGCGCATGTTGGTAAATGGCAGCAGCATCTTTTATGATCGCACCATAACCACTTACAGCTATTACCATGTGGAAACAGCGCAACACAGCATCATCATGGCCAATGGTATGCTGACAGAAAGCTATCTGGATACCGGCAACCGCCCCAGCTTTGTATCGGATGGCAATGTTGTGACCCTTGGGGCCAAGCCCAAAAACTGGGCAGAGCACGCAGCCGCGCCGCTAGGTGTTGCCCGGCCTCTGGCAGAACCGCTGTGGCGCATGTTGGCCGCCCGCGCGCCCGATGTGGCAGGCCACCAGCCCGCCCCCACAGCGCCAGAAACCACCACCAACCCCGACCTGCACCTTGTTACCCCGGCAGGCCGTGTTATCCGCCCCTTGCGGGTAACGGGGGCGCAGGTGTCCTTCATGCTGCCTGCAGGCACACAGGCCGTGCATCTTGTTTCTCGCAGTGCGCGGGCGTGTGATGTGGCAGGCCCGTTTGTGGATGACCGGCATAACAGAGGTGTGCTTGTTGGCCGCGTAACGGTGCTGGCCGGTGGGCAAACCACCATGCTCACCCCGCATTTGGATACAGCCATCACATCGCCCGAAAACGGCTGGGTGACCAAACCGCACAAGAACACCCGCTGGACAAACGGCAACGCCCTGTTGCCGCTAGGCACCGCCGCAGCGCATGGCCCGGCCCTGCTTACTGTGGAAGTGCGCCGTGCTGGCCCGTATTTTGCCACTGTGGCCGATACTGCGCCGCTACGGGCACGCGCCAACGGCTAAAACCGCTACGCCCCCGCATAACTATCTGTTTATGCGGGGGTTTTTAGTTACCGCCGCCGGGCCTGTTCTTCCATTCTATGGATTGATCGGCAATGTAATAAGTAATGGCGGAAATAAACAGCCAGAGCGGCCCGGCCACGCTGTTTTCCAGCACCAGCGCCACCCCCATGCTAAACGCGGCAATGGAAAGGCCAAGAATAATGCAGCAGCACAGCACGGCCAAAGGCCAGCTTCTGGGCCATCCCTTTTTGGGCTGAGACATGTGCTGTGTATCCTATCCGGCCAATGTTGCGGGCTGGGCTGCGTATTACTGTTATTGCGTATCGTAATCAACTAGCGCAGCCCTCACAACAAGCGTAGCGAATACCTGCCCCTCCCCCACGGCTGAGGTATGCTTAGGCCCGGCCCCGTAAAAGTACGGCCCCAAAGCCCACAAACACACAGGCCGTAATACGGTTGAACACCCGGCGCACAGAGGGGCGCTGCAACTGCTGGGCCAGTGTGTAACCCCCCACGGCATAAACGGCGTACCACAGGGTTTCCAGCAGCGCGAAGGTGGTTATCAGCACCACAAACTGCGGCAGATGCGGGGCTTGTGGCGTAATAAACTGCGGGAAAAACGCCGCCGCAAACAGCAACAGCTTGGGGTTGCTCAGGCCCACCCAAAACCCTCTGCGCCACCGCCCCCACGCGCCATCATACGGTACGGTTTGCGCTGCCTGGGGTGCACGCTGTGGCGCGGGTGTGGGTGGTGCAGGTATTTGCCCGCCCTCTCGCCATGCCTGCACGCCAAGCCAGATCAGATACGCGGCCCCGCACACGCGCAAAACACCAAACAGATGTGGAGAGGCCGCAAGTGCTGCCCCCAACCCCGCGGCAGAGGCCACAAGCACCAGCACAACCGCGCTAAGGCAGCCCAGCATGGTGGCCACCCCGCGCGCCATGCCCACCCGCGCCACGCTGGCCAGCACATGCAGCATGTTGGGGCCGGGAATGGCACACAGAAAAAACACGATGCCGCAGAACACGCTCCACTCATGCCAGTTCATACTACAGGCCCTTTGCGCCGAGGTTTTGGATGGAGTGTTTTTATACCCCAACAGGCCACAGAGCCAGAAATGGCGGAACACAGCCGCGTGACGAAATTTTTGAAAAAGTTCCATCACTTTTAAAGTAATGAAAATATTTTTTTGTTTTATTTACTTTTTATATACCTTTTTTGTATTTTTATATTTGAGAATCCTTAACACAATGCACCATGAAAGAAAAACCCATGCCAACCGTTGAAAAAACCACCGTAGATACCAACAAAACCGTTGTGTTTGATGCCGCAGATTCGGCACGCCACAGCAACGTAGATTTTACGGGCACAGGCGGGAATCTGGAGATCCAGAACCTCTCCCCCCATCATCCCATTGCGCTGACAGTGAGCGGCAATTTTGGAAAAAACATCTCCAACGTGCTGACATTCAGCGCGCAGGACCATCTCTCAACTTCCAAAAGTACTGTAAGTTACAACAAATTTACAAAAACAACCGTGATCACGCTGGAAAATGCGCACGGAAAGTTTTTGGGCACCATTACCCTGCACGGCAATGTGTATGATCTGGGTGGCTGGCACCATCATGGCACCACTGTGCCCTTGTCCAGAATTGCCAGCTTCAACCACAATCATCAGGCCACAGTGTGCTTTTTGGCAGATAGCCAGATCAGCACCCCAACGGGCACCGTGGCCGTGCAGGATTTGCGCGCGGGGGATGAGGTGCTGGTGCATAACAATGCTGGCACACAGCCCGCAGCCCTTATCTGGGCGGGCAAGGCGCAGTGCACCGTTAACCCCGCCCTGCCCGATGATATGGCAGGCTGGCCCGTGCGTATTGTGGAAAACGCCATTGCCCCCGGCGTGCCCAACCAAGATTTGCTCATAACGGCCGAGCACTGCCTATTTTTAAACGGCGGCTTTGTGCCCGTGCGCATGCTGGTGAACGGGGTTTCCATCTTTTATGATAAATCCATCAGCTCTTACGAATATTACCATATCGAAGCCCCCAACCATGCCGTTATTATGGCCAATGGTGTGCTAACTGAAAGTTATCTGGATACCGGCAACCGCAGCAGCTTTGTATCCGATGGCAATGTGGTGCGGATTGGGGAGATACCCAAAAGCTGGCAGGAAGATGCCGCCGCCCCGCTTTATGTGGCGCGGGATAAAGTGGAACCCCTGTTCAAGCAGATTATGGCCCGCCTGCCTGAAGGTGCCCGCAAACCGGCGGCAGAAACCACACAGGCCCCGCAACTGCGCCTGAAAACCGCCAGTGGCGCCACCATCTGGCCCGCAAACAGCCAGAACAACACTTACAATTTTATTCTGCCGCCCCACACACAGTCTGTGCATCTGCTCTCCCGCACAAGCCGCCCTGCGGATATTATTGGCCCGTATGTAGATGACCGGCGCAACCTTGGCGTGGCTGTGGCAGACATTACCCTGCTTTCTGGCCGGAAGCGCCACGCCATTACCGCACATTTGCAGGCTGAAAAGCCCGAAGGCTGGTATGAAACAGAGCAGACCATAACCGCAAAAACAGCCTGATCCTTTAAAAACAGGCTGGCATATTGGGGCGTTTTTACAAGGCCCCAATATGTTGCACGGCAGGGGGCACACACCTGCGCCCCCTGCCGTATGGGGCCATCACTTTTTGGGCATTCTGCTTCTGCCAGATGCCCTTTTTTGTATACTGCCAGCACTTCATCCTTACGGTAGAAAGGCTGGCAGTATGACCAAACCTTCCACACCCCCCGCATGGTTTGCCGCCAAGCGTTTTGGCTATGGCGCGGGCCTGCCTATTGCGTGGCAGGGCTGGGTGGCCTTGGGGCTTTTTCTGGCTGTTACTTTGGGTTCCACCTTTGGGCTGTCGGTTTTGCCCCTGCGCAGGCCGCTTGTGGCCGTGGGCGTGGTGATGGTGCTGAACCTTGCCGCCACGGTGGCCTTTTTCTGGGTGTGCAAAACCCGCACCAAAGGCGGGTGGAAGTGGCGCTGGGGCACGCGAGATTAACGCGCCAAAAAAAGAAATGGCGCACCCTTCCGCAAAAGAGAAGATACGCCATGACAGCAGCTTGGTTATTGCAGCCGCAAAATTACTTGGATACGCCTGCCACTGGTGCAAAGTTTTCATCCTTTGCTACAATCACAACGTGCTTGCCGTACCCTATTGTTACACCCCGCGCATGCAATTCATCTCTGGTTTCTTCATGGGCCTTGTCTGTCCAGTGCTTGCGCTCTGCAATGGCATAAACATCTGCCCACGGCAGGGTCACGCAGTTTTTGCCAGATTTTTCTAAAATCCCCTTCAGTTCCTGCGCAACAAGATCCGCCTTTTTGGGGGTGGTGTCGGCCATAATGCGTCATCCTTTATATATAAATAACATGAGCCAGCATGGCATTGCCCTTTAAGGGGTGAAAGTTCTGTTGCAGCGCATCTCTTATGCATGCAGCGGGCACGCCTCTTTCCCGCCCGCATGGTCCTGCCTAAGCGTGCAAGAACACCTCTTGCAGGATAAAGCCCGTTATGCCCACACCGCCAGCGCCTTCCGCCCCCCGCAAGCGCCCCCTGCCCAACACGCAGGCATGGCCGCCCTTGCCCGGCACGCGCGCCTATATGGCCCGCCAGCTTGCGCAGGATACCGCCACCGTGCGCCAGATTGTGACAGTTTTGCAAAACTGCGCCGGGCAGATAACCCCGCTTGTGGGCCAGCTTTACTTCACCAACGGCCCGCTGGCGGTGCTGGACTGCGCCGCCACCCTGCACGCGCTGGCGGATGACATTGCGCATGATGACCCCCAAACCCTGGCCGAGCTGGCGGCAGAGCACACCCCCACCCGCTGATATGTGGGTTTTGGAAACATCCTTGCCCTGCTATGTTGCCCCCTCGCCACCGCTGCGCAACAAAACAGAAACCGTATAGAGGACAGACCTTTTGAAACGCAGAAACCTTTTTGCCGCTTCTCTGGCTGCCGGGGCGCTGGCCGCCGGGCGCAAAAGCTGGGCCAGCGTGCCAGAGGCCGCTCAGGCCATGGGCCGCACCGCGCCGCCCGGCACCGTACCCCCGCTTACGCCCGCCCGCGTGCATGCAGACCAGATAATGGACATTAAGGTGTGCCTGCGCCCCTTCCGCCCCGCTGGCCCTCGGCTGGAAATAGAGCCGGTGGCAGATAAAATTGTGGTGCATAATTACGGGCATGGTGGCAGCGGGTGGTCTCTTTCATGGGGGTCTGCCGCCATGGCGGTGGAACGCGCCGCCCCACTGATGGAAAAACGCGTGGCCGTTATTGGCTGCGGCATTATTGGCCTCACCACCGCCATAACCGCCCAGCGCGCAGGCATGAATGTAACTATTTATGCGCGGGACATGCTGCCCCATACGCGCTCTGTGCGGGCCAATGGCAGTTGGACGCCAGATTCACGCATTGCGCTGATAACCGCCGCAACGCCAGATTTTGCCGCCACGTGGGAGCGCATGGCCCGATATTCCTGGCAAACCTACCGGGAATATCTGGGCCTGCCCGGCAACCCGGTGGATTTTAGAGACAATTACATTCTCTCCGACACCCCGCCGGATGAGGCCGACCATACCGAGCCCGCGCCTGATATCAGCAAAGGCTCCTATGCCTCCACCGGCATGCCGCAAAGCGAGGCCGAGTTTGCCAAATATGGTGACAGGATAAAGGACATTATTCCCGCAGCGGAGCTTCTGGCCGGGGCGGACAACCCTTTCCCCGTAGCGTATGCCCGGCGCAAGCCCATTATGATTTATAATTTTGGCGCGTTCGGCCACGCCCTGCTTTCTGACTTCTATCAGGCTGGCGGGCGGATTGAGATACGGGAGTTCCATAGCCCATCCGAGGTGGCAGACCTGCCCGAACGCGTGGTGTTTAACTGCACCGGCTATGCCGCGCGGGATTTGTGGGGTGATAAATCCCTTATTCCCGTGCGTGGGCAAACGGCGTGGCTGCCGCCACAACCGGCGGCCAATTATGGCGTGCGCTATAAGGGTGCGGCCATGCTTTCCAAATCCGATGGGCTGATGGTGCAGGGTGTCAACCTTTCTGGCCTAGGGGAGCTGGAAGGCGTGGGCAACAGTATGGAACAGCCCAACCGCGCAGAGGCCGAACAGGCCGTGGCTGTGTTTGAAGATCTGTTCTCCCGCTTTCGGCCCCGCAGAGGATAACGGCATGGCACCGCACCCCATTTTTGCAAAACAGGCCCAAAAGGCCAAAGGGTTTTGCACAGCACTGTTGGCCATAACCGCGCTTGTGGCCACCACACACGCAGCCCTTGCCGCCCCGCGCCATGCCCCAGCCCCCGCACCTGCCACAGCACCCAGCTTTACCGCAGAACAGGCAGACCACGGGGCACAGATTTACGCAGGCACCTGCGCCATGTGCCACGGTGCAGCGCTGGAAGGCGCGCATGATATGCCGCCCCTGCGCGGGCTGTTTGTAGCCCGCTGGGCCAACACACCGCTCAACAAGCTGTACGCCTACATTACCCACGCCATGCCACTGATGGCGCCGGGCACCCTGCCCCCGCAGGACAACATAGACATTATGGCCTTTCTGCTGCGTGAAAACGGCACAGAGCCGGGGCATACTCCCTTACCGGCGGATGAAAACCGCTTGGCGCAAATGGTGTTTCCCGCCCCCAATGCGCTGCCGCCCGTAAAAGCGGCACCACCGGGCAAGGCCCCGCGCACACGGTAAAAAATAACCCCGCCCACTGTTTTATAGCGGGCGGGGTTTTTAAAATGTATCTGGCATTTTGGTCTGTTTTACAAAACAGCCGGTTTATTTACCACTTAAAGCCAATGCTGCCTTGGGCATTTCGGCGCTCTCCATAATAGCACCATTCCTGCCCGTAAGAGGCATAGGCCATGCAATTGCCGATATACTTTTTATCAAACAGGTTGCGCACGCTGGCCGCCACGCTCCACCCACGCAGGGAGGGAGAAAGGTTGGACAGATCATACCCGATGGAGCCATCAAACACCGTGTATTGCGGCACATGCACGGTGCCGTAAGAGGCCTGGCCCCCATAGCTTGGGGCGGAATAGCGCAGGCCGCCGCCAAAGCCAAAACCCTTCATCACCCCTTTGGGCATAGTGTAATAGGCAAACAGCGAGGCATTGCCCTTGCCAGACTGCATAAGCGGCTTGCCGGTGGAATCATCCTTTACCTTCTGCACACTTACGGCTGCGGTAATCATCAGGTTTTTATAGGGTTCGGCGTGGGCTTCAAATTCAAAACCATCTGAATGTACCTTGCCACTTTGCGTATTGTAGCCCAGATTCCCCACAGCCACCAACACGTTGGATTGCTCGATATGGAAGCCCGCAGCCGTAAGCAATACGGATGTGCCGGGGAACTGATACTTCACGCCGCCTTCAAGCTGTTTACCCAGTGAGGGATCTGCCTGATGGAAGCTCTGCCCCCCATTGTTGGACACAATGCCAGATTGCGGCTGGAAGGATGTGGAATAGCTGATGTAAGGCGCAAGCCCGAAATCAAAGTGATACAGGCCAGAGGCGCGCCATGTAATCTGGCGCGGGCTTTCACTGGTGCCGGTGTGGCTGATATAGTTCATCTGGTGGGATCTGTACCAGTCATTCCGCAAACTTCCTGTAATAATCATCTTTTTCCAACGAAGTTCATCCTGCGCGTACATGCCAATCTGGTGTGAATCTGTCTGGTAGCTCATATACGGGCTGCCCATGTTGGGCATGGTCATGTGGTAATCGGGGTGCAGCACGTTCAGAGAGGGCGCCGAGGCATAATAGCCCACTTCTGATGCGCTCTGCTGCATGTAGTCAAACCCGAACATCATGTCATGCGTCACAGGCCCGGTGCGCACATGGCCCTTAAACTGGCTATCAAACGCCAGATTATGCGTGTGCTCGTTGGTGCCAAAGGCGGAACGGGCCAGCATTGTGGGGTCTGTATCGTAATAGCCGCTATCATACACGCTGCGGTAAATGGTTTTGATGTCATCATACCGGCCGCGGGTGCTAAAGCTCCAATTATCATTAAACTTGTGGTTCAGAATATAGGTAATGCCGCCCTGCCTGCGGTTGAACTTTTCAAAAGGCACGTCACCATCATAAAAGTTGCGCGGCAGATAGCCGTAGGAGGCACGTTTGAGAGAGCCCACAAGCGGCACGCCGCCATAGGTGCCGTTTTCGGGGTCGTACTGATAATTGCCCAGCAGGGTGAGCGTGGTAGGGCCTTTGGCGCCAAAGGTAAAGGCCGGGCTTATGGAAAAACGGCGGCTGCCGGTGCGGGCAAGCTGGCTGTGCTGACCGTTAACCGTGCCATAAAGCCGATACTGTACGGAACCATCCTTGGTGGCATAACCGCCTACATCGGCATCCACGCGGTACAGATCAAAACTGCCGCCTGTGGTGGTGATATCTCCGTAAAACTGTTTGTCTATCGGCAGTTTGCTGGAAAGGGCCACAAGCCCGCCGGGGCTGGATTGCCCATACAGGGCAGATGCCGGGCCTTTTAACACCTCCACCCTATCTAGGCGCGATGTATCTGTTTGCGCTGTGGCGTACCCGGTGGGGCTGCTTTGCACCTTCAGCCCATCCAAAAAGGTGGGCACGGTAAAGCCACGCAGCATGAACTGATCATACCGCGTGCCCACGCCACCACCACGCAGATCAGACGTAATGCCCGCCGCATAACGGATGGCCTGATTAAGGCTGAGCACGCCGCGCACATCCATCTGGTCCCGCGTAATGACTGTAACAGACTGGGCTGTTTCAATCAGCGGTGTGTTGGATTTGGTGGCGGATGAGGCCATGGTGGAGGCCCTGCGTGCGCGCACCTCCACCCCTTCCACATGCACGGCAGAGGCGGGTTTCTGGTTGGCGGCCCGGCCCTGTTTTGCCGCCGTGGCCCCAACCTGTTGAGATGGCCCGGTGCTTGTGCTCCGGGTTGCTGCAAGAACCTTACCGCTGATGAAAAATGTAAGGGGAAGCGCACAAAAGAGAGTCGTATTGCGGTTCATACCCGTATGTATCCTGTGGTTCCTGCTGAACTTGTGGCTGGGCAGTTACCAATAATGCGAATCATTTTCAAGAATTAATAACGGGCAGATTTTTGGGGGTTTTGTGCCCCAGCGTGCCTCTTTTTGGGAGCTGTTTCAGGGAGCAAAAAACATAGGCTGCACCCCCACACACAGGCGCGCACGCAGCACCACTAAGGCCACAAAGTGGCGGCGATATTTTATAAATATTCTTTTAAGGTTCGGGCGTTTTTAAAACAGAACACGCCACATGTGGCAGAGCAAAAAGGGGCAATACACCCCTATGCCCCTGCCTGCCTTACCCTTTGGGCCAACACTGTTTATGCCCCGCTTTTGTGGGGGCAAACAGGGCGCGCGTGCTCTCTAAAATTTGCGGATGAGAACAGATTGCAGTTGTAACTGTGGCGTTAGGGAGACACTTCCCCCTTGCTGGCCCAGCCATCTGCCGTATCCAGCGCAGGCCCCAGCCCCCCAAGCGGAAAGTTTATGGTCAGCACGCCAGCACCGCGCTTGGCCAACATCAGGTGGCCCGTGCTGCCACGGCGCAGGGCGTCCATCAGCTCCAGCGTAAAGGTGGCCTGCGCCACGCAGCCTCGGTTATCGCAATAATCCCACTCCAGCGGCACGGGCGCGGCGTTATCCACCCCCAAAAAGGAATGTTTGCTTAATGAAAGGCCAAGCGGCACACGCACGATAATTCTGTAAGGTGCATCCGATAACCGCACCGTGCCGTTGGGGGGCACGGCCCGGATAACCTGCATGCTACCAATAAGGCTGACAATGTGGTGCTGCACATCGTTCATCTGAAAATTCTGCGTTACACCACATACAAACGGCTTGCTGGTGGCACTGTTAAAATTGCACTGCCAGCCCCAGCTCTGGATAATGCCGCTTTTGCGGTCTATCTGGAGCGTACCTGCCTGCCCTGTGCCTACGGGGCCTTTATCATGCAGCGTATCGAGCAATGTATTATCTTGTGAAGGAGATGTGCTGGCAGCCTGCGCCGCACCCCCCAGCACCCCCGCCACAATACCACAGGCGGCAAAAAGCCCCGCTTGTGCAAAAAGCACTTTTAAAAAACGCTGCCGGGCCATAGCTCTTGCTCCTGTTGTTTGCGTTATAAACCCGCCTGCCGCCACTAGGGCACAGGCAGGGCGGCGCTGCACCGCACGAAGGATTCCTTATCGCGGAAAATAAACAGCACGTAGTAATCCAGCGCGCGACCACGCCTGCGGGTGGTGTGGGTGTAAAACGGAAATACATCCTGCGGGGGGCCGTATTCTGGCGGCAGGGGGTCACTCTCCAGCAGGGTTTCCACCCTAAACAGCGGCACATAAATATGCACCGGCCCAGGGTTGCGCCGCACATGCCACAAATTGCGCCGAAACTTGCGCAACCGGTCTGGCAGAATGAAGATCATGTTTTCTTCAATAAACCGCTCATCCGGCTGGGCACGGCGCAGGTAGCGCGCGTCATCGGGCATATCGCAAAAAAAGTTGTAACCCTGTATTTTCATGCTTTTCTATTCTGTATCTTCATCTGCGTTTTCTTGCTCCATACGCAGTTCCTGCAAGGTCTTGCCCTTATACTGCCAATAAAGTGGGCCACGGAACGCCCGTTGTTTAGAGCCTGAGCGTGCAAACAATATGCGCGCGGCATCTGAAAGACTGACAACCTTGCCCTCAAACTCCACACTTTTGTTGTTATGCACAGTGCAGGTTATGGCGGGGTCCCGCACCCATGTCAGCACCGCGCCAGGTGGAATATTTACCATACCAAAGTTAAACCGCTCTGCCCGGCGTTGTTCCCTGTTCAGGGCGACCATATCGTTTTCATCTTCCGCACCGGCATCTTCTGAAAGATCCAGTTCCTCACCGGGCATAACATCCAAAATGGCACGCGCGCATTCCGGGTCCAGCCGAAAGAACTCGCGGCTCTTATTAACTCTGTGGGGATCAAACGCCTTATGCAGCGCGGCTTCCACCTGCCGGCAACTGGGCACATGCTTGGCGTAAAAACATTCAAACGGCACCGGCACGCCAGATTGATACAGGGAACGCATGCGAGCTGTGACATCCCGCGCAATGCCTATTTTTATCAAATCCGGCATTACCGGGTTTGTCAGCACATAAACATAACCGGCATCGGCGCCTATTTCGGCATTTTCTTCGGGGTCATATCCACTGGGCTGGGGCATGGGGGTCTCCTTTAATCACTCTGCTGCCCCTTCCATACTGCGCGCGCGCAGGCCACAAAACCCCCGGCACCGGCCCGGCTGCCATTCGGGCCTCTTAACAGTTTGGGCATTATGCGGCACAGATACACTTCCGCCCTTTTTTACCGCCCGGCGTGCCTGTGCTGCCAAGGGGCACCCAAACCAGAAGGACACCTGGCCATGCGCTTTTTTGCCCCTTTTTTCCGCTCCGGCCTTTTTGCGCTGTGCGCTGCGGGCACGATGCTGGCTGGCTGTGCAGAACCCCGCACCCCCACCACGCCAGAAGGCAAGGAAACCCCGGTGGCCGCCACCGGCCCCAAAGGGGTGTATGAAGCCCGCGGGAACGAACCCTTCTGGAACATGACGTTGGCCGATGGCGCGCTTTCTGTTGAAACACCGGATGGCCCGCGCATGGCCCGTGTGATCCGCCATGCGTATTCTGAAGCTGGCACCCGGTATTATGAGGCATCGGACATAAAAGCCGCCCTTACCGCCTCTGCCTGCACAGATGGCATGACCGGGCAGGTGTTTACAGATACCGTAACCCTAACAACCGCCACCAAAACCCTGCACGGCTGCGGCGGCAACCTTGTGCCCCCCACCAGTTTGAACGATACGCGCTGGGTGGTTACCGCCATGGATGGCCGCAGGCTGCGCGGCGGCAATTTTGTGCCCGATACGGATGACAGCGCCACGGATGAAAACCCCAACCCGGCGGCAGACATGTTTGCCCCCACGCTGGACATTAACGATACGGGCAAGATTTCTGGTTCCGATGGCTGCAACCGCTATGTGGGCGGGCTGATATTTGGGCCAAAGGGCAGCGTAAAATCCATACCCGCAGGGGGCATTAGCACGCAGATGGCCTGCATTGGCAAACAGAACGATATTGCCAACACCTTCCGCCCGCTGCTGAACAGCGTAACCGGCTGGACAACAGATGGCACACACCTTGTGCTGCAAACCTCCGGCGGCAAAACCATTCGCTTGCGGCAGGTATTTTAACCCTTTGCAAACGGGCTGGTGCATCACGCAGGCGTGAGAGCACGCGGCCCTAACACCGCCGCCGCGCCAGCCCCATATATAAACAAAATGTGCCCGCCCACCCCGTGCAGGAACCTCTGCCGGGGCAGGCCGTTACAGGCATATCGCCCCCTTATCTTTTATGTTCGAGAAGGCGCTTTTGTATGATTTCAGCCAGCAAAAAAGTATTTCGCAACGTGGCTCTGGGTGTCACACTTGCCATTACGGTGGCCCCGGCGGCTATCAGCGCGCTGGTTTCCACCGCCCATGCCGAGCGGAGCGAACGCTTTGCAGGTGATTTTAGTGCTGAGCACAATGCCACATCGCACCCCAGCGGCAAGGTGGATGCGGTGTTTTTCCCTTCCACGCATGAGCTGCGCTATACCATTACATGGGATGGGCTGAGCGGGCCGGTTACGGTGGCGCATTTTCATGGCCCGGCAGATCCGGGGCAGGAAGCCGACCATATGATTACCCTGAAAGGCCCGTTTAAAAGCCCGTTTTCTGGCACGGCTGTTTTAACCGCAGAGCAGGAAAAGGCACTTAGCGCGGGCAAGATGTACGTCAACCTCCACACCGCCGCCTACCCCAAGGGGGAAGCCCGCGCGCAGTTGACATCTCCTTACCCTGACCACGCGCAAGACTCCAACCACACCTAAGCTGCGCACATAAAAAAGGCCCCGCTGCCTGCACCCAGTATAAGGGCCAAGGCAGCGGGGCCTTTTTGCGTTTTATGCCCAAAAGGCAGGCATGGGCCACAGCTTACAGGTGCTGCTCTCCTTCTGGCTGAGGCTCAGCCTGCGGGCCGGCATTGTTTTGCGGGTTGGGCTGCATGGTGCCGGGGGTGGTAGAATGTTCTACATCATACGCTGTGGCTTTTTGCTCATACGTGCCTTTTGCGCCGGGGTGTTCCTTATCATACAGCGCAGCTTTGGCGCGGGCTTCCTTACGGTATTCGTGCCGGCGATACATGCCCGCAACACACCCGGCCGCCGCACCCAGCACAGCATGATGGTTGGCCACATGGCCGCCCACGGCACCGGCAGCGCCATACTTCAGGCAGCCGCCCGGCTCGCTGGCGTTTGCAGCGGTGCCAATGGTGGCGGCCATAACGGTGGCAAGGCCAAGGGTTACAATCTTACGCATTAGTTTATATCCGTCTTTCTAGTGCCTGCCGGTTGGGCGGGCATCTGCCAAACTTCTACAATCAGATAGATAGGGCAGCCGTTTTGTTCAACTCCGGCAGAGTAAGCTGCAAACCGTGGCAGAATGTGGGCCAAGGCCAGAGACAGCACAGCCTATTGCGCGGGTGGCCCATAGGCATTGGGGCCTTGCGTGCCTTTGGCACAAACAAGGTAAATCCAATACATGATGCCTATATATGGAACAAACCATAAAACAGAAAACCAGCCGCTGCGGCCCAGATCATGGTTTCTTCTAACCAGAGCGGAAACAATGGCAAACAGTAAAAACACATATACAAATAAAAGCGCTGTATAAAACACATAAACCGCTGTTACGGCGTTTATGGAGGCAGCTGCATTATTATTAAGCACAGATACAGCATATAAATGCGCAATATATGTCAACGCAAATATTACAAGCAGCCAAAGGCTCCATACCCGATAATCGGAAACAGACAGGCGGCCCGTATATTTAAAACTTTGTTTAAACTGCCTGAGCAGAATAGACATACGGCGCCTCTGTTCTATGGCGGCCTAGGCAAAAGCCCGCCAGCATGGGAGCCAGCGGGGCAGCCTGTTTTACAAAGGGGCAAAACGCACGCGCCCTAGCGCACACCTCTGGCCTGTGCGGCAGCCTGACGCGCAAATTCGGCCTGTGCTGCGGCCTCTCGCGCTTCCGCCTTTTGCGCCACTTCATCCTGAATGGCCTGTTGCGAGGGCAGCGGCGTATAGGGCACCGGCTTGGGGGCCACCACAGCAGGTGGTGGAGCAGCCACAACCTGCTGCGCGGGGGCAGAAACCGCAGGCGGCGCAACATGCGGGGCAGCCGCCACGGCGTGCGGCGCAACATACGGAGCAGATGGCACAGAGGGCGCCACCACAGCCGGGCGCGGGGGCACAGCACGTGCAACAGGGGCAGAAACCGCACGCGCGGGGGCTGTAACCTTGGGCATGGCGGCCACACCGGCGGGAACAGCCGCCGCAGCCGCAACAGGTGGCGCTGCACGAATGGGGGGAGGCGGTTCCGCCGGCCATCTTGGTTTTTCATCCGTGGCGCGCTGGTTATCCACTGCGGGCGCGGCATCGCCATTGCGGGCGGCCTTCAGCAGGTCTGGCCCCATCAGGGCGGTGCGGGAGCACACGGCCTCACGCTGGTCCCGGTTGAGGGTGCGGGTATCAAACATCTGGTCCGGCCCAAGGCGCAGCATGCCAATGCCGCCCCATGCGTAATCGGACGAATCGCGCACATCGGGCAGTTCTGCCAGCTCACGCCCCAGCATGTTCACCGTGGTGTCTGTTATCAGCTTGTTGTGGTAGCAAAAATACATCAGCCCAGCCACGTTGGCCGCATTTGTGCCCAATACGGTGGGTATGCCATCATAGTCCAGAACACCGGGGGCGGCTGTGGCAACTGTCATGGGGGGTGGGCCGGGGCGCATCTTCATGATCTGCAGCCCGTAATGAGGGTTCTTCTCCGCCGCATAAGCCGCCGGGGGCGCGGCCAGCAGGGCAGTGCAGGCCCCCAACGCCAGAAAAACAGGACGGAATCCCAACATCTACTTTGTTCCTTGCTTTGGTCTGGCCGCAGAATACGGAAAAACCCCACCTGCCAGCAAGGCCCGCCGCACGGGCCATGCCGCATAAACTTGCGCATAGATGCATGATTCCACACCCACGGCCACCCCCACACTGGCCGGCACGCTGGCTTACACCCCTGTGAGTGGCACATACACCCCATAGCGGGCAAAAAAGGCACACAGTGGATTTTGTGTAATGTGTGTATAGAGTGAGCATAAATATGGCTGGGCCTTCTTCCTCCTCTTCGGTGCGGGTTTCTGCGCGGCGTATTCTGGTGCTGGACCTTCTGGCCGGGTATGTGGATGCGCTGGGCTTTGTTTATCTGGGCGGGCTGTTTGCCTCCGCCATGACAGGCAACACCACCCATCTGGCCGCCGCCCTTGTTGGGGGAATATGGCCGCATGCGTTTATGTTGCTGGGTATTTTGGCCACGTTTTTTGTGGTGGCCATGTTGGCCACTCTGGCGCGGCTGCGCTGGCAGGCGGCCATTGGCATAGCCTGTGTGGGCGTGCTGCTGGGGGCCACGCAAATTGCCATGCTTACACCGTGGCACCGCACGCTGGCCCTTGTGCTGCTGCCCGCCCTTATGGCCGTGCAGGGCGAGACAATAGCCCGCTTTTCCGGCACCGCTATCCAGACCATTGTCATCACCAGCAACCTTTTAAAATGTGCCTCTGCCCTGGCCACATCTTTGGCCGCACGTTGGCCGGGCAGCACCGTAAAACCGCCTGCACCGGGGGCAGCCCTGCTGCCGGGGCTTTCCTGGCTGGGGTTTGCGGCGGGGGCGCTGTGTGGCACTCTGGCCATGGCGTGGCATATGCCGCTGCCCTTTATATGGCCCCTGCCCCTGCTGATTTTACTATATTTGGATATTGCCCGCGCCGAAGCCCATAACACGCCGCCCTAAACGCCACCCACCCTTTTGCGACAAGAGAATGACCTTTCTGCCCTGCCCCTCGCTGCCATCTTCGCCCTTTTCCGCCCTTTTTGTGCGCCGTGCGCGCTGGCTTGTAACTCTGGCGCTGCTGCCCGCGCTGGCAGGCTGCGGGTATATAGACAGCCGCACCGCCCATAAGGGCCAGCTGGCCGTGATTGGCATGACAAACGAGGATTTGCAGGCCTGCGCGGGTATTCCCGACAAAACGCAGAAGATAGATGACCACACCACGATTTATCAGTACGTGCGCTCGGTCAACATGCCTTCCACCAACGATTCCTCGCTGTTTCCGCTCCAGACATTTGTGAACATGACACAAACCACCTTTGGCGGTGCGGGCAAAACCTGTGTGGCCACCATACGCCTGGTGGATGGCCACGTGTATGACCTGCATTACAGTGGCGATAATGACCGTATGATCGGCACAGATGGCGCATGCTCCACCGTGGTGAAAGGGTGCATCCGCTCCCCTGTAGCCTCCACCAACCGGTTTCATGACAGGTTGATCGGGTTTGGCCCGGTTTCGGCCTTTCATCAGCCCAGTATAGAGGCACAAAAGCAGGCGCTGCATACAGCCTACGGGCAGCCAAAACCCCAGCGCGTTATGAACACCCAGCCGGATTCCGCCGCCACACCCTCCTCCGCTGTGCAAGGGGCACAGGGAGTGCAGGCCGCACAACCGCTCACAGGCCCGCAGGCTGTGGCTGCGGCGTGGGCGGCCAAGGCACAGGCGCAGCAGCCCACCACGGGCACAAGCAGCACGGCTACAAACAGCAACGCCCAGCACTAGGCCGGGCGTTTTTGCACCATACGGGCCAAGGCGCATAAGCCCCGGCCCGGCTGTTATAGAGGCGGATGTTAGCCGCGGCCGCGTGCGCCTTCCTGCAACTGGGCTTCCAGCTTGCGCAGGCGTTCACCCAATGCTTTTGCGTGCTCTGGCCGGTCCTTCAACGCAATATCATATTCACGCTTCACCTGCTCCATTTCCCGGCTGATATCCGTGGCGGAGGGCAGATGATGGGTGTGGTTTTCTGTTTTTTCAGACATGAAAAATCTTATCCTTGGTTTTATAAGCCTGCCTTAAACATTGGCTCCGCTCCCTCTGCCCGCAACCCGCGCAAAAGCAGACCAGCATTACCCGCCACAAGGCCATGCGCCAGATAGCGGTTGACCACGCGAGGCAAAAGAGTAAGTGTGACGCTGTTTTGATTTGGCAAGATTCCGGTCGGACTCTGCATGGCGGCTGTGCAACACCTGTTACAGGCAACAGCGCAGGCCCGGCAGCCTGTTTCTGGCGGAGCAATATAAAGGGGTTTTTGGGATGGGCATGTTTTTGTGCGTTGCAGTGCTGGGCCTGGATCTGATGATGTATTTCCTAGGCATGAACGTTACATCTTTTGGTTCTGTTGTGGTGGCCTTTATTATTCCGGTTATCGTAATGTGCAGCTACAGCCTGATCCACATTGAAAAAGACCCGAACCCTTCTTCCGGTCACTAAAAGCACGCTGGCGGGGGTTTCACCCGCCACAGCGCCGCAAAGCCGCCGCAGCCTTGATAAAAGGCCCCGGCGGTTTTTTTTGTGCCTGTATGTATGCGTGTGTTTGTAAGGTGCGGCCTTACTGTGCCGTGCGGGCCAGTTGCGCGTGGGTAAAGGCGCAGGCCCCGTTATGATAGGGCGCGCAGTTTTGTTCCGTGCTGTCTGCCACGCCATGCGCCCCCATACGGAAGGTAATGCGGCAGGACTGGCCATTATATTCCGGATCTGTTGTGACCACCCATGTATTGCCGTGGCGTGTGGCTGCGCCCTCGGCCGATCCGGCGCAGGTATCCCCCACAACTGAAACCTCGGCAAAGGTTTCATCCCCCGTTTGCACCAGTTTGAGCGTGCCCTGCCCACCGGGCATGGTGCCGGTGTAAATCTGGGCGGGTGTGGCAGGCGGCGCATCCTGCGCCAGCGCGGGCGTGGCAGCTATGGTGGCGCAAAACAGGCCCAATGTGCGAAAAAGATGCGGCATGGCGGGTGCTCCCTTTATTGCAAACCGGGCCAACGCCAGCCACCGCACGTTTTTAATGATACATTAGCGCACGAAACAGGCTGACCAGCCCCGGCTGAAGCACATACTGGATAATAAGCAGCACCACCATTGGGCTAAAGTCCATGCCGCCCGGCATTGGCAGCATACGCCGTATGGGGGCCAGCACGGGTTCTGTTACCCGTTCCAGAAACATGCCTATTTTCCAGACAATCTGGTTGCGGTTATCCAGAATGCCAAAGGCATACAGGTTTACAAAAATACAGGCTGCCAGAAGCACCCAGCTATACAGTTCTAAAAGCCGCATCAGCAGCATGAACACGAAAAACACGAACGCCAAACCCTGCCTTGCTAAAAAACCGGGCACACCCTTATGGCATGCCCGCATATCTGCCATTGCGGGCCTACAATACAGCTTGACAGCAAATTGGTAAGCCCTATACACCCAAAAATCACGGAACAGGCGGGGCTGTAGCTCAGATGGGAGAGCGCCTCGTTCGCAATGAGGAGGTCAGGGGTTCGATTCCCCTCAGCTCCACCACCCTCCTGTTCAACCCATTGTTTTTATTGGGTTTTTTGGTGGAAAGTGTAAAATTTACACTTTATTTTCCGCCAAGATAAAACAAAATTATCTATTCTGTTTGTCTTTTCGGCTTTTGTGGCTATCTGACCCCGTTACAATGCGGGAGACTGTTGCCGGGCTGATACCAAACAGCTGTGCAATATCCTTAAGCAACCATCCTTCCAGCCGTTTTTGAATAATTGCCTGCCTTTGGGCAATGGTAATACGGGCACGGCGGCCCATCTTCTTTCCCTGCGCAATGGCCCGTGCGCGCCCTTCCGCTGTGCGTGTGCGAATAAGATCGCGCTCCACATCCGCCAAACCACCCAAAATGGCCAGCATAAGGCGGCCTGTACTTGTACTGGTATCTGTCCACGGCTCTGACAGAGAGTAAAACTGTGCGTTTTTTTGGGAAATTGTTCTGACGATAGAGAATAGATCAAATGTACTGCGTGCCAGCCGATCAAGCCGTGTAACAACCACTATCTGGCCCGCCCGCAAATTGCCAAGTAATTTCTGCAGTTCCGCACGCTTGGTATCTGCTCCACTCGCTTTTTCCCGGTAGATACGCTGGCATCCATATTCTTTGAGAGTTTGTAATTGAAGTTCCAGAGTCTGCCCTATCGTGCTGACTCGGGCATATCCAATTTTCCAGCGTGATTTCTGCATATTCATAAAGGTCTAAACTTTAGAAAAAACAGGGCGTTCCTTACGCAAATCTTGAATTGCGCAAGAACAGATCAGGGCTCTTGCTTAGTTAAAATCACACCTAATTACTTACGCCCCAAAAATTGTTTGTGCAACTCAAATGTAAAATTAAACAAAACATTTTGAATACAAAATATTTTCAAAATTTAAGGATTACGAAAATGGCAGATACAACATACGACTGGGCTGGCGGCGACGGTGACTTTAACAATCCTTCAATGTGGAAGGATGCTTCCACAGGGGCCACTTCCTCTTATCCGCCGAACGGACAAACCCCTGCTGTCATTTCAACTGATACAGACATCACGATCAGTACAGATCCTTCTCCATTTATTGATCCTTATGGAAATCATTATAGTTACGATACCGTTCCACAAACTCTTACATTCTCGGGCACCGGAACAGTGACCTTCACTGGTTCCGATCCGGTTAAATCAAACGGTGGAATTACTATTGGCAGCCAGCAAACGGTTGTTCTTGATGGCGTAACCATGAGCACCTCCAATGGTGTGTCTGGTGGCACAATCAAACTTGAAAATGCTGCAAACCTGAGCGTTAATGCCTCTTTGGACACCACAACCATTGATTTTGGCGGAAATACAACCGGGAGTGGCCACAATACTGTTACGTTAGCCAGTGGAGCATATTCACTTTCCAATATTACAAATTTTACCCCGGATGATTCAATAGTTGTTCAAAACAGCTCTGGATATACAAATATCGAATGGATAAAAACTGGCACAAATACATATGCTTTGGTTGGGGTTGACCAATACGGCGGCACAAGTTCTTCTAAAGGCGAAAACTATATCGCCCAAAATGTTTCTTTTGCCCAGAAAAGCACAGATAGTTCTGGCAACCCAGTTTATTATACACCCGCAGATCTTTACGGTGGAGCAGCAGCTACCGGAACAGTAAGTGACGGAACATTTCAGGGCGATACGTATTATACAGGAAATGGCTTATCTTCTTCCTCTGATAATACATTGGTCATCACCTGCTTCCTTTCTGGCAGCATGATCCGCACCACCAAAGGTGATGTGGCTGTGGAAGACATGCAGATTGGTGATGAAGTTGTTGCCTATGACTGGCAGAACAACAAGGACATCACCCGTTCTGTTATC
>NZ_PEBQ01000092.1 GCF_002738225.1 Acetobacter pomorum | reverse complement strand
GTTCGTCTAGAGGCCTAGGACACCGCCCTTTCACGGCGGCAACACGGGTTCGAATCCCGTACGGGACGCCATTTTTTAAACTGAAAATTTTCAACTTCAGTTTTAGGCTATTCAACGCACGCTGGTTTAGCAGCCTGTTTTTCCTTATCAAAAACGTAAGTTTTTACAGCACCATCCTTCCTGTAATTGCGAGCTGCCCAATATATTTTTCTGCATATTGCAGATAACCTCCCATTAGGCAGCCGCACAATTCTCCTTGGCAGTATATGGCGTTAAAAGCCCCTTAGGCCATTTTTGGCTATACCCATTAATCAGTATACCGATCGCACTTAACTGCTGTGGAACGCTTAATCCTACCTTCCTCATAAGATTGTATGATTATTCCAAACAATATCGTTTTAAATTTCATAACTTTATGTTGAGATTACCCCCATTCTTTGTTATGGATTCACTGTTTGATAAAATAAAACGCAGTTGTTGTGTTTTATAAAACATTTGGGTGGTTGAAAATGTCATCATATACATGGAATGGTTCTACAGACACTTCTTGGACGACCACAGCGAATTGGACACCTTCAGAAGCTTGGATGAATAACTCATATCCAAGCCAAGATTATGCTGATGTTATTATTAACAAATCCGCAACAATTGATCTGGGTAATGGAACATATACAACTAACATAGGCACCTTTACTGTCAATAACGATGCAAACGTAGAAATTTCTGGGCCTGGATCAGTTACACCCTCTCAAGGGGTCATTATAGATTCTGGCTCCACAATCACACTCAATGGAGCAACTTTTACTTCTTCAGGTTCAGGAACCGATATTAAAGGTACGCTTCAGATAGAAGGCGGAGCAAACGTAACTTTAGAACATATAACCTCCGCAACGGGAACAATTACATTTGGCCCGGTTCCTGATAATGGTAAAAATGTTTTAAACCTCTCCATCAATCAGACCTTCCCAAATATTACAAATTTCTCTTCTGCTGATACACTTAATTTAGTGGGCTTAACGGGCGGTAGCAATATTACCAGTGTGCGTTGGGTGCAGTCCGCAGTAGGCAGTCATACTTATGCTCTGCAGTATCAGTTCGGAGGAGGAGAGGATTGGAGAACGGCAGTCACTTCCATCTCCTTTGCACAGCAGCTCGACAGCAATGGAAAGCCTGTAACAGAAAACGGGCAGCCTGTTTACTATACCCCCGCTGATCTCAATAGCTCTGCCACCGGCACAGTAGTACAGGATGAGAATGGTATCTATACCTACACAAATTCTGCCGCAAACATTGATAATAAAAATGGTGCAATTAATATCACCTGCTTCCTTTCTGGCAGCATGATCCGCACCACCAAAGGTGATGTGGCTGTGGAAAACATGCAGATTGGTGATGAAGTTGTTGCCTATGACTGGCAGAACAACAAGGACATCACCCGTTCTGTTATC
>NZ_PEBQ01000008.1 GCF_002738225.1 Acetobacter pomorum | reverse complement strand
TGGAGCAGCCCGGTAGCTCGTCAGGCTCATAACCTGAAGGCCGCAGGTTCAAATCCTGCCCCCGCAACCATCTCAAATTGCGATCTTGGATCAAAGCGTGAACGCATACCAGCGTTCGCGCTTTTTTGTGTTCCACACGCAATCGTCAGAATGCTGGCCAGATCGCCACGCACGTCAATCCGCATGCCATCATCAGACGGCGTGAGGATAATGGCTTCAATCAGCGAGCGCACAATCTCCGCAGCCTCCTGACGCTGGGTCTCCAGTTCAGAATTGAGAGCTTCATGCAGGCGGAAAATCTGCTCACGATAAACGCCGGCCATCTCCGGGTGAAGCAGGGGAGGCGGGGCTTTGGAACTGGCCAGAAGAGCCTCGAGTTCTGTCCTGCGGGTTTCAAGCTTCAGGCTCTGCTGATCAAGGCTCTCCTTGCTCACCCGATTTTCCAGATACAGATCGAGAAGCTTCTCCTGTTTGCCCTTTACCTTCGAGAGTTCTGCCTGAGCTGCCGTGATGTCGACAGCGCCTTGCAGACGCTGGCGGTTCACCTCTTTGGTGAATTCGTCGCAGAACAGTCTGAAAAGTTCCGGGTTCAGTAGACGATGTCGCAGGGCATCCAGTACCCGATCTTCCAGAACATCGCGCCGGATGTTCTGAAGATTGGCGCAGATACCCTTGTTGCGGGCGTTCGAGCAGCCAAGCAGGTGTTTCGAGATCATGCTGTACCCCCCCTGACAGCAGCCACACCTCAGCAAGCCCGAGAACAGATATTTTGGACGGCGTCTTGCGCGGAAATGGTCGTGACTGTGACCGGCTCTGATATCCGGGCTGGCTTCAAGGGTTTTCTGGCGGGCCTTGACTGCATCCCACAGATCCTGATCAATAATCCGCAGGTCCGGCACGTCCCGTATGACCCAAGCGGCTTCGGGGTTGAGGCGGGAGACGCGTTTGCCGGTCTTCGGATCCTTGAGGTAATGCAACCGGTTCCACACCAACCTACCGATATATATCTCGTTATTCAGAATACCGGTGCCGCGCGTTCGATTGCCGTTGATCGTGGAAAATCCCCATGCGCCACCTGTCGGGCAGGGGACATGATCCTCATTAAGGGACACGGCAATCTTTTTCGCGGATTTTCCGGCGGCATAGTCCTGAAAAATGCGGCGGACGATCACGGCCTGAGCGTCATTGATGACACGTGCGCCGCGCATGACATTGCCATGTCCGTCTGTTTCTGCGACCACATCATAACCATAGGCATTGCCGCCACCGGACTTGCCCTGTTCCACGCGTCCACGCACACCACGATGGGTCTTCTCCGCCAGATCCTTCAGGAACAGCGCGTTCATGGTGCCTTTGAGACCGATATGAAGAGGGGTGATTTCTCCCTCGGAAAGGGTAAAGACCCGCACACCCATGAACTGAAGGTTTTTAAACAGGGTGGCGACATCGGCCTGATCGCGTGAGAGACGGTCCAGAGCCTCGGTCAGAATGACCGTAAAGTGCCCCTGCTGCGCATCAGCGATCAGGGCCTGAATACCGGAGCGGAACAGAGAGGCGCCAGAGACGGCATGATCCGTATAACCCCGGACGATCGGCCAACCCTGTTTTTCCGCGTAGGCGCGGCATATCCGGAGTTGATCCTCAATTGAGGCATCCCGCTGATTGTCTGAGGAATAACGGGCGTACAGGGCAACTTTCATCATGGACGGTCTCTCGGGTTCCTGTGAGAGACTGGCCGCAGATGGACTCCCCGAAAAGAGGCGTGTGGTTGCGCAGGCACCAGTCAGATAGCGGCATGTCATGTCAGGGAAAATGGTGAGGCGGCCAACAGATCGATCACTATAAGGGCCGCGTATGCGTGAGGGTCCCTGATGCTCTTTGTGTGAGCACTGCATTACACCGGTTGACTGTTCCCGATCCACAGCGTTGTGGGCAAGATAAATTTCAGACTCTCCGTTCTGATGCGGTTGCGTTCTGGAGTGCATTCGAAGGGAGGCTCGAGAGGACATGGGCGCGTGCAGCCTGCCGCGCCAGACGTGTGACAAGTTCCTGTAATGCCCGTGCCATTTTTTGTGCGGGCGGTGTCTGACATCCCTGTGTCTCCTCCAGGTCCTGAAACGATAGTCTGCTGCTCATGACAGATCCCCTTGTGTGCCAATGAGCAGAAACTTTCAGATTCCGGGAAGAGGGTGGAGGCTTAAATGATTTAGCCTTCACCCGTTCCGGTTTCTGGTTTTTTGGTATTGGAATCCCGATAGCTTTTAAGCGCCTTGAGAAGGGGCTCGGGCAGAGGTGCAAGAGGCAGGGCGAATGCCCCTGAGGCGCAGGAGCGAGACGCGGCACTTTCCTGCGTCTGATCCATTGTGGTGGGCATTGCTGTCATGGCGTACGCCTCAGGGACATCACTTTCGATCTCGGGTGTTGTCGCCGGATCAAGCAGTCTGTTCTGCGCTTTGCGAGAGCCGTGCTGCAGTCCCCAGTTCCAAAACCAGCGGGTGTAAGACAGGGTTCGCCTGGCAATATCGAGATCTTCCGGAGTGTCCATGAAGCTATGTCCGGGACGGTAGTCCCGACCGCTCTGCTCATGTGAACCGGTCCATGCAGAAAGAGGATGAGAGGGAAGATAACGTCCACACCAGATCACGTCCATGGCAGCGAGAAGAGGAAGAACGGAAGCATAGGATGCTTTGAGCGTTTTGAATGTCGCCAGGCTGAGCGTGTGTTTTCGGGATTTTTTACCAGTGTTTTTCTGTGTTGATCCTTCCCGAAACTCACAGGGTGGCACAAGCAGATCTTCGGCGCCGTGCGTCTCGTTCAACGCGTGCAGACAACGTTGCAGCGAGAGGGGAAGCTCGGGATGATATATGTATTGTCGTGCCGCGATGTGGAGCGCCCGGCCCAGAATGCCACGCGGCGTACCGGTTATCAGGGTGCGATCTTGCACGTAATTGCAAAATTCATAGCGCGGTGTGGTCGAACCGGAACGTTCGTAAGCTTCGCGAATTTGACGCTGCAAGTTCCAAATCTGTTCTTCATGAAAAAAGACAGCCAGAGCCTGCGTCATGTCGCCAGAAACAGGTTTGGGCATGCGATCTGTCTGAAGAGAGGGATTTCGGGAGCCTGAGGCCAGAATGAGGTTTTGCAGTTCTGGGCTCAAGGCGTTGGAAAGGGCGTCGATAAAAGTGGCGAAGGTCGCAGTCTGGTGTCCGCGGGGTGGATTCTGGATCCGCAAGCGTAACCTGTGCTCCAAAAACATGATCTGCAAGTCTGTCGGAGTGATTTCAGAGCGCGCGCCATGACTTTTTTTCCGGATCACATTGATCAGGTGGCATTGCAGCTTGAGGTTAAGAGCCGGATCGTTTTGTTCAAATTTCAAGGTATTCAAGAGGTTTATCCATCATATTTCAAGTAAATATAAGAGATGTCTTGTGTAAAAATATCCAGACACGGAATACACCTGAAGAAATATATTTCTGATTTTATCAGAAAAAATCTTCTATACATGATGTTTACGATAAAACGCCAAAATCGCCAAATCCGAACGATATATGCACGAAGTGGACGAAAACAGGACAAAAACACGATAAATCGCAAAAAGTACCGTTTTTAGCGATTTAGGTGTCGAAATCGGGGTTTTGAGACAAAAAACGCGACAAAACTGCATACACGACATTTTGGTCGCATTTTCGGTCGTTGAGTGCGGTAACGGGAGTTTTTGCACAAAAACCCTCGATTTCGACACTTTTGGCTATAGAAATCGGACGCTTGCCACAGAATTGACACATTTCCTCGATTTCGACACTTATTGCACAAAAATCCCCGATTTCGACACTTTTTGACATAGAAATCGGGCAGATAG
>NZ_PEBQ01000091.1 GCF_002738225.1 Acetobacter pomorum | reverse complement strand
GCCTATTCAGGCGGGACAGCGCGATCTGCGCCGTTTTGATTTCCCCGTGGCACTCCACCCAGCTTCCGACCCGCCCGAAATCGGGCAGAAGACCCTGTTCAGTCGCACGATCCTTCCATAGGTCATGCGGCTGGATCAGAGCCGGATCGTAGTCCGGGAGAATGCCTGACTCTCTGTCGCTGGCGCGGGCGAGGCCCCGCCGTGCGATTTCTGCGGCTGCGGCACATGGATCGGGAAGGTCGAAGACCATATTCCCGATTGTGCTGCTGTAAGCCGCCGGGACGGTTGAGACGCTCACCCCGGCCAGTCCGGCCCTGCGGGTCAGACTGGCGAGGATGATCGTCCTGCCCCAGAAATTGATGGTCCGGTTTACGGCACGGTTTTTCGTGCGTGAGCGGAGTTTCCCCAGACCATGCTCCAGCGTGATCAGCCCTGCGTTCCATGCCCGTGCGAGACGCACGGCATGTCCCGCGCCGCGGGACAGAACCTCGCGGGTGGCGTCGTCTGACGCGCTGGCCGGAATATCCAGCGTGATGCAGTGACTGGCGAGAACGCGGCAGTCCGACAGGTCGTTCGGGTTTCCCCGGTTCTCCAGCACGGTCAGTCCTATGAAGTTCGGGTTGAGGTCGATGCCGACGCACCGTCCCGGTGCGGCTGGCACCGGGTCCAGCCACTGGGGATGAACCGGCCGGTCAGCGGCCGGGGTCTTCGGTCGAGGCGCGACGTATCCGGGTCCGCGGCCTCTTCCGCGCGCCCGGCGGCCCGATGCTACCAGTTCGCGATCTCTTGCCAGTGTCAGCGTTTCGCCTGGCGCCAGCCGGCGCAGGTCCATCTCATTGAACGTGAGATGGAGGTGAGAATTATCGATGCGGAACTGGATCGAGACTTCCTTGTCTGGCGCGACGATCGTCAGCGCGCGGATCAGTTTCCCGCATGTCCCATGCATTTCCAGCAGGGTCAGCGTGACCGGGACTTTATGCACAGTGAGTGTGCATACCCGGCCATTCTCCGAAAGACGGAAATGCCGGTTTCCGTTAAAGTTTCTCACGCCGATGGACGTCATGGGGCGGAGCCTCATGGTTTTCCATTCGGTATTGCTGATCAGCCCCTTCTGCCTGCGCAGAAGGTTCTTCTTTCCGCCGAAGACGATGGATTTATTCGGCAATGCGGCGGCTTCAA
>NZ_PEBQ01000090.1 GCF_002738225.1 Acetobacter pomorum | reverse complement strand
ATTCCTTACAAAGCTTCGACGGAAGGACGTTCCGTCCTGACGCGGTGGCGTCAGGGATACGGTGCGATTGTACGCAGCGCCTGTCAGGCCCTACGCCGTGATCCCAGCACACCGCTGAAAGTCCTGACCAGCGCGCTGTATGATCGACACAGAAGTAATGGCATTGACCACTGGCTGGCGCATTGCGCCGTCCTTGAAGCCGCCGCATTGCCGAATAAATCCATCGTCTTCGGCGGAAAGAAGAACCTTCTGCGCAGGCAGAAG
>NZ_PEBQ01000089.1 GCF_002738225.1 Acetobacter pomorum | reverse complement strand
TGTCATCCTGTTTTCATTACCAAAAATTTTCAGGCTGTATGCAACTTACCAGCATTTTTTACGATCGTTAATAAGCAATATAGTGCAATCCAATTATGAATTAATGTTTCGAAATTAGAATATTTTTCTAGAAAATAGCCCAGAAATTTATGGTGACAAATGATTTTTGATGAGGATAGACACATAATGTAAAGAACACATGGAAAGAGTAAAATATTTATACGGTTTCTATAATCACATATGTTTGGGGTTCAGTGAACGACAAGATCATGGTCGTTGAAATTTTGAGAAAAAATGCATAATATCATGGCCTTTAAGCTATATTATAATCAATGCTATTTTTAATTGAGGTGACAAAATCCGCGGAAATTGTATTGAAAAATATAGAATAATTTTTATTTTTTGTAAGTTATGGAGAAAGCGGTGTTAAGATTTTTTCTTGCGATAGTGGCAATATATATATTATTTAAAATATCAATAATTATTTTCTATTTTATTTTGGCACACTGGATAATTTGCCTGGTATTGGCTGTCTTGGTAGCCGTTGCAATTGAGGCCGCCAGTAGAGATACCGAAAAAGTATCCGATCAGAAACAGGATGCTTCAAAGGAAAAGTCATCTGAAGGAGATAATTCTTACACATTTGAATCATCAACATACCAAAGCTCCACTTCTAAATATGAGTTCAGACCGTCAACACCCCAGAGCACTGTATTTCATGGCAGGACATCTACGCCTGAGATAATAGATGTTGAGGATGAGCAATCTTTTGAGGAGGACTTGTCTGCTCCTGAAAAATCGTATGCTGAAAGGAAAGGGTTTGCAGGAGAATGTATTGTTAATAAATATATAAAAGAGGTAAGAAACAACAGGGGTATATTAAATAATATATATATAGAATATAATTCCCCTACAGGTAAAAAAGTGACGCAGATTGATCATATCGTGAAAGTTCCATGGGGAATATTTATTATAGAAACAAAATACTATAGTGGATATATTTCTCATGATCCAAAAGATGTCTATAACTGGGTTCGGCAACCAGATGCTCCAGAATCAAAGCAAAAATATAAATTTTATAGTCCTCTCCAACAGAATCAGATGCATGCTGATGCTGTAAGATCAGTAACGGGTTTGGAAGAAAAGAATATTCTTCCTCTCGTTGTTCTTGCAGGAAAAACAAGATGTGACAGTTATATTGAAAATAGAATTGTCAGGCCGTCCAGATTAAAGAAATGTTTGGGTAATGATTGTAGACCTCCATTATCAGAGGTGCCTTATATAGATTATAATAAAATTGAAGAGGCATGGTCTGTTTTGTTGGGGTTTCTGAAAAAACAGTCAGAACTACAAGAGAAGCATAAAAAACAATTAAATTACCATTAGCATTGATAACTGTTATGATTTGGTAATTTCTGAATACGAATATCCAGTAATTGTCTTTCAATGAGTTCTCTTACGGGTATGACTTGAGTAGTTTGCCTCCAGTGAGGTGCTGGATGCGTCACTGGAGGATTAACGCATTATATCGGCCTTTTGCCTGCTTTCAGACAGAAGGCTTTTCCGACTAGAAAATATGATAATCTTTTAGAAAAGTTTGCAGAGGTAGACGTATTCTTTTGCGAGAAAACGATAGTTTGGTACGTGTGCACCTCGTGAGTGCATACAAATCACTGGCGATCAGAAGTATTTCGAGTGCCAGTCAGTATCTTTTCTCTTTTGGACGTTCCATGAGAATGCAGTGTGGGTAGAGGTAAGGGGAATTCGTGCATAAAAATGCTTCCAGAATCCTGTAGTCTTTTGTGCCGACATCCAGTTTCATAAGGGTGACGGCGCGTAATTCCACGTTCTGAACAATCTGTTTCAGCGTAAGGGAAGAGGATGTCCTTCCGATCGACTAGCGGCGGAAATTGGACTTTGGTTTCTGATTTTCTCATGATGGCACGAGTGTTGGGTATCCCGTGGGTATAGACGTATGCGATAGCCAAAGAGTGTCGTGTCAATCGGGGATCGCGATCCTGAGAGTAGAATATGTCAGGCATCGCAACGGCGACCAATACCCCGCATTCTTTACATGTCAGAACGTGCCCCAGATGCTGACGCAATGTCATGGGATACGCACCGAACGGGGCTGGCGGTTGCCGGACTGGCTCGGCGAGGTGCTGCAGATGGAAAGGTCATGGGCATATCAGTGAAACCGAAAGCCATAACCTTCTTGGGAGTGGCGGCGGAAAGACGGAAAGTACGTAGATCCATGCCTCCTGAGACAACGGCCCGATTGAACGGGTGATGTGTCTCAAAAATTCATACGGTATAAATAATTCAATAAAAAGCGGAAAACCGCCCATAAAATTGAATATGCGTATCTTTCGTGTAAGGGTCTATCCGTGTGGACTGCCTCCGCTCCAGACAATTTCGCCAATGACATTGATCTGCGAAGCCTCTTCCGCACTTACTTCCTGGGCGGGGTAGCGTTCATTATCTGCCAGCGCACGCAGCCCCCCGCCCAAACGACGCTCCAGACGCCGGATCAGGATTGCGTCTTCAATTGCCAGAGCATAGAGGCCTCCACCCTGAACATGTTGGTGTGAGGTGTCGACAATGAGTAAATCATCTTCGCGCAGTGTTGGGGACATGGCATCTCCTGTAACAGTCAGAAGCCGGAGAGATGTGCCATCCTGCTGGAATGTCTTTTCCAGCCATGTTCTGCTGATCCGCAGTCCTTCATCACGGTTATCCAGCCAGGGAATAACGGCCTGATGCCCACCGCGTGGCGGGGCGTCGGAGCCAAGGGGGCTGGATGATGCGGGGGGAGTTCCAACACCGTAGGCCAGCCAGTCCAGAGAAACGCCACAGACACGCGCGAGTGCTGCAACGGACGAGAACTTCATTTCTCCGCCGTTCATGTAATCACGCAAAGTTGTATAGGGCACGCCGGCGGCCTTTGCTGCGTGGGTAATTCCTATAGTGCGAGCAGCCTGACGCAGCCGTTCACCGCGCTCGCGCATGAGTTGAATCTGGTTATCCATCAGAGGACGCTTTCGGTGTCGATGTCGGGGCATTGGAACTCCAATAGGAAGGGAGTTCCAAAAATATGCAGAAAGCCACTTGTTCGTATAGTGCGTTTATCGTACAAATCATCAGTGATGTGCGGGCCGTCGTTGTTTGATCGGTGATCTTCGCATGAAAGCTATGTTTTGTCGAAGGGATTATCATGTCTGCGTCAGATGACTCATTGCCGGATCATCGTCTGGAGGAACTGCATGCGGGTCTGCACGATGTATTTCGGCTTGTGGAACTGGAGCACGACTTGCTGCGCAGCCGGTTGGATGATCTGCGCAGTGGAAGCGATGGTGCACGTCTTTTGGAGGGTCTGATCGTTTTGGGTGGGGTATTGCACCAGCGCCTGTCGCATCTGTTGGTACTTTGCCGCGATATTGGTCATTTGTAAGTCAGGTTGGAGAGGATGAAAGCATGACATTCATTCTGACCTTTTTCGGTGTTGTGGCCGCTGTTCTGGTTCTGGGATTTGTGGCTCTGACTTTTGCAACCGACATCATGCTTCCGGTGACCCTGATGCTTGTTGTAGCTGCACTTGTTCATGAGGTGTTTCATGGCTGAGGAATGGCACACCAATGAGCCGCCTCGCGACAGGCAGGCAGAGCGATGTGCAGCTTATGCCGCCGAGTTTGGCGGGATCGAAAAGAAACATAAGGATGATTACAGAAATACCCAGTATGCCAGCATTGTTGGGCAGGTTGGATGTGGTGTCGCCATCGGATTGTGGTGGCATCCTTTCGTAGCATTTCTACTGGGGCTCGGGTTTTGGGGTGCCGTTCGGGAAGAGCGTAAAAAATGTGATGCGGATGCAGCCCGGCGCAGACTTTACGGGATTGAATAGAGATAGCGCTCAGTCTGCCAGCGGAGCGTGATCCGCAGAGTAATATCTGACTGATTTAGGGAATGGAAAACATGAAACATGTGGTCTTTGGCTTCATGACGGGGTTTTGCGCCATCAGCGCGACAGTTACGCCTGTGCAGGCACAGAATTATGCTCAGGAAGTGATACATAGTGAGAGTTATATGGGGGAGGATCTACCTCCTGCGTCTGC
This sequence comes from Acetobacter pomorum, assembly GCF_002738225.1. Lineage (GTDB taxonomy): Bacteria > Pseudomonadota > Alphaproteobacteria > Acetobacterales > Acetobacteraceae > Acetobacter > Acetobacter pomorum. Next base: position 3,476 of record NZ_PEBQ01000089.1, on the reverse strand, counting down.
AAGTGACGAGGCTATTCTCAAGCATATACCGGATCTGAAGAAAACGGCTCGTGGTTATCAGAATAGTTGCGGGACGCGGACGGATCCACGTCTTCGCACGCTTGATCTGGGAGGTACGCTGCATGATGCAAAAGTGGTGTACGACCCGGATTCAGGCTGTTGGGGCGCAGCGGGTGGTCAATTGACTATTCTCGATGGAGCAAACAGGGTTGTGTACAGTGAAAGTGTCGGCGCAATCCTTGTATTGTCCAGCCGTCATGACGGAGTGCATGATCTTTCATTTGGTGTTCCAGGGATGAGACAGCCTATCTGGATATGGGATGCCGCCCATCATCAATACAAATTTCTCAAATCCATTGAAGAATAAAAGAAGAGATTCCCTTTGGGACTATTCTTTCTTGCAGGCAGGCAACAGGCATATGTCCTGATTGCCTGATGCGCGAAACAAGATGAAAAGCGAGAAGGGGCCGGGCTCCAGTGATGCGCACTGTTTCAGAGCATCCTGTTATCAGTTGTCCAATTTGCCAGTTTGCGTGTTTTCCGCGGATGGAAAAGGATACGTACAGGATTGTCCAATGTTCAAACTGTGATTTTCTGTTTGTAAATCCGATGCCGACATCTCAGGTTATTGCGGCATATTATGCCTCAACCTATCGCGGTGCGCATGCAAACTTTTATCCCAAAGACAGGTCACGTCGGTGGCGAGCCTTCTGGCGCAGTCTGGCGTTCATACCCTATCTCTACAACCGCGATGTGGTGGATCTTGGATGCGGTGGGGGGCATATGCTGGCGGCTCTATGTCGTTTTGCGCGCAGTGGAACCGGTGTAGATCTCAGTCACAACAGTATTGCATTTGCCAAAAGACATTTTCCAAATCAGACGTTTTTTGCAGAAGATATTTTGTCTTTTTCCAAAAGAAAACGTTGCTTTGATTTTGTATTCTCCTCCGAATTGCTTGAGCATCTTCGCAGTCCTGATGACTTTATGACAACACTTCGGGCGATTACGCGCCCAAATGCTCTTGTCTACCTGTCGGCTCCCGATGCGGGCCATCGTGCAACGCCTTCTGATCTGGCGACATGGTCTGACATCTGCCCGCCCGAGCATCTTCAATGGTTCAATGAAACCAATCTCGCGATGCTGTTCGATCAGAACGGGTTTGTGCCGTTCAAAAGGCATCGCACCAAAACTCCGGCACATTCTGTGTTTTTTAGGCGTGTTTTCTGAATGTGCATCGTATTTCTTTCCAGAGAAATACTTAAAAATATTGATTATATCAAGAGAAGTTTACAATTCTTCTGAATTGTTTGGAGAAACTTTTTCTTCTGTATTGGTTCCAGATCGAAAGATACCCAGAATGAAAGAAAATCCTCTGATTTATGCCGCGTGCGATAAAAAATATTTCCAGACGCATGCATATGCGTTTATCAAATCGGCCTTTCAGGTGCATCATGATGTGCATATCATTGTGTCACCAGAGCCTGGAGAGAAGCTGGAAGAACGTAAGAAATTACTGCAAGAATATCTGGATATCTTTGCCAGAAAATTTGATACGTCGATAAATACATTGACAATCGAAGCTGTGGCAGATCCTCGTGCGTGTGCAAAAATAAGCAATAGAAAAGAACGTATTGTTTTTTACCAGTCTTTAAGGTTCTTTTATATAAATAAGATTTTGAGTAATAATGACAGACCTGTCTATATGATGGATATAGACAGTCTTGTCAGAAAACCACTTCCGTCAATCCATAAAGGGAATCTAGGTATCTATTTGCGGTTGGATAATAAAACAGGTAAAAACCGAGATGAAGTTTTAGGCATGAAGGTTCTTGCGGCGATGATCTATTGTACACAGCTTTCAGCAGAATTTTTCAAGAAAGTTGTAGAGTATATAGACACGCATCCTCGTAAATATTTTCTGGATCAGAGGGCCATATATGAAGTGTATCTTGAAGATAAGAGTGTAGCGGTTTTTGATCTGGCGAAAGAAAATATACTGGATTGGTCATTCGATAATAAAAGCAGTGTCTGGACTGCAAAAGGGAAAAGGCGCCGTCGCGATCCCGTTTATATTCATGAGCGGCTTCAATACGAAAATCGAAGTGCGATCGCCAGAAAAGCCATACAGATTCTGTATCGTATCGGGATGATACGGAAATAGTTTTTTGGAAATTCCTTTGAATATACAATTATTTCTTACGATGCAGGAAACCTCTTATGACCCGGTTTTCATTTCAGAATCTTTCAGAACGCATTCTTGCCTTTATCAGGCGTGCGCCTCGTCGCCATGTCGCTGCTGCTGGCGTGTTGTTATTACCAGCTGTGTGGTGGTGGCATGAGAGCAGTTTGCCTGCACAACTGATGAAAGCAGAGAGGCAGCAATATCCAAAAGGAGCACGTGAGTGTCTGATGTTGGGTTCGAATACAGGTATTAATTTTCGGATACCTGAAAGTATGGCTGCTTGGTTTGAACGTACGGATATTACGGATCCGACAGCACATCCCTTTGTATTTTATGCTGGCCCATTACAAAATGTGTCAGATTTGGTCGTTGATCTGGAACGACGTGGATTGCTTGTCCGACATGACATGACAATGACTGTGGATCAGACGTCCAGCACGATTGGTCCGCAGTCAAGAACAACGGGGGGCGCTTACTATCATCCTGAAAGTTATCATAATACATTTCGTCATATACCAGCTGTTATATATACGACCAGACGCAACGATGAGCGTTTTCAGTATGAACTTAAAGTAAAAGACAATCTCTTTTGGGGGCGTCCGATTTTACCTGTCAGAACATATGACACGCCTCTGCCTGAAGCAGGTCATTATACAATTCCTCTTACTTCTCCTTATATGGTGAGTATTGCAACATCAGCCTGTATGCGAATGAAAATTCAGACCATTACAGACATTAGGCCACGAACCGATTTGCGTACAGGCAATCAACTTTACGATGCCAAAGTGACGTTCAAGGTTAATAAATTACCAGATTGGATGGATACGCCAATCTTCCGGCGGACTGTCGGGTTTCCAGACAGGCTTGCAACTGGCAGCAAGGTAGAACGCGCCACGGTCTTTCAACTCTACCATGGGAAACCGGTCTTTCAGGTGGATTTTGTACGATGAACACGGATTTTGCGAAAAATGCGGCGCGCAAATTAGTTGCAGTCGTGCGTCATTCACCACGTATTGTGGCTGTGATCGGCGTAGGTATTGGCTGTGCCTGGTTGTTCACACCACGACCGGACGTTAGTCGTCAGGCGGCAGAAGAGGTTTTGGCTGCCGTGCGTGCATGGCCGGAAGATCGAGGGAATATCAATGCGGCTTCCAGTCGCCGCGCCTGTAAACGGCTGAAAGACGGAATATTTGTATCGGGGTTGGGAATGATCAACAATGTGGATCGACGCGGAAATCTCACAGAAGGGTTGTACATCGGGTTAGATTATGAAAAAGTCTGTTTTGCACAAAAG
>NZ_PEBQ01000088.1 GCF_002738225.1 Acetobacter pomorum | reverse complement strand
CGCGCAGAAGATCGCCATAGGCGATACGCCCATCTTCATGCCGCATGACGGATGTATTGCACCCGCAAAACCGGCAGAGTTCATCACAGAAAGGAACATGAAAATAAAGGGAGACAGGTTCATTCTCAGGGAGGGCTTTCAGCCAACCTGCAACCTGTTGGGGGCCGACCGCTTCCGTAAAGCTGGCTGCGGTCGGGTAGCTTGTATAGCGCGGCAGATTCCCGCCGTAGCGGGAAATCAGGTCAGATACGGATGCCGCGCCCATAATGTACCTTAGAACCGGTAAGCAATACCAGCGGAAACCACTGTCGGATCCAGAGATTCGTGGGCTTTCACCTTCAGGCTTTCTGCTGGGTTTTCAACCCAAGCATGCATACGCACGAACATCTGCTTGACGTCTGCGTTGAAGAACCAGTTACCAACGATCTGGTAATCGAAACCAACGTTTACAGACGGACCACCGGTAAAGCCAGCGTTCAGCTTGGTCAGTCCCAGAGCGGAACCACGGTTACCGTTCATGTTGTGGAACCACATAGCCGTTGCACCCACACCCACATATGGGTTGAAGCGCTTATGCGGACGGAAATGCCAAGCAAATGTCACCGTGGGGGGCAGAACCCATGCGCTACCAACATCCAGCTTGCGAGGACCACCCAATGAAGGCACATCGCTGCCCAGCGCGGCCACTTCATGACGGGTACTGGTAGCAATCAGGTCAACAGACAAGTTGTCTGTGATGAAGTATTCCACCGTCAGTTCCGGCATGGCCTGATTGGTGGTGGAAAGATGTGTGTGGCTCAGCGGCATGTGGTTCAGACCAAGGCCCGGAGCTGTCAGCCAAGCCTTGCTGTCACGGTCCTGCGGCAGAACACCCACACCGGACAAGCGAATCATGAAGTCACCACGGCCCAGACCGATCTTGGTGCTGGCGCAGGTTTCAAACAGGCCACAATGCCCTGATCCCGGCTTTGGTGCATCGGGAATACGCTGCATGACCGGTGCATTCACATAAGCAGCATTTGGTGCCGCTGTCTGAGCCTTGGCGGTACCGGCCAGAGCAGCAACGCCCGCCACAACTGCCGTAAAAAGGGAACGGAACTTGACCATGCCTGTGAGTCTTTCCACTACGCTAGAGAACGATAATCTTGAAGCGGGAAAAATCATGCGCCCATGGTTCCGACCTTGATTTAGATCAATTTCAAGCTATCTCTGCTGCATATACGACAACACTGTGTCATTTTAACCACAGAGGTTTCCTGCCCTGTTCATAAAGCAGAGCGTAACAGATGCGCGCCAGACACCTGCCTATTATTGATTTATATCAACAATGACATAATATTTATGAGACACGTTCCTTTACCTTCCGGTCCAGCACTCATGTTCCTATGCTGAAGGCACCGGTCTTTCCGGATTCTGCTCCTATGCCACCTTCTCCTTCTGCTCAGGTAATTTCTCATGCTGGCAATCGTACAGGACGGGCAGATGCCGAATCCGTACGCTGCTTGATCTGCACGGTGCGTGAGCACAACCTGTGCAGCAGTATAGAAGATCAGGACGTAGGAGTACTGGCACAAGCCACCCGCCAGCTTTCCCTGCCACCAGGCACAACAGTTATTGAAGAAGGCACAGCAGCATCCGCCTTTTTCAACGTTATCAGCGGCACTGTTAAGCTATTTAAATCTCTTCCGGACGGGCGCCGCCAAATTACCGGGTTTGCGGATGCCGGACAATTTGTTGGCCTGAGTAATTCCCGCACATATTCCTTTGGCGCAGAAACCGTAGATACAGTGCTCCTGTGCCGCTGCACACATGCACAGATAGAAAACCTTCTGGCAGAATATCCGCGATTCGCACGCAATCTTCTGACTGCCGTGACGCATGAGTTGACTGATGCGCAGGAGCAAATGCTGCTTTTGGGCCGTAAAACCGCTAGGGAAAAAGTTGCCAGTTTTCTGCTTGACCGAATCAAGCAGTATCATCGCACCCATCCGCATGATCCTGATGCGGAAACCACAGCTTCCGTGCCCATGACGCGTGTGGATATTGCAGACTATCTTGGCTTAACAATTGAAACAGTTAGCCGCACCATTAGTGCCCTCCGCCGTGATAAAATTATTTCAGGCACGGAAAATCACTGCATTCGCATTCTTTCCATCCCCAATCTGCAAGACATTGCTTATGGGCTAAAATCTATCTGACAGGCCAAAAAGAAAGGCTGACCCATTTCTGAGTCAGCCTCCCCAAAGATTCGAAAGATTCCAAACCTTTTAGTTATCGTCGTCGTCACCACCATCGTCAGAAGGTGGTGCGCTATTTCCACC
>NZ_PEBQ01000087.1 GCF_002738225.1 Acetobacter pomorum | reverse complement strand
ATAAAAATAGATTCAAACCCAAGGGAAAGGTAATGAGCTATCCATTCAATAATATAGATACCTTCATTTCTGGCTGTGGTTACCACACAGCAGGATTTGTTTGGAGAGATGGCTGCTCGTGCAAAATGCAACAAATATTCAGTTATTGATATGCCCGGGTTAAATTTACTATATTTTACAATCCAATCAAGATCTCGACCGATTACTCTGTAATTACGGGTAGGCCGTCCGCTTGAGTTCCAATTAAACAAGTCGAGTAATTTTTCGTATATTTTATCATTGTATTTAAATAAATTCTTAATGGTTTTAATGTTATCATGAGAATGAATGAGATTTTTACAAAAACGTTCCAAATGCTCTTTTTGCATAGAGCTTAGTATCGCTGAAACAACTATATTAATTTCTAATGCTGATAGGTTCGCACAAAATTTTGAATCTCCTTTTATAATTTCAAAAATATCTTTTCCATCAAAAATATAATTATCATTATTGATGGTAATTTCCTTTGTTACAGTATTTTCAGAGAATATAAATTCTTCCCATAACTTTGGATTGTCTCTCGTTCCAACTGAACCGTTCGGTTCTGAGCAAAGAAATCTTTTTGTTTTATAATCTACAATGTATTTATGTGAGTTTTCTTCCAATATAGTCACAAAATGACCGCAAGATTTTACGCCACCATTATATAATGAGAATTCTCCAAGGAAATCATAGCTGCATAGTATGTAAATATCTCCAAATTTTATAAGAGATATATGATTTTTTGCATTTTCAGAAACAGTTAATGTATGATCTTTTCCTATAGATAATTCCATATTTCTATAATCTAAGATACTCATTTTATTTTCCTATACAGCATTTTAAAGTTTCTTAAATATTAGCGTAAACTATTATTGGCTGCAATATGTGAGGATCTGTTAGAAACAGGCGTATTTACGTCATGATTACCCCATTAAAGGAGTATAATGGGGGTGATCGTCCGAACGTAAATAGGATTATTTATGCGATCTGTAATGACGTATAATGGAAATGTGCATTTAAAGGGGTAAGGATCATACAAAGTTTGGGATGGTGTAGAATTCTAGAAATGGAGCTCTACCTTTGTATGTTTGGTATATTAGGTTAAGCACCCAAGCCCATAAACAGTATGTCTGTCTGTGGGCTTGGCGTTATTATTCTGTATATTTAGTCTGTAGAAATTTCGCGTTGTTTGGCGTTTTTCTGCACAAGCCGAATCCACGGGTGGCGTTCTTCCACCAATGAAACCACGCGCTGTTTGTGTGCCATTTTTTCTGTAACATTATTGGTCATGGATGTTTGGTGCACACGATATTCCGCTAGCACTTCCGGTACATGCGTGCCGCGTAACCCGTATTCTGCCAGAGTGCACCAGAGGTCATAATCCTCCCAGCCCATTGCATCTCGGTTGACGTAATAGCCTCCTGCAGCAGCCCATGCCCATTTTGCTACTAAAGCCATGGCATCAATATAATTTCCTGCCACCAGTTGCATAGGGCGGAAGGGTTCCTTGCCTAATGTTGGGTGTTGGGCTGGGTCTCCAAATTGCTGGATGATGGGGTAAGCATAGGCTGTCAGATCATCCGTGGCTTTTAAAAGTGTTTCACATGCATGGGGCAAAAGCCGGTTATCTGCATCTAATGGCAGGAAGAAAGGTGTTTCTGCATAAGCAACGCCACAGTTACGCGCTCCCCCCAGGCCTGCATTGATGCTGGTTTGTAGCAGAATAAGGCGGTTAAAGCGTGCCGTCTGCTTTTGCATCCAGTTTTTGATCTGATTGACGGAATCATCTCTGGAGCCGTCATCTACAACAATAAGATCAAGAACGGGAATTGTCTGGAGCTTTACCGATTCAAGAGCTTCGAGAATGAAACTCTCATAATTATAAGAGGTAATAATAACAGTAATATTTGCTTCTTCTAAGGCATCATACTGGAATAGCACGTTATAATCAGGAATATTTGGGAGATTTCTGGCAAGATATTTCCCGCGGGCAATCTGTATTTCTGCGGCTTGGGCTGCCTGTTTTTCGCCTTTTAGGCTTTCCATAATGGTGCCTAAAAGCATTGCCTGTCTCTGCGGGCCAAAGTGCCACAAGGCCGTATGATATGCATCTCGCGCCATGCGGGCACGTAAATCCGGTTTTTCAATAAGCGTGCGGAGTGCAGTTTCCCATTCTTCAGATGAGGTGGCGAATAAACCGGTCCGACCATTTTCTACGCACTGGAGGAATGGGGCTGTGGGAGAAAGAATAGAGGGCACACCAGCCAAAGCGGCTTCAAAAAATTTCAGTTCGCTTTTGGCATTGCAAAATGGATTCTGAATTTCCAACGGTGCAATTGAAATATCAAACCGGGCCAGTTCTGTGGGGAGGGCAGAAAGGCTGCACATATCTCGCCATTCAATCTGATCGCGAACAGCTTCAAGTTCTGGAAATTCATTCATAAGCAGAACCGGGCGATGGTTGCCGGATTCCCGAAACAATACCAGGCGCAGGTTTGGTTTTTCTTGCAATAAACGGGCCAGAATACCACTGACCTGCGCAAAATCTTTTTGGTGTGTGCGTGATCCTGTTGCATAGCCAATACGGATAATGTGCTCAGCAGGATTAAGCTGACGCATACGATAGGCTTTGCGGCTAAGAGTCAGACAATCTGCATCATATGTATTGGGCACAGTATAAGTAACGGGCTGATAAACGCGCATGGCATCAGCCAAGGTATCTGTTGGCGCAAAACCAATATCTGAGCGCAAAAGGGTGCGCTGCATATCTGTAAAAACAGTTTCAATACGTTCTTCCGTCGCACCAATACTGCGTATGCCATCAATAATGTCCATGCGCGCAAGGCCAGGGATAAAGGTGAGATCATCTGTGTCAAAAATGATGTGAATATTCTGTTCTCGTGCCAGGCGAAGCATGATGTCCACATGTCCGCTGAATTCTACACGCCATAAAACCATAACGTCAGCCCAGTTAATGTCATCAGGGCCAACGTTTGCGCAGCGTTTCCATTGTGCCGGAAAACCGGCCCGGGTACAGGCCGCCGCGTTGCGGATACAGCGATAATTTACACCCGGAGAATCCGGTTCACCCGCAACAAAAAGGATATTGAGGCTGGCTGGCTGGAGTGGTTGGGCAAGGGCCGGAACTGAAGCAGATTGCGGGATTGTGGGAATGGCAAGAGGAGCGAGTGTGGCGGAGTTGAACAATACAGGGGATGGTGCAGGCGGAAGTTGGGGAAACGATTCTACCTGTGGCGGCTGGGGGAGGTCTGGCACATAAGGAATAACCACGCCTTTTATCAAAGCGCGGGCAATAGAGCGCAGCGTACCGGAAGGGGTTGAAAGATAGGTTTTAAGGGCTTCCTGTGCTTCGCTTCGATCAAGAACTTCTTGTGCAAATCGACTCCACAGATCATGGATTTTTTGAGAATAAGATAAACAAACTTCCTTTAATGATTCTGTATACGCATTTATGTTTGAACTATAAGAAGATAAAATATCAGTTTGTTTTTGGTATATTTCTTCTCTTTGTCGAACTGTATCTGCAAAATGATTTAAAATATTGGTTATTTCTTGTTTTTCTTGAATGAGATCTTGTTCGCGTTTTTGAGTTTGTTGAAGTGTTTTTTGTAGCGATTCGATTTTCTGGCTGCTCAAGTCATTTTCATGATGGGTCAGCATATGCTGGGAGAAAATGTTGCTGCGTGTCTGTACCAGATCCTGTTTGAGCGTATCTATTTGAGCATCTGCCTTAGCCAGAAGTGCTTTATCGAACCAGAAATTCCCAGCGAAGGCGAATCGCTCGCGTAACAGGGTTTTAGTGGTTCTGTCTATGTCCGATAGTTGCGAATCCGAGGTGAGTAATGGAAATAGGCAGGCAATATCTGTTGTAGACAGAATGCCGAGACCTTTCCCTTGAGGAAATGCAAAGGCTGGAAAGCGAGAAGCAAGAAATTCCCATGCCTCTGCGCGAGGTGAGTCTTTTATACCTTCCAGTAAAAGAAGAGTGTTTGCTGGAGCGGAGTTCAATAATTTGTGAATGGTTTCTGCCGAAGTCCACATTTTGGCGGCGATATAAACGGCTTGATGAGATATTTTGACCAGAGAAGGAAGTTCTGTCTGAATGGTTAGCTGAAAAGATGAGGGTTTGATTTTTAAAGTAAATTTTAATGTCTCCTGGACAGAAAAACTGCTTCCAGACAATATTATTCCAGTAAAAAAACCAGATTTCATGACCCATGCTAGAAATGGGATGTTTTCGCACCCAGATGTACTGCTTTCAATCAGCACGGTTGGTGCAAAAAGTGGAGAATCTTCTGGTGACAGGAGAGATTCTAGAAGGGGAGAATGCGATACAGGCATGAGTCCGGTATAATTCCAGTTGGTGCGATGGAAAATCACAAACAATATTTAGTTGATATTCTATACAGTTGTGCAGGTAATTTATGAATGTTTGTCATCATAAATTAGAGTGTTTTTTATTTTATCGGCAAAAGAAATCTCTTACAGTCATAATCGTTGGCGATGCAGTGCTAATGCCAACAGTTAAGGCGTTTATAACGCCAATAAGATGCTTGCTTTTCATGTAGTATTTTGCGAAGCAAGAATTGATAAAAGAAGTTGCCGTAGGCGGGTTGGAATTTCTGGCTGGCGCGGCAAGTTGAAAAGAAAAGGACGGATACATGCCGATTATCACGGTTGTCGGTGCGTCCGGTAATGTTCAGGTTACCGTAGACGGCGCCCAGAATTCGGCCCTGTACAACCAGGCCACCGATCTGTCGAACAAGCTGAGCTCAGCCATTAGTGGGCTGACGGCTCAGAATATTGCTCCTGGAGCAACAGACTTCGGGACAGGTAACCAGGCAGGCTATGGGGTAATCACTGCTCCTGGTTCTTATCAGGTTTCTGGCAATGCTCAGTTCCTGGGTATTGGTTCTGATGCCAGCACGCAGCCCGGTGTAGGCCTTGATGGCTGGGTTAATGTCAATGCGGCTGGTGTCACTGCTTCCAGCATGACAGTTATCGGTGGTTCTAACACGGGTATTGCTTTCAGCGCTGGCGACCAGAGCGGCACATTCCTTGCCGGGTCCGGTGATAACGTGTTTGTAGGCAATAGCCTGCCTACAGCTGGTAACTGGAACATTCTGAGCGGTGGTGGTGATGACACGGTTGTGAGTGGGGCTGGTAACAACACCATTTCTGCTGGCACAGGCCATAACACCATAGATCTGGGTTCGGGCATGAATTATGTTCATTCCGATGGGCAGGATACCATTACAGCAACAGCTGGCCGTCAGAGCGTAACTCTGTCTGGCAGTAGCTCTACAGTTAATCTGTCTGATAACTCTCTGGTTGTTGACGCCAGTGGTAATCAGCATATCACGGTTGGTGGTGCTTCCACTGTTACCGGTGGTTCTCTGGATTACATTAACATGTCCGGGGCTACCGGCACAGTTGAAGGCGGCCAGAACACCACGATTTCCGCTGCTCATGGTGATCTGCAGACAGAAAACACGGATTCTGCATCGATCAGTGCTGCCAACAACCTCACCTTTATCGGTGGCACGGGCGAAACCACCATTACGGCTGGTCACGCTACGATCTTTGGTTCCAATGGGCTGGATGTTCACGTGAACGCAAGCCAGCAGGGTACCATTGATGGCGCTGGCGCGAACAATCTGTTTGTTGCAAACGATGGTAACGAAACGCTGGATGGTGCATCTTCTGCATTTGGTTTCCAGGCATTCGGTAACAACGCGGGCACCACAGGCACCCAGACCTTTGTTGGCGGCACGGCTTCCGATACGCTGGTTGCTGGTGTAGGCAACGCCACCCTGGAAGGTGGTAGCGGTGCAGCTAACGTGTTTGGCTTCCGTAACAGCATTGCTGGTGCAGATTACACCATTCAGGACTTTGGTAGTGCTGCTGGTAACTCTGTGCTGCTGGTTGATTACGATTACACCAAGGCTTCTTTCCAGACTGAAGTTCTGGATAAGGCAACCACCAGCGGTAACAACACCACAATTACTCTGTCTGACCACAGCCAGATTACATTTGTGAATGTTTCTAACCTGAACGAAAACCAGTTTTCTGGTTTGAAGTAAGTCTTTAAATTAGATTTACGTTCTCGTTTAAAGGGAAGCCGGGCCTTGTGGTCCGGCTTTTCTTTTTGTGGGAGGTTGTATAAAAAGATAAGGAAAATTTTTTAAAGTATAGTGAAAGAACAAAAACCTATGGCGTATTCTGAGCAGCCGAGTGACACGCCTAAGCAGCAACACTCCACTGCAGATGCTCTTACCGCCAGTTATCAGGCCAGCATGCGTATTCAGGCCATGCGAATGGATGGTGTTGCTCATGAAGCTACCCACCTTCGGCACGAACTTTCACAATTACAACATCAGCTTGGTATCTGGCAGCATACGTTATCCTGGCGCCTTACGGCCCCATTAAGGTTGGTGCGGCATTTAAGCAAAGGGCAGTTGCCAACAGGTCGAAAAATCTCAGATGTCTATCATAGGGTTCATGAGATTTATGAAAATGAAGGTCTGGGCGGAGTGCGGTTTCGTATCTCGCGCCGCTTGGCTCATTCTTCTGTTGGGCGTGTGGCAGAGCGTATATTTGAGCGTAAATCCGCTCAAACAACGGCATCCAATGCTGCTATGGGTAAAGGAAACTCGGGTTCTTTAACGTATAAGGAAAAAATAAATCAGGTTTACTTAGAAAAAGTAGATCATGAACGGTTAAAAGATTTAACGCCGCGAATCTTGATTATTGCGGAACTCTCATTACGCCAATGTGCCAAATATCGTGTTTGGCAAAAAGAAGAGCAATTGCGTTCTTTGGGGTGGTTGGTTGAGGTTGTTGACTGGCGCGAAACAGAGCAGGCTCTTTCTGCTCTCCAAGTGTGCACAGACGTAATTTTTTATCGTGTTCCGGCTTTTCCGGCCGTAGAAATACTTCTTGAAGAAACAAAAAGGTTGGAGCTTTCCCCTTGGTGGGAAGTGGATGATCTTATTTTTTCTGCTGAAGATTATAAGCAGAACGGCAATTTGGCTTCTTTGGATAAGCAGGAGCAGGAAGAACTTCTGTTCGGTGTGCGGCTATTTCGTAAATGTCTCCTGTCTTGCGATAAAGCCATTGCATCTACGCGTGTGTTGGCACAAGCAATGCAAAAAGCCGGTGTTCAACAGACTGTTGTTATAGAAAATGCTCTAGATCAGCAGACACTGGATGTTGTTGCGCGTATTCGCCAAGAGGGTGTGCCCCAACATGATACGCAGCGTGAAATCCGTATTGTTTATGGGTCTGGCACACGCACGCATGATGCAGATTTCAGATTGGCGGCACCGGGTATTCTTGCTGCCATGCAGGCAGAGCCACGTTTAACACTTCATATTATTGGAGATCTGACCCTACCTTCAGAGTTTGATGAATTGGGTGCGCGTGTGCAAACGCAAACGGGGCTGGATTATGCCGCCTATATGCAATTGTTAGCACAGGCAGATATGACGATTGCACCATTAGAGCCAACAATTTTCAACGATGCCAAAAGTAATATCAAGTTTCTGGAAGCCGCTGTTCTCAGCTTGCCAGTAGTTTGCTCCCCGCGTGATGCGTTTATGCAGGTTGTGCAAAATGGCAAAAATGGGCTGGTTGCGCAAACAGATGCAGAATGGCGCGATGCCATTTTAAAACTGGCAGCAGATGAGACACTACGGAAAACAATTGGCCAGCAGGCCCGTAACGATGTTCTGGATCGGTATAGTCCTGAAGCGATTGTAAAAAATCAGGTTTTGCCAGTTTTCGGAAAACCGGAAGTTCAGCAGACATCAGAATTACGCATTTTATGTGCGAATATTTATTATCAACCACGGTCATTTGGTGGTGCAACATTTGTTGCTGAGGAAATGACACGCCATTTGCAACAGCAGAAAAATACGAAAGTTGCAGTGTTTACATCACGCCCAGCTTTGGTTGGGCGTGGTAAAGCCAGTATTCGCTACTGTGTGGAAAATACAGATATTCTGGGCGTTAAAACGCCACCCGATCATGATTCGGTCGCTGGGTTGGATAATGCTGAGGCAACACAGGCTTTTAGGGATTGGGTAGAGGCGTTTCGTCCTTCCGTGGTCCATTTTCACGCAACGCAGGGGCTTGGGTTAGGCTGCGTGAGAGTCTGTATGGAAAAAAACATCCCTTACGTTATTACACTCCATGATGCGTGGTGGTTGTGTGAGCGGCAATTCATGGTGAAAGCAGATGGACATTACTGCTTTCAGGAAAAAATCAATCTGCATACGTGTCAACTTTGTGTGCCGCACGCACGGCATCTGGCGGAACGTCAGGTATTGATGACAACCGCTATGCAGCATGCTGCACTGTTATTAACGCCAAGTGCTGAACACCGTGCTCTTTTTATTGCAAATGGTATTTCTGCAGATCGCATTCGGGTCAACCGTAATGGATTTTTGTGGCCCCAAACGCCTCATATATCACGGAAATCAGGTGAAAAACTGCGCTTTGGCTACGTTGGTGGCACAGAAGAAATAAAAGGATACTCTTTAGTAAAGCGTGCTTTTGAAGCGTTGAAACGTGATGACTGGGAGCTGGTTATTGTTGATAACAAGCTGAATCTGGGCATCAAATCTGTTTATACGGGCGCGTGGAAAACAAAAGGGCATGTTTCTACCATTCCTGCTTATACGCGTGAAACAATAGATAGTTTTTTCAATAGTATTGATGTGCTGCTCTTTCCGTCACAATGGAAAGAAAGTTATGGTCTGACCGTACGTGAAGCCTTGGCGCGTGATGTCTGGGTGATTTCTACTGCGCCAGGTGGACAGGCAGAAGATATAGAAGACGGGGTAAACGGCACCCTTATTCCTATAGATGGCAGGCCAGAAACATTGCGGATGGCCGTGGAAAATCTTCTAGACACGCCAGAATTTTTACAGGGTTATACAAACCCTCATAAAGCCAGCCTTGCCACGTTTGAACAGCAGAGCGCAGAGTTGGGGAAATGGCTTCAGGAAGTGGCTTTGCGACCGGCTTAATGTGCTGAATGTCTGGTGTGCCGTCTGGTTTTCCAGAGCAGGGTGTCTGTTGTACTGATCAATCTATAAAGCATCCGCCCCTTTGCTGTGGTGGCCGCCGGGGTAGGTCTGGGGTCATGTTGGGTAAGGCTATCTGCAATCCATTGTGGGTTAAAGTTGGATGTTGGCGGAATAACATCTGGCCATTGGTGCAGGTTGGGAATGGCAAAGCTGTTGTTCCGTAACAGTTCGCGTTTGATAAAAGGCACTTGTCCGGATGCGGCAAGAGAATACCAATGCGTATGCATAGGATTGGTGGGCAGAAAGCGGGCAAGGGGTGCATGTAAGTCACTCCATGCGGCTTGAAGTGGAATGCCGGCTTCTTGCAGGGCAATGGATAGCCCAAGTTCACCATGCCAGATAATTTCGTTTCTGCTCATGTGCTCAAAGGGCAGGGAAAAAACCCGTTGGACCGGGGCTGTCTGTAAAGTTTTTTGGGAAAGTCCAATAAACCACGATTGCAGATGAGGGGTAACAAGGCGCGATGCAACAAGGCCCCATGCAGGGAAAGTATATGCGCGGGCGTGTACCAGCACAGTAGCTAGAGGGCTGAATGGCCCAAAGACACTATCATTCGCTAAAAGGACATAAGGTGCATGAACTGCAACGTTTTTTTGGAACAAAAAACGCCATGCACCAAAGTCCATTCCCCCATTGGGGCGCTGCCAAAAGTGAATATTATTCTTTTTACAGAAAAAAATGGTTTCTTTATCTGCCGGGGTATCACCAGAAAGAACCAGATGGAGAATAAAACCGCAATCCAGGATATTTTTAAGGTAAAACTGAGTGAAAGGCGGCAAAATACCATTGGGTGCATAGGCGGCAAAAAAACATACAGACCCTGCGGGTAAACCTGTGTCTGAAAAGTCACATAGCCCGTTTTTGCTGACAGGATCGGGAGAATTTAAAAGAAGCTGCATTTTTTAAGTTGGTTTTTTCATAAAAATGTGACTACAAGCCCTTAAAGCATGGGCATGATAGCCAAATAATTCTTGTGCATACAGTTCTGTCTGAAAGGGAGCCATTACCTCATGAGCAAGGCCTTTATTGCAGCAGTGATCCAGGACTCGATCAACTGCACCGGCGTTGCCGCCAATCAGGCAGCGAATGACCTTATTGATGCGATTGTAGAAGAGTTGAAGCATGAAGGTGGCTTTACACTTCCTTCTTTTGGCACGTTTACAGTCCGCAAAACCAAGGCCCGCAAGGCTTTGAACCCCCGCACGGGAGAGCAGGTGAAGGTCAAAGCTGGCAAAACAGTACGCTTTAAAGCAAGCCCCAACCTGAAGAAGGCTGTTTAAGCCAACACGCTTGCGTAGCGGAAGATGTTGGGAAAGAACCTTACGGACCCTGTTCCGTAAGGTTCTTTTTTATCAGGAATCTTCAGGTGTAATGTCTTCCAGCCTGTCCAGCTTACGTAGGCCGGGAAACAGCAACATCCAAATACCACTAATGCACAATGTGCCAATTCCTCCCAGCACAACTGCTGGAATCGGGCCAATGGCGGAAGCAAGCATTCCGCTTTCAAATTCTCCCAACTGGTTGGATGAACCAATAAACAACATGTTGACGGCAGAAACGCGCCCACGCATTTCATCTGGCGTGCCAAGCTGAACCAGTGCCCCGCGCACCATCACGCTAATCACATCGGCTCCTCCCAATATGGCCAACATGATGACGGAAACAGCAATGGAGCGGGAAAAGCCAAAGGCAATGGTTGCAAATCCAAAAATGGCAACGTCCGTAAACATCCATAACCCAGCATGTCGCCCTAGTGGGTGACGGGCCAGAATAGCGGCTACCAATAAAGCACCAATGCCAGGTGCTGCCCGAAGCAAACCTAACCCCCATGGCCCTGCATGTAATATGTCATTGGCAAAAATAGGGAGCATGGCTGTAGCGCCCCCCAATAGAACAGCAAACAGATCCAGAGAAATGGCCCCAAGCATGGTGGGTTTGCGGCGCAGAAATGCAATGCCACCAAAAACCGCGGCCAATGTGGCTGGTTGTTTGGCCCGCGTTGGAAACTGCAATTTCATGGAATAAGTACAAAACGCAGCAATGGCAAAGCTGAGCGCACAAAGCGCATAACATACGCCAGCCCCCAAGCCATATAGCAGCCCCCCTAAAGAAGGCCCTGCGATACATGCAACCTGAAACAAGGAGGAGGAAAGTGCCGCAGCACGTGGAAACAGCGCAGGAGGAACCAAAGATGGTAGAAACGTTTGCTGTGCCGGTGCCTCAAAGGCACGGCATATTCCAAATACCACTACCAATCCGTAAATCATAAGAGATGTCAGGTGGTGCGAGAAGGATGCATAGGCCATGAACATTGTTGCCAGTGCTTCCACCACTTGGCACGAAATAACAATGCGCTGCCTATTATGCTGGTCTGCTGCATGGCCTGCAGGAAATATGAACAGCACCATAGGCAGAAATTGTGCCAACCCCACCAAGCCCAATGCGGCTGCGCTGTGTGTAAGGGCGTAAATCTGCCACCCTACAGCTACGGCCTGCACCTGAGATGCAAAAGCAGAAAGTGTTCTGCCACCCAAAACGGCAGGAATACCCTGCTGTTTCAAAAGCGAGGGAGGCGGCTCGGAAGAATTTGTCATGAGAATGCAGGTCGCCTGACAGAGCAAAGGAAAACGCATAAAGGCGCCTTCTATCAGAGATGGAAATATCTCGTAACGTCAAGAGTGAGTGTAAGGATCAGAAAATAGGATTCTTATGGGTTTGTCAGGTAAGTGAGAGGTCATTATAAATATACTCACTTCCATATATTGGAATAAATGCGCAGAATATAAAGTATTTATATATGTTTATTTAGGGTAAATATTTTTAAGTGTAATGATTCTTAATGTTCTGCGTAAGAAAGAAATATTTACATTGAGAAGGCTTGTGAGTTTTGGCTGGGGCGGGAGGATTCGAACCTCCGCATGGCGGAATCAAAATCCGCTGCCTTACCGCTTGGCTACGCCCCATTAGCATTAAGCTGCCAACGCTGCCCTTTTAGGGCAAACTGGCAGCTTTCGTAAAGTGTGTTTTTTAGATCTTTGCAATAAGAGAAATCAGCCGGGTTCAGAAAAGCTCGAATCAGTTGTGGGTAGGGCGTCAAGGTCAGGAAGATCTTCATCCAGAGTCGTCGCCTCATCTCCCGCAGGAAAAAGGCCAAAACGTGCAGCTTTGTCCAGAGCCTGATCCAAGGCGGCCATTGTGCTGCCCATATCGGGGCTATCGTCTTTTTCCCATGCGCGTAGGGTGTGCGTCCATACGCCCACAATCATGTTTACCCGTACAAACCCGCCCAGTCCGTTGGCATTAATGCCCGCTGCGTCTGCCATCCAGCGCATGCTTTCCAACGTGGCACCACCCAGAATAACAGCCAAAGGTGGGTCCATAGGCAGACTCCGCAGAACAGATCCCAAGCCATCGCGATATTGTTGAAACACATCTAGCCGACGCATTAACAAGTCAAACAAGCGTTCACGTGTGTTGCCGCTTACAGTGTCATCAGCCAGAGCTACATCATCTGCCATACGCCCAAGGCGCAACAAGATAGAGGCCTTGAGCGGAAAACGCTGCCGTGCCTCGCGCAGCGAAAGACCAGCATCTCGCGCAGCATCCAATACGGAAATGCTGGACCAGCCCCGTTCTGCAGCCAGTGTTAGAGCGGATGAAACCAGTGCGGCGTCAAAATCGTCGTTGTCCATTTAAAAACCTGCGGGGTAAGAAAAAAATATAATCAATAAACATAAAGGCAAAAATCAGGATGCAAGTTCCTTGGCACGATTAACCGCAGCAGAAATGGCGGTTGATACGGCTTGGGGCCATGCATCAGAAGCCATCAGAACTTTCAATGCTGCTTCTGTTGTGCCGCCAGGGCTTGTGACGTTCCTGCGTAATTCTGCGGCATCTGTAGGGAGCTGATGCAGCATTTGTCCTGCGCCATAAATGGTGCCGCGTGCCAGCGTACGCGCTGTTTTTGCATCCAGCCCCTGTTCTACACCTGCCTGTTCCAGAAGCTCTGCCAGAAGGAAAACATAGGCTGGCCCACTGCCAGAAATGGCGGCAACGGAATCAATCAGCCCTTCCTGTGCAACCCATACGGTTTCACCAACGGCGCTCAAGAGCTGTTCGCACTGCTTTTTCTGTTTTTCAGATGCTTCAGGCGGTGCGTAAAGCCCGCTCATACCAGCACCCAGTGCAGAAGGCGTATTGGGCATGCTTCTGATAATAATCGGAGAAGCCGCGGCATGTCCTACCCGGTAAGCCTTTAACAGGCTGGCAATTGTGCGGCCAGCCATAACAGAAAGAAGTGTCGCGTTGGGGAAGCGTGGCGCCAGTTCTGCCAGAACACCGTTGGCTTTTTGGGGTTTGACCGCCAGAAGAATAACATCGGGCTTAAACTCTGCCGGAATGGCATCCAAGGTGCGCACGACGCGATGGGGTGCGGGAAGTTCTGGCAAGTGTCGATCCATGATGACGGAAGGGGCCAGCCCATGTGCCAGCCAGCCTTCCAACATGGCGCCACCCATTTTGCCGCAACCCACCAGAAGGATTGAGGGTAGGAGAGGGGATTTTGTCATTATGCTTCTCCCTGACAATCAATCATGGCTGTGGCGAGCGCTGTTTTTGCATCCAGCCCCGTATGCAGAAAAAAGCGAAAAGCGGGGTAAAAGCGCTCGCATTCAGCCAATGCAATATCAATCATATCTTCAAATACATCGGTAACGGCAGGTGTGCCGCGTAGCAGCAGTGCATGGCGAAAGAGCAAAACACCATCTTCCGTGTCCAGGCTGAAGTGCCCCACCCATATCTGCTCATTTGCCAGGCCGATGAGTTCATACAGATTGGCATGTTGGGTGGGGGCAGCTTTTAGGTCAAAAGCGCAGGTAAACAGAATGGCGCCCAGTTCGGCAGACCATGAAAAAAACAGCCCATAATCACACCAGCGGGAGGGCGCTTCTGCTGCCATTTCCGTTGGGGTGCACCGTTCAAATGTCCATCCATGCCCACCTATAACCTGTTCCATCAGATCAAGCGGGTTGGTGAGCATGGAGGATGCTTCGGAGGTTATTGCTGGCATGGGGAGCTCCGTGCCTGCGGAAAGGCAGAAAATATAGTGAGGGAAGGCGCGGCGTCAGCCGTGGTGCTGGTGCCCATGTTCGTTATGATTATGGGCCAGTTTGTGTTCCAACGCTGTAACGCGTTCTTCCAATGCGGCAAGGCGGCGTTCTGCTTCTTCCTGACCAATACGGGCCTGTGCGGCCAGATCACGCATGACTTCAAATTCTTCACGCCGCACAACCTGCAAGCCTGTCAGCACTTCATCCACGCGGCTGCGGACAATGGCGTGAATTTCTTCGCGCACGCCTGTCAGAGCGGAAAAAGCTCCACCGGCCACGCCGGCAAGATCATCAAAAAAGCGCGGTTTATCAGCCATGGCCGGTATCTCCACTATTCTGGTTTAGCAGCATAATTTCAGGCAAAATCTGCCTGTGCCGTTATCTTACATTCTGGGCTTTATAAAGAGTATGGGCGGCATATGCCACGCCTTACTTTTAATGGTTGCGGGATATATGGGCATCAGCCATTCATATGGTGCTGGGCATCCATTGACCGCGCTCGCCACCATTCCCATTATTATAAGTAATGTAATGAAAAAGCTGGAGGTTGGCGCATACTCATTTTTGCGCGC
Source organism: Acetobacter pomorum (assembly GCF_002738225.1). Taxonomy (GTDB): domain Bacteria; phylum Pseudomonadota; class Alphaproteobacteria; order Acetobacterales; family Acetobacteraceae; genus Acetobacter; species Acetobacter pomorum. The sequence goes on along the minus strand of NZ_PEBQ01000087.1, from coordinate 69,940 downwards.
CCTTCACGCACATAGAGAAGGTGATTTATGAACAATTTAACAGCGGAGGCCTATTTAAAACCGCGCTTGGAAGCTTTTGTAAAAGAGGCAGAACAGGCTGGATATGCGCGGGATGTTGTTATTGCTCTGCTTATAAGCCTGCTGGATACGGATGACTTTTCTGCTCCCATCACGGCTGGGCAGGGAGGTGCCGCATGAGCGTGCGTGATCCGTATGATGTTCTGGGCATTTCCAAAAGTGCCAGTCAAGATGACATTCGTAAAGCCTATCGCAAATTAGCCAAAAAATATCATCCGGATCTGAACCCGGATGACAAAAAGGCTGAAGAAGAATTCAAGGCCGTCAATCAGGCCAATGATTTGCTGTCAGACCCAGAAAAACGTGCACGTTTTGACCGGGGTGAAATTGATGCTGCCGGGCAGGAACGGCATCCCGGTTTTGGCGGCGGTAGTGGTGGATTTAATGATTTTGGCGGTGCAGGAGGCTTCCGCCATGCTGGTGGTGCAGGCGGCTTTACGGAAGAAGATCTGAGCGATCTGTTCGGGGGTATGTTTGGCGGTGGCGCGCGTGCGCGGCGTTCTGGCCCACGTAAAGGGGCAGATCGTTCCTATACGCTCAAGGTCAGTTTTCTGGATGCTGTAAACGGCGGCAAGTCTCGTATTACTTTGCCAGAAGGCAGCACGTTGAATGTGACAATCCCACCAGGGATTGAGGACGGTAAAGTGCTGCGTCTGCGTGGCAAAGGGGCCCCCGGTGTGCAGGGTGGGCCAGATGGAGATGCGCTGATTACCGTAACCGTAATGCCCAACCCCACATATACGCGGGAAGGGAATGATCTGCGGGAAAATCTGGATGTCGATCTTAAAACTGCCGTACTGGGTGGGCCAATTATGGTGCCAACCCCAACGGGAACAGTGAAGATGAATGTGCCAGCAGGTTCAGATACCGGTACGGTATTGCGGTTGCGTGGCAAAGGTGTACAGGCACATGGTTCTCGCCCGGCAGGCAATTTGTATGTGACGCTGCAAGTGAAAATCGGCAAGGCGGATGAGGCTTTGCAGGAATTTCTCAAAACCTGGAAACCTGCGGACGAAAAGTAAAGCTGGTCGGCACAATCTTCCCCGCTCATGATAAGCGAGCGGGGAAGATGTGAAAGTTCAGATGTCAGCCATCGTCGCGGTAAAGCGGGATTTCCATTTTATGCCCGTCTTTTTTAACAAGAACCAACTGGGCGGCATTTTCTGAAATCCGTGTAAGCGTTGCTGTCACGTCTTCCTGCTGTCCTTCCCATACGGTGTTGGATTTGCGGGCCAGAGCAAAGTGGTTCTGTTTGACAGCTTTGCTGATGTTATCTGGCACCACTACAATTAGGCGCGCGGCCGGGCCAACAGCCCGGTTACCCATAATGGTAATGGGCTCCATCACCATTGTTACGGCCCATTTACCCATAAAACTTGCGATTGAATAAGGTTGGCTAGGCCCAGCATTTTCTGTCGCGGCAGGCTTTGGAGGAGTTTGCGCAAACACAGGGGAGACAAGGAGGCTGGTGGCAAGCAATGCCGAAGCGATCTGTTTCAAGTCTGAAACTCCAAATGAATTTCTTCTTATGTGAACCCGCGGCAGGGGGTGCGTCCACCCCAATTTGGGAATGGGACAAAATCAGGCAGATCTTGACGAAAGAGGTAATCATCGCCAGATAAGTATGAACAACAATTCAGCATTGCATAAAACGAAGAGGATACAGGTATGAGCGAAGCAGAACAGCAAAGCAGCGTTGTTTCTTCTGCTTCTGCAGCAACAACATATAATACCATTTCCTTTAAAGAATGCTGCCAGATGGCCGGGGCAATGTTTTTTGTATTTGCCTGTCTGGCACTTGGCTTACACGCAATTTATTACGCCGGGTATTAACAAAAAGGCCGGATACCCGGCCTTTTTTATGGTTATTCGTGGCGAAGCGTTACAACCAACACATCACGATACGCGGGTAAGGTTGGATCTACCGGCTGTACGGGGGTGACCCCGTGATATACACGGCTATCATTTACAAAGGCCGTATCCAGAGGGTTGGTGAGCGTAAAGCTCCCGACGCGCTGTTTGTTAAGATCGTGGATGGATGTTTCTCCGCAGGCAATATTTTCTCTGCACACCATCACAACACATACCCAATCCACACCATCTCGGTGCAAGCCTTCCGGGGTAGGTTGCCCGGCAGAATTCTGGCTTGCTTCAATACGGAACTGGTGAATTTCTGCATGCCATGCCAAGGGGCGCTGTTTGGCTGGTGTCATATCTACAGCCAGCCGATGCATCAGTTTTAGAATGGCCAGCAATGCAGGGTTTTCGCCAATTTCTGGCAATACCGGCTGAAACCAGCGTTCAATGCCGCCATTAAGTGTGTTGTAATCGCGGCTCTGATAATGGGGCTGATGCGGTTTACGCAGGATTTCCTGATCAGAAAGTGAGAACGTGGCATAGCGGCGGCGGCGATACCGCCCACCGTCCGCCATATATTTGTCACACCCCAAATGATTCCAGCTTGCTGCAAACGCATTCCAGTCAGCCAGCCCAAAATCTTGCAGAATAGGGCGCATTTTGGCGGCTTGCAGAAAGGCAAAGCCCTTCTGCGCCAATGGCTTTTCAATACATTCAAGCAAGACAGGATTGCTTGAAAGGTTCAACCCAGATTCAGGCATGAGGCGGTTCTTTTGCTTCAGGGGATGTTGGTGGAGCAGGAGGTTGAGCACTTTCCTCCTGCTGAATCTGGGCCGCGCGCTGGTTGATTTTCTCAAGCAGTTCCGGCGGCATTGTGTCCATAGCCAGATGTACCGGTGTGCCAGGGGGCGTCGTATAGTAAGATGTTGGGGTATAGAACTTCACGCCCTGTGCAGCCATACGGTTTGCAATGCGCCGGTAAAACTCACGCTGCACTTTCCATTTCATCATCGGTGCCGTTTTGATGGAACCCACCAGTATGGCGCCATTTCCGTCCGAGTTATCGACACCCAGATCAACATAGTCAGACAAGATAATGTTCTTGAAAGCATCTTCCTTGCGCATTTCCTGAACAGTGTCTTGCATGATTTTGGCAACGCGCTCGCTGCTTTCACTCAAATCCACCGTTTGATGCACAATAACCTGGTTAAACCCACGCGCTGTATTGGCAATGGATGTTACGGACGAGAAGGGAATGATGTGTAAGTCACCATCTACCGAGCGCACACGCAATGTGCGGATGGAAAGATGCTCAACAATACCGGCAATCCCACCTGTGGTTACCCAGTCCCCCACCTGAATGGCATCTTCTGCCAGCATGAAGAAGCCCGTGATAACGTCTTTAACCAAGCTCTGCGAACCAAAGGAAAGACCAACACCCAAAATACCAGCACCCGTAAGCAGGGGCGTAACGTTAATACCAATCTGGGACAAAGTGGTAACCGTTACAAAAATGATGATCACAGCCAGCAGCACGGTACGAATAATGGGGAGCACGGTGCGCAGGCGTGCTGCGCGTGCAGCCTGTGCGCTGGATGTGTAGCGGGTAATCTGTTTTTCCAGCAGGCCGTTCACCACTTCCCATGCAACCGCGGCAACAGTCATGCCGATAAGCAGGCAGATGGCAGCGCCAATCAACCGTTGACCCAAAGCAGAGCTGAAGAAGAACCTGAAGCTGGGAATGCTCCAGCTTTGTGCCAGACACACACCCGTAATAAAAATAATTGCAATGGTGATAATCCGGCGCACGAACGGATAATAGAAATCCGCACGTTTTTGCATGCCGGGGTAACTGGCTTCTAATGTGGGGCTGATTCGGAACAGCTTGTCCTGCAACCCATATGCCAGCAGAGCAATAACGCGGGAGAGAACCAGGCAGAGGAACGTGAGCAGCGTGCCGCGCAAGATCCACTGATATCCACCTTTAAGATGGGCTGCCCACACAAACCACAAAGCCATGTCCAGAAACATGACAGGCACCCACCACACATGTGCAAGCGTGCCAGCAAAGGCCCAGAGAGCATTTTTGCGCATGTTGGGAGACGGCTGAAGCGCACGTGCCACAATATGGCGCAAACGCCAGATAAAGGCCGCGATGATAAGATGCTGGATAAGCACCACCGCGCGCAGCATGGCATCCACACCGCGAGGGCTAAGATCAAACTCACTTCCCAAAGTGGAAAGGCAGATCACAATGGAAGGTGCCGCCACCAGTACGTTCCACCAGCGTGTTAGCAGGCGTGCGGTTCCATCTGATGCCGGAATAAGGCGGATGGCGGGAGAACGCGGAGCCAATGTTGTTTCCACAACCAGGTAAAGCCCGCGTGCAATGGCGTAGGCATTGATCAGGGTAAGAGAAACAGTGTGCGCCTGTGTTGTGGTGGTAAGAAATTCTGCACCCAGGTAGCCAACAAGCAAGCACACGCCTACAGGCAGCAGCTTTATAAGAAAATGCAGCGCATTATAAGGCACCCGGACCAGATAGCGCAGTACTTCCGTGCCGCGTCTTTGGTCATTTTCACGCGTTTGGGTTGTGTCTGCATCGTTGGTTGCTGCTGCATCGCTGCTATCAACAGCTGCGGCAGACTGCGCGGAGGCTTCCAGGCGTTGTTCGCGGGCTTCTGCATGCTGTGTTACAGAATTCAGCGGCTTGCGCATGGCAATGCTGGTGGCGCGTTCCAGCAACAGGGCAATGCCAATAATCAGTAAAGCCCGGCTAAATGCATCAATAAGTGTTTGCCGAGATGCAGGATTGCCAAATTCACTTTTAAACCAAGGGCCAACAACACTTAAGTCTTTAAAAAGACTTGTGAAATTGTCCAGATAACCGTGTAGTGAATTTTGTACGGTTTCCAGTTCGGAATGCACATCACTATCTATAACCGCGTTATCAGCTTGCGGTTTGGCAGCAGCAGGTGCGGGCGTAGGTTTGGGTGCGGCAGCAGGTGGTTGTGCGGGCGCGGCCGGCAAACCTTTGGCCATAAGGGAAAGAGTTTTGGAAAAATCTTCCCGTTTCTGCGGATCGTTCAGAACGTTCAGTAATTGCTGCGCATCCTGTTGGGTCAGGCCGTTGGCTTGAGGAACAGCCGCAGCTGTATCAGCCTGCGCAGATGCAAAGGGAAGAAGAAAACCAATTCCCAACGCAAACAGGCAAAAGAACCGACAAAGCCATGCAGCCAAAGAAGGCGAGTGCGGCGGAGGGGATGAAAAGGATAGGTTTTGATCCGGGCTATTGGCCGCCATGGGGGCGCTGCATCCTTTGCTGAATGGGTAGATATATCAGGGGCATGCAAAAACTATGCCCGATTTGCCTCTAGGGTAGGAGGCAAATCGGGCAGTATCAAGATGATGTATGCGGATAGGCGTTGTTCAGAAAGGTACAGACACGTTACTGATGCGGCTGAAAAGGAGCAACCTGCTGTGTTTCTGCCCGAATAACCAATGTTCCGGCTATCAGGTCATGTAATCCCTGTTTGCGCCGCGTAAACGCCACCATAATGACGCCAATATACAGCAGCGGAAAAGAGATGAACGCTTTGATGACAAATCGCAGAATGGCCTGAGCCAAACTGATCTGCCCGCCGGTAAGCGTGACCACTTCCAGCTTGCACACGCGTTTGCCTGGTGTGCCGCGGAGGGAGGATGCCTCAAACAATACATAATACACGGCAGGAATAAGGGCGAGTACCATACTGGCTATGGGCCACGGCCCTGTGTGAATGTGTGGGATGAGCACAGAAATATTTTCGGGCTGCACAAAGGAGGCAATATCCACCACATTCATGCTTTGCCCAGAGCCATCAATCGGCAGTTCCTGCCAGTCTATTGTGACATTTGGCGCAACAAAAAACCCTAGAATGGTTTCTATGGTGCCCAGAATAATGGCATCAATCAGAAAAGCCCATACGCGCCACCAGAAACCGGCGTAAACCCAGACAGGAGCAGGTGTGCCGGGCTGCATTCCATAAAAATCGCCAGAAGGAGCCCCCCAGCCGGGAGGCGGAGCCGAATTGGACATGAGAACCTGCTCCGCAGGAAGGAGAAAATAAACAGAAGGGCAGAAAGTGGCGTCTAACTGCGGTAAGACCCATTGATATCAATATAGCCGTGCGTCAGATCACAACTCCATGCCTGAGCAGAGCCTGTTCCTAGGCCGAGATCAACCGCAATATCAATTTCACGCCCTTTCATATGGGCGACCACAGGTGTTTCATCGTACCCATCCACAACGGTGCCATTGCGTGCAATGCAGACACCACCAATGGAGACAGAAAGCGTATCACGGTCTGCGGGTTCCCCACATTTGCCAACAGCCATAACAACGCGGCCCCAGTTGGCGTCTTCTCCGGCTACGGCGGTCTTTACCAATGGGGAATTGCCAATAGCCATGGCAACCCGCCAAGCAGACTGATCGGATACAGCACCGCTCACCTTAATGCTCATCAGCTTGGTAATGCCTTCTCCATCCCGGATAACCAGTAGGGCCAGATCGTGCAGAACGGCATTTAATGCCGTGCGGAAATCTGCCAGTTCAGGATCTGTCAGCGCATCTATAGTGGCTATATCCGGATTGTGGGCCGCTCCAGTCGCAAACAGCAGCACCATGTCTGATGTTGAGGTATCCGAATCCACTGTAATGCAGTTAAAGGTTTTCTGGATGCCAGCGCTCAGCAAGGTTTGCAGGATGGATGCTGGTAACTTGGCATCTGTTGCTACAAAGGAGAGCATGGTGGCCATGTCTGGCGCAATCATGCCGCTCCCTTTGGCAATACCCTGAATAATAACTTCCGTGCCCTTAATGATGGCCTTGCGCATGGCCGCCTTGGGGAAGGTATCGGTCGTCATGATCCCACGCGCAGCTTCTTCCCATCCGTTTTCTGAAAGGGAGGCATGTAAGGCGGGAAGGGCGGAGGTAATACGTTCGGCAGGCAGGATTTCTCCAATAACGCCCGTAGAAGCCAAATAGACGTTTTGCCCGGAACAGCCAACTAGCTTGGCAGTGGCTTCTGCTGTGGCTTCACATGTGTTGCGTCCGGCCTGTCCGGTAAAGACATTGGCGTTTCCGGCATTTACAACCAATGCACGGGCTTCGCCCTTTGGTAAAATGGCGCGGCACCAGTCCACCGGTGCGCCGGGGCATTTGGATTTGGTAAATACACCGGCAACAGTGGTGCCGGGGGCAAATTCGGCCAGAACCAGATCTGTGCGGCCCTTATAACGAATACCGGCTGCAATGGCGCCAAGGCGAATCCCACGCACAACACCAAGTTCCGGCATTGGCAGGGCCAGGGGGGAAACGGGGATTGTCTGCGCCATCTGGCGGTATCCTCAAGGGTATATATGCAAAACCTCGCCCCAGTTGTTTAGAGCGAGGTTTGCTGTGTGGTGGTTTTTATTTTTTGGGTGCAGCAGCTGATGCAGGTGCCGGAGCATCAGGTAGCGGCTTGCCTGTGTTGGGGTCAAAACGCACGATCTTCACCTGAGTGGTGGCTTTATCCACGGCTTCACGCACGTATTTCTGGATCAGAGCCTGGCGGATTTTGTCCCGCACAGCGTCCAGTGTAGGAATCGGGTCTGTACGTGTGTCCAGCACCTGAATGACATGATAGCCATACTGGCTCTTTACCGGTGTGCTGCTAATTTCACCTTTTTTCATAGCAAAGGCGGCATCAGAGAAGGCCGGGATCATGTCTGTTTTCTTGAACCAGCCCAGATCACCACCATTCTGCTGGGCGCTGCCCTTGTCGGTGGAAACTTCAGCCGCCAGCTTACCGAAGTCAGCACCTGCCTTCAGTTTCTTGATAACATCATTGGCTTCGGCTTCAGTTTTCACCAGAATATGGCGGGCATGCACTTCTTTTTCGGCGGGCTTGCCTGCGTAATTCTGATCATAATACTGTTTGATGGCATCATCATTCAGATGCGGCATAACCTGTTCAGACAGCCAGGCATTCTGCAACGCAGTGTTGGCTGCATTTGTCATCAGCTGCTGGGTTTCAGGCTTTTTATCCAGGCCTTCTTTCTGAGCGGTAATCAGAATGGCTTTCTGATCTGCTAACTGATTGACCAGCATGGGGAAAATCAGGTTCGGGGGAAGCTGGCGCATCTGTGGCGGCAGGGAGACCATGGCAGTCTGCACATCTGCCAGCGTGATTTTTTCCCCATTTACGGTGGCTACCACGGCGTTGGGGTCTGCTGGCTTTGCCGGAGCGCTTGCAGCAGCCGGGGCTGGATCTGCAGCAAAGGAGGGTGTGCAAAGGGTGGTGGTAGCAAATAACGCTGCTGCTGCCAGTCCAAACGCGTGGGGAATAAGCCGCATGTGTATTAAAACCTTTAAAGCCATTTAAACCTGTTTACCCTGTATGAAGGAGGGTTTTCCGCCCGGCAACCCCTGTTTCAATCCTGCTTCCACAGGTACGGTTGGTTGACCGCAACCCGCCCCGGTCCTATTTTGCTGGGCAAGCCAGCCATGCCAGTGTCCCTTGTTGTCTTACCATTTGGGGTAATGCAGCGGTAAGGGGCCGCATTGTTCCGGAAAGGTGTTCATGCTTTCACGCTTTGTCCGCGCCCTGTTCGGCACCGCCAACGACCGGACGCTCAAGATATTTCAACGCCGGGTGCCGGAGATCAACGCGCTTGAACCACAAGTACAGGCGTTGGATGATACCGCCCTTTCTGGCAAAACGCAGGAATTCCGGGACCGGATCGCCAAAGGCGAAAGTCTGGATGATCTGCTGCCCGAAGCTTTTGCCGTGTGCCGTGAGGCCTCGCGCAGAGTGTTGGGGATGCGGCATTTTGATGTGCAGCTTATTGGCGGCATGGTGCTTCATTCTGGCCGAATTGCAGAAATGCGCACTGGGGAAGGGAAAACCCTGGTGGCCACGCTGGCTGTGTATCTCAGCGCGTTGGCAGGTAAGGGCGTGCATGTTGTTACCGTAAACGATTATCTTGCTGCGCGTGACGCCGCAGAGATGGGCCGCCTTTATAGCTTTCTAGGTCTGACAACCGGGGTGATTGTGCCCAATTTGCCAGATGATGCACGCCGCCAAGCTTATGCCGCAGACATTACATACGGCACGAATAACGAATTCGGCTTCGATTATCTGCGCGATAATATGAAGTACCAGTTGGGTGAAATGGTGCAGCGCCCCTTCTACCACGCGATTGTGGATGAAGTGGATTCGATCCTGATTGATGAAGCTCGCACCCCACTGATTATTTCCGGCCCGGCAGAAGATAGCTCTGATCTGTACCGTGCGGTGGATACCGTGGTGGCCCAGCTTGTGCAGGATCCGGCAACTTTTGAAAAAGATGAAAAGTTCCGCACAGTTATCCTGACGGATACCGGCTCTGACCATGTAGAAAATCTGCTGCGTCAGGCTGGGGTGCTGGATGAAGGCGGGCTGTACGATCTGCATCACGTTACCGTCGTGCATCATGTGCAGCAGTCTTTGCGCGCACATACGCTGTTCTCGCGGGATGTGGATTACATTGTGCGTGATGGCAAAGTGGTGATTATTGATGAATTCACCGGCCGTATGATGGAAGGCCGCCGGTATTCCGATGGTCTGCATCAGGCGCTGGAAGCCAAGGAACACGTAGAAGTCCAGCAGGAAAACCAGACGCTGGCTTCCATCACCTTCCAGAACTATTTCCGTCTTTATCCCAAGCTTTCCGGCATGACCGGCACCGCTATGACAGAGGCGGATGAATTTGCTGAAATCTACAATCTGGATGTGGTGGCCATTCCCACTAACCGTCCGGTTGCCCGTAAGGATGAAGACGACGAGATCTATCTGACAGAGCAGGAAAAGTTTGCTGCTGTCGTCAAACTCATCCGGGATGTGCACGAACGCGGTCAGCCGATTCTGGTGGGCACTACGTCTATTGAAAAAAGTGAAGCGCTTTCAGACCTGCTGAAACGTGAAGCTATTCCACATAACGTGTTGAACGCCCGTTTCCATGAAATGGAAGCCAAGATTGTAGCACAGGCCGGTGCGCCGGGTGCCATTACCATTGCCACCAACATGGCGGGGCGTGGCACGGATATTAAGCTTGGCGGCAACGTGGAAATGCTGATCTCCCAAACCTTGGGGGATATGGAAGATTCTCCAGAGCGTGAAGCTGCTGAGAAGGAAATCCGTGACCGTGTTGCGCGGGATCATGACATCGTGCAGCAGGCTGGTGGTTTGTATGTTATCGGCACGGAACGGCATGAAAGCCGCCGTATTGATAACCAGCTGCGTGGCCGTGCAGGCCGACAGGGTGATCCCGGTAATTCCAAGTTCTTTATCTCGCTTCAAGATGACCTGATGCGTATTTTCGGTTCAGACCGCATGAGCGGAATGTTCCAGAAAATGGGCATGAAGGACGGCGAGGCCATTGTTCATCCGTGGTTGAGTAAGGCGCTGGAACGGGCACAGAGAAAAGTTGAGGCCCGCAACTTCGATATGCGCAAGAACACGCTCAAATATGATGACGTGATGAATGATCAGCGCAAGGAAGTGTATGCCCAGCGCCGCGAGTTTATGGCGACCGAGGATGTCTCTTCAATTGTGGCGGAAGCGCAGGAAGATGTTATTGACGCCATGGTGGCCCGCCGTATTCCGGAAAAATCCTTTGCGGAACAGTGGGATGTGGCTGGCCTGACGGAAGATGTGCAGAAAACCTTCGGCCTTGATCTGCCCATAGCGGCTTGGGCCAAGGAAGATGGCATGGATGCCGAGGCTGTGGCAGACCGGATCAGCCAGGCGGCCACACAGGCACAGGCTGCGCGGGCCGCCAATATTGGCCCGGATCTGATGCGCTTTATTGAAAAGCAGATTTTGCTGACAACCTATGACGCTGTGTGGAAAGAACATCTGCATGCGCTGGATCAACTGCGGCAGGGTATTGGCCTGCGTGCTTACGGTCAGAAAGATCCGCTGAACGAATATAAGCACGAAGCTTTCCAGCTCTTTACATTCATGCTGGAAGAAATGCGCCAGCGTGTGGTCGGGTTAATGGCGCGGGTGGAAGTGACGCCTCCGCAAGCTGCTGATCCATTTGCCGATACGGCAGAAATTCATGCTGATCCAGAAGTGCAGGGATATGCCTCAGAACCGGGGCCCGGTCTTTCTCCCGGTGCATCGCCGGAAATGGCCACCCCTATCGGGGGCAGCGCCATTATGCCGGATGATCCCTCAAGCTGGGGTGAAACACCTCGTAACGCGCCCTGCCCATGTGGTTCGGGCCAGAAATATAAGCATTGTCACGGGCGGCTTGTTTAAGGCCTGCCCGGCATTGTTGCAGACGACAAGGTAAGGAAGATGGCTGGTCATTCCCAGTTTAAGAACATTATGCACCGTAAAGGTGCGCAGGATGCAAAACGTTCCAAGCAGTTTGGCAAGGTTATCCGGGAACTTACGGTAGCAACACGCTCTGGCTTGCCAGATCCGGCTGCCAATCCGCGTTTGCGTGCCGCTATTTCTGCTGCACGTGAAGTGAATATGCCCAAGGATACCATTGAGCGCGCTATTAAGAAGGCATCTGGCGCAGCTGGTGGTGATGACTATGTGGAAGTGCGGTACGAAGGCTATGGCCCTGCCGGTGTGGCCATTATTGTTGAAGGGCTGACAGATAACCGCAACCGTACAGCATCAGATGTGCGTGCAGCGTTTTCCAAATATGGCGGTTCTATGGGAGAAACAAATTCCGTTTCGTTTATGTTTCGCCGCTTAGGTGTTATTACATATCCCGCTTCTGTGGCCACTGAAGATGAAATGCTGGAAGCAGCAATTGAGGCCGGAGCAGAAAACGTTGTTTCCACAGAAGCATTTCATGAAGTGACGTGTGAAGTGGAATCCTTCTTTGCCGTGAAAGATGCGCTGGAAACGCGTTTTGGTGAGGCGGAAAGTGCCAAGTTGGACTGGCGCCCGGAAAATATCGTAACGCTGGATGAAGAAAAGGCACGCAGTCTGTTCAAGTTGCTGGATACGCTTGAAGATAACGATGATGTGCAGAATGTGTATGCCAATTTTGATCTGCCGGATGATCTGGCCGAAAAACTTTCGGCCTAAATTATAATGGTACGTCTGCTCGGCATTGATCCCGGCCTGCGCTTTACGGGGTGGGGGGTGATTGATGTCGAGGGCAATCGCCTCAGGCACGTTGAAAATGGTGTTATTGCAACCAATAGCGCAGATAGCGTGCCAGATCGCCTAAAAGTGCTGCATGACAACCTACTGATGTTGATAGACAGGTTGGCACCACAGGAAGCGGCAGTTGAAGAAACCTATGTCAATCGTAATGGTGCAGCCACTCTCAAGCTAGGGTATGCGCGAGGGGTTGCTTTGCTTGTGCCAGCATTGGCCGGGATAAGCGTGGCAGAATACGGCGCGCTTTCCGTTAAAAAATCGGTTGTGGGAACCGGATCCGCAGATAAAAAACAGGTGGAAATGATGGTGCGGCGGCTTTTGCCCGGAGCAGAAATTATCCGTGCAGATGCATCAGATGCACTGGCGGTTGCCATTTGCCATGCGCATCATCGTGCAAGTGCGCGCCATATTGCCGCCGGAGTAAGAATGGCATGATTGCGTTTTTATGCGGGTTGGTCATTCAGGTAGATCTGGGAAGCTGCGTGATAGACGTAAATGGCGTGGGCTACCTCGTGGCTGCCTCTACACGCACTTTGGCCGCCTTGCCCAATCCGCCAGAAAAAGCGCGTGTTCTGATCGAAACTGTTGTGCGTGAAGATGCCATTCTTCTGTATGGTTTTATGGAAAGTGCAGAGCGTGAGTGGTTTCGGTTGCTGACAAGTGTGCAGGGGGTGGGGGCAAAGGTTGCGCTTGGTATTCTTTCCACCTTGTCACCCGGGGAACTGATTGCGGCATTGATGACATCAGATAAAGCCAGCCTGACCCGTGCGCCGGGTGTTGGTGGCAGATTGGCAGAGCGCATTCTGACAGAACTGCGCGATAAAGCTGGCAAAATGCCGGGAGGTAGCAGTGGTAGTGGCATTACCATTCCGGCCATGGCAACACCGGCGGGCAGTATAGAGGCCGATGCCCTTATGGCACTGGCAGGCTTGGGCTTTCGGCGGGCAGAAGCAGCGCCAGTTGTGCGGAAGGTTATGGATACGCATGGGGCTGCGGCCACGCTGGATTTGGTGATTCGTGACAGCCTGAAAGATCTTGCCCGATGAGCGCGGAGTTTACGCCTGATCGGGAAATTGACGCAGAACGGCGCGAGGAAGATGTTGGCGAATCCACACTTCGCCCGCAAACTCTGCATGATTTTACTGGCCAGAAAGCCAGCCGGGAAAATCTTTCCATTTTTATCAAGGCCGCCAAACAACGTGGCGATGCCTTAGATCATGTTTTACTACATGGGCCGCCGGGCTTGGGTAAAACAACCTTGGCCCAGATTGTGGCGCGTGAGCTGGGGGTGGGTTTTCGGGCCACCTCTGGCCCTGTTATCCAGCGGGCAGGGGATCTGGCTGCAATTCTTACCAATTTGCAGCCACGTGATGTGCTGTTTATTGATGAAATCCATCGGCTCCAGCCTGCTATTGAGGAAATTCTCTATCCTGCGATGGAAGATTTCCAGCTTGATCTGATTATTGGTGAAGGTCCGGCAGCACGATCTGTCCGTATAGATTTGCCACCATTTACGCTTGTGGCGGCCACCACGCGGGCTGGGCTTTTGGCCACGCCATTGCGGGACAGGTTTGGCATTCCGCTGCGGTTGGTTTTTTATACGCCAGAAGAGCTGTGTAAAATTGTGGCGCGTGGCGCAGAAAAGCTGGATTTCGCGCTAACTTTAGGTGGCGCAATGGAAATTGCCCGCCGTTCACGCGGCACACCGCGTATTGCTGGGCGCTTGCTCCGCCGCGTGCGGGATTTTGCATCCGTTACCGTGCCTGCGGGGGTGCCGGTAGAGGCAGAAGTGGCAGATGCAGCCCTTAAGCGGCTAGAAGTTGATGCCCTTGGGCTGGATGCCATGGATAGGCGCTACCTGCGCCGCATTGCAGAATATCATCACGGTGGCCCGGTTGGGGTGGAAACGCTGGCTGCGGCTCTAGCCGAATCGCGCGATACATTGGAAGATGTTATTGAACCTTACCTAATTCAGGAAGGTCTGGTTTTGCGCACCACCCGTGGCCGTGTTCTTGGTGAACGTGGCTGGCGGCATCTGGGGCTTACCCCTCCGGCTTCGGCTACCGGGGGAAACCAGCAGATGGATTTCCTTGCTGGCGAGGATGAGGGGGAAGAATGACCACCCACTCCATAGATTTCAGAATCTATTATGAAGATACGGATGCTGGCGGCATTGTGTACCATGCACGGTATCTGGCTTTTGCGGAACGCGCGCGTACCGAGGCGATTCGTAGCCTAGGTATGCCGGCATCACGTTTGCAGGAAGAATATGGGCTGGTTTTTGTGGTGCATGACGCCCACCTTGCTTACAAAATGCCCCTGAAGCTGGATGACATTGTAACAGTTACCACCCGCTTGATTGACCTAAAAGCCGCAAGCTGCCGACTGGATCAGCTTTGCACGCGCGGTGATGATGTATGCGCACAGGTTGAAGTTGGTCTGGCCTGTGTGAAGGTATCAGATGGGCGTCCTGCCCGATTTCCGCCGTTATGGCGTGATCTGTTGCAAAAATTGGCACCAAAGGGATGAATGCGCCTCTTCTGCTTTTTTGAGGAACCAAGTAAGAAGCAGGAGCGTCGGGCAAAGCATGTGTCTCGACCGAGTCGGAGACAGATCGCCCGGAATGGGTGCAGAGGCAGGAGGCATTATTGGATCGTGCGGTTGATGCGGCAAATCTCGGCGTAAGTGCGGCGGGAGATTTGTCAGTATGGGCGTTGTTCATGCACGCCTCGCTTGTCGTTAAAATTGTCATGCTTGGGCTGCTGGTGTGCAGTGTCATGGTCTGGGCAATTATTCTGGACAAGTTCATTACGTTGCGTCGCATCAATCGTGAAGCCACAGGGTTTGAAGATCGTTTCTGGTCTGGCGGCAGCCTTGATGATCTGTATGAAAGCGATGGTGCCAAGCCCACCAACCCGATGTCTGCCGTATTTGGTGCAGCCATGGGGGAATGGCGGCGTTCAGCCCGTATTCCTGGTGTGGATCTAGTGCGGGGGGGCGTTAAGGAACGTGTTGACCGTGCCATTGGTATTACCATCACGCGGGAAATGGATCGCCTGCGCCGTTGGGTGATTTTTCTGGCAACTGTTGCGCCTGTTGCACCGTTTGTCGGGCTGTTTGGCACGGTGTGGGGCATCATGCACTCCTTCAGCTCCATTGCGGCTGAACACAATACCAATCTGAGCGTGGTGGCACCTGGTATTTCCGAAGCCCTGTTTGCAACGGCCATTGGCCTGATAACGGCTATTCCGGCTTATGTAGCTTATAACGTTATCAGCAACAGCATGGATCTTTTTCAGGATCGTCTGGAAGGTTTTGGCACGGAGTTTGCTGCCATTCTTTCTCGCCAGTCCGAAGAGAGGACCTGAGATATGGCAATGCCATCGGGAGGAAGCGGACGCCGCCGCAGGCGTCCGATGGCCGAAATCAACGTCACTCCTATGGTGGACGTGATGTTGGTGCTGCTGATCATCTTTATGGTGACATCTCCAATGATGACCAGCGGTGTAAATGTTGATTTGCCCAAAACAGATGCGCGTCCGGTTAATTCAGACAGCAAGCCTATTACCGTTTCCATCAAGTCTGATGGTACGCTGTATCTGGGGGATAACTCCGTTACGGCAGATCAGCTTGTGGCCCAGCTGAAGGCTGCTTCCAACAATGATCCTTCCCACCGTATTTTTGTACGTGGGGATGCCCATATTGATTACGGGCAGGTCATGCAGGTTATGGGGCAGATTACGGAAGGCGGCTTTACGCATGTGGCTCTGCTGGCGCAGCAACCTGCCAGCGCTGGGCATTAAGCCATCCGATAGGGTGGAGAGGTACGAACAATGCCCATGGCAAGGCCACGCCGGTCTGATCAGATTATACTCCGGCGATCGCTTTATCTGTCAGGGGGCGCGCATGTCGCGCTTCTGCTGGCACTGCTAATCACTCTTCCGCCGCCTAAGCCGCCGGAAGAGCCCCCACAGCCAACGATTGAAATGCAGTTCGAGCAGTCGGATGCTGAAGAGGGCGGTCCTGCGGCCAAGGCAGAAACCGCTGCGGCTGAACCCAAACCGCCTGCGCCGGAGGAAAAAGAAGCGCCACCTACGCCAGAGCCGCCAAAGGATGTGCCGAATGAGGAGGCCCCACCGCCACCTCCGCCGCCACAGCCTGTTCCGCCGCCACCTGTGCCGGAATCTGAAAAGCTGCCAGATGTGCCTCTGCCCCCTAAGGCGGAAGAGCCATCTCCTGAAGTTGTGAAAACACCGCCGTCTCCACCTTCTCCGGTGCAGCCGACGAATAGTGTGGCCCCGCCATCGCCCATTACGCAGCCAACAGATACGCTGCCCGATGCGGCAATTCCGTCTCATATCACGCAGCCGAACAAGGCGAAGAAGAGCCAGGCAGATTCCCATTCTTTGCTGGAAACGCTGGATACGTTCCGGGCGGATCAGAAGCAGACGCATGCGCCCAAGGCACGTGCCAACCCTGTTGCTGGTGGTGCGCCCAAGGGGGGTGGCTCCCCCGTTGGCAGTAACATTACGGGCAGCCTGAGTGCCGGCCAGCAGAAAGCTATCGGGGCGGCGGTAAGGCGCTGCTACACAGAAGATACAGCCGCCAAGGATTATGCCAGTTTTGTGGCGCATTTGGTGGTTACGGTAGATGGAACGGGCGAAGCCCGCATTGTGCAGTTTGCGCCAGAAACACAGGCCCGTATGAATGCGGATTCTTCGTATCGTGCGCTGGCTGAAAGAGCCCGGGCCGCTGTTCTAAGTCCAACATGTGCCAAGCTGCCAATTCCCAAGGAACTGCTGGGGCAGCCACGGCAACTGAAGTTTGTATTCAGGCCTTGAGCAGGCCTTAGGGAGGAAAACACATGGTAATGAGTACCCGCCCTCTTATTTCCGATCAGGAAGCCGATGTGCTGGCTGGCGCGCTGCGTCGGCGTAGCCTGCTGGGGGCCAGTGTGGCTGCTGGCGGTATTATGGCCATGCCTGTTGGTGCATTTGCGGCTGCCAGTGCCCCAGAAGCTGAAATTACGGTTGACCAAGCCCGCACGGCACCTATCCCCATCATCATTCCCAATTTTGGCGGTGGATTGGGTGAGAAAATTGCCGAAGTGCTGACAAATGACCTGAACAATACAGGCTTGTTCAAGGTTATGCCCGGCACTACCACATCTGGTACGCCAGATCTGGCAACCTCCAAAAGCATGGGTGCACATGCGCAGGTTACGGGTTCTGTTTCTGGAGGTGGATCTTCCGTCCGGGTGGAAATGCGCCTGTGGGATGTGCTGAGCCGCCAGCAGATTCAGGGCACGGCGTACACAACTTCTGCAGCTAACTGGCGGCGCATTGCCCACATTGTAGGCGATGTGATTTATCAGCGGATGCTGGGTGAAAAAGGGTATTTTGATACCCGTATTGCCTTTATCTCGCGGTCTGGCCCACGTGGGCACCAGCGTACGCGTCTGGCTGTTATGGATCAGGATGGTGCAAATGCACGTATGCTGACAACAGGCAAGTGGTTGACCCTGACACCGCGCTTTAGCCCGGTGAAGGATCAGATTGCGTTTATGTCTTACGCCAACAACCGCCCGCGGGTTTATCTGTTTGATCTGACCAGTGGCCGCCAGCAGATATTGGGTGAGTTTGAAGGTATTTCCTTTGCACCGCGCTTTTCTCCAGATGGGCGTTCTGTTGCATTGTCAGTGACGCGCAATGGTGGGTCTGACCTGTATATTGTAGATCTGGCATCCGGTTCACGCCGCCAGATCACGTCTTCCGGTGCCATTGATACCAGCCCGTGCTTCAGCCCGGATGGATCGCAGATTGTCTTTAACTCGGATCGTGGTGGCAGCCCGCAAATTTACATCATGCCAGCTTCTGGTGGTGGTGCGCGCCGCATTTCTTACGGTCAGGGCACGTATGGGTCTCCGGTCTGGTCTCCTCGTGGGGATCTGATTGCCTTTACTCGTATTGCTGGGGGCATGTTCTCCCTGGGTGTGATGGCGCCAGATGGCACTGGTGAGCGAATCATGACGCAGGGCTTTACGGTGGAAAGCCCCAGCTTCTGTCCTAACGGGCGCGTGTTGGCATATTGTCGCCAAAGTCGCGCAGGTGCCGGGGGCGCGGGCTTTAATTCTACCATCGGAATGGTGGATATTACCGGTTTTAATGACCGCATATTGCCTACACCAGAAGAGGCGTCTGATCCGGCGTGGTCCCCATTGAATGGCTAAAGGCTGACGATTTATCAGCAAAAACCCCACATCACAAAAAAGTGATGTGGGGTTTTTGCTGTTCATAATTTAGCCGCAATAAAGGCATATAAGGCTCATAAACGGAAGTGTGTCTTTTTCGTCTCACTGGGTGTATAGCTGGTATGAGATTCAGAGATGCAACTTGACCCACAGAATAAGCTATGGCTTAGGGCAAGTTGGTCTCCAAAATTCGTCGGCTCTTCGAAGGGTTCGGAGAGGAGCAGAAGAAGACGCGGGGATACAAGGTTAGAACTCTTTTCTCCGAATAGTTCCGCAAGGGGCTAATTCTCAGGATCCGACACATGAGACTAAAAGTTGTTGCCGCGCTTGGTATGGTTGCCCTGCTGTCAGCCTGCGCACACGATAATGCAAACACTGGTGCCTCTAACGGTGCTGCTTCCACGCAGCCTACCATCAGCGGCCCCGTTCCCGGCAGTGAAGCTGATCTGGTTGCAAACGTGGGTGACCGCGTTTTCTACGATCTGAACAAAAGCGGCCTGCGTGATGACGCCAAGGAAACCCTGCAGAAACAGGCTGACTGGCTGGCAAAATATCCGCAGGTTAACGTTGAAGTTGCCGGTAACTGCGATGACCGTGGCACTGAAGAATACAACATTGCTCTGGGTCAGCGTCGTGCCAATGCTGCACGTGACTACTTGGTTGCTAAGGGTGTAGCTTCTTCCCGCATTTCCACCATCTCCTACGGTAAGGATCGTCCGACCGCTCTGGGTGATGATGAAGATGCATGGGCACAGAACCGTAACGCCATTACCTCTGTGAAATAAGATTTCAGATTTTTCTGAAAACTGACAGAGCAGAAACAGGCCGGGTGTTAACGCCCGGCCTGTTTTGTATTGTAAGCACTTGTCTTGCAGAAAAAGTGGTATGATGTTTCCGCCTATATGTTGTGGAAGGGTAAGAACCTGATGAAAGTCTGCTTCAAAGCATCGCGGCATGCCCGCACCGGGTTTGTGGCGTTGGCAATGGCAACCGCAATGGGCAGCGTGTGTGTGCCAACTGCATGGGCGCGGGATACTGCAAATTCAGGCACGAATGATCTGATTGCCCAATTGCTGGACCGTGTCAGCACGTTGGAGCAGCAGCAACGCGATATGCGTGGTGAAATTGACCAGCTGACCAATGAATTGCAGCAGAAGACTGCGGCTCTTTCCAAACAGATAGCAGATAACCAGTTTGCAGCGCAGGCCAATGCTGGTGCTGCGGGTGCTTCTACCGGGGCTGCCGCCGCCGATGCAACACCCAAGGAAGCCGCAAAACCCACAACACCAGATGGGTTGCTTGCCAGCGGGAAGGCGGCTTTGCAAAAGAAAGATTATGCTGAGGCGCAGTCTGATGCTGAATCAGCCCTTAAAAATGCCAAAGGTGCTTTTAAGGTTGATGCACAGTTTTTGTTGGCACAGTCCTTGGCGGGGCAAAAGCAGTATCGTCAATCTGCCGTGGCCTATTATGATGCTTACCGTCAGGCCCCTAAAAGTGGGCGTGCCCCAGATGCGCTGTTAGGTGTTTCTGCTTCTCTGTTGGCTTTGGGCGATAAAAAGGCATCGTGCGAAGCACTTTCCAAGTTGAAAACAGAGTTTCCTACTCCCTCTACCCGCGTTGCGCACGCGGCAGAAGTTTATGCCAAACGCGGCAGTTGTGAGTAACGGCTGACGCTGGATGTCGGGAAAAATGTCTGACGCTGTTTTTTTCGGGCGTAATGTTTTTTCCGACCGGCCTGTTTCGCCCGTTAGCTTTGCAAAGTGTATGGCCCGTTTGGGGCCGTTTTTCCCTGATCAGCCAGAATATCCTTCCATTGCCTTGGCTGTTTCTGGCGGCGGAGATAGTTTGTGTCTTGCGTGGCTGGCGTCTTTTTGGCGGAAAAATCTGCTGGCTCTGGTGGTTGATCATGGACTGCGCCCGGAATCCGGGCAGGAAGCCCATCAAACAGTTGCGCGCTTGCAAACGCTGGGTATTCCGGCCCGTTTGCTGGTTCTTACAGATCTCAAAAAGGGGCCAGCTATTGCCCACAGAGCCAGAGATGCCCGATATGCGCGCCTTATAGCGGCCTGTCAGGCATATGGATGCACGGATCTTTTGCTGGGGCATCAGGCGGATGACTTGGCAGAAACGGTCTGGATGCGCCAGAATGCCGGAAGTGGGCCAGAAGGGCTGGCTGGTATGGGTTGGATAACCGTGCGGCCAGATATACGGCTTATTCGCCCATTGCTTGGGTTTTCTCGGCAGGCACTCCGAAATACATTGCGTAAGGCCCATATTGAATGGGTGGATGATCCTTCCAATCAGGATCAGCGGGCCGAGCGGGTACGTTTGCGGTATATGCTGCAAAAAAATGATCAACGCGCACATTTTTGGCAACTTGGCATGCAGTTCGGCCAGTTCAGGATGCAAAAGGAGCATGAACGCGCCATACAACTTGCACGGCAGGTTAGACTGTATCCTGAGGGTTGGGCTGTGCTTGGGCCAGAATTGCCCAATGTTGATGTACTTTCAGCCCTTGTGCGCAGTATTGGTGGGGCAGAGTATCCGCCAGCCCAATCTGCCGTGTCCCGCTTGAAAACTATGGGGGCAGAAGCCACATTGGCTGGAACCCGCTTGCTTTGGCATGCACAACAATGGGTGCTTTTGCGGGAGGAAGCCGCAATGGCACCTGCTATGGCAGCAGAAAACGGCATAGTATGGGATAACCGGTTTGAGCTGCGTCTTCCGGCATCCGTTCATACAGAAGGGCTGATGATTGCTGGTGCTGGGTATGGGCTGGCGCGCAAAATTCGCAATGGGCAGCAGGCGCGGTTTTGTGCTGTGCTGCCTGCGTTATGGCGTAAAGGTAGACGGGTGGCTGTGCCACACCTGAATTGGGTGGCGGATGATGAACCGGGCTTATGTGCGGCAGCGTTCATTTTTCGGCCAGCGGTTTCAGTAACCAGCAGCAGCGTGTATGGTGCAGTTGCACAAGATTCTTAAAATATGTGCAGCTCGCAGACTAGGAATACGCAGGTGGCCTCCCATTTAATAAAGGGAGAGGTTGCTTTTTTCTGCGGCAGCCGGTCAGATAAAGACAATTCCGGCATTCTCGCACTAGGTATGGATATACGGGCAAGATGAACAATTTAGGCCGCAATCTGGCGCTGTGGGTCAGCATTATCCTGCTGCTGCTGTTGCTTGTAAACATGTTCCAGCCGGGGAGCACGCAGCACGCTGCACAGCAGCTGGCATATTCGGACTTCATTGCTGATGTGGATACAGGGCATGTTCGGTCTGTTGTGATGCAAAATCACAATATTTCCGGCACGTTAACTGATGGCACGGCATTTGAAACCTATGCCCCTCTGGATCCTTCTCTTGTTACCCGCATGGTAGGGAAGGGCGTGGAGGTTGTTGCCAAACCACTGGAGCAGGAAGGCAGCCCGCTGCTGCGTTACTTCCTGAATTCCTTGCCCATTATCCTGTTGGTGGCGGCATGGCTGTTCATGATGCGGCAGATGCAGGGCGCTGGTGGCCGCGCCATGGGTTTTGGGAAATCTCGCGCCAAGATGCTGACAGAAAAGCATGGCCGCGTCACATTTGAGGATGTGGCCGGGATTGATGAAGCCAAGGGTGAATTGCAGGAAATTGTGGATTTCCTGAAGGACCCACAAAAGTTTACGCGCCTGGGCGGTAAGATCCCCAAGGGGGTGTTGCTTGTTGGGCCGCCGGGAACGGGTAAAACCTTGCTGGCACGTGCCATTGCGGGTGAAGCCAATGTACCGTTCTTCACCATCTCTGGTTCTGACTTTGTGGAAATGTTCGTAGGTGTTGGCGCATCCCGTGTGCGTGACATGTTCGAGCAGGGCAAAAAAGCAGCCCCCTGCATTATCTTTATTGACGAAATTGATGCTGTAGGGCGCCATCGTGGTGCTGGCATGGGTGGCGGCAATGATGAACGCGAACAGACACTGAACCAGATGCTGGTTGAGATGGATGGTTTTGAAAGCAATGAAGGTGTGATCCTGATTGCAGCCACCAACCGTCCGGATGTGCTTGACCCCGCATTGCTGCGCCCTGGTCGGTTTGACCGTCAGGTTGTGGTGCCAAACCCGGATGTGTCTGGCCGTGAAAAAATTCTGCGGGTGCATATGCGCAAGGTGCCTTTGGCATCTGATGTGGACCCACGCATTATTGCCCGTGGCACGCCTGGCTTCTCTGGTGCTGATCTGGCCAACCTGGTGAACGAAGCAGCGCTGGCCGCTGCCCGTCTGGGTCGGCGCACTGTTTCCATGCGTGAATTTGAAGATGCAAAAGACAAGGTGCTGATGGGTGTTGAACGTCGCTCCCTCATCATGAGTGATGATGAAAAGCGGCGCACAGCTTACCATGAAGCAGGGCATGCCATTACGGCTGTTCTGGTTCCGGAAAGTGAGCCTATCCATAAGGCAACCATTGTGCCTCGTGGCCGTGCATTGGGTATGGTGATGCGGCTGCCAGAAGATGATCGCCTGTCCATGAGCAAGAAAAATGCGTTTGCGCATCTTGTTGTGGCTATGGGTGGCCGTGTTGCGGAAGAAGTTATCTACGGTAAGGATAACGTCTGCAACGGCGCCATGGGTGACATTAAAATGGCAACCCGTGTGGCTCGCAGCATGGTGACCGAGTGGGGCATGAGCGACAAGCTGGGCATGATTGCCTATGCGGATGATGATCAGAATGGTGGTTTCTTTGCCGGGGCTTCACGCAACTTCTCGGAAGAAACAGCCCGTGAAATTGATGAAGAAGTTCGCCGGCTTGTAGATGAGGCCTATGTGCAGGCACGGAACTACCTGCATGATCATATTGATGAACTGCGCCGGCTGGCAGAAGCTCTGCTGGAATACGAAACCCTGAGCGGTGAAGAAATTCGTCAGATCATGCGTGGGCAGCCTATCGAACGTAAGGAAGAGGAAGAAAGCGGTCCGGTTAACCGGCGGTCTTCCGTGCCTCAGGTTGGTGGTCCAGATGCGCAAGCTTCGGATAAACCAGAAAATGGCAGTGGCGGTCCTGCTCCGGTTCCGCAGCCAAGCTAACTTTCAAATAAAGATGTAAAGTGGAAAGAGGCGGCAGAAATGTCGCCTCTTTTTGTTTGGAAAGAGCAGAAGAGATGATGTGTTTGCGGCTGATTGAACCCTTGGGGCTTGTCTATGGCAGCATAGCGCAGAAGGCTATCAGGCAAGGTGATGCTTTACCGTTATGCGGTGGTCCGGTGGCATTTACATTTGCCCGTTTGATAGAGGGGTATCAGACCGTTGGGTTAATGTCTGCGCATAAAGTGCCGCAAGATTGGGCATCAGAACTTAAGCGGATAACGCATTCCGTCCCGGCGGTTGTTTTGCCGGAAGGCCCTCAAGTGATGGGGATTTTGAATATCACCCCAGATAGTTTTAGCGATGGCGGTCAGTTTGGGGATATTGATCAGACCATATTGAAAGCGCGTGAAATGTTGCGTTCTGGCGCAACCGTGCTGGATATTGGTGGAGAAAGCACACGTCCAGGCGCAGCCATTGTAACACCGGAAGAGGAATGGAAACGTATTGGCCCTGTTCTTGCCGCGTTACAAACAGAATTGCCAGATGTGGCTGTTTCTGTAGATACGCGGAAGAGTTATGTGATGAAGTGTGCCTTAAAGGCAGGGGCGCGTATTATTAACGATGTAACAGCTCTTGCACATGATGAAGCCGCATTGTCTTTTCTGGCGACACAGGATTGTGGCGTTGTGTTGATGCATATGCGCGGCACGCCGCAAACCATGGCGCAGCATGCCGTGTATGAAGATGTCAGTGTGGATGTGGTGCGTGAACTTGCACAACGGATTGAGGTTGCTGAAAAAGGCGGAATTGCACGGCATCGGATTATGGTGGATCCCGGGTTTGGTTTTGCAAAAACATTTGAGCAAAATAAGGATCTGCTACGGCATATTCTTTTGCTGGCTAATCTGGGCTGCCGCATTGTGTTTGGTGTTTCGCGCAAACGAATGATCGGCACTCTTACCGGAGAAGAAATACCACATTTGCGGGATGCCGGTACGCAGGCAGCATCTTTTCCCGCTATGGCTTTAGGGCATCCGATTTTGCGCGTGCATGATGTGAAAGGTATGATGCAGGCTGTAAATGTGTGGCGAGAAATATATCTGAACGGAAAAAATTGATTTCCTGCCTGAACAAGGTTCCTTCCTGCCCAAAACCGTTTTAGGAAATAAAAGAAGATCGCAAGAAGGCAGTTCCGTTCTTTATGGCAGGGCGGACTTTTTCTGTCTGAAGCGGACAGAATGGAATGAGCAGAATGAAGCGTTTTTTCGGAACAGATGGTATTCGTGGCACCGCTAATATTGCACCAATGACAGTGGAAATTGCCCAAAAATTGGGGCAGGCAGCTGGGTTACATTTCAAGCGGGGTGATCATCGGCATAGCGTTCTGTTAGGAAAGGATACGCGGCTTTCAGGTTACATGATCGAAAGCGCTATGGTTTCGGGCTTTTTGTCTGCGGGTATGGATGTCACGCTGGTTGGGCCGCTGCCAACACCGGCAATTGCCATGCTCACACGTTCTCTCAGAGCCGATCTAGGTGTTATGATTTCTGCCTCTCATAATCCTTTTGGAGACAATGGTATTAAGCTGTTTGGTCCAGATGGTTTCAAGCTTTCTGATCAGGATGAAAGTGAAATTGAAGCCATGATGGATCAGGATCTTACAGCACGGCTGGCGACGCCAGAGCATATTGGGCGCGCATCCCGTCTGAATGATGCTGCCGGTCGGTATATAGAAAGTGCCAAGGCATCGTTCCCCCGCAAATTGCGCTTGGACGGCATGAAGATTGTGATTGATTGCGCAAACGGATCTGCCTATCGGGTTGCGCCAACAGCATTGTGGGAACTTGGGGCAGAAGTTATCCGGATAGGATGTGAGCCCAATGGCGTAAACATTAATGAAAATTGCGGCTCTACACATCCAGAGGCATTATGCGCGGCGGTTGTAAAACATAAGGCCAATCTGGGCATCGCGCTGGATGGAGATGCAGACCGTGTTCTGATTGCAGATGAAACAGGCCAACTGATTGATGGTGATCAGATTCTGGCCCTTATTGCGCAGTCTTGGGCGCGTGAGGGACGCTTGGTTGGCAATGCTGTTGTGGCAACTGTGATGTCCAATATGGGGCTGGAGCGGTTCCTTGAAAAGCTGGGTGTCACTCTGGAGCGTACGGCAGTGGGTGACCGCTATGTTGTGGAACGTATGCTGGAGCGGCAGGCAAACATTGGTGGTGAACAATCTGGCCATATGGTGTTGACAGATTTTGCAACCACTGGAGATGGTCTGATTGCTGCGCTGCAAATTCTGGCAGTATTGGTGCAGGACGGTCGTCCGGCAAGTGAAGTATGCCGGATGTTTCAGCCATTTCCTCAAAAACTAAAAAATGTGCGTTATAGGGGCGCCTGTCCGCTGGACTTGGATGAGGTCAAAAAACGTCAGGCTGATGTTGAACGGCGTCTGGCTGGGCGCGGGCGTTTGGTGCTGCGTAAAAGTGGTACAGAACCCTTGGTGCGCGTGATGGCAGAAGCTGAAGATGCTGATCTGGTTGATGAAGTTGTTGATCAGATGTGTGACGTGCTTGAACAGGTGCGTGTGCCAGCCTGAAGACAATGTTCAGGCAGGGAATTTTTTAGAATTCTCTGCCAATAAGAAGCTTATGTGCGGTAAAAATCCATTCTGAAGTGTCATGCATTGTCGCCTACAGCATGAAGATGGTTGGTATGTGTTGCGGAGGGCTGTGTATGCTGAGTGGATTTTTCTGGCATAGATGAAGATGCAGGCATTTGTTGTGTTTGTGGGGTGTTCAGAATATAGCCTCTACCCCATACAGTAGAAATAAGATTATCAATACCGGCTGCTTGTAGTTTTTTGCGAAGTTTACAAATAAAAACATCTATAATTTTAATATCAGGTTCATCTCTGCCACCATATAAATGGTTTAGAAGCGTTTCCTTGGTTTGAGCCATTCCTTTACGTAAAATAAGCAGTTCAAGGATGGCAAACTCTTTGCACGTCAGGTGTATCTGCTTGTTGTTGGCTGTTACAGTATGGTTGCCTAAGTTAACTGTAAGATTGCCAATTTCCGCAATAGGATGGGCGTAGCCATGTGCACGTCGTAAAATAGCCTGTACGCGGGCTGTAAGCTCGGTTGGATCAAAAGGTTCTGCAAGGTAATCATCAGCGCCTGCAGAAAAAGCCCTGATTTTTACGGCCGGAGTATTGATTGGTGAAATAACGATAACAGGGATGATTATTTTCAAAGAGCGTAATGTGCTCAGAATGTCATATCCATAAATATCTGGGTGTTGCAGATGAAGAATGGCAAGGCCGTAATCATAATTTCTAAGTAATTCGATAGCGGCCTGATCAGACTGAACCATATCTACTGAAAAAGAGGATTTTGTTAATGCCGAGAATATTTCCCGACTGGAGGTAAAATTATTTTCTAAAAGTACAATACGCATGGTGGAACCTCATTATGGTTCAGAGAATCAGGTATGCATCTTGTGGTTGCATATGGTTGATATAACTAAACCTATGCGTGTTCAAAAAGAAACAAACATTATTTCATTTCAAAGTTTGTTTTGTGCAGATCAATCATGTTGTTTGCGCATATGAATGAGCGATTATAATTCTGAAGCATTAAGATTTTGCTAATTTCTGTTTGGGTTTTGTGATGTAGGTCTCAAAAAAAAAGTATTTTTAAACAATGAGATAACAATAAGTTTTCTTTTCATTATCCACACATACGTTTTTGTGATGATGCAAAGTTCATAATGGAAAAAGCTCTCAATTTTTTGATGTGGCATGAATGGTTGGGCAAGCAGGGGAGAAAAGCGGCGTGGTTTGGAATATGTTGCTGAAGAATGAAGATGCGACGATAAAACTGGCAGCAAAGCTGGCAGAATATGCCCGCGCGGGAGATGCCATTCTGTTATCTGGTCCGCTCGGCGCGGGAAAAAGTCTTTTTGCGCGTGCGTTCTTGCGTGCGTTTTGCCAAATGCCACAATTGGAGGTGCCAAGCCCGACCTATACCTTGGTGCAATCTTACGAAGCCCCTTTATGTGCTGTCTCACACTTTGATTTATGGCGTCTGGGTAGCCCAGATGAACTGGAAGAACTGGGATGGGATGAGGCGCGAGACGGTGTGGTGCTTGTAGAATGGCCGCAGAGGTTGGAAGACTGGCTACCTGATGATGCTCTCGCTCTTGAAATAGATGTTTTGCCGGAGGGGCAGCGCCGTGTGCGCATATCGGGGTGGGAGGAAAGGCTGAAAAAAGCAGATATGGCAGAAGATGGAGCTGCCATATGAAAATCACAACAATTCCCGCGCATCTTCCTTTTTTGGATCAACTGGCTTTGCGTTGGATAGAAGCCGCAAATCACGATGTGGAAGCAATAGGAGAAGGTATTATTGTGTTGCCCGGCAGGCGTGCTGCCCGCGCGCTTACCGAAGCCTTTGTGCGTTACATGGATGGGCAAAGCGTACTGCTGCCCCGCATTGTGCCTATTGGTGCATTGGATGAAGCCGAGCTTGGATTATCTGCTGGCATAGGAGGCATGAAAGCACTTGACTTGCCACCTGCTGTAAGCGGGATGACACGGTTGGCTGTGCTAACACGGCTTGTGTTGCAAGCAGACAAAGCTTTTGGCACCCGTCCAACTCTGGATCAGGCATGGCCTTTGGCAAAAGCTCTGGCAGATCTTATGGATGAAGCCGAGTGGGCTGGAGTGAATCTGGCAGAACGTCTACCGGAGGCTGTGCAGGAAAATTTTGCAGAACATTGGCAAATTATCTTAAGATTTTTAGAAATTGTGACACAGGCATGGCCTGAATGGCTCAAGGAAAATGGGGTGATGAATCCCGTAGCCAGGCAAGTTGCATTGTTGGATGCACAAGCTGATTTATGGCGTAATCTGGCAAAGCAGGGAGACATGACTCCAATATGGGCTGCCGGGTTTACCCATGTTATGCCCCCTACAATAAGTGTGCTTAAAGCCGTTTTGGAGTGTCCATGTGGCAAGGTGATATTGCCGGGTCTGGACATGATTATGGCGGAAGAGACATTTCTTTCTTTACCAGATAGTCATCCCCAAGCTGGGTTAAGCTCCTTACTCAAAAATTTGCAAATCACCCGTGATAATGTGCAGGTTTGGGAAGGAGAGGGGGAAGGTTCTGAACGTGCTGCAACCCTTTCACGTATTCTTCTTCCTGCTGAAGCTTTAGATGATTGGTCTCGACCAGAGGGGGCGGAACTAGAAAACGTTTATAGATTGGATGCCGCAGATCAGCAGGAGGAAGCCGTTGCAATCAGCATGATTATGCGTGATGCAATTCAACAGCCTGCTCATCGTGTTGCACTGATCACTCCAGATAGGGGGCTTGCATCCCGCGTTGCAACTGAATTGGCCCGTTGGGGTATTCTGGCAGATGATAGTGCTGGTTCATCTTTGGTAGATACGCCTGCTGCTGTTTTGTTGCGTCTGGTTGCCCAGATGGTAGATAATCGTTTTTCCCCAGTATCTCTCCTAAGTGTTTTAAAACATCCTTTGGTTGCATGTGGTTTTTCATCAGGATCTTGCCGTGCAACGGCACGCCTTTTGGAACGTGCTGTTTTACGTGGCCCAGCTCCCCCACCTGGTTTTGCGGCCTTATGTCAGGCGGTAGAAAATGCTCTTGAAACTTCGAATGAAAGAGTAAAAGCCAAATTAGAAGGTGGCATTACGGCAGATCGGCCATTTGGGCCTGTGCCACTTTCTGCTTTTATGCAGCGTCTGACTTTTTGTTTGGAACCTATTCTTGGTTGGGAGCACGATGTAACAGGCGCAAACGTACAAACTCCGCAAGATATAGAGCAGCATTGTGCACCAATGCCAGACTTGTTGGCTGCATTGATTGCAACAGTAGAGCGTTTGGCCTGCACAGATGAGGAAAGTGCCGTAGAACGTTTGTGGCAAGGCGAAGAAGGAAACATGCTTGCCAGCCAATTGACAGAATTGATGCTGGCATCAGAAGTTTTGCCTCCTCAGCCTCCTGTCGTTCTGGATGGCTTGTTAACGGCCGTGCTGGCACCAGAACGTGTTGCCATGCGCCGTGGGGGAGATCCCAAAGCCTTACATCCACGTGTTTTGATCTGGGGTTTGTTTGAATCTCGGTTGCAAACAGCAGAAACGGTTATCCTTGGTGGGCTTTCTGAAGGTGTGTGGCCGCCTGTAGTAGATGCCGGCCCGTGGATGAGCCGCCCGATGCGACACAGAATGGGGCTTCCTTCTCCTGAGCAGGCTGTAGGACAAGCTGCACATGATTTTTTTGCAAGTGCTGCGGCAGCAGAGACTGTCATCCTTTCCAGCGCGCGGCGGCGAGAGGGAGCGCCTGTTGTGCCTGCCAGATGGCTTACGCGGATGGATGCATTTTTAGAGGGACAGAAAGGACATATTCCAAATCATCCTGCATTGATATGGTTGCAGAAGCTGGATCAACCTAATGGACCTGTAACGCCCGTGAGTCCGCCGCAACCCATGCCGCCTGTTGCACTCCGTCCGCGGCGTTTGAGCGTAACAGAAATAGAAACATGGGTTAGAGACCCTTATGCTATTTATGCAAAACACATTCTAAAACTTGAAGTTTTACCAGAACTTGAAGAAGCGGCAGATGCATCAGATTATGGCATGATCGTGCATAAGGCGTTGGAGCGCTGGATAAAAGCCTACGGCGTGACATGGCCAGATAATTCGGAAAATAAATTATGCAAACTATTTCAGGAAAGTTTGCAAGAACATGTTTTGCGTCCAGCCTTGCGTGCATGGTGGCGCCCCAGATTGATGCGTATTGCCCGATGGGTTGCACAAGCTGAAGAAAAACGGCGGAGCAAGTATGGTGTGCCGCAGGCTATTCTGACGGAAGTTCGTGGGCGTGTCAGTATTACAGATGCTCCAGGCGGTAAGTTTGATCTTGTGGGTCGGGCAGATCGTATAGAACTGAGTGTTGATGGGCACGTTATTGTGCAGGATTACAAAACAGGCACATTGCCAACAGCCAAGGATGTCATGGCGGGGTGGAGCCCACAGCTTCCGCTTGAAGCGGCCATGATTCTGCGTGGAGGTTTCAGGGAGGTTCCTGAACATTCAAAGGAAATTTCAAATCTCATTTACTGGCGTCTGACAGGCGGGGCAGAGCCGGGGGAAGAAGTTGCTGTGCATACACGAGAAGAGCTAAGTCTTACAGATTTAGCCGAGCAAACTTGGGAAAATCTACTGTTGCGCATAGCTGCCTATGATCAGCCAGATCAGCCTTATCTTTCTCATCCCCATCCTGGGCGAGAGCCACGGTTTGCAGATTACGCGCATCTGGCGCGTGTGTCTGAGTGGAATGCAGCACGTAAGGAGGGCGAGGAATGAGCTTATCTGCACAGGAGGCTTTGCAAAAAGCTATTGCTCAAGCAAATGCACAGCAGGCATTGGCATCAGATCCATCTGCATCGGTTTTTGTTTCGGCTTCTGCAGGAAGTGGCAAAACAAAATTGTTAATTGATCGCCTTTTGCGCCTCATGTTGCCGCGGTTGACGGAAGATGGCTCAATTCAACATGGTAGCTCGCCGGCACGTATTTTATGTCTCACTTTTACCAAAGCTGCGGCCGCAGAAATGTCCATCCGGCTTCAAACCCGTTTGGGCCGTTGGGTGACATTGGCAGACAAGGATCTGGATAAAGAACTGGCAGAATTATATGTTCCCTGCACAGATGAAACACGCCGCCGTGCACGGGCATTATTTGCAGAGGTTCTGGATCTTCCGGGGGGCATGCGTATTGGAACAATCCACGCATTTTGCCAATCTTTGTTGCGGCGCTTTCCATTAGAAGCCTCCATGAATCCGCATTTTACGGTTATGGAAGAAACAGATGCATCTTTAGCTTTGCAAGCATGTGTGGAAGCGGTTCTGGGACAGCAAAAGGAAGATATTATTTCCCCTCTTGCAGGACAGATATCTTTAGGGGACTTTATTTTTATTTCTGGAGTTTTAAGGAGGGATGAAAGATCATCTGCCTTATTAAACCTTGTTGTGCAAGATTCGCAAAAGGCAGAAACACTTCTGTGTCAGGTGCTTGGGATTCCATCTGATATATTACATGGAAGCACGGAAGATTTTTTGAAAAAAATATGTTCTAATCTTTCCGAAGAGCAGAACTTGAGAGAAGGGTTTCAGATTCTTTCAGAGAAAGGTTCTGAAGCAATAAAAAGAAATGCGCTTCTTCTTTTAGATTGGCTTGCACTTTCTTCCTCAGAGCGTGCAGAGCAATGGACCATCTGGCGCAATGGATTTCTCACCAAAGATGGAAAGATACGTTCTGCTGGTTTGATTTCTAAGAAACTTTCTGAAAAATACGCAGATATTGCAGATTATATTCAGAAAGAAGGTGCTCGCCTAATAAAGGTAGAAGAACAGCAGCGTGCCCGTAAACTGGCAGAAATGGGGAGCGCCTTGCTTAAGATGGCCGCTTCTGTTTCTGGCCTTTATACAACGCAAAAGGCACGGCATGGGCAGATAGAATATGATGATCTTATCCAACGGGCTCTAGGCCTTTTGCAAGAACCAGGTGCGGCATGGGTTATGTACAAGCTGGATGGAGGTATAGACCACCTTTTGCTGGATGAAGTGCAGGATACATCTCCTGAACAATGGCGTATTGCAGGTGATCTGACAGAAGAGTTTTTTTCCGGCCTTGGCCGATGGAGTGAAGATGCGCCGCCACGCACTATTTTTGCTGTAGGGGATTATAAGCAATCCATTTATGGGTTTCAGGGCGCAGATCCAGATTCTTTTCGGGAATGGCGTCAGAAATTCAAAAATCGTGTTCAGAATGCACATTTGTTATGGCGTGAGCCAGAATTAACGGTTTCTTTCCGCTCAACGGCGCCTGTTCTTAAACTTGTTGATGCTGTTTTTGCAGAACCTGAAGCAGCTAAAGGGGTTGTAGAAGAACCGGGGCAGGTTATGGAGCATATTACGGCACGCCCAGGTGAGGGTGGCCGTGTGGAATTATGGCCTCTGGTTGAAACAAAAGAGGAAGAGGATGTTGTTAGCCCGTGGGAGGCTGCATGTGGCAATGCAACACGCCAAAGTCCGCGCCAGAAACTGGCAGATGCTGTGGCAAAATATATTTTTAAACAGCTGCATGAAAAGCCGTTATGTGAACAAAAACCTTTAAAGGCAGGTGATATTCTTGTTCTGGTTCCACGCCGCTCTCCATTTGTGGGTATGCTTGTGCGTGCATTAAAAGGGCAGAACATTCCTGTTACGACGCTTGTGCGTACAGGCTTGGCAGATCATCTGGCTGTTCAGGATTTGCTTTTTTTATGCGCAGCACTGTTGTTGCCTCAAGATGATCTGACATTGGCATGTGTGCTGACATCCCCCTTGGGAGGTGTGTCAGATGAGAGTTTGATGACATTGGCGACAGGGCGTGAAAAAGGAGAGCCTTTATGGTCTGTTCTGCGTGAACGCCATATAGAACAACCAGATTGGAAGCAGGCATGGAATTTTCTAAATGGTTTGTTCAAAAAAGTAGATTATCTCACACCTTATGAATTTCTTTCTGCTGCCTTGGGTCCGGGAGGAGCACGTGCACGGTTGCTTGCGCGCCTGGGGCCAGAAGCAGCGGAGCCGATTGACGAACTCTTATCTGCTGCCCTCAGATTTCAGGACCAACATCCCTCTTCTTTGCAGGGGTTTCTGCACTGGATGCGGCATTCAGAAGAAACTGTGAAGCGTGAAGCGGAAACTGGCGGTGATGCTGTTAGAATTATGACTGCACATGGTTCTAAGGGGTTGCAGGCACGTTTGGTTATTTTGCCAGATACAGTTGGTTTGCCACGTTTTGAAGATAGATTGTTTTGGGCACATGATAAATCAGAAAATCTAGATGTACCTTTATATGTGCCACGTAATGCCTTGTCAGTAGGGTTAACGCGCAACCTGAAGGAGAATATGCGTAGCCGCGTAGTGGAGGAATATAACCGCTTGCTTTATGTGGCCCTTACACGTGCTGCAGATAGATTGATTGTTTGCGGGTGGAAACCGGCAAGCACAGTGCCCGCAGAAAGCTGGTACGAAAGATGCCGTATTGGTTTTGAAAAGGCTGGTGCGCATGAAGTGGATTTTCAGGAGGGTGACTGGGACGGGTCCATGTTATTGCTGGAAGAGCGCCCTCAGACAAAGGTAGCGCCATCAAAACCAGCGCCATATTCGGAAGATGACAATATAAAAGCAACGCCATTGCCAAAATGGATGGGGACAGCTCCCTTGTGGAAACCTGTTTTGCCAGAAGCTGAAAGTCCGTTGGCGCGTCCGTTGGCGCCCAGTAGGCCAGATGATGCTATGCTGGGGCCGTTGCCATCTGTGCATTCACCTTTGGATGTAACGGCTGTAACACCTGCCAAAGCGCGTGAGGCCGCATTTCGGCGTGGTAATCTGGTGCATGCCTTGTTGCAGTTTTTGCCAGCCTGCCCTGTAGAGCAGCAATCGGCCTTGGCGCATCAGTGGCTGGCGCGGCCTGCAAGTGGTTTATCTGTGCATGAGGCTGATAAACTGGCGCAACAGGTTTTGGCTGTTTTGAAGATGCCGGGTCTGGCAGACCTGTTCGATCCGGCTGCCCGGGCGGAACAGCGGCTTGCTGGTGTGGCGGGTGGTCAAGTTATTGTTGGGCAGGTTGATCGTTTGCGTGTGTTGTCAGACAAAGTGTTGGTTTGTGATTTTAAGACCGGTCGCCATGCACCACGCACGGTGCAGGGCACACCTGTTTTATATCTTCGGCAGATGGCAGCTTACCGTGCTCTTTTGCAAGGTATATGGCCAGATCGACCTGTCATCTGTGTTCTGGTGTGGACAGAAGTGCCACGAGCAGATGTTTTGCCTGATGTATTGTTGGATAAACATGCGCCGGGCATTTTGCCTGCGGCTGTATCTTGACCGCAGCAGGCGCAACCTTAAGTGTTAGACAGAGTTGGGTAGATAGTCGTTTCAACTTATCGCCCTGCATTGGTAAAGGCAGTTTACGGCATGTGGATACATGCCGAGAAGTTTAAGGAACCAGAAAATGAGTGAACATACGCTTGCTGTCAGCGATTCCAGCTTTGATAAAGATGTTCTCAAGGCCTCTGGCCTTGTGCTGGTAGATTTCTGGGCAGAATGGTGCGGCCCATGCAAAATGATTGGCCCGGCACTGGAAGAAATTGGCAAGGAATTTGCCGGCAAGGTAACGGTTGCCAAGGTAAATATTGATGACAACCCGGAAACTCCAAATGCGTATCAGGTACGTAGCATTCCAACCCTTATGCTGGTGCGTGATGGCAAGGTTATAGATAAAAAAGTGGGTGCCCTGCCCAAAAGCCAGTTGAAGGCATGGGTAGAAAGCGCTCTGTAATTAGAGCTTCAGGTTTATTTTCAGCAGGGGCATATAGCCTGTAGGATCTTATAAAACTTGGCAGATAGGTTCAGCACGCGTAATGCAACGCGTGCTGGGCCAATATTTGTCCCTGCAATTTGTATTGTGCAGTCACAGGGTTCAAAATGAGCTGGATCACCGAATATGTTCGTCCCAAAATTCGCGGCCTGCTGCGTCGGGATGTACCGGATAATCTGTGGACGACCTGTGACTCGTGCAGCCAGATGATTCTGACCAAAGAGCTGCACAAGGCATTAAATGTGTGCCCTCATTGTGGGCACCACATGCGTGCACCAGTTATGGACCGTCTGAAATGGACGTTTGATAACGGGGATTTCACCCGTATTGAGCTGCCATCTGCACCGGTTGATCCGCTTGGGTTCCGGGATCAGAAAAAATATACAGATCGGCTTAAGGAAGCGCGTGCAAAAAGCCATCTTGATGAATCGCTGATTGTAGCGCACGGCACCATTGGTGGGCATCAAGCCGTTGTGGGTGTGATGGCGTTTGAATTCATGGCGGGCACCATGGGGGCCGCTTTTGGTGAACGTTTTGTGGCTGCTGCCCGTCTGGCCATTTTGCAAAAGGCACCGCTGGTTATCTTCACGGCTTCTGGCGGCGCACGTATGCAGGAAGGCGTTATCAGCCTGATGCAGATGCCGCGCACCACTGTGGCTGTTGAAATGCTGAAAGAAGCCGGGCTGCCTTATATTGTGGTGCTTACCAACCCGACCACAGGCGGGGTTACGGCATCCTTTGCCATGCTGGGTGATGTGCAAATGGCTGAACCCAACGCCCTGATTGGGTTTGCTGGCCCGCGCGTTATTCAGGATACAGTGCGCGAAAAACTGCCAGAAGGCTTTCAGCGGTCTGAATACCTGTTGGATCACGGTATGCTGGACATGGTGGTGCAGCGTAAGGATGTACCTGCAACATTGGCCCGCGTGATCGGGTTGTTGATGCATGCACCGGCAGATGTAAAAGCCCCACCGCCGCGCCCTCAGGCACCGGCTCCCGCCGCCGCAGAGTAATCTTTCCATGACAAAAGTAGCAGCCTCTGGCCCGACAGCAGAATTTACGGGCCGGACCGGCGCGGTGTTGGAACGGTTGAATAACCTGTATCCCGCACTGATTGACCTTTCCTTGGGCCGGTTAGAGGCGCTGCTGGCAAAGCTGGGGCACCCGGAAGAAAAATTGCCTTCCGTTATCCATGTTGCTGGTACAAACGGGAAGGGCAGTACGTGTGCGACTCTGCGCGCGATTGGTGAAGCCGCAGGCTGGCGCGTGCATGTTATGACATCCCCTCATCTGGTGGATGTAACAGAGCGCTTCCGTATTGCCGGTAAACTGGTAAGCGAATCGGAACTGGTTGCCACGTTGGAGGAAATTGAGCGGGTAAATGATGGTGCGCCCATTACCGTATTTGAAGTTCTGACGGCTGCTGGCTTTCTACTGTTTTCCCGGCACCCGGCTGATCTGGCCATTATTGAAGTGGGGCTTGGTGGCCGGTGTGATGCCACAAATGTGTTGCGGAAGCCTGCTGCATGTATTGTGACCTCCGTCTCGCGCGATCATGAGGCTTTTTTGGGGGATACGCTGGAGGCTATTGCGGCAGAAAAGGCGGGTATCTTTAAGCCGGGCGTGCCTGCTGTAACAGGCAATCAGCCAGAAGCTGTTATGAAGGTTCTGCAAGCGCAGGCGGATAAGGTGAGGGCTCAGCTTTATCGGCGAGGGACTGAATGGTCAGTTACGCCGCAAAAAGGTGTGGAATCGGCCAAGAGTGAACTGATATTTGCGGATAAGGCCGGAGAATTCACATTACCGCAGCCTGCATTGGTTGGGCCGTGGCAGATTGAAAATGTTGGTCTTGCGGTAGAGGCATTACGTGTTTCTGGCCTGCATGTGCCAGCACAGGCGTGGCAGGGCATTGGCCGGGTGCAATGGCCTGCCCGTATGCAGCAACTTCATGGCAAATTGGCATCTCATCTTCCTAAGGGATGGGAGCTTTGGCTGGATGGCGGCCATAATCCCGGAGCGGGGAATGCCTTGGCGCAGGAACTGGCACAATGGAAGGATCAACCCTTGCATGTGCTGGTAGGGATGAAGCAAACTAAGGATGCCACAGGGTTTTTGCATCCGGTTTTGCCGTTTGCATCCAGCGTATGGGCTATTTGTGAGCCACAACAGCATCTGGCATTGCCTGTAGAAGCCATTGTGAAAGCTTCTGGTGGAAAAGCCCAGGTTGGACCAACACTGGTTGAAGCGCTTGATGCATTGG
Source organism: Acetobacter pomorum (assembly GCF_002738225.1). GTDB lineage: Bacteria > Pseudomonadota > Alphaproteobacteria > Acetobacterales > Acetobacteraceae > Acetobacter > Acetobacter pomorum. The sequence goes on along the minus strand of NZ_PEBQ01000087.1, from coordinate 32,784 downwards.
TTGCACAAAACCCACAACCACATGCGCGCGTGCTGATTTGCGGTAGCCTGTATCTGGCAGGTGTTGCCCTTAAGCAGGATGGATGGGTAGCCGCGTAAAAACCGGCTGCCAGACCCGCAATACCAAATTTTGAATGGGGAGAAAAAGTGGTGCCCCCAGTAGGATTTGAACCCACGACCTACCGCTTACAAGGCGGTTGCTCTACCACTGAGCTATAAGGGCACTGATGCGTCTTTACGCAGGGGCAGAATTAAGCTGAAACCACCCCCTGCCGTCAAGACCTGTTTTTGTATTGATGAAAGGTTTTTTGGCGCAGCGGGATATTGCATCCAAACCGCTGCTGGCGCATCTAGGCTGCATGCCGCATTCTCATTTTCCTCCTCACCCCGTTCTATCCCTGCACGATAGCCAAAGCCGTGCCACGGTGCCGTTTACGCCTATCGATCCGGCACATGTAAAAGTCTATTACTGTGGACCCACAGTGTATGACTTAGCCCATATTGGTAATTTGCGGGCCATGCTTACGGCAGATGTGCTGGTGCGCTTGCTGCGGCATATTTATCCACGCGTAACGTTTGTGCGGAATATCACGGATGTTGATGACAAGATTACTGCTCGCGCCCGTGCGAATGGTGAGGATATTGGCTCTCTAACCCAACGCACAACGGAAGAGTTCCATCAGGATCTGGCTTCCATGAACGTGCTGCCGCCGGATATAGAGCCACGTGCAACGCATAATATTGGTGAAATGCAGACTATGATCGCGCGGCTGATTGAAAACGGCCATGCGTATGAAGCCGAAGGGCATGTGCTGTTTTCGGTCGGCTCATTTCCATCCTATGGCGCACTTTCAGGCCGCAACCCCGAAGAGCTGGAAGCTGGGGCTCGTGTAGAGGTTGCCCCCTATAAAAAAGCGCCGGGTGATTTTGTGCTGTGGAAACCATCGGATGCAGACCAGCCGGGATGGGATAGTCCTTGGGGTCGTGGCCGACCGGGCTGGCATATTGAATGTTCAGCCATGTCTCATCGTTATCTGGGAGATAGCTTTGATATTCATGGCGGTGGGTCAGACCTTCTGTTCCCGCACCATGAAAATGAACGTGCCCAGAGCTTGTGCTGCTTCCCACATGGCAAGTTTGCCAATTACTGGGTGCATAATGCCATGCTGCTGGTTGAGGGCGAGAAAATGTCCAAGTCTTTGGGCAATTTTCTGACGATTCGGGATGTGCTGGCACAAGCCCCGGCAGAGGCTTTGCGTCTGCTGCTGTTGGGGGCGCACTATCGCTCCACTCTTAATTATACACAGGCCGGTTTGCAGGAAGCGCGTAAAACGCTGGATCGGTTCTACCGTGCACTTGCTGCGGGGCCTGTGCCCCAGGCAGATGTGCCAGAGAGTGTGTTGCAGGCACTGGCGGATGACTTGAATACACCCAAAGCCATAGCAGAATTACATGCACTTGCCGCACAGGCTCTGGCAGGAGATAGGCAGGCCGCTGGTGGCCTTAAAGCGGGTGCAGGCATGCTAGGTCTTTTGCAGGGAGACCCGGAACAATGGTTCAAAGGCGATGCATCTGATGAAGATGCCGCTATTGAAGCTTTGATTAACAAGCGTCTGGCGGCTCGTAAGGCACGGGATTTTGCAAAGGCAGATGCGCTGCGCGATCAGCTTCAGGCACAAGGCATTGTGTTGGAAGATACCAAAGATGGCACAAGCTGGAGGCGCGCATGACCGGGCGGGATGGTGGCGCACCTTTAGAGCCAATAGGCAATACGCCGGTTGTTATTTTGGTACGCCCGCAAATGGCAGAAAATATTGGCACCACGGCCCGCGCCATGGCCAATGGGGGCCTTTTTCATTTACGGCTTGTTAGCCCGCGTGATGGCTGGCCGCAGGAGCGTGCATGGCGGGCTTCCTCCGGGGCAGACCGGATTCTGGAAGCGGCAACAGTGCACGAAAGTGTAGATGATGCCGTGGCAGACCTGCACCATGTTTATGCAACTTGCCCGCGCCCGCGGCATATCATCAAGCCCGTGTTAACGGCGCGTGGTGGTGCAGCGGAATTGCGCGCAGCAACAAGGCGCGGGCTAAGGGTTGGCCTAATGTTTGGTCCCGAACGCGCGGGCCTTGATAATGAGGATATGGCGCGTGCGGATGCGCTTATTCGTTATCCGCTCAACCCAGCTTTCATGTCGCTCAATCTAGCACAGGCTGTCATGATCATGGCGTATGAATGGTGGATGGCTGATGATCAAACACCCCCGCGTGAACTTATGACAAATGAGACCCACGTAGCCACCAAAGGGGAGCTGGAGAATTTTCTGCAACATCTGGAGCGTGAACTGGATGATTGCGGTTTTCTGCGAAATGAGCAGAAACGCCCCGGCATGGTGCGTAACCTTCGCCACTTTTTTACACGTGGTGAGGTGACAGAGCAGGAACTACGCACACTGCACGGCGTTGTAAGAGAGCTGGCGCATCCACGCCGCAAAGACTGAAGGATTTGCGGGGGAATATACCTGCTGCCAGCCAGTAAGTTAAAGGCTGGCAGCGGGAAAGCATGTTTTAGTCTGCTGCCAAAGGCATGTTGTGGTGTGCCATGGCTTTGGTCACATGGTCTTCCACCGCGTTGGTGATCTTATCGACCTGCTTGGCGAAAATATGGTCCGCTTCGGGGAAAACACGGTAATCAACTGTTACACCTTTTTGGGTGTTCAGCTTATCCACCAGTTTATGAATGGCAGGCTCTGGGGCCATATCATCCTTGCCGCCGGCAATCATCAGGCCGCCACAGGGACATGGTGCCAGAAAGCCAAAATCATAATGCGCGGCAGGCGGCGCAATGCTGATCCAGCCGGTAATTTCAGGGCGGCGCATCAGCAATTGCATGCCAACAAAAGCGCCAAAAGAATACCCGGCAATCCATAGCCCACTGGCATTGGGATTAACCATCTGCATCCAGTCCAGCGCTGCGGCAGCATCTGAAATTTCGCCAATACCGCCATCAAACCGCCCCTGAGAACGGCCAACCCCGCGCGAATTGTAGCGCATGACGGAAAAGCCCATCTTTTCGAACGTGCGATACAGCGCATAGGTAATGCGGTTGTTCATGGTGCCACCGTGCAGCGGGTGGGGGTGCAGCACGAGGGCAAGCGGGGCGTTGGGCTCGTTTGAATGGTGATAGCGCCCTTCAAGACGACCATCAGGGCCGGCAAACATAACCTCTGGCATTCGGGTTCCGCTTGATCATGGAAAACGTCCGGGGGCATGACGTTTTCTGGGTCTGTAAACAGGTCTGGTTTAAAACGATGCCACGTTTTCAATCAGACTGCGGGATACACGCCCGCACAATGAAATGCTCAACACACCGTTTCTTTCCGTTTGTGGGGAGGAAACGGAAAAGAACGGTCTTTCAGGTATATGGTGTCTCTGATGTGGAGAGAAAATAGCAGAAGACGTTTTCTGCCGTTGACCTTATGGAAGACACAGGCATAATCATGCACCAAGATTCCGTGGGGATCGTGATGCGTGGGGAAAGAACTTTCTCCTAACGTATTTGAACATGCTTGCGCCTCATGGTGTTGACCATGCGGCTTTCTATAGCGGCTGTCTGGTCAGGATTTCCACATAAATCGTTATAATGGCTGTTTTTCGCCCTTTTAAGTATAGCATGTCTGTGTGGCAGATGGTCTGATTCGGGGCGTTATGACAAGTAAAGCAGAAATAAAACGCAGTGGTTCGGATATGGTTTATCTGGATGCAAATGCAACAGAGCCTTTGCGCCCGCAGGCGCGGGAAGCTTTGCTAGAAGCCGCTGATTTAACAGGAAATCCTTCTTCCGTGCATCGTGCCGGCCGCAAAGCCCGCGCAGTGTTGGAGCAAGCCCGCAACAAGGTTGCACATTACTTGGATGTTGCGCCGCTTAACTGTATTTTTACATCAGGTGGCACAGAAGCCAATGTTCTGGCCATGAGGGGACTCGGCCAGGGGCGCCGGTTTCTGATAGGCCGTACAGAGCATGATGCTGTCCGCAAGGGTGCGCCAGAAGATGCCCCGGTGGCATGGTTGGATGTAGATACCAACGGTCAGGTGCTATTGGATAAGCTCGAACAGGCATTGGTGCAGGAAGAAATGCCCGCTTTTGTGTGTTTGATGCTGGCGAATAATGAAACCGGTGTGTTGCACCCAATTGAAGATGTAGCTGTGTTGTGCCGAAAATACGGGGCACATTTGCATGTGGATGCCGTACAGGCAGCGGGGCGTTTGCCGTTATCTGTTGAAAAAAGCGGCATTGATAGCCTTGCCTGTTCTGGCCACAAAATGGGTGGACCAAAAGGGGCAGGAGTCTTGTTACTACGCGGGCCAGCCCCTGCGCGTGTGCTGCCAATATTTGAAGGCGGAGGGCAGGAACAGGGCCGCCGGGGGGGCACACCGCCGTTGCCGGCTATTGCAGGTATGGTCGCGGCTTTGGGCGCTGCGCTGGAACAGCCACGAAACCTGGCCCCGTTGCGGGATAGTATTGAACAGGCAGCTGTGGCTGCAGGTGCAAAAGTGTTTGGGGCAAATGTGCCCCGCCTGAATAACACTGTCTCTCTGGCATTGGCGGGCAAGCGTGCGCAGGCGCAGCTTATGCGGCTGGATCTGGATGGTATTTGTGTTTCGGCGGGGTCTGCCTGTTCTTCCGGCAAAGTGGCGTTTTCACACGTGCTGGAGGCCATGGGTGCGGGTGAGCTGGCAGGGCAGGCTTTGCGCGTTTCTCTGCCATGGAATGTGACTGAGGAAGATGTGGTGCGTTTTATCGAATCCTACACCCGTATGGCACAAAGCCCGGTAGCTATTGGGTTGATGGAAACTGTGGTGTAATTTGGGGCATGGCATCTTCCATTTATTTCGATCATGCAGCTACCACACCATGTGATCCGCGCGTGCGCCAAGTGCTGTTGGATGTTCTGGACCATGAAAATGGGAACCCCCACAGCACAACGCATGAAGCCGGTATGCGTGCGGCAGACAGAGTGGCGCGTGCGCGGAGTGAGGTTGCCAGCCTGATAGGGGCGGATGCCAAGGAAATCATTTTCACATCGGGCGCTACAGAGGCCAATAATCTGGCCATTAAAGGTGCTGTACGCCATCTGGCGGCTCAGGGTAGCCCACGTAAACGCGTAATAACCGTAGCAACCGAGCACAAATGTGTTTTGGAGAGTGTGCGGGATCTGGCGCAGGAAGGGTTTGAGCCGGTTGTGCTGCCAGTAAATGCAAATGGTCAGCTTGATCCCGCTGTGTTGCATGCAGGCCTACAGGTACCAACGGCGCTTGTTTCCATCATGGCAGCTAATAATGAAACAGGTGTGCTGCAAGATATGCCAGCTTTGGGTCGGGTGGTGAATGAGGCGGGTGCTTTGCTGCATTCCGATCTGGCGCAGGCTGCAGGGAAAATTCCTGTAGATGTGCATGTATGGGGGTTGGCGCTGGCCTCTGTTTCCAGCCACAAGCTGTATGGACCTAAAGGAGCCGGGGCCCTGTTTGTGCGTCGCCGCCCCCGCGTACGTTTGGCACCCTTGTTTTCCGGAGGGGGGCAGGAACGCGGAGTACGCTCTGGCACCGTACCGGGTTTTCTGGTGGCGGCTTTTGGAGAAGCCTGCCAGATTGCAAAGCAAGAGTTGGATGCCGGTTTTGAGCATTTATCCATGTTGCAGCGTGTTTTTCTAAACAAGCTGAATGCTGTGCTACTGGGGTGTGAAATAAATGCAGTTGCGGCGCCACGCTTGCCAGGCATTTTTAATCTGCGTCTGCCCGTAGGAGTTTCGGCACTGGATGTTGTGGCCGTTATGCCTGATCTGGCTGTTTCTTTAGGATCAGCCTGTTCTTCGGCAGAACTGGCCCCATCTTATGTGCTGGAAGCAATGGGGCTGAGCCGGGAAGAAGCGGGAAGAAGCTTGCGTCTCTCTCCCGGACGTTTTACCTCAGCCGCCGAAGCAGAACGCGCGGCAGATAATTTGGCGCAGGCTGTCTTGCGGGTGCGAAGCGTAACATAAGTTACCAAGTTGCAGCCCAACAGCGCGCCATACCCCCACACGCCGCAATGAAACAGCCTTTGGCAGGATGGAAACCAATGCCCCAGATGACATTTGTTGAACAGGACGGAACAGAACACAAAGTGGATGCGCCAGTTGGCCTTTCCGTGCTGGAAATTGCCCATAAGCATGGCATTGATCTTGAAGGCGCATGTGAAGGTTCTTTGGCCTGTGCAACGTGCCATGTGATTGTGGACCCGGCATGGGCCCCCAAGTTGGCCGCCCCCACAGATGATGAAGAAGATATGCTGGATCTGGCTTTTGGGTTGGAAAAAACATCTCGCCTTGGGTGCCAGATTGTCATGACAGAAGCACTGGATGGCTTGGTTGTACGCCTGCCCAGCAAGGCTTGAAGCCGTTTTTAAAAGGATATAGCGCTCATGCGTATACTTGTTGCCATGTCTGGTGGGGTGGATAGCTCTGTTGTAGCTGCCCGCCTTCTGGAGGAAGGGCATGAAGTTGTGGGTGCTACCTTGCAGCTTTACGATTCGCGCGGGGCTGCAAAAAAAGGCGCATGCTGCGCAGGGCAGGATATTCGTGATGCCCGCGCAGTGGCGGACCTTCTGGGTTTTCCGCATTATGTTATTGATGCGGAACGCCGCTTTAAGGATAGCGTTATAGAGCGTTTTGCAGATGCCTATGCATCGGGTGAAACGCCTGTGCCCTGTGTGGCGTGTAATCAGGGCGTGAAGTTTACAGATTTGTTGGGTCTTGCGCGTGAAATTGGCGCAGATGCCATGGCAACAGGCCATTATGTGCGCCGCGTAGAAGGGCCCGATGGTGCAGAATTGCACCGCCCGTGTGATGAAGACCGGGATCAGAGTTGGTTCCTGTTTGCCACCACGCGGGATCAGCTTGAATTTCTGCGTTTTCCCCTTGGTGATATGCCAGACAAGGCAGCGGTCAGGAAAGAAGCCGAGCGTTTTGGTCTGGTGGTTGCCGGCAAGCCCGATAGTCAGGATCTGTGCTTTGTAAGCGATGGATCCTACGTCGATCTGGTTGAAAAGATGCACCCCGAAATGGCAGGCCCCGGTGAAATTGTGGACCAGCAGGGGAAGATTGTAGGCCAGCATGAAGGTGTCATGCGGTTTACTGTAGGGCAAAGCAAAAGGCTGGGAAATGCCGCGCGCCTGAATGGTGAACGCCAGATGGTGGTTGGGGTGGAACCGGGCCGCAGGCGTGTGATTATTGGCCCGCGTGAAAAATCCTTTGTTACGGCGCTTTCCGTGCGGGATGTGAACTGGCTGGTAGACGCGCCTCCAGAAGGTTTAGTCTGCCGGGTGCAAATGCGCGCGCGTGAGGAGCCTCGGGCTGCCCGTGTTGTCCCAACATCCGATGGTGCCATGGTGTATCTGGAAGAGCCTGCCATGCCCGCACCGGGGCAGGCCTGTGTGTTTTATCAGGGCACGCGCATTTTGGGCGGAGGGTTTATCCGCCGGATGGAAGAAACTGTTCCAGCATAAATTGGTAGGCAAAAGGGCACGTATTATGGCTGATGGTCGGCTTGTTATTGGTACACAGCGCTATTCTTCGTGGTCTTTGCGGGGCTGGCTCATGGTCAAGCTGGCACAGCTGGATGTTGATATAGAGGTTGTGCCATTGGCAGGGGGCGGCAAAACCACAGTTCTTAAAACGCTGTCTCCCAACGGATGTGTGCCATATCTGGAACATGAAGGCGCGGTTGTATGGGATTCGCTCTCAATAGCCGAATATTGCGCAGAATATCTGCCTGCACTCTGGCCTGCGGAACGGTGCACGCGTGCCATTGCACGCTCCATATCGGCAGAAATGCATTCCGGATTTCGGGGCGTGCGTTCTGCTCTGCCGATGAACCTGGGGCGGGATGCGCGCCCGTTGGCAGAGGCTCTGGCTGAAGACGTCTTGAAGGATATTGCCCGGATAGATGCCATCTGGACAGATGCGCGCACCCGTTATGGTGTAGATGGTCCATATCTGTTTGGTGCATCATTCGGGAATGCAGATGCCATGTTTGCCCCGATTGTCTGCCGCTTTTTATCTTATGGTGTTACAGGATTATCCGACATTTCCCGAGCATATATGGATGCCGTGCGTCAGTATCCATTGATGCAGGAATGGTATAAAGAGGCAGCGGAAGAACCCGCAGAATGGCAATTGGAGATGTATGAATCCATTCCCTGATCTGGTGTAGCGTTCTGCTGTGTACACCCCAGAGTGCATGATACCGGGAGGGGTAAAATGGCGCGTGCCATGCGGGTTTTAACAGTTTTACCCCCTAAAGAGAGATTTGCACCACAACAGGCTGGGGCTATTGCGTTATTGGTGCAGCGCATGGCGCTGGAAGGGGAAATTGTTGTCGGTTCTCCCCTCTCTGTTCCAAGTTTTCAGAATGTTGCTTTTCAGCCTGTTCCTTCCGTTTTGTATCCGTTTGGACGTATTGGCCGATATATAGCAGGTGTTACCCAAAAAATTCGGCAGCTTCAGCCAGAACTGGTTGAGGTACATAACCGGCCAGATATTGCGTTGGGGTTGTGTAAACGTTTCCCCAATCTTCCGGTGTCTTTGGTGCTGCATAATGATCCGTGCGGCATGAAAAAGGCACGTGCATCAACGGAACGAGAAGCATTGGCCCGCAAGGTGGTTGTGGTTGTTGTATCTGAATGGGTGCAAAAGCGCTTTAAAAGTTCTGGCACAGTAGCAGACGTGCAGGTACTGCCCAATTGCTTGGACTTTTCAGTCCTGCCAACACCATTGCAACCGCGTGAGAAACTGTTGCTGTTTGCAGGCCGCGTTGTGGCAGATAAAGGTGCAGATTCCTTTGTGGCAGCCTGCGCCGAGGTATTACCCTCTCATCCCACATGGCGTGCAGAAATGATTGGCGCAGACAGATTTGGCCCAGATTCTCCACAAACGCCTTTTTTAAAGCAGTTACGCGCCCAGGCGCAGGCGGCAGATGTGGTTATGGCTGGGTATCAGCCCCACCATAAGGTGTTGGAAGCTATGGGGCGGGCGGCCATAGTTGTTATTCCCAGCCGTTGGCCGGAACCTTTTGGGATGGTGGCACTTGAGGCTATGGGTATGGGAGCTGCGGTGGTTGCCTCCCCTCGCGGTGGATTGCCAGAAGTGGTTGGGCATGCCGGGGTTTACGCCAACCCAGATGATGTGCCCGTGCTGGCAAGTGTTTTGCGTGATCTGATGAATGATCCACAAAAGCGCAATCAGATGTCTCTTGCAGGCCAGAAGCAAGCGCATAAATTTGATGCGGAAATGATCAGAAAGAAACGGCAGCTTTTACATGAGGAAATTGTAAAAGCATGGTCACATAAACACACATAACCCTTATTTTTAAAGGGGTTATAGAATGGCTTTTATATCTGGTTTCCACCCACAGGCCAGCAAAGCTGGTTTCATGCCAGATCTGGGTGGCGCAACAGCTGTAATGGGTGAAGATAAAGGCAAAGTCAGGCGTCTGGCTAACAGATGCAATCCTTCAGGATGCGCTGTGCCATATAGAGAATCACCCAGAATAGGCCAGCCCATAGCGGCGCAATGTACACGTGCCTGATGTGTACGCCCGGTTTCAAGAACAAGTTCCAGCCAGCATAAATCCTTATTGCGGCCGAGCACTTTCCACCGCGTTGCAGCAGAGGCGCCCGTTGGAGACGTTACCATCCGCCATCCTTTTTGAGAGGATTGTTTTTCTAGTGGCAGATCTATGCGGCCGGTATCAGTTTGGGGTCCGGTTCGGACAATGGCCCAATAGGTTTTTTGTGCTGTTTTGGTTGCAAATGCCTGTTGCAAGGCCAGTAAGGGTTGCTTGCGTAACGCAATGGCCAGGCAGCCTGATGTATCTGTATCCAGCCTATGTGCAAGCCAAGGCCCATCCTTGCGGCGTGAAAGTTGGGGAAACCAATCTTCAACACAAGGTCCGCCAGCGGGGCCTGCATGTACCGGTAGGCCTGCGGGCTTGTTCAGAATAACCAGATGATGGTCCTGATAAAGGATGGGGGGCTGAGAAGGAAAAATCTTTAATCGTCCTTGTTAGCGCCAACCAACACTTTCCGGCGGCCTACGTGGTCTGCACGGCTGATAATACCTTCTTTTTCCATCTGCTCGATCAGTTTGGCAGCACGGTTATAGCCAATGGAAAGCTTGCGTTGAATGAACGAGGTGGAAGCTTTGCCTTCAGTAGTCACAATGGAAACAGCTTCATCATACATTTCGGATTCGCCGTTGTCGCTGTTGCCAGAGCGGCCTGAACCACTGTTGGAAGATGCGGTTTCATCCACCGGTTCTGCCAACACATCATCATCGTAAACAGGTTCTCCCTGTTCTTTCAGGAAATTAACAACTTGTTCCACTTCGCTGTCCGCCACAAAAGGCCCATGCACACGGGTAATGCGCCCGCCACCTTGCATGAACAGCATATCACCTTGGCCCAGAAGCTGTTCCGCACCCTGTTCCCCCAAAATGGTGCGGCTATCAAACTTGCTGATCACCTGGAAGGAAATACGGGTGGGGAAGTTGGCCTTAATGGTGCCGGTAATAACATCCACAGAAGGACGCTGCGTGGCCATAATGACGTGAATACCTGCTGCACGGGCTTTTTGGGCCAGACGCTGCACGCAGGCATCAATTTCTTTCCCGGCCGTCATCATCAGGTCAGCCATTTCGTCAATAATCACAACGATATATGGCATAGGGTCCAGTGTAACAGATTGTTCCTCAAACACTGGGTTGCCGGTTTCGGGGTCAAACCCGGTTTGCACGCGGCGTACAACCACTTCCCCATCAGCGCGTGCTTCTGCAGCGCGCGCATTGTAACCCGCAATATTACGCACTTGCAGATGCGCCATGGTGCGGTAACGGCGGTCCATTTCTCGTACAACCCATTTCAGGGCGTTTACGGCTTTTGGGGGTTCTGTCACCACCGGTGTGAGCAGGTGTGGAATGCCATCATAAATGGAAAGCTCCAGCACTTTGGGGTCAATCATGATCAGGCGGCATTCATCGGGGGAAAGCCGATAAAGCAGCGAGAGAATCATGGCGTTTACACCAACGGATTTACCCGAACCTGTGGTGCCAGCCACCAGCAGGTGCGGCATGCGCGCCAGATCGCTGAACACGGGCTCACCTGCAATATCTTTCCCCAAAGCCAAGGGAAGCTGCCCAGGATCATTCTGCCATGAAGGCTGGTTGAGCAGTTCGGAAAGATACACGGTCTCACGCGTTTGGTTTGGTACTTCAATCCCCATCACGTTGCGGCCCGGCACGGTGGCAATACGGACACTCAGCACGGAAAGGGAGCGGGCGACATCATCCGAAAGACCGATAATACGTGCTGAGCGAATGCCCGGAGCTGGTTCCAACTCATAGAGTGTAACAACGGGGCCAGCGCTCATACCGACAATTTTGCCCTGCACGCCATAATCAGCCAGCACTTGTTCCAGAAGTCGTGCAGTTGCGTTGAGTGCTTCGGGGGAAGGGCCTGTCCGTGTGTTGGCCGGAGCGGGTTTGAGGAGGTTGAGGGACGGAAGCTCCCACCCGCCTTTACGCACTGTTGTGCCCGCACGTGCTGTGGAGTGCGGGACGTTTTCCTGATGTGCGCTGCCAGAAAACAAACGCCCCAGAATGCCCGGCTTGGAGGATTTTTCAGCAACAGGTGGCGGTGGGGGAGGAGGTGCAACCGGTGTCACAATAGAGGCAGCAGATGTTGGTGTGGTTACGGGTGCAGGGTCTGCTGATGTATGATGTGCCAGTTCCGTCGAAGGAGCCGTGGGTTTTTTACTGTCTTCCTCATTACGTAACATCAATGCTGTGCCAGCCGATGCGGGCGTAGATGTTGGCGTTGCAAAGGGGCCACTATTTTCCACTGATGGTTCATCATGAGAAAACAGGGGCTGCGCGGAGGATTGCGGCTGGCTTTTATAAAGATTGGTTGGTTCTGAAGATGCATAGGAATCTGCGTGTGGTTTGCGGCTGGCGTAGTAACGCACAAAGCGCATTCCCAATTTTCCGGGGAGGCGCAGCAAAACAAGTGTTACACGCCAGATTGCAAACCATTCCTCACGCCGTAGGCCGGTTGCCAAGGCCATAAGCAGAAAAGCCAGTAGCAAACCAAGCAGCCACAGCACCATTCCTCCTGCCGGGCCAATAGCGGCCATTCCGGCAGCAATGGATGTTTGGGCAATAGAGTGGCCAATACCGCCACCAATACCGGCTTGGGTTGGCCAGTTGATGGTGGGCAAGGCCGTGAATAAAAGCGGAAGAGCAGCCAGAAGTGCACCAGAAACAGGTAATAGGCACAAAATGGCGACAACGCGCATGGCAAATACGGGCCAGGATTCATGCCCCAACAGACGGTGGCTCATGAACCGCCATCCCCATGCGATCAGAATTAACGCGGGCAGAATGGCTGCCAGCCCAACACCTTGCAAAAGTGTATCTGCAAAAAAGGCGCCACTCAGCCCCAGCAGATTGGTAGGAGGCTGGCCGGTTGCCGTGTTAAAAGACGGATCATTAGGATTATAGCTGACAAGTGCCGCGAGCAGAGCACAGGCCAGAACACATAGCGCGAGCCCACCACCTTCCTCCAAGCGCAAACGCAAGGTGCTTTTGTGTGAGGAAGGGGAATAATGATCGGATTGCGTGGGGCTTATGCGCGCCAAGGGTGTTGATCCTGACTCCAGAAGCCGAAACATGTTTCCAATGTGTGGGAAAAATGTTTGCGGGTGATTGATGAGAATGATTCGATCTTAGCAGTTGCGGCAATCTACCGTGAACAGCTTTATAGCAGAAGCACTGGATCGTGGTTTTGTTAAGGAATATGCCAAGAAAGTTCGGGTATTATTCAGCCCCATAGAAACCATAGTCTAAAAATAAACTGCTCAGGCCAAGTATATCTGCGCAGTTTGGGTGAGCGCTCAAGCATACGCCATCTGTGCCATCTCCCCACCAGTCCTGATTGTAAAAGCACCAGATGCAACGCGCGTGTAAAATGGCTGTTGTTGAGGGAAAGACAGGTTTGTTTGTTCAGATAAACCAGATTATCCCGAAAAAGAGACATAAACTGCCACGGCCCACGTTTGAGAGCCGCAAGTGCACGTTGAACAAACAAGGCTGGTGCGCCTACAGCATTGTTGCTGTGCTGGCGGTAAAGCAGTGTGGGCTGATTATCCGTAATAACCACGCCATCCGCGCCAGTAACAACCAGATATGCCCACCAATCATGCAGAATATGTTTTGGCGGCGGCAAGCTGCCTTGCAATAAACTGACAGCCGAAGGTGTCAGCATAATCGTGCAGCCTGTGGCAATATTCTGTGTGAGTGCCATTTGGAAACACGGGTTTGATGGAAGTCGCGGTGATATTCCGATTGGGCGCAAATTTGTATCTGTCAGGCGTTGTCGGGAACAATAAAGCACGGGTTTTGAGAGAGCTTTAAGAGCTGTAACACCACGTTCCAGTTTGTTTGGGAACCAGACATCATCCTGATCACAGAATGCAACAAAAAAGCCTGATGGCACATGTTCCAGAAGCGTTGCGTAAGAAAGCACGACTCCTATGTGCGCTGGTGGAGAAACGATTTGCCTGCAACGATGGGCACCAACCTCCGCAGTGAATTGACGCATGCACTCTACGCTTGTGTCTGTAGAGCCGTCATCTCGCCAGAGGAGAATCCAGTTAGTGTAGGTTTGTTGTTTGAGAGAGGCCAGCAGATCGCTTAAAAATGCTGCGCCATTATATGTGGAAAGCAAAACGGCAACAGGAATGGTATCCTGAGAGTGGAAAGGGACCATCCCATGTTGCGCGCTTGGTTTCTGCACCTGACTGCTCACTTTTGTATTCTGTCAGGCGGTATGGGTTAGGACGAGAACTTGGGGCCGCCTGGTTCCCCAAAAGTCAGGATGGTGCCGTAAAAACCTTGTGCACCACTTTGTTTACGCTTTCCTGCCATTGCGGCATCTGAATACCAAATACACGCTTCAGCTTGTTGTTATCCATGCGGGAATCGGCTGGGCGTTTGGCGGGAGTTGGCCAATCTTCTGTGCGGATGGCCGTAATGGTGGGTTTGGGCTGGCCGTATTCCGCTGCTTTTTGTAGCGCAGCTTCTGCCAGACCATGCCATGTTGTCTCACCCGTACCACAGGCATGATAAATACCTGCGTATTCATCTTTCCAGCCGGTTTTTTCAATGGTTGCCAGAATGGAAAGAATGGCGTGCGCCAGATCATCAGAACATGTTGGGTTGCCGCGCTGATCACCTACAACCTTTAGGGCTGGGTTTTTAGCGCCAGCGTTGAGCATGGTACGTACAAAATTTTTACCATGGGCAGAGTAAACCCAAGATGTGCGTAGAATAATGCTTTGTGGGTCTGCTGCGAGAATACGCTGTTCACCCTCGGCCTTGGTGCTCCCGTAAACAGTCTGGGGAGAAACAGGATCTGTTTCTACGTAAGGTGCGCCTTTGTTTCCGTTAAAAACATAATCTGTAGAGACATGAATAAAGGGAATGCCACGTTCTGCACACAAACGCGCCAGTAATTCTGGCCCTGTGGTGTTAGCGCGGGCGGCGGCTTCAGGCTCACTTTCTGCCAGATCAACAGCTGTCCACGCTGCGGCGTTCACAACAGCTACAGGTTTAATTGCATCCAGTGTCGCCAAGAGAGTTTCAGGGCGGTCAAAATCAAAATCCGGGCGCCCGACGCAGCGAATGCGCGGGCCACCAAGATTTACCAGAGATGTTGCCAGTTGGCCTTTTCCGCCGGTAACAAGAATAGGGCCACCAGTTTCAGCTAAAGTGCTCATGCCTGGCCTTTTTCTCCTGCATACTGGAACCATCCCTTGGCGGCTGAAAAATCTGGATTCTGCATGTCTTTTTCGGATAATACGGCATCCTCAGCCTTAACGGGCCAATCTATTCCGAGTTCCGGGCTATTCCAGATAACGGCACGTTCAGAGGCTTTGTTATAAAGAGAGGTGCATTTATATTGCACTTCTGCATTTTCTGTCAGCGTGCAAAAACCATGCAGGAAGCCTGCGGGAATCCAAAGCTGGGACCAGTTTTCTTCTGAAAGTTCAGCCGCAACCCATTTCCCGTAAGTGGGAGACCCCGTGCGTGCATCCACCGCAACATCCCAGATGGCACCACGGGTGCAACGCACCAGCTTGCCCTGTGCAAACGGATCAAGCTGGCAATGCAGGCCGCGAATAACACCTTTCTGGCGGGAAAGGCTCTGGTTATCCTGCACGAAAGGTTCTGAAATACCTGCTTCGCGCATGCGCTCAATATTATAGGTTTCTGAAAAAAAACCACGGTTATCACCAAAGCGTGGTGGCGTGATCAAAATAACATCGGGAATGGCAAGACGTTCGGATTTCATGCTTGGAAAGTTCCTACGTTGCTATTGGAAGGGAATGAAAAAGCCGACTTTAGTTGTCTTTCTCTTCAGCTGAAGCCAGATCGAAGAGTATCCGTCCCAATTCTGTTTTGCCCATGCGTTTGGCATGGTCTTTAAGATGATCGGCTGAAATATAGCCCATGCGGAAAGCCACTTCTGCGGGGGAGCCCACCAGCATACCCTGTCGTGCCTGAATGGTGTGTACAAACTGGCTGGCTTCTAGCAGACTATCGGGAATACCAGCATCCAGCCATGCACAACCACGGCCCAGACGCTCTACCTGCAGGTTACCTTCTTCCAGATAAAGACGGTTGAGATCTGTAATTTCCAGTTCGCCACGTGCGGAGGGTTTTACCTGTTTGGCAAAATCCAGAACCCGATTGTCATAAAAATAGAGGCCCGTAACCGCCCAGTTGGATTGTGGGTTGGTTGGTTTTTCTACAATTTCAAGGGCGCGGTCTGTTTCATCAAAGGAAACAACCCCATAACGTTCGGGGTCACGCACTTGATATGCAAAAACCGTAGCCCCCTGTGGGCGGGCTGCGGCTTTGTGTAGGGAAACGCCCAGATGGTCGGCAAAGATAAGGTTATCACCCAAAGCCAACGCACAGGGTGAACCCTGCAACCAGTCTTCAGCAATCAGAAATGCCTGCGGAATGCCATCAGGAGTGGGCTGAACGCGATATTCAAAGTTCACGCCAAACTGTGAGCCATCTCCAAGCAACCGCTTGAACTGGGGCAGATCCAGCGGGGTGCTGATGATCATGATATCCTTGATGCCAGCCAGCATAAGCGTGGAAAGCGGATAATAGACCATTGGTTTGTCATAAACTGGCAGCAACTGTTTGCTGGCCGCCAATGTCATTGGATAAAGCCGCGTCCCGGAGCCACCAGCGAGCAGAATGCCTTTCATGGGGGTGGGGGCGGAAGGTTTATGAATCATTGTGCGGTTGTTCCCAGTCTCTGTCCTGTATAACGGCGGGAACGAATGTTTTCCCACCATACGCGGTTGTCCAGATACCACTGGACCGTGCGGCGGATGCCGGTTTCAAAATTATGTTTGGCTTTCCAACCCAATGCCTGTTCTGCGTGGGAAGGATCAATTTCGTAGCGGAAATCATGGCCGGGACGATCTGTTACATAACGGATCAGTCGTTCACGGGGGCCTGCGGCATCGGGAGCAAGCTCATCCAGAATCCGGCAAATTGTCTGCACAACTTCCAGATTGGTGCGCGGCTGGCGTGCGCCAATTGCGTAGGTTTCTCCCGGCACGCCTTTTTCAACGGCCTTTACCAGTGCTTCGGCGTGATCTTCTACAAACAGCCAGTCACGCACATTGTCACCCTTGCCGTATACAGGCAGTTCCTTGCCCTCAATGGCATTGATGGTGATCAACGGGATCAGCTTTTCAGGGAAATGCCAGATGCCGTAGTTGTTTGTCGTGTTGGTGACAAAAGTCGGCAGCCCGAATGTATGATACCACGCCCGCACCAGATGATCGGAAGACGCCTTGCTGGCAGAATATGGGCTACGCGGGTCATACGGAGTGGTTTCGGTAAACGGAGGGTCTTTTGGCCCCAAAGCCCCAAAAACCTCATCTGTTGAGATGTGATGGAAGCGGAAAGCTTTTTGTGCTTCCTCATCCAGGCCCATCCAGTATTTGCGGGCAGCTTCCAGCATGGAATATGTACCCACCACGTTTGTCTGAATAAAGACACCCGGCCCATCAATGGAGCGGTCAACGTGGCTTTCTGCTGCCAGGTGCATGACCGCATCCGGCTTGAAGCTGCTGAACAGTTTTTCCAGCGCCGCCGTATCTGTGATGTTGGTTTGTGAGAATGTATAACGCTCGCTTTGGGGAGCATCCTCAACAGTCTCAGGGGAGGCTGCATAGGTCATGCAGTCAACATTTAAGACAGAATGTGGAGTATCGTGTATGATATGACGGATAACAGCAGATCCGATAAATCCACAGCCGCCTGTTAATAAGATGCGCATGCTATACCGTTCTTCAAGACCAAAAATGATATAATTGCCTGATAAGAGCTTATCAGTCATATGGGAGAAGAAAGCAATTCTCCAGCATTCTTATGTTATTTCTGTGCAAATCTGGATAGAAAAGGATGTCTTGGCCGTTAGATAAAATTATACTGGGTCTGATGAGGTAGAACTTCTATAGATGAGGGTGTTTTTAATTCAATGACAGGAACCAGCCTAACAGATCCAGTGCAGTGGGTGCATATGGTTCCGGAACTGGAATTTCTAGCTGATTCCTCTCCTGTTGTTGGAAAACCAGACCAATCTTTCCCGTTTGTTTTGCAAAATATAAAAGGACTCTGGACAGCGGTTTTCGGGAAGCCTGTGCTGGAAAGCAGTGCGGTGGCTTTTTTTTACGCCCGTATGGCGTTGGAGATGGCTTTTCTTTTGAATGGCCTGTCGGCACCTGTTTCGGAGAAAGATTTAAAACGTATATGGGTTGCCGGTGCGCGAAGTGCCGCACGTTGCTGGAAAGCATCTGCCACGAATATGGAAATTTCCCCTGAAACATGGGTTGAAGCAGTGGCCGCAGATATTGTGCCTGACCAGAAATGGTTATGGAATACGTGTGAACAGCAGGTTTTTTCCATATTTTTGATCGATACGGGTTTGCAGTCCGTTTCTGCTTACACAGAAAGTTGTTCAAATTTTTACCAGTGGGCACAACATGTCTGGCCGTATCTGGGGTCATCCAATGTGCTGATGGCAGAAGGCGGCGATGAAAGACTTGGTCTGGATTCGCAAACGCGCCAGAATCGTTACGGATGTATTTATGGCCCGTCTGGTGCGGGTGGGCAGTATTCTTCTTCCACAGCGTCATCACCATCTTTATTTGCGTTCAACGCCATAGAGCAAAAGCGGCTGGAGTTGGTGCGGGATATGTTGGTGCAGCCGCCAGAACATCCGTTATGTGCATTGGAAACGGAGATTAAAACGTTTCTTGCGCAATATTACGGAGTTGAAGCACCAGATAACTGTATTTTGGCCCCATCGGGAACGGATTCTGTTCTGGCGGCGCTTGCGTTATCGTTACCCCTTAATCCTGCGGTCTGTGTGGTTTTGGCTGGGGTGGAAGAAACAGGTAGCGGTGTGCCTTTGGCGACTCAGGGCAGGCATTTTGCCAGCACGACAGCTCTGGGTGTTCGTGTGCGGAAAAGTGAGAAAATAGCTGGCTTCCCGGCGGGGACGCAGTTGGTGACAGCCCCTTTGCGCACCGAAAATGGAGAACTGAATTCCCGGCAAAATATTTTCCATATTTGTCAGCAGCAAATTCATAAAGCCATACAGGCGGGGCAACGTGTGCTGCTTTATTTGTTGGATACCTCCAAAACAGGCCAGCTTGTGCCGGATATACAGGTTGTGCAGGCGCTGTGTCATACATATCCGGGCCAGATAGATGTTGTGGTTGATGCCTGTCAGGCGCGTTTGATGCCTGAACGCATAAAAGCCTATTTGCAGCAGAATTGGGCTGTGATGGTTACTGGTTCCAAATTTTATACCGGGCCAGCATTTTGTGGCGCTCTTCTACTCCCGAAAACGTGGAAACAACGGTTGGCCCATGCTGTGCTGCCCTCTGGATTGGCAGCCTATTTTAATCAGGCAGACTGGCCGACCTGCAAGGCAACAGCCTTTTTAAATAACGGGTTTAACTTGGGGCTGCTGCTTCGCTGGGTTGGCGCATGTGCGGAAATCAAACGTTTCTCTGAAGTTCCGGCGGTAGAAAAAATACGTCGTTTGGAAAGTTTTTTAAGCGGAATACGCCATATTCTGAAACAGAATCAGAGAGTGGAACTGTTGGCCGAGGCGTTTATCACACGGGATGCTCTGCCCAACGCATGGGATAACCACCAAACCATTTTTTCTTTTCTGGTAAAAAGTGGGGAGCATGGTGGCTTGCTTCCGGTTCTTGATTTTGAAGAATGCCGCCAGTTGTATGTGTGGTTAAAACAGGATCTTGCTGGGTATCTGCCATTTGGCTGCTCAGATACTGTGCGCCGGATTATGGCCAATAGTTACCATTTGGGGCAGCCTGTTGCAGTGCCATATGGGGGCGCACGGGGGCAAATGGCTGGCGCGTTAAGAATTTCGGTAAGTGCACGCCATATTTCTGGATCAGATATGCCAACTGGCATGATGTATGATGCCTATTTGGAGCAGGAAAGACAAAATATCCAAAATGCTTTGGAAAAGATTGTTCTGATCCTGCGCTATTGGGCATTTTTACAAAAATCTGAAGAAAAAAAGCTTTCTGCGCCCCCGGAAAACATCATGGATATAGAGGCGGAGACGTTGCTGCCTGTTGCATTGTAGGGCAGATTTTTCCGCTCTTGCGTTGCATAAAAGGTGGCCGCACAACACACACTATGAATGAAATCAGAGATCTTCCCAAGGTTTTACCCTCATCTCAGGATCATTTTCTGGATGGTCCCAAACTTGCCCCCGGTATTACGCGCTTTTGGCTGATCCGCCATGCACTGGTGGAAGAAAATGCCCGTATGTGCATGTACGGGGCCATGGATGTGCCTTTGTGCCCAGATAGTCTTATTGCCCAACGGCCTATGTACCGGGCTTTGGCGGAACGTTTGCCAAAACCTGCACATTGGCTTGTTAGCCCGCTATCTCGAACACAGCGTACAGCATTGGCTGTGCAGGAAGCAGGTTATGGCCCGGCCACACTAACAGTGGAGCCAGATCTGATTGAGCAAAATCTGGGTAAGTGGCAGGGTTTGCCCTATGAGGAGCTCCCGCAACATCTCAATCTTGCTCCTCATCCTTTCTGGGCAGTGGGTGCTACAGAATGCCCACCTGAAGGCGAAAGTATGATTGATGTTTGCGCACGTGTAGGCCGCTTGTTGGACAGACTTGCACAAAAATATGCCCATCAGGATATTGTTGCCGTGACGCATGGTGGAGTGGTGCGTGCAGCTTTGGCGCATGCCTTACACATTCATGCCCAAACCGCGCTCCATTTTTCCGTGCAAAATCTGGCGCTCACTATTCTGGAACGTCTGGAAGTGGGCTGGCGTGTTGTCACTGTTAATGAACTGCCAGGCATATAAATCAGGCTCTGCCAGCCGAAAGATGGAAAAGGCCGCCATACCGGGTTTACGTGGCCGTTTAACTTCCTATGTTTTGTGTATGCGCCATTACGGTATGGCCATTTCTTCCTGAAGGGTTGTCGTGCATGTCTTCTTCTTCTCAGCATCCGGGTGCTTTGGCTGTTACGGACGCGCTGTTTTTCCATCGTCCTGATGCGCAGCTGCATAAAGATGATGCGGAAAAGCTGACAAAAACGGCTTTGGACGGCATGGAAGATGGCGAGCTTTTTCTGGAGTACAGAGAAAGTGAGGGTATCTCACTTGATGATGGTGTGATTCGCTCTGCCTCTTTTAATACCAGCAGCGGGTTTGGCTTGCGCGCTGTATTGGGGGAAGAAACAGGTTTTGCACATTCTGATGAACTCAGCCGGTCTTCTTTGCTCCGTGCGGTCGATGCAGTAAGTGCGGTACGTGCCGGGCGTTCTGGCCAGATGGCAGCGCCCCCACGGGCCACAAACCAGCGGCTTTATACAGATGCAAATCCGCTGGGTGAAAGCGATTTTGCCACACGCTCTGGCCTCCTTTCACAGATAGATGCCTATGCGCGCGGCAAGGATAGCCGCGTGGTGCAGGTTATGGCTTCTCTTACAGGGGAATGGCAGGCTGTGCAGATCATGCGGGCCGATGGCACGCGGGCGGCGGATTTGCGGCCATTGGTGCGGCTGAATGTATCTGTTGTTGTGGAACATGATGGCAAGCGTGAAAGTGGAAGCTACGGGTTGGGTGGCCGATATGAAATCAACCGTTTGCTGAATGAAGAAACATGGCAGGGTGCTGTGGATGAAGCTATGCGGCAGGCATTGGTTGCGTTGGAAGCACAGCCCGCTCCGGCAGGGGCCATGGAGGTTGTGCTGGGGGCAGGTTGGCCCGGTATTTTATTGCACGAAGCTGTTGGCCACGGGTTGGAAGGTGATTTCAACCGTAAAGGCACATCTGTTTTTGCCGGATGTATTGGCAAGCGTGTTGCATCCCCTGGGGTAACAGTAGTGGATGATGGATCTTTGCCAGATCGACGTGGAAGCCTGACCATTGATGATGAGGGCACACCCACAGGCCGCACAGTGTTGATTGAGGACGGGATTTTGCAAGGCTACTTGCAGGATAGGCTCAATGCCCGCCTTATGGGGGTGGCGCCCACAGGAAATGGCCGTCGCCAGTCATACGCGCATATGCCTTTGCCGCGCATGACCAATACCATCATGCAGCCCGGTTCCTCTACAACAGAGGAAATGATTTCCTCTGTAAAGCGCGGCTTATATGCCGTGCATTTTGGGGGCGGGCAGGTGGATATTACATCAGGCAAGTTTGTATTTGCCGCCTCTGAAGCCTATCTGATCGAAAATGGCCGTGTCACAGCGCCAGTAAAAGGCGCAACCCTGATTGGAAGTGGGGCAGAGGCCATGACACAGGTTTCCATGATTGGAGGCAATCTGGAACTGGACCCCGGTATTGGCACATGCGGTAAAGCCGGGCAGGGCGTGCCGGTAGGGGTAGGCCAGCCCTCCCTTAAAATGACCGGTCTGACCGTGGGTGGTACAGCCTAAAGTTTTTTTCAGCCAAATGCGGTTGGGCTGAGTGTTTCTGTTCTTTGCTCTCCCATGCTAGAGCGTCTGTCTGCTGGTTCTGCCCCGCAGATAGGGGCCGGAGAGAAGGGACAAGATAATGGTCGAGAACGGGTTTAAGAGTTCTTTCATGCGGGAGGCCGCAGCGCGCGGCTTTATTTTTCAGTGCACGGATGCCGATGCGCTGGATGCGCTGATGGCAGAAAAATCCGTTGCGGCCTATATTGGGTTTGATCCTACGGCAGATAGTTTGCACGTAGGCAGCCTTATCCAGATTATGATGTTGCGGCTGCTGCAAAAACACGGGCATCGCCCTGTCGCACTGGTGGGTGGCGGCACGGCCCGTATTGGGGATCCATCCTTCCGCGAAGAAGCCCGGCGATTGATGACAGAAGATATCATCCAGACCAACCTGGCTGGTATTGAAGGTTGCCTGCGCCAGTTTCTTACCTTTGGTGAGGGGGCATCAGAAGCAGCACTTGTGAACAACGCAGATTGGCTTGATAAACTGGCCTATATTGATCTGCTGCGTGATGTGGGCGTGCATTTTTCCATCAATCGTATGCTGGCATTTGATTCCGTAAAAAATCGCCTTGAACGTGAGCAGGGGCTAACATTTCTGGAATTCAATTACTCCATTCTCCAGTCCTATGATTTCCGTGAACTAAACCGCCGTATGGATGTGGTGTTGCAGCTTGGTGGGTCAGACCAATGGGGCAACATTATTTCCGGCGTAGAACTTGTGCGCCGCACGGATCAGAAAAGCGTTATGGGGCTGACCACACCGCTGCTTACAACGTCATCTGGCGCCAAAATGGGCAAGACAGCCAATGGTGCGGTGTGGCTTTCTGAAAAACGCTTGCCAGTGTTTGATTACTGGCAGTTCTGGCGCAATACGGAAGATGCGGATGTAGGCCGTTTTCTGCGCTTGTTTACGGAACTGCCGCTTGAAGAATGTGCGCGTCTGGAAGCCTTGCAAGGCGCGGAAATCAACGAAGCCAAAAAGGTGCTGGCAACAGAGGCGACAGCCTTGTGCCATGGGCGGAATGCAGCTTTGGCGGCGGCAGAAGCTGCCCGCCAGACGTTTGAGGAAGGCCGCGTGGCTGCTGCAGACTTGCCGGTGCATGAAGTGGCCGAAGCCGATATAACTGCGGGTATTCCGGCTTTTCGTCTTTTTGCAGAGGTTGGACTGGTGAAGACAAACGGGGAAGCCCGGCGCTTGATAAGAGGCGGGGGCGCACGCCTCAATAATGATGTGATACAGGATGAAAATAAGCTGATTACGCAGCAGGATATGATTGATGGCGCCATTAAACTTTCTGCTGGCAAAAAACATCATGTTCTGGTGAAGGTTGGGGTTTCAGCCTGATAAACCGATAAGGAGGCTACCGTGAAAAAACTGACATTAAAGCTGTCTGCTCTGGGGTTGCTGTGCAGCCTGAGCGCATGCGGTGGTCCCTATTATGGTGATGGCGGTTTGTATTATCCTTATGGATATTCAGGCTATGGCCCCGTGTATGATGATTATTATGGTTATGGCGGTTGGGGAGGAGGCTGGGGCGGTGGTCGTGGCCCACGTCCCCCACGGTCAGGCTTTGGCCCACATGGTGGCCCAGGTGGCCACGGAGGCCCACCACCAGGTGGTGGTGGAATAGGCCCACGCCCTGGCGGCGGTGGAGGCGGCGGACGCCCGCCAGGTGGAATGGGCCCCGGCGGAGGGGGCGGTCATTTTGGCGGAGGTGGTCCGGGTGGCGGCGGCCATGGTGGTGGCCCCGGAGGCGGCCGAGGCCGATAGTTTTGCCAAGGCAGCATTTTTCAGTATTTGAAGGTGCTGCCTTTTTAGTCGGAAACGTTTTTTGGTGACCTGATCAGTTCTGAACAGATGGGGTGTTATCGTTTCCCTGTGCAGGAGCTGATGATATGCGGTATCCCAAAAAAATTGCTTATATTATTAACTCGTTAGAGGGTGGCGGTACGGGCGCTATGGTGCCCTCTGTTACCGGGTTTTTTCGTGCGCGCGGGTGCGATGTTGGTGTTTTTGTACTAACTCCACGAGACAGGCGAGCAGAGCCAGCACTCAAGGCTGCCGGGCTGGAGATCCATATCAGAGAAGGCGGAGAGAATGATCACCTACAAGCGTATTTCTGGTTACGCCGTAAACTGGCTGCGTGGCACCCTACCCAGATATGGACATCTTTAACCCGTTCCACGCTTATTGGGCAGCAGGTTGGGCGTAGCTTGCGGGTGCCGGTTATTAGTTGGCAGCATAATGCGTTTTTAAAACCGGGAAATGTCCGCCTTTTACGGGCAGCAAAATCTCTTTCAAAACTATGGGTATGTGATTCAGAATGTGTGGCGGATATTACGCGCACGCGCCTTAAACTCCCTGCAAGCAGGGTAATGTCTTGGCCGGTTTTTCAGGCTTCTCCAGAGGTTAAGCCTGCGCAGCCATGGCAGCGGGGAGAGGTGATTCGCGCGGGCTCTCTTGGGCGGCTGCATATAGCCAAAGGGTACGACATTCTGTGCACAGCTCTCAAGCGCCTTCAGTCTTATACATCTCTGCCCGCGTTTGAAGTAACTGTTGCTGGAGAAGGGCAAGAGCGCGTCCATCTGGAGCAGATGGTAAAGAATTTGAAGCTGACAAATATTCGTTTTGCTGGCTTTGCATCTTCATCTGAGCATTTTCTGCAGACCCAACATCTTTATCTCCAGCCATCTCGACGCGAAGGATTTTGCATTGCCATGCACGAAGCCATGCAGGTTGGCTTGCCCGTAATTGGCACAGATGTAGGGGAAATGGATCGGTCTATTATAGAGAACGTAACGGGCTGGAAAATAAAGCCAGAAGACCCGGTTATGCTGGCCGATACATTGGCCACAGTTCTTGCTCACCCAGAGCGGCTTGCCCAAGTAGGCCAGAGTGCAAGACAGTTTGTGCTGGAAAAGTTTAGCAAAGAAAAGTTTTTTGAAAATGGCGATGCCATATTCCAACGTCTGGCTAGGCAGATCTAACAGAGCCCAGACGAAAGAGAGAGCTTTGCTCTGCAAATGAGCAAGGGTATGCACAACAAAATTATCAAGGAGAGACTGGTGCTGCTGGACAGGATTGAACTGTCGACCTCTCCCTTACCAAGGGAGTGCTCTACCACTGAGCTACAGCAGCATAGTCTGCGGGCGTTCTAGCTGTTCATGCGTAACGCCGCAAGACCGGATGCAGTAAAAAAAACGAAAAATTAATCGTCCCGGTGGGTTTTTTCCATGCGCTCGTGCTGTTCCTGCGCTTCAATGGAAAGTGTAGCAATCGGGCGCGCCTCCAGCCGCTTCAGGCCAATAGGTTCACCCGTTTCTTCACAGTAACCATATGTGCCATTTTCAACCCGCTGCAGGGCAAGGTTAATCTTGCCAATCAGCTTGCGGGCGCGGTCACGCGTACGCAGTTCCAGCGCGCGGTCTGTTTCCACACTGGCGCGGTCGGTAATGTCTGCTTCGTGAATGCCGCCTTCAGAAAGGCTGGCAAGCGTATCTCCGGCTTCTTTAAGAAGATCGGCACGCCATTTAAGCAGTTTCTGCCGGAAATATTCCGTCTGAAGGGGGTTCATGAACTCTTCATCTTCAGAGGGGCGATAATCTGGCGGTAAGGTAATCATGTCTGTCGTCAGCCTTTGCAATGACAGGAAGCCTGCCTTGAAAGAATGACGCGGCTTATAGCGGTATCCCGCTCACCCGCCAAGAATTTTATGTATCAAAAGCGCAGAAAAGAATGCCACGGTAAAGTAAGAGCAAGAAAAGACTGCATTTAAAATGAGTAATGAAAAAATATTTTAAAAAGGTTCCCGCTTAAACAAACACTTCCTTAATAAACTTATGCACGTTTGTGTGAACTTGATGCTGCCAGAAGCCAGCCAACAAACAAAAATAGCCAGCCTGCTGTAGGGAAAGAGAAAACAGCGCTTGTGGACGTTACGGGCCACAAAAGAATGCAACAGGCTACAAACAGCATGGCTTGTTGTGGATGATCCTCTATATCCAGCGCCTGCCATCCGGCGCGCAGCCACAAAAAAGCCAGCCCTATAAACACTATAAGCCCCGGTAAACCGGCTGTTGTGGCAACTTGCAGGTAATAATTGTGCGGATGAATGTTACAGCCGCGGTCTGTATCGTTGCCAAGTGTTTCCATGCCCAGAAAAGAAAAGGCATGGGTTTGAATTGGCTCGTGGCAAAAGTTTCTAAAACCATCCATTCCCAAACCCATCCATGGATGCTGGGCAACCATGACAAGGGCGGAGCGGAAAAGCCTGCCGTAATCACTTTGTGCGAAATGGTGCAATTGATCAGAAAATTTAAGAACAAGCTTGGCATAAACGGGCGGAGAAATAACAGGCAGGCTGGCAATCAGCCCTCCGGCACAGGCAAGAATCAGACCAAAGGGAAGACGAAAACGGGGGAAGATAAACGCTGTAAGGGACATCCCAAAAAAGAGCAGCACGCAGCTCATACGTTGGCCAATAAGCACCATGGTTGTTACGCCCAATAACAGAAGCAGGCAGCCCAATGCCCAGTATTTGAGCTTATTATGGCGCAACAGGCGTAAAACGCTTGGCATAATGCCGGGGAAAAACAGCATCAGCAGCGTGAATCCCGCACGGGGTTTTGTAAATGGTCCTGTCAGGCTGCCATCCCCCCAGCGTGGCATTCCCATCAGGTTGGTACCTGTCAGATATTGTTGCCAGCATTGGCTTATCAGCCATAGGGCAGCCAGCAGGCAGAGTCTTTCCATCCATATGCGGCGTGTTTGTGTGGAAAGAAGCCAGCTTTGTAGCGCGATGCAGAATAGAAAAAGCCGCGGCAGGCAGAGTGCCTGCACCCATTCACCCGTAATGCCAACATGCACGGAGGAAAGCAGACAGAGCACACAAAATAAGGCAGCCAGTTTAAGCCACGGCTGTTTAAGCCAATACCAGTCTTTCAACAGGGCACTGTGCAGGAGAAATAACCCGCCTATTACAGATGCAAAAGTATCTGAAAGGGCGCGGCTGTAGAAAAGAAAAAATGGAAATATCGTCAGACATACCAAACCTGCTGCTGTCAGATATCCAGCCAGCTTGACACGGATTGAGGAAAAAGCAGCAGGGGGCATGTCTGGAATGGGTAAGGCTGGCTGCAAAATATAACAGCCAGCTACCAATCAATTCAGCTAATTAGAATGGGATTTCGTCATCAAGATCCCCATTGCCACCAGAAGCATCCCAGCCGCCGGAGTTATTGTTGCCACCACGCTGTGCAGGAAGCTGGCGCGGTGCAGATGCGGATGAAGCGCCCCCACCATAATCGCCACCGCCACTGTTATAGCCGCCGTAGCTGCTTCCACCGCCAAAGCCACCACCGCCTTCACCTTCACCGCTATTGCGGCTGTCCAGCAGAACCAGTTCCCCACGGAAGCGGTCAATAATTACTTCCGTTGTGTAGCGTTCCTGCCCACCCTGATCTGTCCATTTTCTGGTTTGCAGAGACCCTTCCAGATAAACCTTGCGGCCTTTGCGCAGGAAGCGTTCTGCCACATCTGCCAGACGCTCATTGAAAATAACAACGCGGTGCCATTCCGTGCGTTCACGCCGTTCACCAGATGCACGGTCATTCCATGTGTCACTGGTTGCCAGAGAGAAGGAAACAATTTTTGCACCGCTCTGGCTGGAGCGCACTTCAGGGTCTTTGCCCAGATTGCCGACCAGAATAACCTTGTTAACGCTGCCAGCCATGAATGCCGTTACCTTCTGTTTGCGTAAAATCCATTTTCGTTCTGCCTATGTAGCGCACCTGCTGAACGGGTTAAAGGTTAAAGCCGCCAGATAGAAAATCGGGCAGCCCCATGTTGACGTTCTGCCAGAAAAACTGGTCTGCCTGTTTTTTCAGGCGTGTTTTCCTCAGAAGGGAAAGGCAAAGGTTCCTCACGGCCTGTTTCAATTACTGCAATGGCATTTGCTGCAATCCACCCTTTGCCTTGTAAAGCATCAAGCGCGCGAACGGGCAGATTTTGATGATAGGGTGGATCCAGAAACACCAGTTCAGCGGGCGATGAGCCAGCGGGTGGGTCCGTCACATCCCGTGCAAGGACGGTGCAGTTTTCCTGCCACTTGCAGGCTTGAATATTGGCGCGTAACGCAGCCAGAGCAGGGCGGCTGGTTTCAAAAAAAGTTGCATGTTTTGCCCCGCGAGAAAGAGCTTCCAGCCCCAAAGCCCCAGTTCCGGCAAAAGCATCCAGTACATGTGCCCCGCAGATAAGCGCAGGCCCACCCCAAGGGGCGTGTAGCAGCATATCAAACAGGGCTTGCCGCACGCGGTCTGCCGTAGGGCGCGTGGTCTGCCCAGCAGGAACTGTCAGCACTCGCCCCTTGCGGCTGCCAGCAATAATCCGAACCATCAGTCCGCCTGTTTTGCAGGTGTGCGCCGGGCAGTCGGGGCTTTTTCTGCCGCTTTGGGTAACTGGTCACGCAGCACGCGGGGCGAAACCTCCTCCAGTTCTCTGCGCTGCAAGGTGCCAAGCTGGAAAGGACCGTAACTGGTGCGGATCAGGCGGCTGACATGCAGGTTCATGCCTGCCATCACCTTACGGATTTCACGGTTTTTGCCTTCCTTGAGGGAAACGGTCAGCCACGCATTGTCCCCTTTGCGCGAATCCAGAACAGCATGAATGGGGCCATAGCGCACACCGTCAAACACGCTGCCCTGCGCCAGATTTGCCAAGCGTTCTTCGTCCACCACGCCAAAAACACGCACACGGTAGCGGCGCAGCCAGCCATTGGAGGGGAGTTCCAACCTGCGGGCCAGTTCACCATCATTGGTGAGCAGCAGCAGTCCTTCACTGTTCAAATCAAGACGGCCCACACTGATCACGCGGGGCATGCCTTCTGGCAGGGAGGCAAAAACCGTGGGTCGTCCTTCGGGGTCTTTATGTGTGGTCACCAAGCCATCTGGTTTATGGTAGCGCCACAAACGTGTGCGTTCGGGGGCCGAAACCGGTTCTCCATCAACCTGCACAATATCGCCATTTGTAACAAAGGTGGCAGGGTGTGTAACAGGCTGGCCATTCAGGCGGATCCGGTTTTCCTCTATCATGCGTTCCGCATCACGGCGGCTGGCAACGCCACTGCGGGCCAGCCACTTTGCTATGCGTTCCCCTCGGGTTTCCTGCGTCACGCTGAATCTCCTGCTGCCTGTATGAAGGCTTTGAAAAGTGCTTTGTCTGCTGGGTCTATGCCAAATTCCGGGTGCCATTGCACCCCAAGGCAGAAAGAATGTGCGGGATCTTCAATCCCTTCAATAATACCATCTTCTGCCACAGCGTTAATAAGGCCTCGCCCGGGTGTTTTGACAGCCTGATGGTGCGAGGAATTAACACCAATACGAGTGCGGTTGGCCGTGCATCGGGCCAATAAGGTATTGGGTGTTATTGTCACACTATGGCTTGCTTCATCCCGTGGGTTTGGTTGCTCATGCGGAAGGGCTATTGGGCATTCTTCCGGGATGTGCTGGATCAGGCTGCCACCGAGGGCCACGGCTATAAGCTGCATGCCACCGCATATTCCCAAAACCGGCATATCACGTTGCAAGGCAGCAGCCAGATATGCCGCTTCTGCCTGCGTACGGCGTGGGCGCAGGTTTATGGTTGGGTGAACATGCGTTTCCCCATACAGCGTAGGGTCAATATCAAAAGCGCCACCTGTAATAATCAGCCCGTCCAAAAGAGGCATGTAGTCAGCACAAAGCTGCGGAAATAACGGTAACGCAATAGGCAATCCACCAGCAGTAGAAACGGCAGACATATAATTTTCCCGCATGGCATACCATTTAAAGCGGGAATACTGGCCTTCTCCACCATCTTCCAAATCAAGCGTAATACCAATAACGGGGCGTTTTTCTGTCATATACCACGATCCTGAAAGAACGGGATGGGAAGAGGGGTGAAAGCCGTTCTTTCAGGAGATATGTAGCAAATAACTGGCGCGGGAAACAAAACCCGTGCGGCCAATCCGTTTCTGGCCAGCTTGTTAGCGTGACAAAAAGGAAGGAATGCTGATGGGAAGGGTTTTGGTAGCCGTGGGGGGCGGTGCCAAGCTTGCCGGTTCGTAATTGACACCGTCTGCAATGGCGAGACCAAATCCAATGGCCGCAGCAGCCAGAATGAAAGACAGGCTATGCATGTTTCTGACCCTCCTCGATCGGGTTTGGTATGATTGCAAAAGAGCAACCCCAAAAAGGCTCCCTCACGCTCTGTTACAGAACGGATTAAGGCTCCTTTAAGGCAGGATGACAAAAAAATATGCAGGATTGCAAGAAAAATCTGGATATTTTCCAGCAGATCAAAGCGAAAAAAACCTGAACGTTTCGATTTCCGAAAAGTAACATTTCGTGAGCACTGAGTATGATGAAACAAAACGGCATGGCGCAGGCATTACAGCAGGCACAACTTGCTGCCGACAGAGGAGAAGTGCCTATAGGTGCCGTGCTGCTGGATGGTAATGGAAAGATACTGGCGCAGGCCGGGAATCGGGTAGAAGAACTGCATGACCCTTCTGCCCATGCGGAAATGTTGGTGATGCGCAAAGCAGTGCAACAGCGGCAGGGGCAGAAACTAGCAGATTGCACCTTATTTGTTTCGTTAGAGCCGTGCCCTATGTGTGCGGCCGCCATGGCGCATTTCCGGCTGGGGAGGGTGGTGTTTGGGGCGTATGATCCTAAAGGTGGGGGAGTAGAGCATGGCGCACGTTTGCCGCATCGGCCCGAAACCTTACATCATATGGAAGTTATAGGCGGGGTGAGAGAACGGGAGGCGGCAGGAATACTGAAAGCTTTTTTCCAGAAACTACGCTGTCGATAACATCTTGTGACATTACGAAGATGTCGCTTTTTTTTCTTGGTTGAGAAACCATGTTAGCATTGCAGGCGTAAGGCACTGTAAACTCTGGGCAATCTGTGGGGGCTGCCGGAGATGGGTGTTTGGACCGTCCGGGAATTGTCCTGCCGGGATAAAACAAGGAACAGTCGAAGTCGTGATGTCGGGAAAATCTGTGACAAAAGTTTGGGCGCGGAACAAGCGCCGTAATTGGATGTCGGCCCTTCTGGCAAGCTGTGTAATGGTAACGGCAGCCGCTCCATGGTGCAGCATGCCAGCACGCGCAGAAGCTGACAGTGTTATCAAGCCCAACACCCCCACCTCTCAGCGGATTCCGGATTTTGTGAGTCTGGTAAAGCAGGTTAAGCCGGCTGTGGTGTCTATTACATCCATGATTCGGGCAGATGCGGTGGAAGGTGATAACGGCGGAATGGGCGGTATGCCTTTTCCGTTTCCTTTTCCATTCCAGATGATGCCGCAGCCTTCTCGCCAGACAATTGAGGCCAGAGGCTCCGGCTTCCTGATTTCCGCCGATGGTTATGTTGTGACCAACAACCATGTGGTGAAAGGCGCCACCAAGGTTACGGTCACACTGGATGACGGCACAACTCTGCCCGCCAAGGTGGTGGGGCGTGATGGCAAGACTGATCTGGCGCTGTTAAAGGTGACAACATCCGAAAAGCTGCCCTTTATTGAACTGGGCGAATCGGATGATGTGCAGCCGGGTGAATGGGTGATTGCTGTTGGTAACCCATATGGGCTGGGCGGCACTGTTACCGCAGGTATTGTTTCCGCCCGTGGACGAGACATTAACGAAGGCCCTTACGATAACTTCATTCAGGTTGATGCACCTATCAACCGTGGTAACTCTGGCGGCCCGCTGTTTACGCAGGATGGCAAGGTTGTTGGGGTCAATACCGCTATTCTTTCACCTTCTGGCGGTGGCTCTATTGGCATTGGGTTTGCCATTCCATCAGACACCGTGCGCAATGTGGTTGAACAGCTCCGCAAAACTGGCCACGTGGTGCGTGGGTATCTGGGGGTAAATGCACAGGTTATTTCCCCAGTTATGGCGCGTGCCCTTGGCTTGCCAGCACCTGCCACGCCAGGGGCTCCGCCGGTTGGCGCGCTGGTGGCAAGCGTAAGCCCCGGTAGCCCGGCAGACAAAGTTGGCCTGAAATCGGAAGATGTGATTACCGATTTTAATGGGCAGAAAGTGAGCAATCCGCATGATCTGGCTGTGCGTGTGGCATCTATGGCGCCGGGCAAGCAGGTCACCATTGGCTATCTGCGCGGTGGCAAGGCACAAACAGCTACAGTGACCATTGGAGATCTGAAAACGGCATCTACAGATGGCAGTAACAGTGGCAATACGGACGTGGCCCGTGGCCAGAAGCTTGGTATTGCCTTGGCACCGCTCTCACGCGATGTGCGCCAGCAGTTGGGGCTTTCTGCTGATGTGCGTGGCGTTGTGGTGAGTGACGTTGACCCTGGTTCCCCGGCAGATCAGGCAGGTATTCGCCCTGGTGATGTTATCCAGGCCGTTGGAAGTCAGGCGGTTGATTCCCCTCGTGCTGCGGTTGCCAGTGTTAAGGCTGCGCTGGCTTCTAAAAAACCTGTGTTGTTACGGGTTATGCGGGATAACCAGTCTCTGTTCATTGCTATTTCTCCAGATGGTGGAAATAGCGCACCACCTTCTGACGATGGTGGTGACGACGACGATAACTAAAAGGTTTGGAATCTTTC
>NZ_PEBQ01000085.1 GCF_002738225.1 Acetobacter pomorum | reverse complement strand
CCCTTGGCCAGACCAGCCTGGAGACGGCGACCTGTGGCACCATACGCGCACGACTGCTCAAAATCGCGACACGTGTAACGCTCAGCGTCCGTCGGATTGTCCTGTCCATGCCGGACATGTTCCCCTGTCAGCATGAATTCGCCCTCGCTCATGCACGATTGCGAAGGCTCCGGCAGGCCATCTGAAGAAACAGACAGTGCACAGACCACATAGCTTCCACCAACACTGCCTTCTCAGGCCGTGACACCCTCACTGCGT
>NZ_PEBQ01000084.1 GCF_002738225.1 Acetobacter pomorum | reverse complement strand
GTGGCCGGGCTTTGCGCTTCGGCTGGGCATACCGCCTGAGATCACCTGCTTTAGTTTGCGTGCGGGATAGTGTTAAGCCTTCTGTTGCAATCGACCGGAGACTTCCCCAACTCATAAGGACCGCGTCTTTTAGGGAGGATCTGTCATGCCCAGCCTGTTTGAGCCGATTAAACTGGGAAGCATTTACGCCAAAAACAGAATTCTTATGGCGCCGCTGACGCGCGGCAGAGCAACCCGTGAG
>NZ_PEBQ01000083.1 GCF_002738225.1 Acetobacter pomorum | reverse complement strand
CAAGCGCGCCAGCTCCAACCGCTCCTCCAGCCCGCAATACATATCGGTCCCCTCCCCCTTCATGTTGAGAGTTATCTTGCATTACGCCAGTTTCCCTCCGTTGCTTTTTTGTGAAACTTACGGAAAAGCAACTCTAGAAAAATGTTATTCCTAAAAAAATAATTACTTTTCAAAGTTAAGATAAATTTTCGTTTCTTACCAAAAACAAAAAATGCACTTCCTCGTTGCCAAATAGTGATCAGTAGGCCCGCTTCTGCCAGAATCATGGCAGCGGGTAAGCCAAGGCGATAGAAGAACGAAATTTCCATGTTATATGTTTAATTATACGAACAATTATGAGTCAAATTAAAAAATACGATATAAAATGTTATTACATCGTATCTTTCAAATTTCTCCATACTTTAGAAACTTTATACACTCTGATACGATGAGGTGAGTAAAAATAGGATACGGGAATGATGGCAAAATATATTGCAATGAATCGCTTTCGCGTTAGTCCGGAAAATGAAGAAGCTTTTTGTCAGCGTTGGCTGGGCCGGGAAGTTTTTCTCAAAACTGTACCCGGATTTATCAGCTTTCAATTTTTGAAAGGCCCCGCGAAGGAAGATTATGTTTTATATGCTTCCCATACTATCTGGGAATCTCACGAGGCTTTTGTGGGATGGACTCAATCCGAGCAGTTTAGACAGGCGCATGCCGGTGCAGGGCAAGGTAAATCCTTGCTTCTTGGGCCGCCAGTGTTTGAAGGGTTTACTGTACTACAGGATATTGAATCCTAAGTGCGGGAATAATTTAAGGGAGAGATGAAAAAAATAATCTCTCCTTTTCTGATTTTGCCCAGTATATTTATCGGTCTATATGACCCAGATTTTTTTCTGGATCGATAATATTTCTTACTCTCTGTTTGAGTTCTTTGGGGCTGGGGAAGCCACCATCACGCTTACGTTCCCATATCACTTCATCACCGACACAGATTTCAAACCGCCCTCCTGTATCAGGACAGAGGGCGACCTCCGCTAATTGCGTACCAAAAGTGGAAAGAAGTTCCTGCGCCATCCATGCTGCGCGCAAAAGCCAATTACACTGCGTACAATAGCGTATAGAAACACGAAACATAAGTGTATCTTCCATTGCCAAGTAGGTAATACCAAATCGGGTGAATATAACATAATATAGGCTATTGCGATAATAAATATTTATGTAAAAATTATAAATACTTCAATAATAAAGTTCCAATTTATTTAAACATAAATCTACCGTCTTTGCATCATGGTTTGATCAAGGTCATTGAGGCATGCTTTCCATTGATTTAAACCTTTAATCATGCGTGCCGCATCATTTCATAAATCTTTTGCAAAAATATCTATGTTGAAGGAAATAATAACTTGACTGATGTGTCATAATTAAATCTATTGCCACGAGCATATTTCATTGTGATCCGCTTTTTCTGATCAAGGTTTATTGTGAAAGTTCCTGTCAAAATTATAGTTGTTGCAGCTTCCTTTCTGGTGATCGCAGGAGGGGCTTTTGCGTGGCATGAACACCAAGTGGCACAAAGCGTTCCTGATGGTATTGTGTATGGAAATGGGCGTCTGGAATTCACACGCATAGATGTGGCCGTCAAATATCCTGGCCGCATTACGCAATTACTTGCGCAGGAAGGTGATGATGTAATTTCTGGTCAAGTTTTGGCGCAGGAAGATAAAGCTACCGTGCAGGCGCAATATGATCAGGCAAGCGCTCAACAAAGCCGTGCAGCTAGCGCAGCGGGGCGAGCATCGGCCGAGCTTGTGGCACGGCAGGCAGCTCTGCAACTTGCGCGTGATGAACTACGCCATGCACAAAAAATGCGGCAACAAAACCTTGTTTCCGATATGGAGGTTACGCAGCGGCGCACGCAGGTTGAAACAGCCCAAGCCGCGGTTAATGCGGCTTCTCAAGCAGTGCAGGAGGCCCTTCATGCCAAGGAAGGTGCTGCTGCGCAGGTTAATCAGGTTCAGACTGTGCTGGACGATATGACCATCCGGGCCCCTGTTGCGGGGCGTATTGAATACCGTGTTATTGAAACAGGAAGTGTTCTGCCCCCGGGTGGGCGCGTGTATTCTATGCTGGATCCGGTTGATCCATATATGACGCTGTTCTTCCCTATTGCCTCTATCAGTAATCTTAAAATAGGTGATGAAGCGCGTATCCGGTTTGATGGGTTGGATGCACCTGTTTCTGCCACTGTATCCTTTATTGATAGCCAAGCTCAGTTTACGCCCAAATATGTGGAAACCGCCACAGAGCGGGAACAACTTGTCTATCGTGTAAAATTGCGTGTGACCCCGGATGAACAAAAGCGGCTTGGCCCGTTGTTGAAAGCCGGAATGACGGGGGAAGGATATATCAAGCAACGGCCAGATGCCTCATGGCCCCAAGCTGCACTGCCCGGCGATGCCAGATAATGGCGGCATCTCCTTCTGAAATCTGCGTTGAGGGCGTAAGCCATGCCTATAACGGGCATGATGTTCTGCACGATATTTCTCTCACCCTTCCTGCGGGGCAAACTATTGCTTTTATTGGGCCGGATGGTGTTGGTAAATCAACACTGCTAGGGCTTATTGCGGGTGTACGGCACCTGCAGCGTGGCACAATTCATACGCTTGGTGTGGATATTAGCAATAGAACTGCGCGTGAGGCTTTTCTTTCCCGCTTGGCCTTTATGCCGCAGGGATTAGGGAAGAACCTCTACCCTACCCTTTCCGTGCGTGAAAATATTGATTTTTTTGGTCGTCTGTTTGCACTGGATGCCACGGCCCGTGCAAATCGTATTACCCACTTGCTGGATGCAACGGGCCTTGCGCCTTTTCCTGATAGACCAGCAGGCCATCTTTCTGGCGGAATGAAGCAAAAGGTCAGCCTGTGCTGTTCTCTGGTGCATGAGCCAGACCTGCTTATTCTGGATGAACCCACAACGGGGGTGGACCCACTCTCTCGCCGTCAGTTCTGGGCGCTGGTAGAGCAAATGCGGGCTGAACGCCCGTCCATGACTGTTATTGTCTCTACGGCCTATATGGATGAGGCTGAGCGGTTTTCATGGTTGGTGGCCATGAATGGAGGGCGTATTCTGGCCTCTGGCCCTACGGCGGATGTTAAAAAGCAGACTCATACCACAACGGTGGAAGCTGCTTACGTTTCTCTTTTGCCTGCCGCAGATCAGAAAGAGATTTCTGACTTTACAATTCCACCTTATCAGGATGATGGTAGCCCGCCTGTTATTGACGCCGAAAACTTGACACGTAAATTTGGTTCTTTCACGGCGGTTGATCATGTGAGTTTTCGTATCCGTCGTGGTGAAATTTTTGGGTTTCTGGGCTCCAATGGCTGCGGTAAATCCACCACCATGAAAATGCTGACAGGGCTGCTGGATATTACCAGTGGCACGGCAACCCTGTTTGGACATCCGATAACGCCCGGAGACATGAAAACGCGTATGCGTATTGGCTATATGTCTCAGGGTTTTTCTTTGTATGAAGAACTGACTGTACGCCAGAATCTAATGTTACAGGCAGAGCTTTTTCAAATTCCATCAGCTGAGGCAAAATTGCGGGTTGAAAGCATGCTAAAAAGCTTTCAACTGGCGGAAGAAGCAGATAGCCGTCCAACCGGGTTGCCTTTGGGGTTTCGGCAACGGCTGCAACTGGCGGCTGCGTGTATTAACAACCCGGATATCCTTATTCTGGACGAGCCAACTTCTGGTGTGGATCCGGCAGCACGCGATATGTTCTGGAAGCATCTTGTAGCGCTTTCACGCCAGAAGCGTGTGACCATTTTTGTTTCTACACATTTCATGAATGAAGCCGCGCGGTGTGACCGCATTTCCCTTATGGACAAGGGCAAAGTGCTGGCCATGGGCACCCCAGCGGAGATTACGCACGAAGAAGGTGCTTCCACTTTGGAGGACGCATTTATTTCCTGCCTGGAAAAAGCGGGAAATTCAATTGCTGTCGCCAAGCCTCAACAGCCCACTCCAGCAACTGGGGCATTGCGAACAATCCCACCTTACATCCGCTGGTTTTCACGTTGCTGGGCTTTTGCGCGGCGTGAAGCTGTGGAACTGATGCGTGATCGCCTGCGGTTGATGTTTGCCATTCTGGGCCCAACAATTCTGCTGTTGATTTCAGCTTACAGTATCTCGTTTGATATCAATACCATTCGCTACACTGTGGTGGATTACGACCAGACCCATGCCAGCCGGGAACTTGTGCAGCAGTTTCGTGGATCGCGCTATTTTCAGGAAACAGCGTTCTCACCAAACCGCGAAACACTGGAAACGCGCATACGTCATGGGCAGGCTGCAATGGGGTTGGATATTCCCCCCGGTTTTGGGAGAGATGTTGCTGCGGGCCGTAACCCAGCCATTGGTGTGGTTATTGATGGCGCCATGCCCTTTTTAAGTGCCAATGTGCGTTCTTATACAGATGCCGTGCTGTTAACCTATATGGCAAATATGCAAAAAACATTGCCGGCATCCGTAACATCAGGCCTGATACCTGTAAGTATTGTGCCACGCTTTGTTTATAATCAGGAATTCCGCAGCATTTATGCCATGACACCCGGCACCATTATGCTGGCGCTTATTCTTGTCCCCACCATGCTCACAGCACTTGGTGTTGTGCGGGAAAAGGAAATTGGTTCCATTATGAACCTCTATGCCTCCCCTGCCAGTTCTGGGCAGTATCTGGTGGGTAAGCAGTTACCCTACGTGGCACTGGCACTTATGGCCTATCTGGTGTTGGTTGCGCTTTCTGTAACTGTTCTGGGTGTACCTCTTAAGGGCTCCTTTATTGGGCTGAGTATTGGGGCCGTGTTGTATATTCTGGCCAGCACGGGCTTGGGGCTGTTGATCTCAACTTTTGTGAGTTCTCAGGTGGCAGCCATTTTTGGTACGGCGATTATCTGCCTGATTATGTCTGCCAATTTTTCCGGGCTGCTGTATCCGGTTTCAACGCTTACAGGCTTTACCTATTATCTGGGAAAATCTTTTCCGGCTTCTTGGTTCCAGCTTATCAGCCTTGGCAGTTTTACAAAGGGATTGGGTATCAAATCCTTTCTTTCCATGTATCTGGCACTGGGTGGGTTTGCGGCTCTTTACATGGTGGGCGCCCGCCTTTTTCTGAAAAAGCAGGATACCTAATGCTGCGCTGGCTTATGAATGTCGGCCTGTTGTGCCGCAAGGAATTCCATAGCCTGATGCGCGATTTTGTGCTGATGGGGCTGATTGTTTTTGCGTTTTCCGCAGCTATTGTTCTTGTAGCACATGGGGTGCGTGTAGATGTTGCAAATGCAACCGTTGCGTTTATTGATGAAGACCATTCTGCCCTTTCACGCCAGTTGCGTTCAGTAGTGCTGCCGCCTTACTTCAAGCCGCCTTTCCTGACCAATCGTAATGATGCCAGTATAGGTATGGATAACGGCGCCTATAACTTTGTTATTGATATTCCCCCCCGTTTTGAAGCTGATGTGCTGGCTGGCCGCACCCCGCAGATACAGGAACTGATTGACGCCACAGCCATGACACAGGCCGGCTTGGGCAGCGTTTATCTCCAGCAGATTTTTCTGGGTGAAGTAGAGGCACAGCTTCATTCACCCGATATTAACAAACTGATGCCGTTTCATCCTGAAAGCCGTATCCGTTTTAATCCGAATAGTGAATCTGCGTGGTTTACGTCTGTTATGCAGGTTGTCACCAACGCAACCATTTTATCCATTGTGCTGGTAGGCGCTGCGGTTATTCGTGAGCGTGAACACGGCACAATTGAGCATCTGCTTGTTCTGCCTGTTTCTGCCAGCCAGATTGCCATTGGAAAAATTCTGGCAAATGGCGCGGTTATTTTTGTAGCCAGCCTCCTTTCTCTTTGGATTGTTGTGCATATTGGGCTGGCTGTGCCTATTGCCGGTTCTCCCCTGCTGTTTGCCGCCTGCCTTATTCTTTACCTGTTTTCTGTAACATCTCTGGGGATGATGCTGGCAACCATTGCGCCAACCATGCCGCAGTTCGGGCTTTTGGTAGTGCCCGTTTATGCCGTGGCTTATCTGCTTTCTGGCGCAGCAACCCCGGTGGAAAGCATGCCAGAGGCTGTGCAGTCTCTGGTGCGGTTTTTCCCCACAACGCAATTCGTCAAAATTTCACAATCCATTTTATATCGTGGTGCCGGGCTGGAAAGCATCTGGCCTTCGCTGTTGGCCATTGTGTTGTCGTCCACTCTTTTTCTTGCCATGGCGCTGTTGCGTTTTCGCTCCATGCTGGCCCGTCAGGATTGAATGCTGATGTCTCTTTCCGCGCCTTCTGCCCGTCTGCTGTTCAGCACGCTTCTTTGCACAGGTTTGGTGGCATGTTCTCCTTTCCATACAAAGGTGCCACCTTCACAGGTGAATGTTCCCGCGCAGTTCAGTGCCGTAACGCAAAACGCGCAACCCACTGATCTGACAAACTGGTGGACGGCATGGCAGGATCCATTACTGGATCAGCTTGTGCAGAATGCACTGGCTGCCAATCCGGAAATACGCATGGCGCAGGAACGTGTGCAGGAGGCCCGCGCCTATACACAAATGGCCAAATCTGCTCTGTACCCCACAATAGGGGCTACAGGCGGCATGATGGGTGGTGGGGTGGACTGGCGCCACCCTGTGCCACCTTTAATGAAAATGGCAGATCCAGATATTCAGGACCCGGCAACAGATGGGCATCTGGCAGGCATAACCATGGCGTGGGAGCCAGATATCTGGGGCCGTAACCGTGCCCGCAAACGCGCGGCACAACATATGGCATTGGCCGCCGCAGATGTGCTGCATGGCACGCATATGGCCATTGCCGCAGATGTGGCTGCCAATTACCTTACGGCGCGCGGGTTGCAACAACGCATTGCACTGCTGGATCAATCAGCCCGTACATTGCAGGAGTTGCTCCGTTATGCCACAGCGCGGTTTGATGCTGGGCAGACAACGCGTGCTGATCTGGAAACCATAACGGCCCAGATCAATCAGGTGCAGGCACAACGCCCATTACTGGTGGCAGCATTGGATGCATGCCGCCATCGGTTGGCTATTTTATCCGGTTTGCCGCCTGAACAGGCACCGGACCTGACAGCCCCGGCGCAATACCAAGTGCCTGCTCCACCAGCCACGGAACTTCCTTCTACAGTATTGGACCGCCGGCCAGATGTTATGCTGCAAAAAAACATTGTGCAGGCTAATCTTGAAAGGCTGATAAGCACCAAAACAGACCTTCTGCCACGGTTTGGTTTAGAATTTTTTGGAGGGGACGGCCGTTTGCGGTTTGATGGTATTCCCGGTGTATCCGGCTCTGGCGGCTTGATGGCTGTTAATGCCTATCTGCCTATTTTCACCGCCGGGCGCATACAGGCCAAGATACGTGCAGCAGACTCTCAACTTAAGCAGGCTGTGGCATCTTATGATCAAACCGTGCTGACTGCTTTGGCAGAAGTGGAAGATGCCTATGAAAGCCGCTCCAGCGCAGACCAAAATATTGCCAGCCTGACAGGGGAAGTCTCATCCCTTTCTCTTGCCACATCACAGGCGCAAGGCCTTTATGAAGGTGGGCAGTTTACTATGCAGGATATTCTAACAACCCGAATGAAAAAGATTTCTGCCCAAGATGAACTGGCAAGTGCGCAAACGCGGCAGGCTTTGGCCACGGTGCGCCTTGCGCGGGCGCTGGGCGGTGGATGGGATACGCACACAACAAAACGATAAGCCGCCCACTTGTTACATCGTTTTTAGCCATGCTGCTTGCTGGATTGGACAATCAATTTCAGGAGTGCTTCTGCTGCTGGGCTGCGATAACGCTCCTTATGCCGCAAACCGTAAAAGAAGCGTGTTCCCAATGCCTGAGGTACAGCATGTAATGTGCCTGCCTGCACGGCTGGTGCCACCACCAGTGCAGAAAGAGCGCCAATGCCTGCCCCGGCCTCAATGGCTGAGCGCACACTCTCGTTGGAGGGGAGCACAAGTGTTACATCCAGTCCGGTTGGGTCTATGCCGTGCTGGCGCAAAGCGTGTTCCAATGTAGCGCGGGTGCCAGAGCCAGGCTCACGCATCACCCATTTGGCATTTCGTAGCCATGCGGCATCTATGGTATCTGGCACACACGCATCGGCTTGCACAATGCTGAGGGTATCTGTTGCAACGGGCCATTGTGCCAAGGCAGGATCATCTACCTGCCCTTCAACAATACCCAAATCAACTTCACCATTCTTAACGCGGGTTGCTGCTTCCTCGGTGTTGCTGATGACAATATCCATAGCGATTTGCGGATATTGTTGACGGAACTGTACCAAAAGAGCCGGAAGCCAATAGGCTGCAATGGTTTGGCTGGCCACAACACGTAGGGTACCCTGTTTAAGCCCATTAAACGCTTCCAGCATGTTTTCTGCGGCTTCTGCCTGGGCCAGAACAGCGCGGGCTTCGGGTAAAAACAGGCGCCCTGCTTCTGTGAGACAAATGCCGCGCCCTATACGATGAAACAACTTGACCCCATGCTGTTCTTCCAGCGCCGCAATAGCGGCCGATACGGCAGATTGTGTAACATGCAGGGCTTTGCTGGCTGCGGTAACGTGTTCACGTTCGGCCACTGCAATAAAAAGGCGAAGTTGTTCCAGTGTCATACCTGATTTTATACCACAATCAATCATAATTTCCGATTGGAATAACCAGAATAATGCGTTGGAGTGATGAAACGGATTTCCCTTACCTTTTGCACGGAAAGGGAAATGACCATGCTCACCACTTCTCAGGCGCAGCCATTATTCAGGCAACGTATATTTGGCGTTATCGGCCATAATCTTCCGGGGGTTCTGTTGTGTCTGGCCCTTACGGGCATTGCTTATTTATGCGAGCAGATTGAGGGGCTTCTGTGCGGAAAAATATGGCTGGAACAGCTTAATTTGGCGCTTATTGCCGGTGTGGTTGCACGCACTGTGCATAAACCAGACCATTTATGGCAGCCGGGTATCAGAACATGCTCCAAAACGCTTTTGAATATCGGGATTGTGCTACTTGGAGCCTCTTTTAGTATAGATACGGCTTTTTCCGGCGGACCATGGCTTTTGGTCGGTGTTATGGGGCTGGTTACATTCAGCCTGATATTTACCAGTTGTATTGGGCATGTGGTGGGGCTGCCTAGGCCGCAAACTCTGCTAGTGGCTTGCGGTAATTCCATTTGTGGTAATTCGGCCATTATGGCTGCAGCCCCTGCCATTCATGCCAAAGATGAAGATATTGGCGCAACCATTGCCTTTACAGCAGCGGGTGGCTTGATACTGGTTGTGGGATTATCCCTTGCAGCTCCTTTTCTATCTCTGGATAGCCATGTGGGCGGTGCGCTTGCGGGGTTAACGGTGTATGCCGTGCCACAGGTGGGCGCAGCGGCTTCTGCTTTTGGCCCAACGGCTCCGCATATTGGCATGCTGATAAAGCTGATGCGGGTGCTGATGCTGGGGCCAGTGTGTATTGTTCTTTCCATGCTTTATGCCCGGTTAAACCGAGGGAATGTTCAGCACGCATCTCGTGTCCCGCAGATGGTGCCTTGGTATATCATTGGTTTTATCATCATGATGAGTGCACGTTCCATGAACGTTATGCCACAAGCAATGATTGAACCTGTAAGCCTTGCGGCCAATTTTTTAACCATTCTGGCTATGGCTGCGTTGGGCTTGTGCATAGACATACGTTCGGTTTTTCGGGCAGGCGTTCCCCTGCTTCTGACCGAAGGATTTTCTCTAATCGGGCTGGTCTGTACAAGTATGTTACTGCTTAAAATCATGTTCTAGAAAAACAGTCTGTATCAGGAGCCCATATTGCACACTTTAGATTTCAGCTCATGGCACAGTTTTCTGTTCACCATGATCGGGCTCTCTCTTATTACCTTGATTGGTGTTGGCATCAGGCTTTTGATGATGGTGCTGATCCAGCAGCGGCGTGAGCGCATGAACCGCCAGATCAATGAACGTTTGCGCACATTGATTGCCGCCTATCGCACGTTGGGCGGGTCCTTTACCGGAGATTTGGCCGTGGACCCCAGGCATAAGCGAGATTTGCGTGCCATAACGGATGTAAATGCAGCAACAACCTCTGCCATATTGGAAGATGCCAACGCAACAGACCGGGCTCGGCGTATTCGTGATGCAGTGGAAGCAGCTTTATCAGACATTATTCTTCTGGGCACAGAGGAGCACGTGCGTTTGGCAGAACATGCAGCGCGAGAGCTGGTAGCAGGCCAGCGGGTACATACGCATGATCTGGTTGTTTCCTTACGTAATTTTGTAAGGCAGGCGCTGGATCTTGAACCTATTCCCTCTGATCTAAGTAT
The DNA here is from genome assembly GCF_002738225.1 of Acetobacter pomorum. GTDB lineage: Bacteria > Pseudomonadota > Alphaproteobacteria > Acetobacterales > Acetobacteraceae > Acetobacter > Acetobacter pomorum. The sequence goes on along the minus strand of NZ_PEBQ01000083.1, from coordinate 52,082 downwards.
TCCCACCCAAGGTCCTACGCGTGTGCAGGCATCTGGCGGAAAAGGAAAAGATGGCGGATCTGACAAAGCCGGTGGTGGTGGTAATGGTGGAGGCGGTATGCAGGGAGGTGGTGGCGATATGGCCATGACCAGCACCCATACAGCAGATGCTCAGGATACAATAACGCCTTCCGGGCATTAAATGCTGCAAAGTGAAATGAAGCGCAGCTCAATATTTTAAAAGGATACAGGAGTTCCCTCCTGTATCCATCTGCAAAACGCGTTAGGTCCCAATCTTGATCAAATGGGAAGCACGGCTAAGTGCGATAATCGGAAAAAGCTGCCGATAGAGATCATAACGCAGCATAAAAGCGCGAGAAAGCTCTGCTCCCTGCATCAAACGCTTGGAAATGGCCGGATCATCCAGCTTGATGGTCTGGCCCACACCATAACCGGGGAAACCCGTGCCGGTGAATTCCTTCTCATTCCAGCTGCCGTCTTCTTCCTGCAAATCAATCAGGTAACGGCATCCTTTGGCTATGGCATCATAATCCTGCGGGCGGTTGGCGGCTATCAGCCCCATAAGTGCCCACGCTGTCTGGGATGGTGTTGTGGTGCCATGCCCAATGGAAGACACTTCCATATAGGATGCGCAACTTTCACCCCATCCACCATTTTCCTGCTGGCAGTTAATCAGCCAGTCACACGCCTTGGAAATGTAGGGTTGCGTCATATCCTCGCCAATGGCGGCAAGAGCGGGCAGAACGGCCCCTGTGCCATACAGGTAGTTTACGCCCCACCGGCCAAACCACGGCCCTGTGGGGTCCTGCTCCTTGCGGATATAAGCCAACCCCCGCTGAATACAGGGCAGATCACGCGGCAAGCCCAAGAGGCCAAAAGCTTCCAGAACATGTGCCGTTACGTCCACTGAAGGAGGATCAAGCGCCTCCCCAAAATCACAGAAGGGAATTTTGGCAAGAATGCTTTTGTTATTGTCCTTATCAAAAGCACCCCAGCCACCGCAGGAACTTTGCATGGCCACAAGCCAACGTACACCACGGCCAATGGCGGCTTCTACGCCTTTGGCCTGCCATTCTGGCCGGTTGCGGCAGGGTGCTAAGGCAATGAGTGCAACGGCAGTATCATCCGTATCTGGGTATCTATCATTGGCATATTCAAAAGCCCAGCCGCCGGGTTCCGTGTTGGGGAGCTTAACAGACCAATCCCCTTTCACACGTACCTGGCGGGAAAGCAGCCAATCCAGTGCCTTGTCCATTTCTGGTGTAAAGCGTTCTTCGGCATTGGCATCATGCAGGGCCATAAGGGACAGCATGGTATCCCAGACCGGGCTGTTGGTGGCCTGAATCCAGCTTGCATCGCCCTTATCATGCCGCCAGCCGGGGTCATTCAGCCCATCCAGCGCCTTTGCCATAACTGGGTGATGGAATTGATAGCCCTCACCATGCAGGGCCATCAGCCCGTACACCCATGGGGGCTGAATACCGCCCCAGCCACCATCTGCATCCTGATGCCAGATAATCCATTCCAGCACGTATTTGATCGCCGCTTCCCGCGAAGGCGCACGCTTTAGGAAAGAGGACTGGAGCCAATGCAGCCCTTTATCTGCCAGGCGGAAGAAATCAGCAATAACATCCCTGCCCTCTTTGGTCGGCAGTTCATAATCAAAGTTTTCCCGCCCACCGGGAAAAAGCGCATCCAGTCGATCTTGGGGGCGCAAAGGGCGAGAGGGCCGACGTGCTGACAAAATAGCCAGCGGCATCATGGTGGCGCGCGCCCATTGTGCAAAATTATAAATGGAAAAAACAAAGTTATCGGGGAACCAGATAATTTCTGGCGGAAGATTGGGGGTTTTTTCCCACGGCCATTCCCCAATCAGGGCCAGCCAGTAGCGGGTGAACACACGCACATTCTTCAACCCGCCTTTGCTGATAATCCACGCAGCAGCTTTGCTAACGGCAGGGTCATTCTCTGCATAGCCCAAGGATCTCAGGGCTGCGTAAGATTCCACAGTGGCGTTAATATCACCGTTGCCTGCACCATAATACGTGCCCCAGGAGCCATCTGGCCGCTGCATTTCTAACAAAGCCTTGCCCAGACGAGGCCGCAGCGGATGATCTTCCAGCCCTAAAAACCACAGCGCCAAGCACCATTCGGCTTCCATGGAGGCATTGGAGGCAACAGGCCCTACCCAGTGCCCATCTGGCTTTTGCTGCTTCATCAACCATTCGCAGGCAGAAGAAATTGTGTGCGTCAGGCTGTTCCCCATTGCCTTGATAGCCGACAGATCTGCCGGAGCCTGTGGCGCAGGGTTTGAACGCGCAATATCCATATTTCCGGATTGGATGAGCGTATTAACGTCCGTTTCCTGAGTATCTGAATTAGAACGCAAAATCTTCTTTAATGAAAAACGGCTTGCCATATTCATTTTGTCATACCTGCGCGAAATATCATAAAAGACTCATTGGTTCCTGTTGTATCAGTCATGGTGTTTCTGTCTGGGGCGTAATAAGCCGCAGGCAATCTGTAAACACTGAATCCCATCCAGACTGATCCATAGCGATAAAGCCGAAGCTCCTTAAAAGAAAAGCCCCTTCAGCGGCAAAAATTGCCGTACGTGCCTGTCGTGCGTCTTCCGATGTCTCGTTGCAATCTCCAAACCAGCCAGCGTACCATTCTCGTATCCGGTTTAGATATTTGGGAGATTGCAATAAAGTAATCAGCATACCCACCATTCTGGCCTGTGTAGCAGCATCTATCTGGCGGCAGGCCATAACATAGGCACGCGCCCGCTCCGCCAGAGAAGCCTTGGGGCCTGCATGTTTTTCTATTTCCAGATCAAAAGCCGCTATCCAGCGGTCAATCATGGCGGTAATCAGGTCATCCTTGTTACCAAAGCAGTATTGCAGGCCACCTTTGGTAATACCGGCAGCCTTGGCCACGGCATCCAGCGTTAACGCGGTTGCACCACCCTTTTGCACAAGCTGTTCCGCACTATCCAGAACGCTTTCCCGATCTATGGTTCTGCGGCGACCCATGCACCATCCTTTTAATTTCAATCCGTCTGGATGGAATTAAAATAGGCTCCGCTCTCATGCAACTGTCATATTGGAATGCACGGATGCGTTTTTAGAATAGCAGAAGCGGGTTTTGAAAACGCAAAAAATAACTTTAACGACATGATAAACATTCATGCTCTTGATATCATTTTCTCATGTTTTATCGGGTGGTCCAACAAAAGACCTATAGCCTGAGAAAGGGTTCCTTTTGCGTTTTTTCCGTTCTGTTTCTCGTATTTCCTGCTTGCTTGCTGGTTTTTGTCTGGCAGATGTAAGTGCTAGCGCCTTTGCAGCACCGGCCCTGCTAGCTGGTACAGCAGGTGCACTTGTGTCATCCCAACCTTTGCCAGATGCTTTTTCGTTACCGGATGCCGGGCATGCGTTGCGCATTACCTATCTTTCCACCAACGGTATTACGGGCAATGGTCTGGTTCCGGTTACAGCAGAAGTTATTTTGCCGGCAGGTCAGCCGCCGACTGGTGGGTGGCCTATTGTGGCGTGGGCGCATGGTACGGTGGGTGTGGCAGACCATTGCGCGCCCTCTAATAATCCGTGGAGTGAACGAAACCGGCATTACCTGGCTGAATGGATGAAGCGTGGTTTTGCCGTGGTGGGCACAGATTATCAGGGGTTAGGTACTCCGGGCGTGCACCCTTACCTCAACACGCGCGTAGAGGCTTACAGCCTGTTAGATGGTGTGAAGGCTGCTTTGGCTTCTGTGCCAAATTTGCAGAATAAAATTATGATTGTTGGCCAGTCTCAGGGAGGCGGCGCGGCTTTTGCCTCGGCGGCTTTTGCACCCAGCTATGCGCCGGAGCTGAATATTAGAGGCACTGTGGCCACAGGAGCACCATATATTACGCCTGAATTGTTGAAACAAATGGCAACGGCTCCAGATCCGACCAATGCGCCATATAACCCAGTTATGGTTTATGCATTGTATCTGGCGCAGGGGCTTGCCGGATATGATACGCATTTTAGGCCAGAAAGCGTTTTTACAGCTAAAGCCATGCCAGCCTATCAGGCTGCGGCCAGTTTATGCGTGTATGAATTGACTGATAAGGTTAAGAAAGACGGCCTGAATTTTAAAAATTCACTTCAACCCGACTTTGCAAAATATCTTGCTCCTGCTCTGGCCGGGATGAATTATCCGACCATGAAACTGCCTCAACCGTTGTTTGTTGGCATAGGTGAGCTTGATAGGGATGTACCTCCTCCGCTTCAGTTCGGGCTTGTAAAAGCAGCCTGTGCGGCAGGTACAGTTGTGCAGGCTCATGTTTATAAAGGTCTGAACCATGATCAGACAGTAAACGCATCCTTGCCAGATTCAGCTACATTTACCCAAGCGGTTATGAATGGCCAAACCATAACGCCGCAATGCACTCCCTTACCGGAATAAAATCTTCCACATATATTTCAGCCCACGTTAAGGAAGGAAAAGCCGTTTCTATTGGTTTTTCCTTCCTTACAAAGTGTTACCGTTCCTTCAATATATGGGCAGAAAGCGGAATGGCACGCATGGGTTAGCTGACACGAATCAGTTTGCGATTAATAAATTCTTTAATGCCCAGGAACGAAAGCTCCCGCCCAAAGCCAGAGTTTTTAATGCCCCCAAAAGGTAATTCCGGGGCAGCTGCCGTGGCCGTGTTAATAAACATCATGCCCGTTTCTATTTGCTCAGCCACCTTTTCTGCCCGTGTGATATTGCGCGAGAACACAGACCCACCGAGCCCATATGGAGAATCATTTGCCAGATCAATAGCTTCCTGCTCGGAAGCAACTTTATGGATAACCGCAACCGGGCCAAAGATTTCCTGATAAAAAACAGGATTATCTTTTTGCACATGGGTCAGGATAGTTGGTTCCATAAAGAACCCTTTACGATTGATCCGCTTGCCTCCTGCAACCAGTGTGGCACCCGCTTTTACGGCTTCATCAATCTGTTCAAGCACCAGATCCAGCGCACGCTTGCTGCTCATGGGTCCATGTGTTGTACCTTCTGCCAGCGGGTCTCCAATCCGGAACTGTGTAATGGCCTTTTTGATCCCGTCCAGAAAAGCATCATAAAGGGTTTCATGCACAATCATGCGCTTGGCAGCCGTGCATACCTGCCCGTTATTGGCAAATCGGCCCCATGTGGCCCATTTGATGGCAAGCTCCAGATCAGCATCATCCAACACAATAAAGGCATCACTACCCCCAAGTTCCATCGTGTCTTTCTTGAGCGCAGCACCAGCTTCTGCGGCAACAGTTTGCCCTGCCCGTTCGCTCCCTGTTAGGGCCACACCACGGATACGGCCATCCTTGATCAGTTCGGCAGATTGATCATTGCTGAGAAAGATATTTGTATAAACACCAGCTGGCGCCCCGGCATCATGAAATAGTTTTTCGAATGCCAGCGCACATTGCGGCACATTGGGGGCATGTTTGGCAATAACCACATTGCCAGCCATCAGATTAGGCCCGGCCACACGTGCCAGTTGATAATAGGGGAAATTCCAAGGTTCGATGCAATAAATAACACCAAGCGGCTGATTGATGATTTTTGCATGGCCTTTTTTCACCTTAAGTGGTGTGGGGGCCAGAAACTCTTCAGCACCATCAGCATAGAACGAAAGAATATCTGCAGTGATATCAATTTCTTCCAACGCATCTGGCAGCGCCTTGCCCATTTCCGTGGCAATCAAACGGGCATGAACCTGCCGATCTTGGCGTAACAGATCCGCTGCTTTGGACATAATGATCTTGCGCTCAGCAATACTGCGTTTTTTCCAATCTGTGCGCCAGATATGCTCTGCCCGATCTACAATGGCCTTCATCTGTTCGGGCGTATGAAGGTCAAACGTGCGTTCAACAGCTTCGGTTGTTGGGTTAATTGTCTGATATAGAATCATTTTTCTGTTTCCTGATGATAAAAAGGATAATCGGTATATCCATGCGCGCCACCGCCATACATGGTTGTCGGATCAATGGCGTTAAGAGGCCACCCATGCTTGAGCCGCTCTGGCAGATCGGGATTGGCGATGAATTTGCGGCCAAACCCGATCATATCTGCCCACCCGTTGCGGAGAACATGGTCTGCTTTGGCTTTGTTGTAGCGACCAGCACATAGAATACGGCCTGGAAAGATGTTCCTGACACTGGCACGAAATGAATCTGGCATGTCTGGCGCGTTATCCCAGTCTGCTTCAGCCAGAGAAAGATACGCGATACCGGCTTCTGCCAGAACGCTCACAGCTTGTGTGTAGGTTTCTGCCGGGTTGCTTTCCAGCAGGCCCAGATAAACACGCGCTTCTGTTGTTGTACTGAATAGCGGAGAAAACCTAACCCCCAGTCTTTCTGGCGAGACGACGGCGGAAACAGCCTCTACCACTTCACGCAAAAATCTTAGACGGTTGGAAAGTGATCCTCCATAGGCATCGGTTCGGAAATTGGCCTGTTCCGAAATAAACTGATTGATCAGATACCCATTGGCAGCATGGATTTCCACACCATCAAACCCGGCTTCCAGCGCGTTTCTGGCGGCTTGCGCATAAAGTTCCACCAGTTCATGAATTTCTGGAATAGTCAGGGCACGCGGAGTATCAGGCGGCACAAGTTTTCCGGTACCTGGCCCGGTGGGAATAAAAACATTTACCCCCGTTGCCGCTACGGCCGAAGGCGCAACAGGTAATTGATGATGCGGCTGCAACAAATGATGAGAAACACGCCCAACATGCCAAAGCTGGGCAAAAATGGGCCGCTTTTTTTCATGCACGGCATGCGTAACCAGCTTCCACCCAGCAATCTGTTCTGGAGAATAGATTCCGGGTGTCCAGGCATAGCCCTGCCCGCGCGGTTCAATCTGCGTACCTTCAGTAATCAAAAAACCTGCCTGCGTGCGCTGGGCATAATATTCCGCCATAAGCGCATTGGGAATATCACCCGGCTGGGTACTACGGCAGCGCGTTAATGGTGGCAGAAAAATACGGTTTTCAAGGGGCAAATCCCCCAATGTTACAGGGTTAAAAAGGTAAGATGCAGTCATGATAAACCTTGTTTAGAAGCAGAAATGCTATCTGGTCTGCCTGTAAACATTGGCCTATTAGATTAAAGAAGCAAGAACGCACATAAATAGCCGATAGTGTCAGGAATGATACCATGCCCCGTATTCGTCACACCACATTGACATGCAGCCCTGGTTGTACTGTGGAAGCCACGCTTGAATTATTTGGTGGGAAGTGGAAGGCGCTTATTCTTTACCATCTGTTTGAAGATGGTGTGCTGAGATTTAGTGAATTTCGCCGCCGTATGCCAAACGTAACACAACGTATGCTGACCAATCAGTTACGGGAATTGGAGGCTGATGGGCTGATTTCTCGCACCGTTTTTCCTGAAGTGCCTCCACGGGTAGAATATGAACTGACCGACTTGGGGCAAACCCTCAAGCCGGTCATCCATGCCTTAAAAACATGGGGTGATAAATATGCCCATAGTCTGAAGCCAGAAAAAGAATAGATTTCTCTGCTTAATCCAGTTTTTCCCGTTGCCAGAAGCGGATATTCCCGCAGGTTTTGACAAATGCGCTGACAGCGTTTTTGTCATCCAGCTTGATGCAGCCTTTATCCATATTGTCTGCCAACCCCACCTTTTTAAAGAAGGTGCAGACTTCTGGAGAATAGCCAATAAATTTGCAGTGTGTGAAAGCGTCACTCAGAAAATCCTTGGCCGCAGGAATACTGGCCAACTCTTTTGAACCCTCTTTGGAGGCAAGAATAGCTACCGCATCGTAAAGGACCGATGGCCCACCATCTATTTTCTGCTGCGCTGCAACCTTGGTGCCATCGGAGAGTGTAATGCCTCCAATTTTAGGGGCGACCACTTCATAATCGGCTTTTTCTGCCTTGATGGCGGCAATAAGCGCGGCAAAAAGATTTGCATCTACGCCATCTGTTGCCAAAATACCCATTTTTCGGCCAGCAAACTTCTTTGGTCCATTTTTAATGATACTGAGCGCATCGGAAGGCAGAAGATCAGTGCGTGTAGGTTGTGTTGCCAAGGCTGGCTGAGGCAATGGCAAACCAAGACCATCTGCTACTGTTGTTGCCAAATTCTCATCAATATGCAGCAGGTGTGATACAACGCGGGAGCGGATATCGGGCCGTTCCACCTTGCTCAGCTCAAATGTAATGGCGTCTGCTATATGTTTCTGCTCAATCGGTGTCTGGCTGATATAAAACTGGCGGGGTTGGCTATAGTGGTCTGCGAAGCTTTCAGGGCGAAGCCGCCGTTTGGGGCCGGTTTCATCACTTGCAAAACTCCGAAATCCCTGCTCTGGATTTTCACGTGGGCCACCGGCAGCACCCCAACTGTTTGGTTCATAATTGGCGCGGCCTACAGGGTTACGCATGGCCATATGCCCATCTTGCTGAAAATGGGCCATCGGGCATTTGGGTGCGTTAATAGGAATATGCGTAAAATTGGGGCTGCCAAGGCGCTTTATTTGCGTATCCAGATAAGAGAAATTGCGCCCCTGCAATAATGGATCGTTTGAAAAATCAATACCGGGCGGAACATTCTGCGTGCAGAATGCAACCTGCTCTGTTTCAGCAAAAAAATTATCCACAACGCGGTCCAGTACGAGCCGCCCCACTTTTCTGATAGGCACCAGCTCTTCTGGTATAAGTTTGGTGGGGTCTAGCACATCAAAGTCAAACTTTTCGGCAAAGTCTTCATCAAAAAGCTGCACGCCCAATTCCCATTCGGGAAAATCTCCGCTGGTAATCGCATTCCACAGATCCCGACGATGAAAATCAGGATCTGCACCATTGATTTTCACAGCTTCATTCCAGACCACAGATTGCAGGCCCTGTTTGGGTTTCCAGTGAAATTTTACAAAAGTGGAGCGGTCATTGTTGTCCAGAAAACGGAATGTATGCACGCCAAACCCTTCCATAAAACGGAAGGAGCGTGGAATGCCCCGATCAGACATAACCCACATGATCATGTGAAAGCTTTCTGGCGTGAGTGAGATAAAATCCCAGAAATTATCATGGGCTGATTGTGCCTGTGGAAAATCTCGGTCTGGTGCGGGTTTTACGGCATGCACCATATCGGGAAACTTGATGGCATCCTGAATGAAAAATACTGGAATGTTGTTGCCAACCAGATCCCAGTTACCTTCCTTGGTATAAAGTTTAACGGCAAATCCGCGTACATCACGCGCAACGTCAAATGAACCTTTGGAGCCAGCAACCGTGGAAAACCGCACAAAAGCAGGTGTGCGTTCCCCTACGTTTTGAAAAATGGCGGCACGGGTAATATCCTGCAGGCTCTCTGTAAGCTCAAAATAACCATGTGCCCCATAGCCACGTGCATGCACAACGCGTTCGGGGATCCGCTCATGATCAAAATGAAAAATCTTTTCCCGAAAATGAAAATCTTCCAGCAGGGCTGGCCCACGCGCACCATAACGTAGAGTATTCTGGTTATCTGCTATGGGAATACCTTGGGCAGATGTAAGGGTTGCAACCTTTTCCCCTGCTTTCTGGTGGGTTTCTCCCCCATTTCCTTGTTGTTCTGTATAGCTTGGTTCAATTTTATCGGAATCTGCCTTTAAACCGTTTGTTGCAGGCTTGTTTGGTATATTTTTTTTAGCCGCCATGTTCTCCCCCTCGCCATTATTCGGCAGGAGCGTCGCCCTTGTCTCTCTTTCAAATCGTGCGTCTCTAAGGTTTCGTCGCTCCCCGTATTCAAATTTATACGTATGAAATGCCGAATAGTTTCAACGCCACGGCACAGACACACAGGCACAAAATGTGTTATGTTTTGAGCATGGCAATTTCTATTCTTCCCACCATCTCTTTGGCTGATTCCGAACTGGAAATCACCTATATCCTGGCATCTGGCCCTGGGGGGCAAAATGTCAACAAAGTTGCAACAGCGGCCCAGTTACGGTTTGATGCAGCGCGTTCCACGTCGCTTCCAGAACGTGTGCGGACACGCTTACTGGAACTGGCGGGCAGCCGTGCCACGCGTGAGGGTGTGATTGTTATTACTGCACGGCGCTTTCGCACGCAGCAGCGAAACAGAGAGGATGCTGTGGAACGACTGGCCGCCTTGATACGTGAAGCCGCGCATCGCCCGGCTTTTCGTGTTGCCACTCGCCCCAGTAGAGCTGCACGTCAGAGGCGGTTGCAAGGCAAGGCACACCGAGCGCGTATTAAACAAGGACGGTCTGTTCGGCTTGATGACTAATAACGAATTATAACCGATATAGATCACCCTGATTTTTGTATTAAAAATTATTTTCCAAATTTGATACTTTAAGATGCCCTTCGTGCAGGAACATTTTGTCTGCATCGGCGTTTAATAGCCACTCAATATCTGGAAGGTAGAGTTATATTCTATCTCTCCAGTTTCTTGCCTTTTCTTTTTACAAAGTCTCGCAAAAAGCAGCTTGAATGTCTGCTGGCATTTCCTCTTGGCTGGAGAATGAAAATGCGTGTCCCTTTTACAAATCATCATGCCCTACCTGTTTCTTTGCAGACTAAAAAACAGGTGGAACAAAACAATGTTCCTGAAAAAATTATGGAACGGGATACCCGGACAGAACCGGATAAGACGATAAAACCCCATAATTTGTTGGATAAAAAATATTTTACTACCACTGTGAAAACAAGAAAAAGCCTGTTCAGAAAATAATAAAGACATCTTTTACCTTGTCTTTATTTATTGGGGATTGAGTGCATGTATACAAAGCAATCTTTAAATACTCCCCTCAAAAAGACAGGTCGTTCATTTTTGCATCGTGTGTTTGGGATGCATGCGCACATCAACATGCAGGAAGATCCCTACCCGATAAAGAGCGAAATTTTCGGTATTGAACGTCTGGAGGCACATGCCAAAAGCTTGGCGGCGGCGCAGGGTATTATACCCGCAAAGTATAACCGGCGTGGCCAACCCCTTAAACGCCGACTGGCCGAAAATGCTGCGTTTCTTGCCGCCGCCAACGAAACAGTAACAAAGGCAAGCCAAAGAGGCCGCCAACTGCCCCCAGCTGCCCAGTGGCTGGCAGATAACTATGCACTTATTGATATGCAGATTAGAGAGATAAGCCTAAATCTGCCTATTGGATATTATACACGCCTGCCTAAGCTTGCGAATGGCCCTTTTGTGAATTTACCGCGCGTTTTTGGCATTACATGGGCTTTTGTTGCCCATACAGACAGTTACCTTCAACCGGATTTCTTACGCAGGTTTTTACTGGCCTACCAAACGGTTTCTCCCCTTACAATAGGAGAGCTTTGGGCTGTACCCATTACTTTACGCATTGTGCTTATAGAAAACCTGCGGCGTGTTGTAAGTGCAATTATAGAGAGCCACATAAGCCAGCAAACGGCTGATGTATTGGTTGAGCAACTGACATATGCCCGCAAGAACGATATTACGGCAATATCTGCCATATTGTCCAAAGTAAATCCTAATATTATTACGCCTGCATTTACAGCACAACTTGCACATCGTTTAAGAGGCATGGACCCAGAAAAAGATCCGGTTCTTGTATGGCTGGAACAACGTCTGGAAGATAAAAATACAAATATTGAACAAGGTATTCAGGAATATCTGCAAAAACAAGGGGCATTTAACGCTACCATTCGTAATATCATCACCAGTTTACGACATATTTCTGAATCTGATTGGACAGAAATTTTTGAACAGGTGTGTCTGATTGATAAAGTATTTGCAGAATATGCAAGTTTTACATCAGCCGATTTTGCCAGCCGAGACCTTTACCGAAAAGCAATAGAAGATCTTGCCTTTGGCAGCAATGCAGACGAAATTGATATTGCCAAACAGGCTGTTTTTTTTGCGCAAAATGCCTCATCCACACATTCTGCTGATTTGCGTCAGCATGATCCCGGTTACTATCTGGTTATGGAAGGGCGTGCCATGCTGGAGGCCCATATAGGCTTCCGGCCCAAACTATCCAGAAAACTGGCTCAACTTTTCTGTCAAAGTGGCATTACAGGCTATGCCATAGCTGTTTTGATATTTGCTTTTATATTTCTACTTGGCCCTGTGTGGCTTTCCCTGCGGCAAAATACTTGGTTTCCGTGGGTTTTTTTGGTGACAATTCTGGCATTTCTGCCTGTATCCGAAACGGCTATTGCATGTATCAACTGGGTTACCTTACGCGCCACCAAGGCCACCATATTACCTGGCTTGGAACTGCTGGGGGATATTCCGGTTAAATTGCGTACAATGGTGGTTATTCCAGCACTTCTTACGAACAAAAATACAGTTAATGAACTTCTTTCCCGGTTGGAAATTCACTATCTGGCAACCCATGATAGCAGCGTTTACTTTGCCCTTCTGACAGATTGGCGTGATTATGCAGAGCCTACGGCCCCAGAAGATGATGCTCTTTTTCAACTAGCCCTAAAGGGTATTCTCCACCTTAATAAAAAGTATGGTTCTGTGCCCGATGGTAACAGATTTCTTCTCCTTCACCGGCGCAGAGTCTGGAGTGAGAGCGAAGGCGTCTGGATGGGATGGGAACGAAAAAGAGGGAAACTGCATGAGCTGAACCGTCTTTTACGTGGTGCATCCGATACCACATTTCTGGCAGAATGCTGCCAGAACATTCCCCAGTGTGTTAAATATATTGTCACACTGGATGCTGATACACGCCTGCCGCTTGAAACGGTTAAAAAACTGGTTGGCAAGCTGGCACATCCACTTAATGCCCCGCAGTTTGATGCCCAAACCGGGCGCGTGCGGCAAGGTTATGCCATTCTGCAACCGCGCGTTACACCCTCGCTTCCCATCGGGCACCAGAGCACGCTGTTTCAACGTATTTTTTCAACATCAAGCGGTATAGATGCCTATTCATCCGCCATATCAGATCTTTATCAGGACATGTTTGGTGAAGGCTCTTATGCAGGAAAAGGTATTTATGAAATAGACGCGTTTGAAGCCGCTTTGGCCGGGCGTGTGCCAGAAGCAACGCTATTAAGCCACGATCTGTTTGAAGGCATTTTTGCCCGTGCTGGCCTGGTTTCTGATATTGAGGTGATAGAGGAATTTCCGACAGATTACCTGGTTGCATCACAACGGTTGCATCGCTGGACACGGGGGGACTGGCAACTTCTGCCATGGATTGTTTCAGGCATATTTCGCACGCCCTCTCCTCGCAATAGCTTATCTGGAATTGCGCGATGGAAAATGATGGACAACCTGCGCAGAACCTTGTGTGCACCTTTCACTTTTCTGGCTCTGATTATCAGCTGGATTTTATTGCCAAATGATGCAGGTATCTGGACACTCTTTATTATCCTCATCATGGCACTTCCTGCATTTCTGCCTGTTATTCCAGACATTGTGCCCCGTCGGGAATGGATAAGTTTTCGTAGTTATTTTAGTATATTAGGAGATTCCTTTGCCAATGCGGTTGTTATGGCAGCCCTTAATCTCACATTTCTGGCGCATCAGGCATGTTTGTTGGGAGATGCCATTGCCCGTACTTTTGTGCGTGTTTTTATTACAAGGCGTTATCTGCTGCAGTGGGTTCCTGCAGCTCAAACCGCAGATCTCTTACAATCTGGTCTGTTCCAATATTATCTAAAAATGCTCCCTGCCCCGCTTATTGCCATACTTCTTCTGGGGCAAGTGGCGCTGCAAGATATGGGTAACCTGATCTTTATTGGTCCACTGGCTGTTTTATGGGTGTTTTCTCCAGCCGTAGGGTTATGGACAAGCCGGGCTGCTGTTTTAACAGCACAATCTCGGCCATCTCGTACAGATATCCGTACATTGCGCCTAACAGCGCGGAATACATGGCGCTTTTTTGAAGAGTTTGTCACAGCAGATGACAACATGCTTCCGCCAGACAATTTTCAGGAAGACCCAGCCCCTATTGTAGCCAGACGAACATCCCCAACAAATATAGGGCTTTATCTTCTGTGCACAGCCAGCGCCTATGATTTTGGCTGGAATGGTCTGGCTGATACAATAGAAAGACTTGAAAATACTTTTGAGACCTTGGAAAAACTATCAAAATACCGAGGCCATTTATATAACTGGTATAGTACGGCAGATCTGGAGCCATTGGCCCCTTTATATGTTTCCACAGTAGATAGTGGTAACTTTGCGGGCCATCTTGTTGCTGTGGCACATGCCTGCCAGGAATGGATGACAGATACACCCAAGCCTTCCATGTGGCGCGAGGGTATCGCAGATGCCATTACCCTTGCCATAACCGATCTTACTTTTCGTAATGGTGAGCGGTTACAAAACACAAAGCAGCAAAAAGTTCTTATTCGCGCATTGGCTAAGCTAAAAACATCTATTCTCGCTGCGCCTGAAGTAAAAACGGCAACCAATTTGCAAATACAGATCAAACAGGCACGCACTATAGCGGAGCATGCTACGCATCTTTATTCCGCAATATCCCTTCCCGCGCAAACATCTTCAGATCCGCATTTTTGGTCTATAGCTCCTCTCAAGGCGCTTGAAAGCCATCTGAAAGATTTTGAGGCTACACATATCGTAACCTTTGAAAGCCGCCTGAAAAGACTTCAGAACAAGGCAACGGCCCTTGCTTATGGCATGGATTTTGCCTTTTTGCGGGATCCGGCACGTAAACTTTTATCTATAGGGTTTGTGGTCACAGAAGATACACCCGATAGTAACTGCTACGATCTCCTAGCTTCAGAATCTCGCCTGGCTGTCTTTTTTGCCATTGCAAAAGGTGATATTCCAGCGCGGGACTGGTTTCGCCTTGGGCGTGCTCTTACGTCTGCTGGCAGTGGTGCTGCACTGGTTTCTTGGTCTGGCTCAATGTTTGAGTATCTCATGCCTTCTTTGGTCATGCGTGCTCCAATCGGCAGCCTGCTGCAGCAAACAAATGCCCTTATTGTGCAGCGCCAGATTGCTTATGGGCAATCTCATAACATTCCGTGGGGCATTTCGGAATCTGCCTATAATGTGCGGGATGTAGATTACACATATCAATATTCAAACTTTGGCATTCCCGGTTTGGGGTTAAAGCGCGGCCTCGGGCAGGATAAAGTTGTGGCGCCCTATGCCACCTTGCTTGCCTCTATGGTGGATCCGCAAAAAGCCGTTGCCAATCTTTTTATTCTGGAAAGAACCGGCGCACATGGCCGTTATGGATTTTATGAAGCACTGGACTATACGCCAGAGCGCGTGCCCGATGGGCAGGACATGGCTATTGTCCGGGCCTATATGGCGCATCACCAAGGCATGTCTATTCTTTCCGTAGCAGATGCGGTTCTGGATGGCATTATGAGAAAGCGCTTTCATGATGATCCTGTTATCGCATCGGCCGAGTTACTGTTGCAGGAACGTGCACCACGTACAGGCGCAGTTGCGCGCCCCTTGCCGATAGAAGAATATCCGCTCCCGCGTTCGGAATTACCACAAACGGCATCTGGCCGATATTACGGTACAGATTACACGCCAGCACCTGTTACGCATCTTCTTTCCAATGGCCGATATACAGTTATGCTGACAGCAGCAGGCTCCGGTTATACAATGTGGGGTGGACAGGCCATTACACGGTGGCGAGAAGACCCTACGCTGGATAATTTTGGCTCTTATTTCTATTTGAAAAATGTAAAAACAGGGAAAGTGTGGTCTGCTGGCATTCAACCCTGTGGGGAAGAGCCGGATGATTATGTATCCGTTTTTCATGAAGATCGTGCAGAGTTCACCCGGCGCGATGGTATTCTGACAACAACCGTGGAAGTGATGGTTTCTGCGGAAGATGATGCGGATGTACGTTACCTGACCCTTTTTAATGGGGGCTACGATACCGTTGAAATAGACATTACATCTTATGCAGAACTGGCTTTGCTGGCACCAGATGCCGATATTGCGCACCCAGCCTTTACCAAGCTGTTTGTGCAAACGGATTACCTACCCCAGTCCAAGGCTCTTATAGCCACACGCAGGCGCCGCACCCCAGATGATCCAGAAATCTGGGTGGCCCATGTAGCGGTCTGCACAACACCCATTACAGTGGAAACAAACCGCGCGCAGTTTATCGGGCGGGGCCATACGGCGCGCTTTCCTGCCGCATTGTTGGGAAAGGCGCAATTATCCGGCCAAACAGGAACAGTGCTTGATCCCTGCTTTGCCATACGTAGCCGCATCAGCATCAAAGCCGGTGCAACAGCTCGTATGTCATTCTGGACAATGGTTGCCCCCACACGCGAAAAACTGGAAAATCTGATTGAAGTGCACCAGGATGATACCGCGCTGGACCGCGTGCGTACATTGGCATGGACGCAGGCACAGATCCAGTTTCGGCATTTTGATATTACTCCTTCCGAAGCTGATCTGTTTCAACGTCTGGCAGGCCATGTACTGTTTGCCAATGCAGCGTTACGGGCGCCGTCTGCAACCATTATGCAAGGCATGGCGGCACAGCCAACGTTATGGGAGCAAGGGATCTCTGGTGATCTGCCCATAGTGGTTTTACGGATAACCGATACACCAGATACAGATATTATCCGCCAGGTTTTGCTGGCGCATGAATACTTGCGGCTGAAACTGGTGGCGGTGGATCTTGTTCTGCTTAATGAACACCCTGCCTCTTATTTGCAGGATTTACAAAATACTCTTGAAAATCTTGTTCGCGCCATGCCCAAGATCGCAACCGGTGCCGGTTCTATTTCTATTTTACGAACAGATATTATTTCTGCTTCCGTTAAAAATCTTGTTCTGGCAGCAGCTCGTGTTGTTCTTTCCGCTGATAGAGGGCTGGCAGAACAGCTTGATCAGGCCGATGAGGCCACACCTCAAAAATCTGTTCTCCTCCAAACACCGCATATTTTTGCATCCACGGCATTTAAGGTGCCGGATATTCCTGAACTGGAATTTTTTAACGGTTATGGTGGATTTTCCGATAATGGGCAGGAATATACGGTTGTGCTGGCCCCTGGCCATACAACTCCCGCCCCCTGGGTAAACGTTATTGCCAATGATGCGGCCGGTTTTTTGGCTTCGGCTGAGGGCAGTAGCCATACATGGACATTAAATAGCCGAGAACACCAAATTACGCCGTGGTCAAATGATCCTGTCAGTAACCAGTCAGGAGAAATTTTTTACCTGCGAGATGAAGACAGTCGGGTATTATGGAGCCCCACGGCTGTTGTGCGGCGCGATGGAGATGCAACTTACGTTGCGCGCCATGGGCGTGGCTATACACGTTATGATCGGATAGCCCACGGTATATCCAGCACTCTTTTGCAATATATGCCGGTAAAAGATTCAATAAAAATCTCGCGGCTTCAACTTCATAATCTTTCTGGGCATGCCCGCACTCTTTCTCTTACCGGGTATGTTGAATGGGTGCTTGGTACGGCCCGCGCCAAAACGGCATCTTTTATTACCACGGAAAGAGATGAGGTTACGAATGCACTGTTTGCGCGTAACCGCTGGAGCGCGGTGTATGGCAACCACGTTGCCTTTATAGATATTGGTGGTTACGTCACCGCATGTTCTGGAGACCGTACAGCCTTTATTGGCCGAAATGGTAATCTTGATAGCCCATATGCCCTTACTCTGGCAGAAACAGCACATGGCAGCACCGGTGCCGGGCTTGATCCGTGTGGCATGCTGCAAACACTTGTTTCCCTACCTGCTGATGGACGCGTGGAAATTGTGTTCCTGCTAGGAGAAGCTGAAAACGAGGATGAAGCCAGAAAATTAATTGTTCGCTACCGCACTATGGATCTGGATGATGTGCTGGATGCAGTCAAACAGCAATGGAGTCATATCTGTGGTTCCATTCAGGTAAAAACACCAGACCGGAGCATGGATATCATGCTGAATGGCTGGCTACTGTATCAAACACTCTCCAGTCGCGTACGCGCTCGGTCAGGATTTTACCAGGCGAGTGGGGCTTATGGTTTCAGAGATCAGTTACAGGATGGCATGGCCCTCGCCCTACCCTGTCCTGATTTGGTGCGTGAACACCTTGTGCGTGCGGCATCCCGCCAATTTGTGGAAGGTGATGTGCAGCATTGGTGGCTTCCGCAAACAGGGGCCGGTGTGCGCACCCATATTTCGGATGATTGCACATGGCTTGCCTATACGGTTGCGCATTATGTTACCACCACGGGGGATCACGCTGTTCTGAATGAAAACATCGGTTTTCTGGAAGCCCCTCCGTTACCGATAACACAGCACGACAATTTTATGGTGCCTGCACAGTCATCAGAAAGCGCCTCACTTTTCGAGCATTGTGCGCGTGCGCTTGATCATAGCCTTGCGGTCGGTGTGCATGGTCTGCCCCTGATGGGCACGGGGGACTGGAACGATGGTATGAACCGTGTGGGGGAACAGGGCCATGGAGAAAGTGTGTGGCTTGGCTGGTTTCTTTACACCACGCTTGTCACGTTTATCCCTATAGCACGCGCCCGTAATGAGACTATGCGTGCAGATAAATGGCACCACCATGCACGTAAACTTGCCAAGGCCCTGGAGCACGCATGGGATGGTGATTGGTACTTGCGGGCTTATTTTGATGATGGCACGCCGCTGGGCACTCACACCATGCCAGAATGCCAGATAGATGCCATTTCTCAATCATGGTCAGTTCTTTCTGGTGCAGCCTCTCCCGAAAGAGCCAATCATGCCATGCGTTCTGCCATTCATAAGCTGGTACGGCATCAGGATGGGCTGATCCTTGTGTTGACGCCACCGTTTGATAAAGCCATGCCAGATCCTGGCTATATCCGTGGGTATCCGCCAGGTATCCGGGAAAACGGCGGGCAGTACACACATGCGGCCTTATGGACCGTTATGGCCATTGCGGCTTTGGGGGATGGCAATCTGGCGCAAACATTGTTTCATATGCTTAACCCGATAACACATAGCCAGACACCGGAACGTGCCATCCGTTACAAACTGGAACCCTATGTTGTTGCTGCAGATATTTATTCCGAAGCCCCACATGTTGGGCGTGGAGGATGGTCATGGTACACGGGTTCTGGTGGCTGGATGCAGCGTGTGGGAAGCGAGACCATTCTTGGTGTGCGTGTGCAGGCTGACAAGCTCTTGATAGATCCGTGTATTCCGCAGCATTGGCCGGAATTTGAGGTTACACTGCAATGGAAAACAGCGCGTTATATTATTGCGGTTAAAAATCCGGATCATGTTTGCCGCGGTGTAAGAAAAATAACCGTAGATGGTGTGCAAAGCTCCACACTGCATGAACTGTGCATGAAAGATGATGGCGCTGTGCATAAAGTAGAAGTGATCCTTGGTTCCTGAATATCTGATAAACAAGGAACGAATACATCTGCCTTCCATTCATGCCTTCCGCAGGGAGACCAATATGCGCCGTATGTTTTTCATCAGCTCTTTTCTTTTTATGGCCTCACCGGTGCTTGCTGCCTCACTCCCCGCTCCTGTCGCGCTGACACATGTGCGCATTGTGGATGGCACGGGCGCAACACCTATAGAGGATGCAACACTGGTTATGCAGGGAGACCACATTCTTGCGCTTGGTAAAAATGTGGCTATTCCCAAACACGCCAAGGTTCTGGACCGCTCAGGAGATACCGTACTACCTGGCATTATTTCAGATCACAGCCATGTTGGGCAGTATGAGGGGGTGACCACAGGCCCCGAATTTTACACACGCGCCAATATTATTGCCGCCCTTGATCAGTATCGGCATTATGGTGTGACTACAGTGACCGCCTTGGGTAATAACGTGCCGGATGTGTTTGATCCACTTCGCAAGGAAGCACATGCAGGTCAAACCCCTGCTGACCTGTTTGGGGTAGATCATGGTATTGGGGTGCCAAAAGGTGCTCCACCTGTTCATGTGGCGCCCAATCAGCTCTTTCGCCCCAGAACCATTGGTGAAGCCCGTGAGGCGGTGGATACCATGGCAGATGAAGGCACAGATCTGGTTAAAATCTGGGTTGATGATTTTGATGGTACATTACCGGTTAAAATGAGCCCGGATATTATTGCCGCTGTTGTAGATGAATCTCATAAACGCAAACTGCGTGTGGCAGCGCATATTCATGATCTGGAAGATGCCCAGCACGTTGTGGCAGCAGGTGTGGATATTCTTGCTCACGGTGTTCGGGACAAACCTGTAACACCGGAGTTGATTGCACAACTTAAATCACGCGGAATCTGGTATATAGCTACTCTTCAGCTGGATGAAGCCACCACTGCATGGGCTGACCGCATGCCGTGGACACAAACACCATTTGCGATGGCTGGTCTTTCTGCGCCTCTTTTACAACAGATCAATAATCCTGCATGGCAGGCGCAACATAAAGCCGGAAAACAGGCCGATTTTGCCCGTACATCCTTGGCAATGAATCTGCAAAATCTGAAAACGCTGCATGATGCGGGCGTAAAAATCGGGTTTGGCACAGATAGCGGAGCCACACCATTGCGCGTGCCCGGTGTTGCAGAGCACCGCGAACTGGCGCTTACGGTACAAGCTGGTCTCACGCCGCTGGAAACCCTGCATATTGCCACCCAAAATGCCGCAGATTTATTGAATCTTTCTGATCGTGGGGTGCTGGCAGCAGGTAAACGGGCAGATTTACTGATTGTTGCAGGCAACCCGGCTGCGAACATTGCTGATGCCGACAGAATTGTTGAAACATGGGAAAATGGAAATGCCATATCCGGCCCTGTACCGCAGCAAATAACACATTAAATGGCGTTTTATTGGACCAGTGTATGATATGACGTGCACAAAAGGCATGGTCCTGATACGTTACAGAATACCGAGGGGTGCCCTGACATGGGGCTGAGATATTGCAGAGCCTGCAGGCAGCGCAATGACCCTTTGAACCTGATCCGGGTTATGCCGGCGAAGGGACAGGTTTTTCCCTTTCCTTTTTGCTGGAATTACCCAACACAGCGCCATTTTCTGGCGGAAAGGAAATTGCCTGACCATGATCGCCAATGTTTTGAGTATTGCGGGTACTGACCCAACAGGTGGCGCGGGTATTCATGCTGATATTAAAGCATTTTCGGCTATGGGCGCTTATGGCATGGCGGCCATTACAGCCGTGGTTGCCCAGAACACACAGGGTGTGCGGTCCTTTGTCGCATTAGATCCGCAATTTGTGGGCGAGCAGATTGATAGCGTGTTTGATGACGTACGAGTGGATGCTGTCAAAATCGGGATGGTGCCCAATAGCAGCATTGCCGAGGTTATTGCTGAGCGGCTGCATCAGCATCGTGCAAAGAATATTGTGCTTGATCCGGTTATGGTCGCCAAAAGTGGGGATCACCTTCTGGAAGGTAACGCAGTGTGTGCGATCAGAAGCCTGCTGGCCCCGCTTGCAACACTCATTACCCCCAATCTGCCAGAAGCTGCTGTTTTGCTGGATGCCCACCCGGCATGGACATTGGATGAAATGCGCATACGCGTAAAAGAACTGGCCAGGCTGGGGTCCAAATGGGTTTTGTTAAAAGGCGGCCATCTTGAGGGCTCGGCAGAAAGTGTTGATCTGCTTTACGGCCCGGCTGGAACCGTTGAGTTTGCAGCCCCCCGTATCCATACGCACAATGATCATGGAACTGGCTGCACCCTTTCTGCCGCAATCGCAGCGCTTCTGCCTTCCATGTCGGTTGAAGAGAGCGTGCGTGAAGCAAAATTATACATGCACGGTGCACTTGCCGCGAGTGATCTGCTGGATGTTGGGCATGGACATGGCCCTTTGCATCATTTCCACCGTGTTTGGAAATGATGCAAAGGAACCTGAATATAAAAGGGTTTTATCGGCATCAAAGTGAATGATGCCGATAAACAGGGTTTGTTAGAGCGAAATATCCACTTCCCGAATACCTGCACGCTGTGCGGCATCCGGGTGCCCCTGATGGAAAGGTTCATCGGCAAGAAGCTTTACGTCACTCAGTTCGGACACAGCAATGCAATCCCACTGCCCCTGTGCCGGAACACGTTTTTCATGGGCATCAACACCGCGATACATCAGAACTTTTTCTACCCCATCACCCTTACCCAGAGCGTGAGGAGAACCAACCTGGGGTTTATCATGAAGTGTAAAAGCCACGGCCTTTTTCTGTTCAATGGCCGTACGTAAAATGCTGTAAGCTGACATGGATCGTTTTCCTCTTCGCAGGAATAATGCTCTGGCCCAATTTATCTTGAAAACACATGCAACCTTTTAGGGCTGTGTGCAGGCCTGTTATTGGGTTACCCCCCTTTGCCTGCAAAAGCGAGAGAGTGTGATATAGGAGCAGCCATACCTGACCCTACAACAGAACAGCTCTGCTGATCTCTGGCTTGTATTTGAATATTCCTGCTATTTTCCGGGCAGAATGCTTGTGTAACATGCTACTCTTTCTTGACAAAAGGCAATTTATATCCCTTTAACAAGGGCGTAATTTGGAGAGGGTTTTTGTCTAGATCAGCCACCACTCATGCAAAAATGCGCCTGTTTGCCAGCCGATGGCTGGTGGCCATTTGCGTTATGATAGGACTGATTGGCCAGCTTTTTCTCCAAAGTCATGCGCGGTTGGGAGAAATGCCCCGCGTTACGTTTGAGCGCTTAACCGGCCTTCATATTGGCTCTGGCGTTAAAGCCCCGACGTGTTCAGATATGGATGATGCAATGGTGATGCCTGATGAAGACAGGCATGATTCCTCACACCATTCGCATGATGACAACGGGTTCTGCCCGCTTTGCCCTTTGCTTCAGCTACCTGATATTGCCTTTATCGGGTTTTTGGTTGCTCTAAGCATTTTGCTGCTGGAAAAGCGGCAGATCTACCATGATCGTGCACCCCGCGCACCTCCTGCGGGCTTTTTTACCGGTCTTCCTTATACACGCGGTCCTCCTCTTTCCCTGTTACGGCTCGCCTGACAGGGAAAGAGGTTTTTGCTGCTGCTTTTTGTGATACCGCACAGATTATATGTGCGTAATTCACACATCATCCTTCTTTAACAGGATGAAGCGTGCCCCTGCCCTGTCAGCCTTTAAGTATAATGCTGTCAGGACAGATAGATATGTCTCGCGTTTTTCAAATATACCTCTGTTTGGGGGGGATAGCAGGTGGTGTTGTGCTTATTTACACACCGCATGCTTTTGCAGATGTTCTTTCGGCACAGGCACAACCTTCGGGTTCTGTTAAGCAAACCCCTGCGCGTGCAACAAAAGATGGCAGTTCATCCGCAAAAAGCAGTTCTGCAGCCAATGTGTTGCATCAGAACATTACTGTGTATGGGTCTGGTTCTCGGCGTTCCTACACTGTGCCAACAGTAGAGGCATGGGGGAAATCTCCGGTTGCACTAAAAGATATTCCGCAATCTGTCTCTGTCATTACACAACAGCGCATGGAAGATTCCAACATGCTGACCATGACAGACGCCATGCGCCAGATAAACGGTATTCGTGTTCTACCGGCTTCTACAGCCAATTCGAATTTTTATTCACGCGGTTATCAGCTGACCACTTCGGTAGATGGCACGCCGAATGCTTCTGGCACCCTGAATAACGCCAGTTTTGATCTTTCCATGTATGACCGGATTGAGGTGCTTCGCGGATCTTCCGGCCTGCTGCAGGGAGCTGGTGGCGCAGGTGGTGTTGTCAACGAGATTACCAAAAAACCCGGTCAGGATTTTGCCCTGAGTGGTGCTGCCTCAATCGGCAGCTTTAACAACTACCGCGCAGATGTGGATATGACGGTAGCATTAAACAGATCAAAAACGCTGCGTTTCCGCACGGCCGATGTGTTTGAAGATAATGATTACTTTTATAAATATGCCAATACCCGCAAATGGCAGGCCTATGGCGTATTGGAGTGGGATATAACGCCACGCACCACTTTTATGGTCTCTCATGCAGCGCAACAGCAGGATAATCAGGCCCCGTATTATGGTTTGCCGCTGACAACCGCCAATACACTCTGGTCTGGCAGCCGCTCGGCAAACCCAAGCCAGAGTTGGGGTTACGCCAATTACATGACACAGCAGACCATTGCCTCGCTTAACCAGAAACTTTGGGGAGACTGGCAGGCAACCGCGCGTGGCACATTTTATGATCAGAGTTATGACACACTTTACAATGAGCCATGGACCCAAATAGATGCGTCCACTGGGCGCCTGCAATATCAGGATCAAGGTATAGCCGCTTTTAAAGGTACGAATGTTTCGCGCTCAGCAGATATTTATGCACAAGGCAGTTTTCATTTTCTAAACCGCACACATCATGCCCTCTTTGGCTTCAACTATAATTCTTATGAACAGGTGACGCAGTATGCGAATGTAAACTGCAATGCCGTCTATAATAACGTAAGCATAAACAATACGAATGTTGTTAAAAAACCCTCCGCAAGCTGTTTGAACTACGCCACAAATGCTGACGGATGGGGCACGGACGACTACGCCTACCAATGGGGATTTTATGGACAGCTACGCTTTGAACTGACCAAAAAACTCTCGCTCATTCTGGGTGGGCGTGTCTCTCGTTATTACGAAAAACTTCGGAATATTGCCCCAGCACCCGCAACAAACTGGCAGACAACCTCCAGTATTCATGGAGAACTTACACCTTACTTGGGAACTGTGTATCAGATTACACCTCATGTTTCGTGGTATGCCAGTTACTCCAGTATTTTCACGCCCTCTGTGGGCAAGCAAACCTATCATGGTGGAGGGCTGACACCCCAAAGAGGCAACCAGATTGAAACCGGCTTTAAGGCGGAATATTTTCATGGCCGTCTGAACATTTCTTCAGCCCTGTTTCGGATGGAAAGTGTGAACCAGCCGGTGCAAGATCCGCTACATTCACAGTTTTACGTCACAACAGGGCCTAT
The DNA here is from genome assembly GCF_002738225.1 of Acetobacter pomorum. Lineage (GTDB taxonomy): Bacteria > Pseudomonadota > Alphaproteobacteria > Acetobacterales > Acetobacteraceae > Acetobacter > Acetobacter pomorum. Next base: position 27,195 of record NZ_PEBQ01000083.1, on the reverse strand, counting down.
CCGTCGCCAAGGTTGGGAAATGCAGATTGATGGGCAGATCCTGCCAAATCTGGATGTTTCCATTGGCTACACGTATCTGGATACCAAGGTTTCCAATTCCCGCGTAAGTGACTTTGGGGGTGTTTACTCACCTCATCACATGTTCAAATCCTGGGTGCACTATACTGTGCCCGATGGGTGGCTCAAGGATCTGCATATTGGGGCGGGAATAGATGCCAACAGCAACCTGCGTGGAAGTTATGCCACCACCGTGCAGGGTGGATACATGACAATTGACAGCATGATTGGCTACAAAATTAACAACAATCTGCGCTTGCAACTTAACGCTTACAACCTCACAAACCGGCATTATTACGAACGCGCCAGCGGTATATGGCAGTTCAACTTCCCTGCGGCTCCTCGTAACTTCATGGCAACACTTCGTGCTACGTACTAACAAGCCCTCTCCTTCCCATTCCCTTCCAAACTGGAAAATCCTGGTTCCGTATTGGGTATCGGAAGAAAAATGGAAAGCATGGGGGCTATTGGGGCTGATTATTGGCCTTTCCCTGCTTTATGTGCGTACTGCCGTATGGTTTGGCATTTGGGATCAAAAGTTTTTTGATGCCTTTTTTGCCTTCCATATTGGGGCAGCCCTTGGCATGCTACCGCTTTATATTGCCATGAGTGCCCTATCTGCCGGGGTTTATGTGTTGCAGACCTATCTGACACAGATCCTTTCCATGCGTTGGCGCTTGTGGAATACAAACATCTACCTGCAACACTATCTGCAAAATACCACTTATTATCGTCTGGAACATGATGCCCGCATACGGGCAGATAACCCGGACCAACGTATTGCAGATGACCTGGCGCAAATGACAACTCTTGTGCTGAGACTGGGGCTGGATGCCATTCAGGCTGTTATGACGTTGCTGTCTTTTTCCATTGTCTTATGGAATATAGGTGGTGCTCTTCCCGTTCCTTTTGGGGGGCATGTTTACCATGTTCCTGGGTATCTGTTTTTTGGAACAGTCATTATTTCCATACTTGTTTCACTTTTTATGGAAAAAGTGGGAAGTCCACTGGTAAATGCTGACTATCAGCAGCAACATTACGATGCAGATTTACGCGCAAGTCTGCTTGATCTGCGCCGCGATGCGGAGCAAGTCGCGTTTTATAAAGGGGAAGATGCTGAACACCTGCGTTTTTCCACGCATCTTGCTCATATTGCCAAAAATTGGCGCAAGGTTGTGCGTTATACTTGGCGGGCCAATTTTGTAGGCACATTTTATAATCAAACAGCCTCTGTTATCCTGTGGGTTCTGCTTGTGCCCAAACTGTTGGACCACACACTGACTGTTGGCACTTATGCGCGTATTAACGCTGCTTTCATGCAGGTAAGGCGTAGCCTGCAATGGTTTATGGATAATTACACAGATCTGGCCACCTTGCGCGCCACTCTCCAACGTCTTGCTGAGTTTGAAGGTGTGATGCAGCAGATGCCCTCGCAAGGTATACTCTGTAAGCCCACACACAATTTAACAGTTTCAACCCATAATCTGGTTCTCAATCTACCTTCCGGACAATCATTGCTGGACGTTGGTGATCTGACATTTAAAGCCGGTGAGCGATGGGCTATTTCTGGTGCTTCTGGTAGCGGGAAAAGTACTTTTTTGCGGAGTTTGGCAGGGCTATGGCCATATGGTAGCGGAGAAGTCTGCCTGAATAGCGCAAAATCCATGTTTATTCCCCAACAAAGCTACGTGCCATCGGGCTCCTTAAGGCAAGCTCTTGCTTATCCTCTCCCTCCAGAACAGCATGATCTACAGGCTTATGTGGCTGCACTCCATGCTGTTAATCTGGGAAATTACGTGCCACACCTAGATAACGAGCAGGTATGGAGCAACATTCTCTCTGGCGGGGAGCAACAGCGTTTGGCCTTGGCACGTGCCTTTTTGGTTCGTCCTTCCATCCTGTTTCTGGATGAGGCCACCTCTGCCATGGATGCAGAAAATGAGCGCTGGTTATATGGCGCACTACTCATGCATTTACCACACTGTACGCTCATCAGCATCACGCATCATGAAGCGTTGAATGCTTACCACCAAAAGCAGATTATTTTACAAAATGGCAAGGCATTCTTCTAGCTCCTTTGTATTGAGGCAAGATGCCATACGTTTGCACATTATAGGAGAGCCCACATATGCCTATACGCATTGGCGTTGCAGGCTGGTCGCTTCCCAGTCAAGTTTCTACAGAATTTCCTACTGTTGGCACGCATCTTGAACGCTATGGAACACGCTTTTCAGCTGTAGAAATTAACAGCAGTTTCTATCGTCCGCATCAGCGCAAAACTTACATGCGCTGGGCAGCAAGTGTTCCACCAGACTTTCTGTTTTCCGTCAAACTTCCCAAAGCCATCACGCATGAGCGCCGCTTTATAGGATGTCAGGATCTGGTCGCGCGCTTTGTGGAGGAAACAGACGGCTTAGGTAAAAAACGTGGGCCCATTCTGGTTCAGCTTCCGCCAAGCTTTGCCTATCCGGGAGAAATTGCCGAACATTTCCTTCATGATCTTAAAGCCATGATCAACGGTCCCGTTGTTTTGGAACCCAGACATGCCAGTTGGTTTTTGCCGGATATAGATATGATGTTGAAAAAACAGCATATCTCACGCGTTGCCGCAGATCCTGCCAAATGCGCCCAAGGCGCGCACCCCGGCGGCTGGAACAGCCTTGCCTATTTTCGGCTCCATGGCACGCCCCGTATTTACGAATCACCATATAGTGCAGAGGCTATTTTGAAGCAGGCTAAGATGATTGCTGCGTTAAACGCATGTGGCACCGATGTCTGGACCATTTACGATAATACTACTTTTGGTGCCGCTACACAAAACGCGCTAGAACTTATGAATATGGTGCAAACAATGCCGCTGCCCCATAATACAACCTCGCCCTAACCGGCTTTGGGAGAAAACGGATGTGTAATCTTTATTCCATGACCTCAAACCCGCAGGCAATCCGCAAGGCAGCAAAGGTAATAGAAGATCACACTGGCAATCTTCAGCCTTTGCCGGAAATCTATCCAAACACTCTGGCACCCATTGTGCGTAATACGCAGCACGGGCGGGAGTTGATGATGGCACGATGGGGTATGCCAACACCTCCAGGATATCTCAAGGGCCATAAGGTGGATCGGGGTGTTACCAATATTCGCCATCCTGCCTCAACATGGTGGAAACGCTGGGAGGATGTCTCACATCGTTGTCTGGTGCCGTTAACGGCTTTTTCAGAACCCATGCGTCTGCCAGATGGTAAATCGCAACCCGTATGGTTTGTTCGTGCTGATCAAGAGCCTCTGGCCTTTTTTGCCGGGATATGGTGCCAGTGGACATCTATCCGCAAACTGGCTGACGGAGAAACAACGGATAATCTCTTTGGTTTTCTGACCACGGAAGCGAACCGGGAGGTTGGAGCCATTCACCCCAAGGCCATGCCAGTTATTCTCACTCAGCCGGAAGAACTGGATATATGGATGAATACGCCGATAGAAGACGCCCTTCAGCTGCAAAGGCCCCTTCCAGATGGTGTTTTGCAAGTTATAACACCTCATAAGACTGCTGAATAACGCGCCATCAAATATAAATATTTTAAACAAGGCTCTATTCCGGGCATGGACAGCAAAGTGCGAGAGCACTATTTTGCGCCGACCATGACCTCACCCAGCCCTATCCAGATCGGTATTGATTTCGGCACAACAAACAGTGTCATTGTCATTGTACAACCTGATCATTCTATTCAAACCATTCGTTTCCCCACCCCTGACGGTGGAAATTCCGAAACCTGCCAGACGCTTTTAGCCCTATGGCAGGAGGTTGAAGGAGGCAGACGTGTGCTCCAGCGGGCCGTTGGCCCCTATGCTGTTGAAGCGCATCTTGATGATCCCTCAGAAACGCGCCTTATCATGTCCATGAAATCCTATCTGGCCCAAGCCAGTTTTCGTGAGACACAGGTGTTTCACCAGCGCCTTTCGCTAGAAAGCCTTATCGCCACTTTTTTGCGGCAATTTATGGCTCTTGCCGGTATGGATCCGGCAGATTGCTGCGTTACGGTTGGGCGGCCCGTACATTTTGTTGGCAAAAATGCTGACAATGCCTTGGGGGAAGCCCGGCTACGCGCAGCTTTTGCGCAGGCAGGCTTTGCCGATGTTGCCGTTATGATGGAACCAGAAGCCGCAGGTTGGCGCTTCATGCAACGGCTGGATAAGCCCGCTACAGTGCTTGTGGGAGACTTTGGCGGCGGCACGAGTGACTTTTCCGTCATGCGGTTTGATCCTGCCAGTAACGAACCTGCGCAGCCCTTGGGCCACGCGGGTGTGGGGCTGGCAGGAGACCAGTTTGACTACCGTATTATTGATAATGTGGTTGCGCCTTACCTTGGGCGTGACTGTACATTCCGCATAATGGGTGGGGAACCTCTGCCGGTTCCGATAGAATGGTACCATGCCCTTGCCCGCTGGCATCGTCTTTCACTTATGCGCACACCGCGTATACTCAATGAGATTGCGGATGTGGCCCGAACAGCTTCTGAGCCGGAAAAACTGAAAAATCTTATTGAGCTTGTTCGTGAACAACATGGGCAGGAACTTTATAATGCTGTTTCGGCTACCAAACGTGCTTTGTCTTCGTCTGAAAATGCCGAACTTTCTTTTTCACAACCAGGTCTAGATATCAAAACAACAGTCTCACGTGCAGATTTCGATCGCTGGATTGCTCCTGATATTGCCAAACTTGGTGAAGGAATTGATCTTGCTTTGAAGAAGGCATCTCTTACACCAGACCAGATTGACCGGGTATTTCTAACCGGCGGCACATCTTTTGTACCCGCTGTGCGCAAACTGTTTACATCCCGTTTTGGGAAAGATCGGGTTGAACTGGGCGGAGAATTTGTTTCTGTTGCCGAAGGGCTAGCACTTGCCTCGGTTTAGCCTTAGGTAAAAACCATATTGCGTATTTTACCCACCTGAAACGACATACAAACGGATATAGCTGTTCATCAATTGCTGTTCTATGTTCAAAAGTTCAATTTCAGCATCCAAACTGGTTAACTGGCTTATAAGAAATTCCGCCTTGGAGAGATCTCCTCGGCGGTAAGAGGCCCCTACCTTTTGTTCGTTATTTTGCGCATTTTGCGCAATCAATACTGCATTATCATACTGGTTGCGGGTCATATTATAATTGGCAAGAGCATCTTCTGCTTCTTTCCACGCATTAAGCACTGTTTGTTGATATGCCAAGCCAGCGCTTTTAAACTCGGATTGCCGCAATTCTACTTGCCGCGCTATTTTGCCCCCCTCAAAAATCGGTAATGTCAGTGTTGGTCCAAACTGGGTGTTGCGCGCGCCCCAGCCAAATTCTGTCAATGTTAACGCATCTATCGACAATTCACCGGAAAATGTGATGCGTGGATAAAAATCTGCCCGCGCAATACCTACCATTGCCGCTGCCGCATGTAATCTTTGTTCGGCTGCACGGATATCTGGCCTGACTTTAACTAATTCTGAAGGAATTTTTAAGGGTGGTGGTGTAATCTGACGATAATCAACAGGCAGAAATTTTTGATCATTTACAGATAATGCATCTGGACGATTATATACCAGCATGGAAAGTGTCCGGCGCACTTCCTGCGCTGCATTGTCAAGCTCCTGATACTTTATGAATACTTTATGGAATTGGCTGTTTTGTTCAAGAAGAACAGTTTGTGAAATGAAACCCCTTTGATATGAAGCATTATTTATATTTTCTATTTCTTTCAAAATATCTGTGGCCTTTTTTTCTGTCTCTGCCATGTGAGTAAGGTTGACCCACAGAAAATAAAGACGGCAGATTTCTGCCTCGAAAGAAAGTGAAAGCGCGTTCAGATCATTTTGAAAAGCCTGCTGGTTTGCCTTGGCTGCCTTACGCATCAGTTTATAGCGGCCCCATAGATCCAGCTCCCACGAGGCAAACATACCAGTATTGAAATTACTATAAGAAACCCCTTGAGGTTCCAGATATGCTCCTGCCTGGTCTAACCCTAAAAGAGGCCGCAAAACATCCCCTATTCCCGCTGTAGATGTATAATTTCTACTATATCCTGCAGAACCATTAATTTCCGGCATATTGGCTGCATACGCTATCTTCTTTTCAATGCGTGATGCGCGCAGTTTTTCATAGGCAATATTGATTTCAATATTTTCCTGAAGCCCGGTGGCAACAAGATTATCAAGTTGTGGCTGTTTGAAATTTTGCCACCAATCTTTTTGTGTTTTGCCATCAAACTGCAGTAACGATGTATTTTGCCATGTCTGTGGCAATGTTATTTTTGGAAGTGAGACTTTTGGTTGTAAAGAACATGCCTGCAAAAAGGTAACGGAAAATAAAATCAGATTTCTCTTTTTTTGTGTTTTGTCGAATATAGAAATCATTGAAAGACTGGACCTTTTTGTTTATCTGAAAATAAAACCAAGTAAAAAGCTGGCAATGAAAGAAGCGTAAGAAATGTTGCAACACTTAACCCTCCAATCATAACAATAGCCATTGGTCCCCAAAAAATATTAAATGCCAAAGGCACAAAAGCAAAAACAGATGCTAAAGCTGTTAATATAACAGGGCGTGCACGTAATATTGTTGCATTAATAACAGCCTCATTTAATGTTAAACCATTATTCTTGTTATGCTCTATTTCATCAACCAACAGTATGGTATTGCGCATAATCATCCCCGCCAAAGCAATAAGGCCCAACAAGGCAACAAAGCCAAAAGGGGCATTAAAGATAAGCAATGCCAATACAGCACCAATGAGCCCTAAAAAACTGGAGCCAAGAACCAACAAAACACGACTGAATTTTTGAAGTTGAAACATTAAAATAAGTAACATAATGCCCAATGTTAAAGGCAGTAATGCAAATATGGCATCATTTGCTGTTTGAGAAAGTTCCGCATCTCCTCCCACTTCCACTCTATATCCATAGGGAAGATGGTTTTTTATATTGCTTATATCCTGTTTTATGCGTTCTACAATTTCTAAAGGTTCAATACCTGGGGCAACATCTGATTGTACTGTTATGCAAGGTTGTCCATTTCTTCTCCATATTACAGGAAAAACCTGTTTGATCTCTAAGGAACCCAATTGGCCCAGATAAACATTTCCCATCTGGGTTTGTATTGGAAGAAGTGACCATAATTGCGGATCGCGACGAAAATTCTCTTGTGCACGTATCACCAGATTACGGTGACTATTTGTATTGAAAATTGCACCAACGACTTCGCCTGAAAGAAAAGCCTGTATCTGCTGTGCAATTTCAGTACGATTACTTCCAAAGTAAGCAATTTTTTCTGAATTCAGGTTAAATGATTCAGCAAGTGTACGATTGCCCCAATCAATTTGTACATCAGATGTTCCTGGTGTTTTTTTAAGAATATTTCTTATTTTGTGAGAAATATCTACAATTTCTTTTATATCAGGCCCAATAATGCGGTATTGCACAGGAAAATCAGCACTTGGCCCCAAAGATAATCTTTGTATATGAACACTTGCAGGAATATTATTTGAAAACGCTTTAATTTCTTTGAAAAGATCCTCTCGTGTATTTAAATCTTTGGCAACCAAAAGTAACGTTGCATGCGAAGAATTTGGAGTTGCAGGAATATACGGCAAATAAAATCTAGGTGCCCCATCTCCAATATGTGTTTCAAGATGAACAAGAGATGGTAAAGATGAAAGTTTTTTTTCAATATGTTTTACAACTTCATCTGTTTTTCTTAATGAACTTCCTGGTGGCAAGGAGATATCAAGAATAAGCTCTGGCCTATCTGATAATGGAAAAAACTGTTTATTGACAATAAATGTTCCAAAAATAGCCATAAAGAACAAAGAAATGGTTACAACACAAACTGTTTTCTTTTTACGAATAACACATTTCAAAGTATTCTGTAAAAATTTATTTTTCTTGGTTTCCTGGCACGATATATTTTTAGAAGATGGTAAAAACCATACACCAAGTAACGGTATAAAAACTACAGCTACAACCCAACTACAAAGTAATGCTGCGGCACTTACCCAGAAGATTTCTCCAGCATATTCACCTGTTGTCGATTTAGCGATCCCTACAGGTAAAAAACTTATTATTGTTATCAAAGTTCCCGTCAGCATGGGGAACGCAGTATGTGTCCATGCAAAGGATGCTGCATTTTCTCGAGATGCACCTTGAGATAATTGTACAATCATGGCCTCTATACTGATAATGGCATCATCAACTAAAAGACCAAGGGAAAGTATTAAAGCGCCAAGAGAAATACGCTCCAAGCCAATTCCTGATACCTTCATGTATAACGCAACAAAAGACAGCGTAAGTGGGACAGAAAATGCGACCACCATACCACTTCGAAAACCAAGCGTTCCAAATGCAACAACAAGCACCACTAGAAGTGCAAAAAAGAACTTTAATAAAAATGTATTTACAGATTCTTTTATAACTTTACTTTGGTCTTCAACCTGAACAAATTGTAAACCAACAGGTAATTCATGATTCAAATTTTCCATTTCTGCATGCAAGTTCTTCCCCAAAGTAAGGCCATCGCCATTTTTTGCCATTGCTACAGCTATAATCAGTGCTGATTTACCATGATATCTTACAATACTGGGTGGTGGCTCTGTATAGCCGGAACGAACGGTCGCTATATCTTTTACATGTAAATTACCAGATTTTGAGGGCAGAATAACTTGCTCTATTGATTCTTGATTATACACCTTGCCTGAAACATCAATCGGTATATCCATACCAAAATCCAGCATACCACCAGATGCAATACGGCTGTGTTGTTGCAGTGTTTCAGAAAACTGTGACAGGCTTATACCAGAACTTTTGAGTTTGATAGGATCTATATCTATATTAAACGTTTCTGGTATTTCACCAATAATTTGAACTTTTCCAACATCAGGAATACTTTGAAAAGATGTTTTTATTTTTTTTGCTATTGGATAAAGGTGAGATAAGTCAGATCCTGTTAATGCAAAGGTATAACCATAAACATCTGCAAAATCATCATTTACAGATAACATTCCCCCTGTTGGTAAGCTGGGAGATATATCAGAGACTTTATTACGAACCGTTTGCCATATTGCTGCAACCTGCTCTTTGGGAGCATTATCATTTAATGAAACCTGGGTAACACAAAAAGACTGGTTACAGTAAGTGGAAAGAGTATCTAAAAAATCTATACCACGTAATTCTTGCTCTAATGGATTTATTATTTGCTCCTGTAACATTTCAGGGCTGGCGCCGGCCCATTGGGCCGAAACTGTCATACTTTTTAATGTAAAATTAGGATCTTCTGCGCGCCCCAAATGTGCAAATTGCCACCCTCCAGCAACAAGGGAAAGAACCATTAAAAAACCAACAAGTTGGGGATGCTCTACGGCCCAGCGCGAAAGATTAAATTGTTTGGATATCATGAATGGTCATCCATCTGAACGATGTTCACGACATCTTCATGCTGAAGAAGATCAGGGCCACTAGAAACAATAAGTTGTCCATCTACCGGGCCTGTAACAATAGCATCATGCCCACTTTGATTTATAAATGTAACCTTTTGTTCCTCAATATGCTTTTTATCTTTGGTTATAACCCAAACATATGGCACATTTTCTTTGTAAAAAAGTGCCACAAGTGGCACACGAACAAAGTTTTCCACTTTGTTTGAAAGGAATTTTACTACAACAGTCTCATTAAATGCTAAAGGTAAAGATGTTTTTAATTTTACACGTACATGCCTTGTTTTTGTATCTTGATCTACATACGGGCTGATACGCACGACCTCCCCTTGTGTTATAAAAGGAGAACCATTTATTAGAGATCGAATTTCAGCATTTTCGCCAATATATACGGTATTTGTATCGTATAATTCTACATCAATTTCAGGATTGCCTGTAGCCATTATAACAATTTCATTATTTATATCTGTTAATGTCCCTTCTTGCGCAACAACTTTTATAATTTCTCCATTTTCCGGGGCGCGTATCATACTTTGCTGATCTTGGTTTTCGGCTAATCTTTCTGCATTTTTTGCATATTTTTCTTTAGCTCGCGCCATTAAAAGGGCAGTCTGCCTTTCTTTAATTGTGCTTGTAGATAACGCGCCTATCTCATCCAGACCGGCGCTTCGTTTCACGATATCTGAAAGTTGGCGTGTATTTACATGTGCAGTTTCAAATTCGTTCTGTGCCTGGTCCAGAAGAATTTTTGAATCTGTATTATTAAGAACAGCGAGTATATCATTTTTAATGACATTCTGCCCTTCTTTTGCAAATATATGTTTTATTTTCCCTGCTCGTAATGAACAGATGGATATCATATGCTGTGCTGTATAATGGCCAATATATTGTAATGAGATGCGATCAACCTGTGTAGCTTGAGTAACTTCAACTGGTTTCTGTTGTATATTTATTTTCTCAGAATGCTTTTTTTCGCAAGCACTTATTGATATCAGAGCAATAGAAAACATTGACATACAGAATATGTTTGTTTTTTTGATATGATAACACATAACATTCACATCTATCTGCTATATTTTTATATACTTCATGTATTTTGGATATTGCTGCCGTTTGACAATAAAATTCCGAGAAATATTAAAATAATTCCTATTATTTGGATAGAATCCAATGATTGATTAAAATAAAATCTGCTAATAAGACATGAAAAAACAATGCCCAATCCAGAAGAGACACTATAAACAACACTCATGGGAATAACTTTTAACGCAAGAGATAAAAAAAGAAACGACAAGACATACCCAATACTCATAATAAAAATTGGGAGAGGCCTCGTGAAATTATGGGTTTCTTTTAATGCTGCTGTACCTACCACCTCAGAAAGTACTGTACAGACTATGTACAAAAATCCTTTCATTTGTCATTCTTTGGTAGAATATGTAATTTTTTCAATGATATTATGAATATCTTCATAATTGATGCCATCAAGCTTCTCGGCTCCCAATATTTCCCATAATGACATTCCATCAGCAGCCAGACAGCATAAGATCATAATTGCAGAACTCTCCGCAAAAAGACCTGTAGATTTTATGGTTTGCCAATACATACGTGTCCATGTTTGAGATAACTCGTAATCTGAGAGCATCACGGACAAAAGTTGTCGTAAAATAATATAACTTTTATCCTGCGGGCTGGAGGTTGCTCCCCCTAAACCAATATAAGCACGGGCAGCACGTCCAGTTTTTACCGGGTCTTTTTCCATTGCAGCCAATATTTCATCTCGAAAAATATTGAGCTCACGATGAAACAATCCATCAAGAAGCTTTTCTTTGGAAGGAAAATGGTGAAGTAAGCCCCCTTTACTTACTCCTGCCTTTTGCGCCACGAGATTTAGGGTAAGTTTTTGCGCACTTTCATGAATCAATATTTCGGCAGCAGCATCCAAAAGGTTGCTTTTTACAAATTCCGGATTGTTGATGCGTGGTTTATGGTTTGTCATGATCCAAAACATACCGTCCGGACGGTTTATTGTAAAGTCGAAATTTGCCTCGGATAAAGAGCGCTTGAGTAAATTTTACGCTCCTTATCTACAGTGCATTTGCTAGGTTACAATTTTTTTGCTGGTGTTACATGAGAAGGCTGTGTGGATAGGCGTCCGGCTTTAATGGCGGCGCAAAAAGCTTTCCAATCAGCTTTCGTCTGATTGGCATATGCAACAGAAAAACTGGCAATGGCATCTGCAAAAGCACGACCCCCGCCCAGATATCCCGCCAACATTGCTACATCGCCAGAACGCGCATGAGCACGCGCAAGTGTGCGGCCACATAAAAGCGCATAATCTGGCAAGCCAATCTGCGCAAATTCGGCCCCAATGGCTGCTAGTCGTTGGTCTTTCAGGCGGCGCACATAAAATTGGCGTTGCCCCACGGGAAGATTTCCTGTTTCCCCATCAACCTCATCTGTGCCGCTACTATGCGTCCAACCCAAAAAGGTATCGGATGCTGTTTGCATAATGCGTTGCCCCACCACAACACGCTCACCCTGATTGTGGAAAGGAGAAGGTGCAAGATATGGAGCCATAACAGAAGTCTGGGCTTCCTTGATCTGAAGCAGCAAGACCTCATTATCTGGCGTGGAAAATAAACCAATAGCGCAAAATGTGCCAACACTGCCAACACCAACAACCTTGAAAATAACATCCTGCAACGTATAGCGCGCCAGCAGAATAGCCCGCTCAGGCGGCTGTGTTGCAACATAACGAGCAAAAGCAGCGCGGATTGTATTATCCTGTTCTGGCAGCCGCACAACCAGAGGAGGCTTTTCTGTTAGATGCGGTGTGCCACAATCTTCTGCAACAAGGCCAAAATGCCTGCGCGCGCTTTCCAATCGGGCTTCCAGCAGAGTTTGTACTTTTTTGCGGGCCTGTTTGTCCTTAAAACCAGCAATAGCTGTAGAAAGATCAATACGTTCCGCCCAAATTTCTATGGGGTTCATGGGGGCCAGACGCGCTATTTCCTGGACATAGGATAGCGCCATAGCGCGGGCCATGCAGCGTGATGTTGTCTCAGAAAGACCACTTTCACGGCCAGCCAGCACCAAAGATGTGCCTAACCGTTTGATATCCCATTCAAATGGTGCAGAAAGTGTTTCATCAAAATCATTGATATCAAAAACTGGCGTCCCTTCTGCGGAAGCGTAACTTCCAAAGTTCGCCAGATGGCAATCTCCGCAGCTTTGTACTTTTATGCCAGCAGAATGAGTTCCGGCCAAATCCGCGGCCATAACAGCTGCGGCTCCACGCAAAAAAGCAAAAGGCGATGCCGCCATGCGCGCATAACGAACTGGCAACAAAACACTGATGCGATGCGCGCCTTGTGCAACAAGAATAGAAACAGGATCCATTCTGTTTTTATGAGGATGCCACTCTGCCTGTTGCGTGCGCGGCGCACTCTTGCGCAGCTTCATGCCCTGTGCATGACGAAGATTACGTGGGAGAAGACTGGCAGCTTGCGCCGGAAGAATTGATATCATGGAACATTTTTAGACATAATGCGATGATTATGCCAACACCCCAAACACAAGTTCGTGTCTGCTGGGATTGATGCGTTTTTGATTATCAAAGCAACGCATCATATCTCCACGAGATCTAGAAAGATTGCCTACTTTTTAACCTAACAGCGCCAATTTCAGTGAAAGGCCGGGTTTAACAGATACGGAAAAATCCAAGTTGTGTTCAATTTCCAACAAATGTCGGGACATCAACCTTGCTGCTTCTGGCCATGCATGCGCTTCTATGGATTTTAAAAGCAGATCATGATCAGCTTTCAGGCAGCATGTTGTATTGTTTCGCTCGTAAATCGCAATAATAAGCGATGTTCTCAAAATCAGTTCAGATACAATGCCTGCAATAACAGCGTTGCCCAGCCCGCGCGCCAATTCCAGATGAAACTGACCAGACCAGCGGATCATTCTGGCGGCATCATGTGTTTTATGCGCCTGGCGCTCTTCTTTTAAAACTTGGCGCAAGGTTGCTAACCGTTCTTCTGTTAAAGGCTGGCAGGGGCGTTCCAGCACACCCACTTCAATCATGCGACGGGTGGCCAAAACATCTTTTGCTTCTTCCTGGTCTGGTGATGCCACAAACGCACCCCGCCCCGGTTGAATAACAACAATATGTTCCCGCGCAAGTGCGAGTAAAACGCGACGTATTCGGCCACGAGATGAAGAAAAAATCTCTACTAACTGTTCTTCAGGCAAGCGGCTGCCCGGGCCAAGCCTACGTTCCAGAATGGCGTCTCGTAACGATTGGGCAACCACACTTTCTTCCGGAACAAGCCCTTCCTCCTGCACATTCTCCCCTTCAATCACCACCGACAGCTTCTCCTTGCTCTTGCATCATTACCCGCAACCACACATCGCTTGCATTTCATGTTGTATTGTGAACAAATATTGTTAACATTATGTGGTCTTATTGATGCATATTCCTTTCCCCGCACGAAGCATCTCTCCTGCTTCGCCACACATGAGCAGTGACACACCCCATGCGGCACCTTCTTATTCTCAATCCAAATACAGACACAACCCTTACCCGGCAACTGGTCTCCCGCGCAGCGCCCCTCCTTCCGAGCGGTCATACCGTAGGGCATATAACAGCTACTTTTGGCGCACGATACATAGCCTGCAGTGCCTCACTTGTAATTGCAGCACATGCAACGCTTGATGCATTTGCGCGGTTTTGTGAAAAAAGCCCTTTTCTTGTTTCTCCCTCCACCACGGTTTTAATCGCCTGTTTTGGGGATCCTGGCCTTGCTGCCCTACAGGACATCACTCATTGCGCTGTAACGGGTATGGCACAGGCTTCTTTACAGGCTTGCCGACAAAAAGGCGGACGCACCGGCATTATTACCGGCGGAAGCGCTTGGCAGCCCTTGATTGAAAACCTGGTTTTGCTGGCAGGATTCAGTGCCGATATTGCGGGCATACGTACCATTTCGGTGAGTGGAGAGCATGCAAGCAAAAATCCGGCAGCCACGCATCAGGCGCTATTGGAAGCAGCACGCTCTTTGATTGTTCACAACCATGCAGACCGCATCCTTCTTGCAGGAGCAGGCCTTGCAGGCATGGATGCAGCTTTGGCCGCTACCCTGCCCGTGCCAGTACACTGCTCCTTTACAGAGAGCATCAAGCATATTGTGCAGGCGCAACCTGATTTTAGCTCCCATAAAGTTTCATCTGTGATGACCTCAGGCCTCTCCCAGCCCCTTACCGCCCTTCTCAAGCATCCGCGTTAAGTACTAATTGTTAACATTTTTTGTTGACACATACCTGTTATCAATTTCATTCTGATTTCGCAATATACCGGCAACGGAACGATTCCCGCCCCCATCCTTTCCCTCTGTGACCGAGGCCTTCAGCATGCGTCGTTTCCCAACCCAATACACGACAGTCCGCGCCACACTTCTTAGCAGCGTTGTTCTTACCGGGGCGGCGGACATCATGGCATTATTTATGTCTCCTTCTTCTCTGGCAGCCACCCCCCACAACACACACACATCCAACCCAACCCATTCTGCATCCAGCACGCATTCTTCAGGCGTACGAGGCGGAAAACCAAAGGCCGTTGTTAACACTTCGACTGAAGAAATTAATGTGCGTTCTTCCGTTACACCTTCGGGCGTTACACGCCGTGCAGCAGGGGGTGGCCTTATTCGGATACAGGATGCCCCAAAAGCCCGCAGTACGGTTTCGCAGGATTACATTGCCAAACAGGCTCCGGCACAAAATGCTTACAATCTTGCTAAAATGATGCCCGGCGTTGTGGTGGCAAATACTGACCCCGCAGGGCATGAAAAATCTGCTCTTTCCATGCGTGGGCTAACGCAGGATGAAATTGCCAATACTTATAATGGTATGCCGCTTTCCAGCGTTGGGGGCTACAACCTAGACCTTGCATGGATTGTGGATAGTGAAAATATTGGCACAATTTCAGCCCAGCCCGGCTCATCCAATCTGGATACAGCCGCCATCAACGGGTCTGGGGGTATGTTCACGCTTACCACGCGCGATCCAGCCAAGAAATTTGGGGGGCTTGTCGATTTTGGCGCTGGCACGCGTGACTATACACGCCAATTTGTGCGTATAGATACGGGAGAATGGGGGCATTCAGGTATTCGCTCATTCATTTCAGCCTCCAACCAGCATGATTCCTTCTACCGCGGCCCCGGGGAAGAAAGTTTTCAACATCTGGATTTCAATATTCTGAAAGAATGGGATCGCGATAATAGAATTTCTCTGATTGGCGGCTTTATGCGTGGTCTTGCGGGGAATGAACCCTATTGGAGCACCACAATGGATAACTGGCATAAATCCGGGTGGTCCAACCAGTTGGCGCGTTATTATGACCCGCAAACACAAAATACAGATTACTGGAAGCAAAATTGGCTTCATTCCCGTACATATAACATTCTTGCGCCTTCTAAATTCCGGTTCGGCAAGGTACGTTTTGAAGTTACACCTTATACAGCCTACAACTATAAAGTTTATGGAGCTGGAACAGATCTGGGAAATACCGTTTATTACGGCAACCAGCAAATTACAGCCATGGTTATTCCTGGCCAGCTTCCCGGAACCAATTCTGGCAATGCGGAATCTTATTCCAGCCTGAATGAAATGCGTGGTGGTGTGGTTACCAAAGCAACACTCGATCTTGGTGCCAATCACCCCTATTTTGGCTATTGGTTTGATTACGACAATTCAACTGATCTGACAGGTTATACCGGTGTTAATCGGGATGGCTCTCCGGCCACTCCATGGGGCTGGTCCAGCAAAAGCCTGAAAATGCCCAACGGTCAGAATTATTATACAGCTAACTATAGCGATATTACCACAACACACGCATTGTTTGCAGGTGATACCCTTAAACTGTTCCATGACAAGCTGGTGGTTGATGGGGGAATGCGTGTTACAATGATCAACCGTAACGCCACACAACGCCTCCCCGGCCTGCCCTACAAGATGGGCTTGAATGAACTGCAACTCTTGCCACAGCTTGGCGGGCATTATCAGGTAAACCGAAACTGGCAGGTTTTTGCCGGGGTTGCGACAGGTGCCAAGGCACCACCAGATAGTTATTTGCTCACAACCCTAAACCCCAATACCGGGGCTTATGCCTCCAAGGGGAGTAATTCCGTCAAGGAAGAATATTCAATCTCGGAAGAAGCTGGCGTCCGTTATAATGATGATCTTTTTGTCGGCTCACTCACCTATTTCCACTACAATTTCACAAACCGACAAATCTCGACATACGGTTATCTCGGCAACCAGCAAATTGCTGAAAACATTAATGGCGGTGGCCAAACCAGCGATGGTGTGGATGTTGAACTGGGCACGCGCCCAATTTATCACTTCCGCCCATATATTTCTGCGCAGTATCTCCATTCTGTTATCAACAACAATATTCGTGTTGGAGATGATTATCTGCCTACAAAAGGAAAGACGTCCACCAATGCACCCAAATGGACAACCTCTTTGGGTATTGATTGGGATAATGGAACATTTTTCTGGAACTTTAATCTGACATATTTCTCACGTCAGTATTCTACTTTCATGAACGATGAATATCTGCCTAAACTGGTCACTGAAAACCTGACACTTGGTGCACGCCTTAATCGCGATACATGGCTTGGCCGCCAGCTTTCCTTTATGAAATCTCCTGAAATTATGCTCTGGGTTAATAATCTGGCCAACGTTAAAGCATATTCTGCCATCAATAGCGTCAAGCTGAATGCCCATACAACACGCGGTATCTATGGCACGGAAATTAATGGATCTGCACCAACCTATAACACTCTCAGCCATTTTTACGCTATCGTAACATTCCGTACAGGATTCTAATGCAAGATGAATACGGAGGCTTCTGGCCTCTGTATTCATCCATGCCTGCACAACCTGTTTCCACGGTAAGGAATACCGCTTGATGCCAGAGGCTCCCCTCCGCGATCTTTCCCTTATCCCGCCCAAAGCAGATCCTAGCCTTTCCAACAGTGCGCTTTTACCAACCCAGGAACGAACGTGGTCCTGGTTTGATTATTTATCATTCTGGATGTCCGATGTGCATAGCGTGGGCACATACGTCACGCTTGGCAATCTCTTTGCCGGAGATCTACCGGGAGGAGCTGTGGTAATTGGCCTGCTACTTGGCATTTTTATTGTGCAGGGATTTTGTAACCTGATTGCCCTACCCAGCCAGCAAACGGGTACCCCCTTCCCTGTTGTCTGCCGGGCCTCCTTTGGCATTAAAGGAGCTTTGATACCGGCTTTTGTAAGGGGTATTATTGCCGTATGCTGGTACGGTATCCAGACATGGCTGGCCTCAAACGCTCTCCTTGTTCTTTTATTGAAATGCGCGCCAGCCCTTACACCATGGGCAGATCTTTCTCATCATGGTTTCTGTGGGCTTTCTCCCCTGGGATGGCTTTGTTTCCTTTCCTTGTGGCTTGTTCAGGCTGCCATCTTCTGGCGTGGTCTGGAAAGTATTCGGCATTTTACAGAATGGGCTGGGCCTCTCATTTATGTTGTCATGCTGGCACTGGACTTTTATCTGTTGTACCGTGTCGGGCTTTCAGCTGGTATGCAGGCCATTGCCAAAAGCTTGGTGGAAACGGGGCAAACCCTTTCATCTCACGGTTTTCTTGCCTCCATCCTGATGACGATTACACTGACAGTATCGTATTTTTCTGCACCAATGCTGAACTTTGGTGATTTTGCACGCTATGCCAAAACACCAGAGGTTTTTAGGCGTGGCAATTTTTGGGGATTACCTGCCAATTTTCTGACATTTACGGCTCTTACCTTCACAACTATCGCCCTAACATTTCCTGCTTTTGGAATACGGTTATCAGACCCCGTGGAGACTGTTGCCAGAACAGACAACCCCACGGTTATCATCATCGGTATTCTTACTTTTATGCTGTCTACGGCGGGTATTAATGTTGTTGTTAATTTTGTATCTGCATCATTCGATTTTTCAAACCTTGCCCCAGAAAAAATAAGCTGGCGTGCCGCAGGGTTTGGCGCGGCTTTGCTCTCTGTGCTCATTACACCGTGGAATCTGTATAACAGTCCGGCTGCCATGCATTTTACACTGGATTTTCTGGCAAGTTTGATCGGCCCATTTTATGGTATTCTTATTGCCGATTTCTTCTTTGTGCGTCAGCGCCACATTTCTGTGCCAGACCTTTATTCCCTTTCTCCGCAAGGACGTTACTGGTACACAAATGGTATTAACCACCGTGCTGTTTTTACATTGGGTGTTTCAACCATTCTGGCCAATGCGGGTGTCCTCTTTCCGGAACTTGCAGAGTTTTCTGGGCTTTCATGGTTTATTGGCTGTTTTTCTGCCCTTTTACTTTATCCAATGCTGAACAGAAAAAATATTGTTTCGGTATCAACCGAGCAGTTCCGCTAATATGCACGCAATAGGAACTTCAATCGCGTTCCTATTGCGTCTGCCTTGTTAGTTGGCAATCCGAATTGGCGGTGCCGAGGCAATGCTTTCCACTACTCTGACGGGAATAGACTTTGCTGCTGGCGTACCGCTAATTTCATCAAAATAATCAAGTGGCAATAACGGGTTCAGTTCTGGGTAATATCCGGCAATGGCGCCGCGTGGCATTGGATAATCAAGCACATTCAGGCCATCCACATATCGTCTGATGCCATCATCACTGTAGGTTTCCAAACCAATAACATCACCATTTGCCAAACCTCGCTCAGCCATATCCTCCTTGTTCATAAATACAACAAGACGTGTATTATATACCCCACGGTAACGGTCATTATTACTGTAAATGGTTGTATTATACTGATCATGAGAACGAATGGTTGCCAGACGTAGCATGGCAGTATCTTTGACTGGTGCATCTACATCCAAGCCAGGCAGAACCAGAAAATTTGCCTTGCCATTCGGTGTTTTCCATACACGACGACGCGGCGGAATATCGAGGTGGAAACCATGCGGGTTTTTAATTTTTTCTGAAAAATCTGTGTAAATTTCCGGATATACCTCGGCAATTTTATCGCGGATCAAAGTATAATCAACCATATATTGTGCCCACGGCGTGCGTGAGTCAGGGAGTGTTGCCATAGCCATACGGCACACAATTTCTGTTTCAGGCAATACATGTTCGCTTACAGGTTCAAATACCCCACGTGATGCTGTAACATTTGCCATGGCATCTTCTATGGTTACAAACTGCTCTCCGGCTTCCGTGCGGATAATTTCCGAACGAGCCACAACAGGCAGGATCAAGGCATCCTTGCCGTGCACCAAATGCCCTCGGTTCAGCTTGGTAGCCACACCAACTGTCAGGTTAAGGTTGCGCATGGCAGCATAAGAACGATCCGTATCTGGCACGGCCCGAATAAAATTGCCGCCCATGCCGAAAAAGACCTTGGCTGTACCTGCCTCCATGGCTGCTATGGCTTCCAGAACATGGTGCCCATGACCGCGCGGGGGTTCAAACCCAAAAGCATCCCGCACACGGTCCAGATAGATATCGGTTGGTTTTTCATCAATACCAACCGTACGATCACCCTGCACATTGGAATGACCACGAATTGGCGCAATACCTGCCCCCGGCTTGCCAAAATTACCACGCAGCAGAAGCAGGTTTGCAACCTGTTGTAACAGGCGTGATCCTTCCTGATGCTGCGTTAGACCCATACCATAGCAAATAATTGTTGCATTGGATTTCATGTAGATACTGGCAATTCTGCGGATCTGGTCTTCAGATATGCCGGATATGCGCGTAATATCTTCCCACTCATAACGCATGATATCCGCCCGCAGGGCGTCCAGCCCAGATGTATGCTCATGAATGAAGTCTGTATCCAGTACGTTTTCACCACGATCCTGCGCTTCAAAAAGCACTTTCATCATGCCTTTAAAAACGGCCAGGTCTCCACCAATGCGCACATGAACGAACTCACTGGAAATGGGGGTTGATCCAAATGTGCCCATTTGCAGCACATCCTGTGGTTCCGTAAAGCGGATCAGCGCACGCTCTGGCATTGGATTTATAAGAACAATCGGCACCCCACGTTTGCGGGCCTCTACCAGATTTGTCATCATACGTGGGGAGTTTGTGCCAGTATTCTGCCCTACCACAAAAATTGCTTCGGCATGCTCAAAATCACTCATGACAATTGTGCCCTTGCCAATACCTATGGAAGGCGGCAAGCCACGGCTAGTTGGTTCGTGGCACATGTTTGAGCAATCGGGAAAATTATTGGTGCCAAATTCCCGCACAAATATTGCGTAAAGAAAGGCTGTCTCATTTGCTGTGCGGCCAGATGTATAGAACTCGGCCTGATGTGGGCTTTCAAGCGCGCGCAAATGCTGGCCAATCAAGGCAAACGCATCATCCCATACCACAGGTACATAGCGATCACTCTGGGCATCATAACGCATGGGCTCCGTTAAGCGCCCCTGCATTTCCAGCCAGTAATCACTTTTTTGCATTAACTCCGTAACGGTATATTTCTCAAAAAATTCCCGCGTGATACGGGCCTTTGTGGCTTCATGCGCTAGAGCTTTGGCACCATTTTCGCAAAACTCCAATGTTTTACGGTGGTCAGGGTCAGGAAACGCACAGCTAGGGCATTTAAAACCACCTGGCTGGTTCATGGATAAAAGACCGCGTGACCCCTTAACCAGAACGCTTTGCTCCATCAGCACTTTGGCTGTGGCTCCTGCGGCACCCCACCCGCCTGCAGGATGATGATATGGTTTGTATTCAGGTTCTTTTTCTTTGCTCATCAAATCATCCTCCAGCCAATATTCAATGGGGTCCGCGTGCAGACAAGCCAATGGTAACACCTACATCCTGCAACAACCCAGCATGTTGGTGCAGAAGGCCAAATTCCCTCATGGCAGGTACAAAATTTTCGTTCTCATGTTTTGAGCGCGCCAACTTTACCAAGGCAAATCTTTGGAGCGGATCCAGCGTCGCCCATTGCGCGGGTGTAGGCGGTGCTATGCCATCAGCCTGTGCCTGCACCCTTACAGCTTCTGGCATCTGGTCCTTTTCGCGCCATGCCTCCAGTCCCTGCGTTGCAAGGGGGCGCAAGGGTTCATCACTGCGGGTTGCGATAAAATGTGCCACCACTTCATGATAGAGAATCTGCTCCCGTACGGTCTCACAAGGTAGATCCACCAGTTTGCTTCTCTCCTCATGCGTAAATCGGCTCCATTGGCGCAAGCTCAGCTTGATGCCAACAATATCGAGTTTCTGCCGTGCAACCATTGGAATGCAGCGTAACGAACCAGCAAAGTCACGTTCAAAGTCAAAAAGCATTGGATAAACTCCAGAACTGGAGGAAAATACCTAGGCAAACACGCCCAGACGTTTCACTTGGGAATGATCAGATGAAGCAATGATGCTGCTCCGAAAAAGACAGCCGTGCTGAGCGACCAGATGGCTACAAACCATGCAATCCGGACACCAAGAGAACGCGGTGCATGTTCACCATTTTCGTGAACAACATTAGTGATAGCCATCGGTTTCCGTCACCTTTCCACGAAAGACGTGATAGGAATAAATTGTGTAAGTCAGGATAATTGGCAGCAGAATGGCGGTGCCAATCAGCTGGAAAAACTGGCTGGATGGTGGTGAAGACACATCCCACAACGTCAAACCGGGTGGCACAGCATAAGGCCACATCGTAATTCCCAAGCCGGACAGACACAGAAAAAACCAGCCCAAGGCACATAAAAATGGCCCTTTTGAATGTCCCCGGCGCAGCCCCATAATGAACAGAAGGCCAAGAACACCCACCAGAACAGGCACTGGCGCAACAAACAGAAAGTTCGGCCAATCTGTCCAACGCCGCAGGTATGGCGCATGCAGCAAAGGTGTCCACAGGCTAACCGCAACAATGGCAAGAAACATTCCCGCTGCAAGCCGGCTTGCCCAACGGCGGCATGAGGCTTCCAATACGCCAGTAGTACGCCAGATCAGCCAAGTTGCCCCAAGCAGGGCATAACCGCACATAACGGCCAGGCCGCAGACAATGCTGAACGGTGTCAGCCAATCCAGCGCGCCACCAGCAAAGGCTCCATCCACAACCTTAACGCCCTGCACTACGCCACCCAGAATTGCACCTTGGCAGAACGCAGCAATGCCCGAACCCAGCATAAAACCAGTATTCCAGAGCCCTTCCCGCGCTGTACCGCGTGTCATGACACGAAATTCAAATGCAACACCGCGAAAAATCAGCGCCAGAAGCATAAGAATAATGGGAAGATAGAAAGCCGGTAGCAATGTGGCGTAAGCACCGGGGAAAACACCGTAAAGTACGGCTCCCCCCAGCACCATCCATGTCTCGTTGCCATCCCATACCGGGGCAACGGTGTTTACCATTACATCTCGCCGGTCCGGGTGACGCTCAAGCGCAAAAAGCATGCCAATGCCAAGGTCAAACCCATCCAGAACAACATATATCGAAATGGCGGCTATCAGAATAACGGCCCACACAATAGGGAGCCAATAGGCGAAGTCCATCATGCTTCAGGCTCCTTTGCCAGAAGAGGAATCAATCACGTTTGGATGCGTGTGGGTTGCCAAAATTTTCGGGGCGTCTGCTGGGATAGCATTGTGCTCCCCTTCCTGCGGTGCGCGGCCCAATAGCCGCACCAGAATGCCCATGCCAGACCCAAACACGAGCACATAAACCGCCACAAATGCCGTCATCGATACAGCCATGCTGGACAAGGCAACCGGGGATACACTGTCTGATGTTCTGAGCAGACCATAGACTGTCCAAGGCTGACGCCCAACTTCCGTGGTAATCCACCCGCACAGCAGCGCTATAAACCCAGCTGGCGCCATACACAGTGCCACACGATGAAAGACCGGATTGGTAAACAACGTGCTATTGCGCCGTAACCACAAAGACCAGAATCCGACCAGCGCCATAAGCACACCCAGCGCAACCATGATGCGGAAGGAAAAGAAAATAACAGGTGATGGAGGCCGCTGATCCCGCGGAAAATCCTTCATGCCCGGCACTTTTCCATCCAGACTATGCGTGAGGATTAAAGAACCAACCAACGGCACCTTAACGGCGTAATCTGTGTGCTCGGTTTTCATGTTGGGAATACCGAACAGCAGTTCAGGCGCACGGCCTTCTGAATCCCAGTCCCCTTCCATCGCAGCAATTTTTGCGGGCTGATACTTCAATGTATTCAGACCATGCGCATCCCCTGCCAAAATCTGGATAGGAGCAATAATGGCTGCCATCCACATGGCCATGGAAAACATGACTCTCACTGGCTCGGTGGAAATTTTTCCTTCCTTGCGCGCCTTCAGCATATGCCACGCCCCTGTTGCGCCAACGATAAAAGCAACAGACAGAAAAGCCGCCAGCCCCATATGCACTAACCGGAAGGGAAAGGAGGGATTAAAGATAATGGCTAACCAATCTGCTGGCAGAAAACGCCCTGTAGCTGGGTCAATCGTATAGCCGCGTGGGGTTTGCATCCATGAATTGGAAGACAAAATCCACGTCATGGAAATCAGGGTGCCAACGGATACACAGCAGGTTGCGGCAAAATGCAGTTTACGCCCTACCTTGTTCATGCCGAAAAGCATGATGCCCAAAAAACCCGCTTCCATAAAAAAAGCGGTCATGACTTCATAAGAAAGAAGCACACCCGTAATTGGCCCAGCTTTTTTGGAAAAGATTGACCAGTTTGTGCCGAATTCGTACGACATAACCAGCCCTGACACCACGCCCATGCCAAACACAATAGAAAAAATCTTGATCCAATATCGGTAAAGATCAAGAAAAACGGGCCGCCCGGTTTTAAGCCACAATCCTTCTAAAACTGCCAGATAAGCAGCCAGTCCGATTGAAAAAGCCGGGAAAATAATATGAACGCCTACGGTAAAGGCAAATTGAAAACGCGCTAAAAGAAGCGCAGGATCATGTGCGTACTGCATCGATACTTTCCAAAACTTATAACAAGAAGAATAAAATTTGGATAACTTCTTGCCATAGTGGTTCCGTAGCAATGTAGCGGTTTGGAAAACAAATACATGCTGCGGTATTCTCGATAACCGAAATAACGCAATAATACATAGAGCGTCCAAGACAGTTTATGTATCTAATGATAAACAGCGCTTATAATAAAAATATATTTAAATATAACTGTATATTGTGGAATATAGATGATCTTGTATTATTAATATACAAGAAATATATTATTTCCTTGTTTTTATTTTATTCTTTCCCCGCAACCATGCATAAACAACATCATTATCGTGATGTGCATCTTACACTTGTGACAACACGAGTAAGATCTTTATATGGATACCGTATTATTCGTGCAGTCCAGGTGCTTCTCGACCAGTCCGGGCAACATACTCTGTATATCCACCATCGTAGCGATGAAGCCCTTGTGGTGTAAGTTCCAGAACGCGATTAGAAAGCGCAGCCAGAAAATGACGATCATGGGAGACAAAAAGCATTGTCCCCTCATAGTCAGCCAAAGCGGTAATCAGCATTTCCTTGGTCGCTATATCAAGGTGGTTGGTGGGTTCATCCAGCACCAGAAAATTTGGTGGGTCATACAACATCAATGCCAGAACCAACCGCGCCTTTTCACCGCCAGAAAGAACGCGGCACACTTTGTCTATATCATCACCAGAAAAACCGAAGCTACCTGCCAGTGAACGCAATGAACCTTGCGCTGCAAGCGGAAAGGTATCATTCAGGGTTTCAAAAATGGTGCGGTCGCCATCCAAAAGATCCATGGCGTGTTGCGCAAAATACCCCATCTTGACGCTTCCGCCCAAAGTAACCATACCGGCATCAGGTTCTGTACTGCCTGTAACAAGTTTTAACAGGGTTGATTTACCTGCCCCATTAATGCCCAACACACAGCAACGTTCCTGGCGACGAATTAATAAATCAAGATCTTTGTAAATAACACGGCTACCATATGCTTTATCTACACCACGTAAGCTGACAACCGCATCTCCCGAACGCGGAGCTGGAGGGAATGTAAAGGTCAGCGTTTGGCGGCGCTTGGGTGGTTCAACCCGGTCAATTTTATCCAGTTTCTTAACCCGGCTTTGCACTTGTGCAGCATGGGAAGCCCGCGCCTTAAAGCGTTCGATAAAAGCAACCTCCTTGGCCAGCATAGCCTGCTGACGCTCAAATTGAGCTTGCTGTTGCTTTTCACTCAGGGCGCGCTGTTGCTCATAAAATTCGTAATCTCCTGAAAAGCTGGAAAGAACCCCACCATCAATTTCAATCACCTTATTGATAATCCGGTTCATAAAAGCACGATCATGCGAGGTCATGAGCAACGCGCCATCATAACCAGCCAGAAATTGCTCCAGCCAGATCAAGCTTTCCAAATCAAGATGGTTGCTTGGCTCATCCAGCAGCATGACATCTGGTTTCATCAACAAAATACGTGCAAGCGCCACACGCATTTTCCAGCCACCAGACAGACGACCTACATCGCCATCCATCATTTCCTGGCTAAAGCCTAATCCGTGCAAAACCTCACGTGCACGTCCGTCCAGCGCATACCCACCCAGTTCTTCAAAACGAGCCTGAACCTCGCCAAACCGTTCAAGAATGGTATCCAGTTCATCCAAACGCTCTGGGTCCGCCATAGCGGCTTCCAGTTCCGCCAGCTCGGCTCCCACCTCGGCAATGGGTCCGGCACCGTTCATGACCTCGGCAACCGCACTGCGCCCTGCCATTTCCCCTACATCTTGATTGAAAAAGCCAATAGTAATGCCACGATCAATCAGAACATGCCCTTCATCAGGCTCTTCCTCTCCTGTAATGAGCCGAAACAGCGTTGTCTTTCCTGCGCCATTTGGCCCGACAAGCCCAATTTTCTCACCCTTTTGAAGTGATGCTGACGCATCGATAAAAATGACGCGATGACCATTATGCTTGCTAATCGTATCAAGACGGATCATGGAGCCTCAGACAACAAAAGGGGATGAGCAAAATCGGAAAGCCCTTATTGCGTAACCTTTGCCTAGCGTAAATAGCTGAAATGTATGAATGTTCACCAATTACGCTCTCGTTTGCCTAATCGACGAAAGCAGAAATATTCACAGATTGACTATAAATGACGTTATGCGCCGATGTTCAGGCAATGTATTTTTCAACTCTATAAACGTAGAACTACTTTATAAAACGATTTTAAAAACTCTTTTAATAATTTGCTATATTTGCGAATCGAAATACGATTCTCACGTAACATACAAGTATAAAAATTAACATATTTGTGATTAATTCTAACGTTAATACACACTGTTTTGAATTTAATTTTCATTACATATTATAAAAAAGTAAAAGTTATGACATAAACGATAATATTTTTTACTTTTCTTTGTTATTACATTGACATTCCCCCAAAACATAACGCACTGACTCAGCATCAGGGTTAATACCGAATGATCTGAAACCTCGTGATGTTATCGCGTTGTTTACGCTACGCCCGGAAGCCTGATGAAAAATGAAAATAATCAAACCCCAGGCATAACCGGGGTCATGTTGCTGTACTTTTGAACGGAGAATTTCGACGCGGAAATCTCACAGAAGGGTTGTACATCGGGTTAGATTATGAAAAAGTCTGTTTTGCACAAAA
>NZ_PEBQ01000082.1 GCF_002738225.1 Acetobacter pomorum | reverse complement strand
TCTTTTGTGCAAAACAGACTTTTTCATAATCTAACCCGATGTACAACCCTTCTGTGAGATTTCCGCGTTGAGATGGAGATAAACGAAATTGTCTTAATGCATATTCTGTTTTTTTGTTTATAGATTCAACTGTTAATATCACATATTTATCAATTTTATTTCCTATAATACTTGAAATTGATTCATTTTTTAAAAAATAAGTAATTCTTATTATTATATTATCTCCAAATTCATTATTTAATTTTAAAAATTTATCCATTTTTTGTTCTTTAGATAATTCAAGTGCAGAATTAAATTTTTTTCTATTTTCAGTTGACTTAAAGTCAATTGAATTATTTCTTATAATAATACCACATTTCTCGTAATTATCTAGATTAGTTTCTTTTTGAATTATTTTATTTTCTTTATCAAGAGAAAAAAGAATATAATTTTGGTTTTCTAAATAATCTACAAATAAATTATTTGTCTTTTTGATCAGCTCAAACCCAAAAGATAAATCCAAAGCTAATTTAATGCTGCTGACAATCGAAATCATTTTTAATTTTATTTTTTCTCTTTCTAAATTATTGAAACCTAATGGGCTTTGTATTGAAAATACAAATATTTTCCCTTTTCCGGTTTTAAATACGATATTACTTAGTCGTCTGACACCAAAGTTTTTTAGAAAATCTTGATAAAAAGGATTAAAATCTATTTCTTCATCAGTCAGGAAACTGTCGTCTGCATAATATAGATCAGAATTTTTGTTTTCATTAATAATATTTCTGAGTGGTGCCCTTCCTCTCCATTCGTTATAATATAAATTATCTGCGTTTTTATCATCATTGGAACCAAATCTATATTTTTCTAAGCTATCTTCTAATGGTATTATTGAAGCGCCACCACCACTAACACCTAAACAATATTCTGATATTTCTTTTAAAACAGTATTCCATTTTTCTGGGTTTTCAATGGTTTCATATATTTTGTTTATTATTTCGTTAACCATACTAATCTCCAACTATATATCTTGATAAACAAGACCTCTTGCTTTTTTACAAAATATTCGTCTTTAACGAATTAGAAACCCTACCATTTGGTATCTATTAATTAAAAAGTGAAGTGTTAATTTATTTGCGAGTTTGCTTTCATCTAACTTTATAGATTGAAGAGATCTGAATATGTCTGAAAATACGAATTCTTCACTCCCGAATACCGATATCAATGACACTCTTGCTGCTATCGCAGAAGCAGCTGAAGCCGCTGGCGGGAGTAATTCTCAGTACAGCGACGCAGGCCATAATTTTCATCAGCATGACAATAGCTGGCGCTGGGTTGGATCGCCCGAAGGTGGAGACTGGTCTGATCCAGCCAACTGGGCGTTGTATGACAGTCATAACAATGTTGTCGATAAGACTACCGGCTCTCCTGCCGTACCGCAGACTGAGCAGAATGCGGATGCCAATGTTGGGTATTATGGCAACACAAACCCTATGACAATTGTGGTCAACGCACCATACTACAATCAGCTTCGCAGTCTGAGTGTCTGGCAGAACAGCACGCTCAAAATTACCGCTGATTATCAAAGTGGCGATACCAATGGTTATGTTTTCGCCACCGCCGGTTTTGAAAATTATGGCACCATTCTTGTTGATACGTCCGCAAAGGTTGAACTGGGCGGCGTCAACATGCAGGGCGGCACGCTGACTATCAAAAATAACGATGGTAACGTTGTTTTTGATAATGATCAGGTGAACAATGGTGGTACCATCAACCTGATCAACGCCTCATTGGGTACTACTGCCAATCCCATTACAGTCAGCGGCGGTACGGTCAATCTTCAGCAGAACAGCTCTTTGGTGGCCAATCTGTGGGGTGAGGGTGCTACGATCAATGTGGACCCCACCACTGTTAATACCATCTATGTCAATAATAAAAACTTAAATAATGATGGGAATGTTCAGGGCGCGACCATCAACGGTGTTTCGGAAAACACGCATTTTGGCATTCTTGCTGGGTCTTCCGCACCTCTTGCTGCTGATTACACACATAATGAGGATGGATCGTACACGCTGGTTATCTCCTTGGATAATGGACACAGCATTACCTATCCTAAAGTGAATATGGCGGATGGCTACACGCCGCCTGCCCATGTGGATATTGTGGAAGATAAAACCACAGGCAATTGGCTGATTGAAGATAAATCAACGGTTCCTGCCTCTTCCTATACGGATGACAGCACATACAAAGCCCTCGCCAGTATTGCGACGGTTACCGATAATACCGGCGCGAATATTACGGCAAGTAGTGAAGGACACAACTATCATGAGCATGATGGTGCCTGGCGCTGGGTTGGACCAGCCTCTGGTGGAGACTGGTCTGATCCAGCCAACTGGGCGCTTTATGACAGTAGCAATCACCGTATTCCTACCGAGGACATCACGGGTTCTCCTGCCATCCCGCAGGCTGAACAGAATGCAGATGTGAATGTTGGGTATTATGGCAACACAAACCCTATGACGATTGTGGCCAACGCACCATACTACAATCAGCTTCGCAGTCTGAGTGTCTGGCAGGATAGCACGCTCAAAATCACGGCTAATTATCAGAGTGGCGATACCAATGGTTATGTTTTCGCCACTGCCGGTTTTGAAAATTACGGCACGATTATTGTGGATACGTCCGCCAAGGTTGAACTGGGCGGTGTCAATTCGCAGGCTGGCACACTGACTATCATGAACAATGATGGAAACGTGGTTTTTGATAATGGGCAGATCAATAACGGAAGCGGCACGATCAACCTGATCAACGCCACGTTAGGCACCATTGCCAATCCCATTAATGTAAATGGTGGTACGATCAATCTTCAGCAGGGCAGTACCATTCTTGCCAATCTGTGGGGTGAGGGGGCGACTATCAATGTAGACTCCAGTACCGTTAATACCATTTACATCAATGATAAAAACGCCAACAATGATGGCAACGTGCAGGGTGCGGTGATCAACAATGTGTCTGGCAACACGCATTTTGGTATTTTGGAAACATCTTCCCAGCCGGTTTCAGCAAATTATACCAAAAATGACGATGGTTCCTACACACTGAAAATCACACTGGAAGACGGTAGAAGTATTTCATATTCTCATGTGAACATGGCTCCAACTTATCAGCCGTCTAGCGATATACAGATTGTTCAAGACGGTACAACCGGATGGCTGATTGAAGATAAATCTCCGGCAGCCTGCTTCCTATCTGGCAGCATGATACTTACTGACAACGGTAATGTTGCGGTCGAAGATATTCAAGTTGGCGATAAAATTATTGCTTTTGACTGGAAAAAACAGACAAATGTTGCACGTTCAATTGTCTGGGTCGGGAAAACACAGACGACTGTTCGTGCGGGGGTACCCGATGATGAAGCAGGGTACCCTGTGCGTATCCTCAAGGATGCCATTGCAGATGGCGTACCTTACAAGGATATGCTGATTACTGCGGAACATTGCCTGTTTTTCAGAAATGGGTTTGTGCCTGTACGCATGCTGGTCAATGGTGTGTCCATTTTCTATGATAAATCCTTTACTTCATATGACTATTATCACGTGGAAACAGAGCAGCATTCTGTCATCACAGCAGACGGTATGCTAACCGAAAGCTACCTGGATACGGGCAATCGCGCCTCTTTCCGTCAGGAAGGTAAAGTCGTGGCGCTTCGTGGTGCTGTAAAAAACTGGGATGATGACGCTGGCGCACCTCTGAATGTGGATCGTTCTTTTGTGGAACCTTTGTTCAGAGCTCTGGAACGGCGCGAAAACAACGTAATAGGTTGCCAAACTGCTCCAAAGGCTATTGAGACAACCAGCGATCCTGATCTGTATCTGGTCACCGAAACAGGCGCTACTATACGCCCGATGCGCAAAACATTACATCACTACAGCTTTATGCTGCCACCAAATACAAACTCTGTGCGCATCATGTCTCATGCCAGCCGGCCGTGCGATGTTATCGGACCATTTGTGGATGATCGCCGTTATATGGGAGTAGCAGTCGGAGAAGTAAACTTGTTCTGCGCAAAACAGCAGTTCGAGATCACCTCTCATCTGCGTGCTAAAAAACCCGATGGCTGGCATGCTGATATGGGGTTGGCAGGCGCTGCTTGGACAGATGGCAATGCTCAACTGTCACTTGAGAATCATCTAACGCATGGGCAAATAGGAATTCTTTCTATAGCTATACTTGCTGCCGGGCCCTATCTGCTTAAGACGCAGCAAAACTTCAACGTAGAGAAGCAGTCTGCGTAACCACTTCTTTTGAAACACGTTTGATTAGGGCTTTCCCGATACAGGGAAAGCCCTAATTTTGTAGAAAATATATCTTGATATGATGTTACCGTGCATCTGGTGTAATCCTAGTGACACAAACCCTAGGTCACGTTGACAAAAGATTTGATCCAGAGCCTTGCGGCAGCGAGATTAAGGAAGTTCATGAAGGACAAGGCGGTCTTATTGTAGCGGGTTGCGATGCGGCCTTTGCGTGATGGAATGACCGCTAGGATCTCGTGGATCAGCAGATCCTGGCGGAAACTGTCGCTGCATATCCCCAATCGGCCAGCATGGTTCAGTGGTTCGGGGCAGATAGCTTCATGAGGGGGCAATTACCCATCAGAAGAGTGGTTTTTGAATGAGAATTTTCTCAGCGTAAGGATGAGGAGATTCTGATGAAGAGTGATCGCTTTACTGATGCTCAGATCATGGGTGTGATCCGCCAGGCTGAGGGCGGCGTTTCGATTCCTGAGCTGTACCGGGAGCAGGGTATCAGGCTTGTCTCGATCATCTAGGAACTGCGGACGATCCATCCGCTGTGATGATGCGTCAGATCATGTGAGAATGGCGTTGTCGATGCTACCGACCTAATGCTCAGGGGAACTTGATGCGCTGAAGCCTCGGCGATGGTCGTGTCTGTCATCACGGACAAAATGATCAGACGCTTCTCTCACGACACGCGGGTAAATCTGACCGATGGTTCCGTCACCATACGCAAGGCGTATCTCCGCGCGATCGTTGATCGTATAGAGGTCAATAACAGGGAAATCCGTATTTTTGGAAGGAAAGACAGGTTGATGAACCAACTCGTCTCAGACCGTCCGAAACTGAACCCGAAAGTTCTCAGTTTTGGACGGGAGTGGCGTCCCGTACGGGATTCGAACCCGTGTTGCCGCCGTGAAAGGGCGGTGTCCTAGGCCTCTAGACGAAC
>NZ_PEBQ01000081.1 GCF_002738225.1 Acetobacter pomorum | reverse complement strand
ACAGAAATCACATGCATTAGCCGCTTAAATCAGATAAAAAACGTCTCCACAAAACCCGGGGCAATTCAGTAGCCAGACGAGCAACATTGGCCCGCCACTCAGTAAGTGACGCGTAGGAGGACCAGATCCATCCGAGTGCGTCCTCAACGCGGGAAAAAGCCTGCACAAGCTGCATCAGCGTACCGAAGGTGATCTTGCCAGCGAAATAGCGGATTGATCCGACGAGAAGAGCAAAATTTCCTGATAATGTTCCCAGACCATCCGTCAGGAAACCAAGCCATTTGGCGCGTTTCATAATCCCGAGGAAGTTGTCGTAGATGACGTCGAATTTCCCGATCAGAAGACGCTTCTCATGATCGGCCCCATCACTGAGAGCGATGCTAGCCGCGTGATCGCGGATATGAACCAGACTGTACCGGAAGTCAGCTTCCGCTTTCTGCTGGGCGATCCGCAGTGGAATCAGGCGACGACCCGTCAGATGCGTGACGACCGATGCAAAGAGTGAATAAAGAAGAGCTATCCACAGGAAATATCCTGGGATACGTACGCCGAATATCGAGATCGCACCCGACAGCACCCAGAGTAGGCCGACATAGCTGAACAAAGTGACAAGCCGTGACACGATGTCGAGGAACTGCGATAACGTGTTCCGCACGAAGCCGTCGATATCTTCCTGGATACGCTGATCGGGATTATCGCCAACAGCGGTCAGACCGGTTTCCTCTATGGCAATCCGGAAAGCGACGTTCTGGTCAAGCCACTGACTGACCATGCGATGTGTGAGCCAGCGCCGCCAGCGCAGTTGCAGTAATTGTTGCAGGTAGGTGGCGTATACCGCCGCCAGCAGGGAAGGAACTGCGATGATGAAGAAGCCGGGGATCGGCATCGTCGGGGTGTGAACGAACCAGAACAGACCACGCAGGAAGGATGTGACGTCCCGCTGCTGTAGAGCGGTATAGAAAATGTTACGCGAAAACGATTGCAGCACATCCGCCCCCACAAGCAGAAGGGTCAGCCCCAGTACGACGCCAAGCAAAGTCCAGGCCGATTTGCGTTCCGCCGAGGTGAAATAGGGTCGGCTCAGATACCAGAGATCCGCGAGAGCAGCGCGTAGTCCCTTCATGCGCCAAAGACCTTTGGCAGGCGGAAGCGGGAGGCGTCAGCCAGCAGGTCGATGGCTGTTTCCATTGTCATTGTTGGTGCATCCGGGTTTCCATACTCCCGGATGGAGACGGTTCCCGCCTGTGCTTCTTTCTTTCCGACAATCAGCAGCACAGGCACTTTCGCGAGACTGTGTTCGCGGATTTTGTAGGCGATTTTCTCGTTACGGAGATCGGGTGCCACGCGGATGCCACGCTGGCGGAGTGCTTTGATCAGATCGTCCGCGTACTCGTCTGCGGCGGCGGTGATTGTCGCCACAACGACCTGAACGGGAGCGAGCCAGAAGGGCAGATGGCCGGCATGGTGTTCAAGGAGAATGCCGATGAAACGTTCCAGCGAACCGAACAGGGCGCGGTGCAGCATGACGGGCGGATGCTTGTCCCCATCCGCGCCGACATAATGCGCGTCCAGACGCTGAGGCAGATTGAGATCGACCTGCACGGTACCGCACTGCCAGTCTCGTCCGATTGCATCACGCAGTACGAATTCCAGCTTGGGACCGTAAAAAGCACCTTCCCCCGGATTGCGCGTGTAGGAAAGGCACGAAGCTTCGACCCCGCGCCGTAACGCGTCCTCTGAGCGATCCCAGATCTCGTCCGATCCGACACGTTTTTCGGGTCGGTCAGAGAATTTGATACGGACATCGTCGAAGCCAAAATCCTTATAGATTGAGAGCACAAGATGGCAGATCCGCTGCGTCTCAGCTTCCATCTGCTCCGGCGTGCAGAAAATATGCGCGTCATCCTGCGTGAATGCGCGCACGCGCATGAGGCCATGCAGCGCTCCTGACGGTTCGAAGCGATGGACCTTGCCGAATTCAGCCATCCGCAGGGGCAGGTCACGATAACTCTTCAGGCCATGACGGAAAACCTGCACGCCACCGGGACAGTTCATGGGCTTGAGGGCGTAGGTGCGGCCTTCGGTCTCGGTGGTGAACATGTTCTCCCCGAATTTTTCCCAATGGCCGGAAGCTTGCCAGAGAGACAGATCCATAATGTCGGGCGTATTGATCTCTACATAGTTCTCGGCCTGTTGGCGCGTGCGTAGATAGGCGAGAAGCGTCTGGAACAGCGTCCAGCCATTTGGATGCCAGAAGACCGCTCCCGGTGCTTCAGGCTGGAAATGGAATAGATCCATCTCGCGTCCAAGTCGGCGATGATCGCGGCGTGCCGCTTCTTCCTGACGTCGCTCCCACGCCGCCAGTTCGTCGGCATCACGACAGGCCGTGCCGTGAATCCTTTGTAGCATCGGGTTGTTCCGGTCGCCCTTCCAGTAGGCCCCGGCTGTGCCGAGAAGCCGAAAGGCGTGTCCGATCTGCCCGGTGCTGGCGAGATGTGGCCCCCGGCAGAGATCGACGAAGCTGCCCTGTCGGTAAAAGCTCAGGATAGCATCAACAGGCAGGGACCGGATGATCTCCGCCTTGTAGGGCTGTCCGTTCTCCTTACACCAGGCAAGGGCGCTCTCACGCGTCCATTCTTCCCGGATGATCGCTTCGTCCCGATCGACAATCTCGTGCATGCGGGCTTCGATCCGAACGAGATCATCATCCGTGAAAGCGCGCTCAGCCGCGAAATCGTAGAAAAATCCCTGCTCCGTGGCGGGCCCTGTCGCAAGCGCGGTGCCGGGAAACAGTTCACTGACGGCCTGTGCCAGAACATGGGCCGTGTCGTGCCGGACCAGGGAAAGTGCATCGGCGTCTGACCGGAAAACAGGCTCAGAAGGTCGGTCACCTGACATGATTGCCGAAAGATCGGAGAGAGCGCCGTCCACACGCCGGGCGAGAACGTCCTTTGGGGAATGTGATGCGGAACAGGACGCGATGGTGGTCGATGACATTGAAGAACCTTGACGAAGAAGGGCGATGAGAGGGCAGCGGCTCATTTGGGGGCGCGTGTCGGAAGATCGTTCTGTTGGGGGCGTTGCAACGCGGACGAGAAAGAAGGACAGGTACTGCACTGAGCGCAGACGCCCTGCACTTCCATCACCCGGTGCCTGACCTGGAATCCAAGGGTCTCGGCTGCGCTGTCGATCTGCTGGCACGATGACGTGGTTTCCACCGCCTGTGCGGCGCCACATCGGTCGCAGATACAGTAGACGAGGCGCGACGGATCGCCTGTCCGGATCCGCACGAAGGCATTTCGACTTTCGAGCCGCCCGACGAGCCCGTCAGCGATCAGCTTTTCCAGGGCTCGATAAATTGTAGGCGGGGCAACTCGGCGGCGATCTGGATGACTGACACACCGGAGGATATCATAAGCCGATAACGGCAAATCTGTCTTAGTCAGCGCGTCGAGCACATCACTCAGCAAAGAGGTGGTCCGGCCATTTCGGGTATTGGAAACCTGATGGACGCCGCGAGAAGGATGCGTGACATGTTCTTTCATCGGGAAACCGTATCCATCACAAGGATTGGCCCCGGAATCGCACCGTTTGGGTCACTGGCCGGGAGACGATGGAGGCAGCCAGGTTCGCCTTCAGCAGCTCCCTTGATAAACGCAACGGCGAAAGGCGACAGGGTACTAACGATGCCGCTCTTCGGGTCCTGATTGCTGCACCATTCCGCCCCGGTGCGTCCATAGCCGCAGATCAGCCTGAGCGCATCAGGAGGAAGTTCGAATATTGCATCACTACTGAGGGAGGCCATCAGTCGGATGTGCTGTCGGATGCCTCCCGTCAAAGCAGCGAACAGAGAGGATAGATCCACGACATCCGTCAGAATGACGGGAGGCCAATCCTGAAGCACAGCCGGGGTTGCAAGGTAATCCGCGATCTCCGAAGGCATGCCGGAGAGAGTGAGAGGAGACGGGGAGCCCGACCAGCCTGTGACCGACTTCTCCCAAGCTGCTGGAACTCTGCGGCCCCATACGACCATATCAACATCTGGCCGTTGCAGATCCATCACAACGGCCGCGTGGGCACAGGCGACTACATGCGGTGCGGGACAGCCAAGAGCGGCGTCTTCTGGTGTATCGACTTTCGCTGCGGGCCAACTCTCCATGAACAGCATGACACCGGGACTCTCCTGCGGCGCACGCGCTGACGGGGGCATGTTCATCGAGACGGGATGTTGCTGTGTGGAAGACGGCATGGCTCCGGCGCTTGACGAGAAGTGGGCGATGTTCATAATGTTATATTATAACATAACATAGTCAATGCCGGGACGAGGACTGAATGGACACATTGATTGAAACGCCCCGAAAAATCCGGGTGCGACCGACACGGGCTCAGGCGGAAGAAGCCGTGCGGACTCTGCTCGCCTGGACCGGTGACGATCCTGATCGTGAGGGACTGGTCGGCACGCCCGGCCGTGTGGTGCGGGCCTATGAAGAGTTTTTCGAGGGATATCAGGACGATCCGGTCGCCCTTCTGGAGCGGACTTTCGAAGAAACCGGAAACTACAATGAAATGGTGGTGCTGCGCGACATCCGGCTGGAATCCCATTGTGAACATCATATCATTCCACTGATTGGCAAGGCGCATGTGGCTTACCTGCCCGACAGGCGGGTAGTCGGCATCAGCAAGCTGGCGCGGCTCGTGGACGTCTTTGCCCATCGCCTCCAGATTCAGGAAAAACTGACAGCCCAGGTCGCCGACACAATCCAGAGTGTTCTGCAGCCGCGCGGCGTTGCGGTGGTGATCGACGCGGCGCACCAGTGCATGACCACACGTGGGGTGCGTAAGCCGGGCGTGAGCATGGTCACCAGTCGCCTGTTAGGCGAGTTCAAGACCTCGGAACCTTTGCGTCGCCAGTTCTTCGCTATGGTGGGAATAGGGGGCGTATGATGGGCGAAACTTTCCCCTCTGCATCAACAGCGTTCCAGCCTCGTGTCTCTATCGAGCAGGTCGAGGAAGGAACCGATCTTGCCCCGCGTTTTGACGCTAGCGGATTGCTGAGCGTGGTCACGACGGACGCGGAGAGCGGGGATGTCATGATGGTCGGCGTCATGAACGCCGAAGCGCTCGCCCGTACCATCGAAACCCGCGAGGCGCATTACTGGAGCCGGAGCCGCCAGTGTCTCTGGCGGAAAGGCGCCACGAGCGGGCTGATCCAGCATGTCATCGAAATGCGGATTGATGACGATCAGGACGCGGTCTGGTTGCGGGTGCGCACCGCGGGCACAGGAGCGAACTGCCATGTGGGTTATCGAAGCTGTTTTTACCGGCGTGTCGATCTCACTGCTGATGAAGTCGTTTCGGCGTCATCCGCTGAACTCGTCTTTTGCGAAACGCACAAGACCTTCGATCCAGTCGCTGTCTATGGCGACGTTCCGAACCCAACACAGCTTTAGAGGAGAAAAAACCATGGACAACAGACTTCCCGTCACCGTGCTGTCCGGCTTTCTGGGCGCGGGCAAGACGACCCTACTCAATCATGTGCTAAATAACCGCCAAGGCTATAAGGTCGCGGTGATCGTAAATGACATGAGCGAGGTCAATATCGACGCCGATCTGGTGCGCGATGGTGGCAGCAATCTGTCGCGCACCGATGAGAAGCTGGTCGAAATGACCAATGGCTGCATCTGCTGCACCCTGCGCGATGATCTGTTGCAGGAAGTTCGGCGGCTCGCAGAGGAACGGAAATTCGATTATCTGCTCATTGAATCCACAGGCATCGCAGAGCCGCTGCCAGTCGCCGCGACGTTCGAGTTCCGTGACGAGAATGACGTCAGCCTGAGCGATATCGCACGGTTGGATACGATGGTGACGGTCGTGGACGCGGTCAATCTCCTGCGCGACTATTCCTCCAGCGATTTTCTGAAGGATCGGGGCGAAACAGCCGGGGAAGACGACGAGCGTGCTCTGGTCGATCTGCTTGTCCAGCAAATCGAGTTTGCCGATGTCGTGGTCATCAACAAGGTTTCCACCGCCACGCCAGATCAGGTGGACGCGGCGCGGAAGATCATTCGCGCGCTGAATGCGGACGCCGACATCATCGAGACCGATATGGGACGGGTTCCTGTTGAACGGATCCTGAATACCGGTCGCTTCGATTACGACAAGGCGCACCAGCATCCGTTGTGGTTCAAGGAACTTTATGGGTTTGCCAATCATGTTCCCGAAACGGACGAATATGGCATCCATAATTTTGTCTACCGGGCGCGGCGTCCGTTCGAGCCCGCAAAATTCCAGGCTTTTCTTGACCGGAACTGGCCGGGTGTCGTGCGTGCCAAAGGTCATTTCTGGTTGGCCACGCGCCCGGACTGGGTAGGAGAAATGAGTCAGGCCGGAGCCCTTGTGCGGAGCGAAGCAATGGGGTTGTGGTGGGCCGCGATACCGAAAAACCAGTGGCCAGACAGCGATCAATGGCGGGATTTTGTTCTGGGAAACTGGGATTCCGTCTATGGCGACCGGCGGCAGGAAATCGTCTTCATCGGCACGGCGGAGATGGATGAAGCAGGACTGCGCCGGGATCTTGACGCTTGTCTTGTGCCGGATCTTGGAGATACCCCTTTTGAGCCGTTACGCTACGCACGACTGCCCGATCCTTTTCCGGTCTGGCGTCGCCAGTCGGAAAATCTTGAGCACGCTTGAAGGGGTGATTGCGATGCATCTACGTAAAGTGACTTTCTTATGAAAATACGAGCTGTTATCGCGTGAGAACCCAATATGGCTTGGAGATTGATCTGGTTGATTTCCAAGGCTCGAAATCTGCGAGCGACCGATCTTGTTAAACCGACCGATCATACTGATCCGATCCAGAAGGTGATCATCGAGATGATGGGCGGCGGAGTGGATTATTCCTTCGAAGCGATCGGTCGCGTTGATGTCATGCGCGCTGCCCTTAAGCGCGGCCATAAAGGCTGGGGGAAATGCACGGTCATCGGTGTTGCCGGGGTACGGCCTTGGAGGGTAAAAGGGTGTTCGCCGTTACCCGGCATGGTCGATGAATGGCTGGCGGGAAAATTCAGCGTCGATCCCTATATCGCCCACAACATGACGCATGACTGGATCAATACGGCATTTAATCTTCTACATCGGGGGAGGTCATTCGTTCTGTCATGTACTATCAACCGAGGGAAACACTCTCCAACGACCTGCCTGGCGAAATTCTGGCCGATCTTTAGGAGACAGACCATGGCTAACTGAGTGGATTAATCCTCAATATAGCAACCTGACCACTAATACGGCCATCGCGGAGCTAAAACTCATGCAAGGAACTGATCCTGCGATAACCATTGTGGCTGAAAACCGCGACTGTACCGCCATTTCTGGTTTTGACCAGCATGTTTGATTTGTGAATTTTCGGAAACCATCTTGCAAGAATCCGGGGGGTGGAATTTGTTATTTCACGACTCCCTTTCGGTATCCGTCCAGTCTCAGTTTTCTGGGCATAAGTGTTTGTTTTTGTACAAATAGTGGTGCTGTTTGTTGTGGAATCAGTCTCAAACATTTATGCCCTTGTGGTTGGTCGCATCTTGATTGTGCATCCTGTCGCATGACGAGCACATAGTGGGTGCGCCAACCAAAGGTCTCGTGTGCATCGGTTTTTCCTATTGAAAGGAAAAGATCGTGCAGTGAGGAATATGTAAGAGGCGATGGATAGGGCAGCTAATGCGGCCTGGTTCGTCAGTATGACTGAGAGGAAGAATGAGCCATGACATAGTTTCCCCCAAAAACGACTGAGGCCCCGCTTTCGCGAGGCCTGCAGACACAAAAAACATTCCCTAGGGGATGTCGGATGAAAATAGTTTGGCGACAATTTTTCTCCGACATTTGCCGTAAAATTGCAAGTCTTTTCTTGCCATAGGGGACGTTTGTCCTGCGGGTCAGGAGCGCGACGGGGGTTTTGAACCCATTCGTCGGACAAAAAGAATAATGATAACAGAAGATTATGCCCGTTCTGCGGGTATCAGGAAAATCACGCCTGCCATGGTTGCGGCGCGCGCAACAGCTGAGGCCCTACCGCTGCAGGCTGTGGAAATGAGCGACCTTTATCGCTATTTGCGTCAAGGACGGTCGATTCTCGGCCTGACATGCCAGCAGACAGAACTGCTCTGTTATCTGATCGCATTTACCCAACCTGCCGACTGGTCAGGTGAGGACGATGTTCTGCCCGTCTCGACGGCTTCCAATCTGGATATCCAGCAACGCTTTGACCTCGGCCGCACCCGCGTCAAAACTCTGTTGCGCGAACTTGCCGAAGCTGGGTGGCTTCTCTACCGGGATAGTCCCAACGGACAGCGATACAGGCGATCAGGCCCGTTTGCTCCAAGGGGACAGCAGGCTTACGGGTTTGATCTTTCTCCGCTCGCCCGCCGATTTGAGGATTTGGAACGCGCAGCACAAACGGCACTGTGGCGGCAACAGGAAGGTCGCCGTCTGCATCGCGAAGTCACGATGATTGCCAGGACTATCTATGCCCTTTTCCAGACGGCTGATGAGGCAGGGCTCACGGTAAAAGACAGACAACAGATACTCGCTCGCACCTCTGCGTTGGTCGGTCAGCGTGGGACAGATCGCGATCCTCAGTGGCTTGACCCCATATGTCAGGAGCTACGCCAACTTCACGATCAGCTGGAGAGGGACATTTCGTATCTTCAAGAGCTAGAACATCAACCTGATGAGATCAAAGCTTCGTCTCTTTTATCTGTGGAAAGTGACCCCATGGGGTCACCTGAGCGACCCCAATATACTAATACAAACCCATCCATATTAGCTAAAGCTACTGTAAAAGCAGACGGCTCCGCCGAAAATTGCATTGAAGCTACGCGTAGTCGGCCGTCCTCGTCTTCCCGTGTTGCAGAACACCAGACACCACCCCCTTCTGCGGCAGATCCATTGAGGGGATTCCGGGCCAAGCCGACATTCGTGCTGCATATTGCCCCGATTTTCCGTCAGTATTGCACTTCCGATAGGCCGGCCGAGACGCAGATCATCCAGGCAGCGCTCTACGCGTGCGAACAGCTGGGAATTTCCAGACATGCTTGGGCACAGGGGCAAGCTGTTTTTGGGGACTATCCGAATGCAGTGGTGATCGCAGCAATTGCCGCACGGACAGATGCTGGAGAAGTCCGTTCACCGGGAGGACTGCTCCGTGCCATGATTTCGCGCTACCTGTCGGGTCAACTCGCACTGGATCGTACACTCTACGGGCTGGCGGAGAAGCTGAAAAACGGTCCGACTGTCGTGCAGTAAGCGTCAACCAGGTGGTTTCAAGTTCAAGCAAAAAATGTGTTTTTGGTCGCATCATGCTCTGGCTGAGTCGTGATCGTAGGAGATCATACGATGCAGACGATAAGGGATATGTTTCCCCCTTCGCTCGGCACAACCGGGAGGACCGAGGGCACCATGCTTGAACCAACACGCTTTCCACGTGTCGACGCGGAAATCTCACAGATGGAGTAATTTTGGATCATTTTCTGGTTGTTCAGGACTTCCTATA
>NZ_PEBQ01000080.1 GCF_002738225.1 Acetobacter pomorum | reverse complement strand
ATCCATGTCATGGCCGATGCACAGCGCCTCGGCGTCACAAAAATCGGGATCGTCGGACAGGAACAGTTCGCTGACGGGAAATGAGGATTTGAAGAATGGCTTCTCGTATTTTACGTACCCTTTTCTGTGCAACAACGGCTTGGGTTGTTATGCAGCCAATCGCACATGCGGCAGATGAGCTGGGGCAACAGGTTGGAACACAGCTGGAAGCAGCGCAATCTGCTTTGGCCGCGCATAATTATGCCAAGGCGATGGATGCGGTAAATGCCGCAGATGCCGTAAAAGGCAAAACAGATTACGAAGAATATACCATTACGCAAATGCGTGCAGCCGTTGCCACACAAGCGGGTAACCTTTCTGCCGCAACCGGGGCTTACGATAAGCTGATTGCCTCCCCCCGCACGCCTCAAGCCATGAAAAACCAGATGCTGATGTCTGAGGCAACCATGGCATATGGGGCCAAAGATTATCCCACAGCCATTACCAACATTCAGCGTTATCTGAAAGCGGCTGGCCCTAACCCGCAGATGGAAACATTGCTGGCGCAATCCTATTATCTTCAGAAGGATTACCCCAATACCATCAAGGTGGTGAAACAGCAGGCAGATGCCAGCATAAAGGCAGGTAAGACACCAACAGAATCTGAACTGCAAATGCTTGCAGCAAGTGCGACGGCACTAAAGGATTCTGCAACAACAACACATGCGTATGTTTTGCTGGCAACCTACTATCCCAAAAAAGAATATTGGGCGTTATTGCTGCATGAACTGGTTGCAAACCCTAAAATTCCAACATCCTTGCAGCTGGATGTTTATCGGATCCGTCTGGCTGTAGGCGATGTTTCCACCTCCCATGATTTTATGGACATGACGGAAATTGCCATGCAGCAGAATACGCCGCAGTTGGCACTGGACCTGATGAACCAGGGGTATCAGGCTGGTATTCTGGGGCAGGGAGCTGAAGCTACCCGTCAGGCACGCCTGAAGGCCATGGTTGAAAAATCTGTGGCCTCTAAAAAGGCTTCCATTGCCGCAGATGAACAGGCTGCAGCTTCTGCCAGTAATGGGAATGACTTGCTAACTGTTGGGTATAATTACGTTACATTCGGGCAGGCTGATAAAGGTTTGCCCCTTATGCAGCAGGCCATCAGTAAGGGTGTGAGTGATGTGAATATTGCGCGCTTGCATTTGGGGCTGGCGGAACTTCAGGCCGGGCACAAGGATCAGGCACTGGCGGCACTACGGAGTGTTGAAGGCGATAATGGCGCGCGGGATATTGCGCAGCTCTGGATTTTGCATCTGACACAACCAAAAGCGACCAAGTAAATCAAACGACAAAAATTATAAAAAAGGCCGCTCTTATAAATAGAGCGGCCTTTTTTATAAAGTATGGCAATAAGCTTATGAAATAACGTCTTTATTGTCGTCATCCTCTTCTTCATCTTCAACAGAATCACGATGAACCCATGTTGAAAGCAGCAGCCCAAACCCCAGCATGACGTTCAGCATGGCAGAGCCACCATAAGAAACTAGAGGCAAGGGCACGCCGCCGACGGGGATAGCGCCCATCACCATGGACAGATTGACCAGACAGTAGAAAAAGAAATTCATGCTGATGCCAAGGGCGATAAGGCGCCCAAAGCGGTTGCGGCAGCGAATAGCCATGATCATGCCGCCCAGAATGATTGTGAGCAGCAACCCAATAACAGCAGCTGCGCCAACAAACCCCCATTCTTCGGCAATCATTGTGAAAATGAAGTCTGTCTGCTTTTCAGGCAGAAAGTTCAATTGCCCTTGTGATCCGTGCAGATAACCCTGTCCCCACATGCCGCCAGAACCCAGTGCAATTTTAGACTGGATAATATTGTAACCCGCCCCCAAGGGATCATTTTCTGGATGCAGAAAGGTAGTGATGCGCGCACGCTGGTAATCATGCAGATGGTTATAGGCAAATTTGATAAGCGATGGCACAGGGAGCAAAAGCAGCACAATTTGCCAAAGGCGCATTCCGGCTGCAAAAAACAGTGATGCGCCAATACCTCCAATAATAACAGCTGTGCCAAGGTTAGGCTCTTTTAGCACAAGGCCAACAGGTACAAGCACGATAAGGGCTGGAGGTATTAACCACAAAGGGTTGCCCATACGCGCATAGCTTATGCGTGAAAACCACGCTGAAAGCGCCAGAACCAGCGCAATTTTAGCAAATTCCGAGGGCTGAACCTGCAATCCCCCAATAATTAGCCAGCGTTCTGCCCCTTTGCCTACATGCCCCATGCGCAACACGGCAACCAGCAGGATAAGTGAGAGCACATACATGGGGGCTGCGGCGTGCATCAGCATGCGTGGGGGCAGCATGGCGATGGTAATCATCATCACTAGCCCC
This sequence comes from Acetobacter pomorum, assembly GCF_002738225.1. GTDB lineage: Bacteria > Pseudomonadota > Alphaproteobacteria > Acetobacterales > Acetobacteraceae > Acetobacter > Acetobacter pomorum. The sequence continues at coordinate 51,710 of NZ_PEBQ01000080.1, read as the reverse complement.
ACGGCAAATCTGGCCGCTTGTGGGGCCGCAAATGGGTAAGGTGTTCCGCCCCCCGCAGAATAGAGTGTGATATATCCAACGCCTGCCAACGTGCAGATCAGCAGGATATAAAGCCAGCTGATACGCCAGAGCTTGGACATAAGGCGAAAGCTGGGTTCTGCCCTGAGCAGCCGTTTATGAAACTTCATGGGTTGGTCAACATGTTGCCGGCATCTGCCACACTTTCTGGCGGCGTGGTGTGTGTTACCGGGTCACGCAGCAAAGTATCACGCATGATGGTGCGGGCAAGCGGGGCTGCGGCATCTGCGCCTGCGTTGCCATGTTCAATCACAACAGATACGGCATAACGTGGGGAATCATAGGGCGCGAAGCAGATAAACAAGGCATGCGGCCTATATTCCCACGGCAGATTGGCGGAGTTGAAATGCCCACTTTCACGCAGTGCGCGAGAAACACGGCGCACCTGTGCTGAGCCTGTTTTGCCAGCCATGGTGATACCGGGCAGATCCAGCCGTGCTTTGGGGGCTGTTCCGTGGGGTTCGTTAATTACGGCAAACATGCCGGAACGGAGGGCAGCCAGGTATTTTTCTGGCATATCAAGGGTAGGCCAGTGGTCTGGCTGTACCTGATTGCCGATTTCCCCGTTAATGGCCCGCACAAGATGCGGTTGCACAGCGCGCCCAGAGGCAATGCGGGCTGTATAGGTGGCCAGTTGCAAGGGTGTAACCTGTACAAACCCCTGCCCAATACCGCTTACAATGGTATCTCCGCCATTCCAGTGGTGATGATGCGCCTGCCGCCATGCCGGGGTGGGGATAAGCCCCGTACGGGTATGGGGCAGCTCAATATCCAACTGTGTGCCAAGGCCAAACTTATGGGCTGTGGCTGCAATGCGTTCCATGCCAATACGGCGGGCAACTTCGTAGAAATAAACATCGCAAGAATATTTCAGTGCCAAGTGTAGATCAACAGATCCATGCCCCCAGCGAGACCAACAGTGAAAGCGTGTGCCGCCTACATCCAAGTGACCAGGGCAGAAAAAGCGATCCGTTGGAGAAACAAGGCCGGATTCCAACGCAGCCATTGCCACAGCGGGTTTGAACGTGGAACCGGGTGGGTACACACCGGCAACAGCCTTGTTAATAAGGGGGGTGCGCTGGTTGTTTGTCCATTCAATCCATTGCGCGTGGCTGACACCGCTATCAAATAGCGATGGATCAAACGAAGGTGTGCTGACCATGGCGAGCACCTCGCCATTCTGGCAATCCATCACCACGGCAGAGGCGGTCTGATCTCCAATAGCGTTCAGCACTTTTTGTTGGAGTGCACGATCTATTGTCAGGCTGATTTCTTCGCCCGGAACACCTTCTTCACGGTTGAGTTCAGACATCACACGCCCTACGGCGTTGACCTCCATTTCTACAGATCCGGCCGTACCACGCAGATTTTCATCCTGACTCTGTTCAATCCCCGCACGGCCAACACGCATGCCCGGCAGGGCCAGTAATGCAGAGCGGGCCACATCTTTTTCATTGGGCGGGGCAACATAGCCGATAATATGGGCCAGCAGTTCCCCTTCCGGATAAACGCGGCGTGTGCCCACATCAATCAGCACACCGGGGAGCGAGGGCGCATTGAGTTCAATGCGTGCCATTTCATCCCATGAAAGGAAATCACGCAGCATAACCGGTACAAAACGCCGCTGATGCCGCATTTCACGTGCAATGCGTGTGCGGTCGCGGTCATCTAGCGGAATAATGCTGGAAAACCGTTCAATCGTGCCCGTAACATCCGTGGTTTCTTCTGGCATCAAAAGGGCGCGCCAGTTTTCCTTGTTATTGGCAAGGGCTACGCCGTAGCGGTCCACAATACGGCCACGGGGTGGGGCAAGAAGGCGCTTGCTGATACGGTTTTTGGCCGCCATGCGTGCGTAATGGTCACCATCTTCTATCTGGATTTTATACAGGCGGCGTGCAAGTTCCCCCAAGGTCACTGTCTGCACGGCCATAAACAGCAGTGCCCGGCGTGTAAAAACACCGCGTGCGGGATCTTTCTGTTCACGAACAGGTAGAAAACGCCTGTTTTCCTTCTTGCGCCGCTTCAGCCACATAAGACGCTTTCATGCCTGTTCATGCGGATTCCTTTTCATCCAGAATATGCAGGAACCATGAAAAAGTGGCGGAAAGCAACGGATAAACCCCTATGCACAGCAGCGCTTCAAACAAAGCTGGCGCTGGATCAAGACCATGCAGCCGGAACAGGCAGGCCAGTGCCCATTGCAGAAAAGAAGCTGCTCCACCTATCAGACCATACAGAAACCATACCACTAAAAAATTCATGCGCATGAGCCCAAAGCGGGCATAGGAACTGATGCCGTACACCAAAAGGAGAATAAAAGAGCTGACCCCCAAAGGTGTAAAACCAACCAGATCCATAAACAGGCCAAGCACAAATGGCGCCAATGCAGGCATGCCGGTAGGCCGCCAGACAGACCAGAAGAAAACAGACCCGATAACAATGGCGGAAAGCAGTTCGGCAGAACCGGGAATGGCCAGCGGGGCCGAAAAAAAGATAATAACCAGAACAATAAATGCAGATGGCAGCAGGTGCCGCGCTGTACGGTCAAGCTTCTGGCCAAAGGTCAGACGTGGTTCAAGGTCTGGGTCCCATGAGGGGGGCGAGGGCTCGGACATCAGGTTTACCCTTCCTGCCCTTGTCCCAGAAGTGTCTTGAATGGCAATGCCAATGGGCGATGTGGCCGCGTAAGGGGTACATGGCCGGGTGCTTCAGGCGGTTCAATTTCAGATTGTCCAAAATCGAACACGCGCAGCATGGTGAGTTTGTCCAGTTGCACAAAAGGCTGCACCACCGGCTGGCCGGGATGCAGATAATGCACTGTGCCAATAGGCAGCCCCATGGGGAAGGCGCCAGCTTGATCACTGGTAACAACACGCTCCCCTTCAATGGGGCGGGAATCCTGCGGGTAATACATCAGCCTTGGCATAGGGGAATTGTCGCCCGCCATTATGGCCGTGGCATGGCTGGATTCCAGCTCAATAGGCAGGCGGCTGGCTATATCTGTTATGAGCAACACGCGCGCAGCATGCGGGCCAACCTCTGTTACGCGCCCAGCCAGACCATTTGTGGCCAATGCCACATTGCCAACATGCACGCCACTGGTGGTGCCAGCCACAAGCAAAACGGCGCGTGCATACATGCCGCCACTATCTGCTACCACCCGGCCGGTTACAAAAGCGGGGGTAGGTTCTGGCACCCAGTGTAGTTCTGTTTTGAGGCTATCATTTTCCCGCGCGAGGGAGACAGCAACATCATACCACCGGCGCAATTTAGCGTTTTCGGTCTGGAGTTTGGCGTTTTCTTCCGCCAGATGCCGTGCATCTTTGACACCCTGTACAAGGTGGCTGATATCTGTCTGACTATGGGCAATTAACCCCCATAAAGGGGCCAGCGCATCTGCCACATACATGCGCGCAGTATCAGCCAGCTTTCTGTCTGCCTGACCAGCAATAATAATCCCGACAGACAACAGCAGCAAAACCGGCAGAACCAGTTTGCCAAGAGCTTGTCTTACCTGGATGGAAACCGGGATCATGAAAGCCGGGAACCCCTATCTGAGGGAAGGAAAGCGAAAGGCATGCCCGTTTGCAATCTGGTGCCGGGTTACAGCCAGAAAGCTGGAGCCTTGGTTTAGTACATGGTTGTCAGCACGTTGCGCAGACGTTTCATTTCTTCCAACGCACGGCCTGTGCCCAATGCCACGCAGGAAAGCGCATCTTCAGCCACAGTCACGGGCAAGCCTGTTGCAAGGCGCAACACATCGCTCAGCCGATATAAAAGCGCACCGCCACCGGTGAGGACAATGCCTTTATCAACAATATCGGCGGCAAGTTCGGGGGGCGTGTTTTCCAGTGCGGTTGTAACAGCATCCACAATCTGGCTGACAGGCTCCATAAGGCTTTCTGCAATTTGTGCTTGCGAAACCTGAACTTCACGCGGGACGCCGTTAATCAGATCGCGCCCCTTAACATCCTGCCAGGGGCCGTTTTCATACGGTTCATCTGGCATCATGGCGGAGCCAAGGCTGATCTTGATACGCTCTGCCGAGCTTTCACCAATCAACAGGCTATGGGTACGACGGATATAGGAGATAATGGCTTCATCCATTTTATCTCCCCCCACGCGTACAGAGCGTGCGTACACAATGCCACCAAGAGAGATAACGGCCACTTCTGTGGTGCCACCGCCAATATCAACAATCATGCTGCCAGAAGGTTCTGTTACGGGCAGGCCCGCACCAATGGCGGCTGCCATGGGTTCCTCAATCAGGAACACGCGCCTTGCCCCGGCACTTTCTGCGCTTTCCTGAATGGCGCGGCGTTCCACTGCTGTAGAACCAGAAGGCACACACACAATAATCTGAGGGCTGGCGAAGGCACGGCGATTATGAACCTTGCGGATGAAATGCTTGATCATTTCTTCCGCTACTTCAAAGTCCGCAATCACGCCATCGCGCATGGGGCGGATAGCTGTAATATTGCCCGGTGTACGGCCAACCATCTGCTTGGCCTCTTCCCCTACGGCAAGAAGCTGCTTTTTTCCCCGTATATCTGCAATAGCCACAACAGAAGGCTCGTTCAGAACGATACCCCGTCCTTTAACGTAAACAAGGGTGTTGGCAGTACCCAGGTCAATAGCCATGTCGGCAGACATCAGACCGAGCAGACGAGAAAACATCCAGGACTCCTGGTTGGAACGGGTACCGTGCAACAGAGGGCAAGAAAGCTGGCCACGCTTATCATCCCTGCTGCTTTGGAAATATGTATGCAGGAATTACCGATGCGTAACGAGGCAGACAAGACCTTCCGTTAAGAAACTGACATATAATGTCAAGGTAAGGTCTGTCTGCCCGGTTTTGCAGAAGGGCCTGAAAAGTTTTTTCAGGCGGTCAGGGCTTCTGGTTCGGTCCGTGCACGTTTTACCAGCAGTTTGTTCAGGGCATGCACATAGGCGCGCACGGCAGAAACAACTGTATCTGCATCTGCACCCTGACCATCTACCAGCTTGCCTGCTTCCTCCAGCCGCACGGTTGTACGGGCCTGCGCATCCGTGCCTTCTGTAACAGCACCAACAGAGAACAGGGCCAGACGTGCTTCATGCGGAAAAGCCTTGCGCAGCGCATTAAAGGCGGCATCCACCGGGCCATTTCCCGTGGCTTTGGCTTCAATGGCTTTGCCATCCACGCTCAGTTCCAGATCAACTTCAGAAGGCTGGCCAGAAATAGATTTCAGGCTCAGGCCACCAAAGCGGATGCGGTCATGATCACGGGCTTCATCATCTACCAGCGCAATAATGTCATCATCGTAAACAACCTTTTTGCGGTCTGCCAGATCCTTAAAGCGGGCAAAGGCTTCGTTCAGGCGGGTGTCATCCATGCCTTCATACCCCAGCACTTTCAACTTGTCGCGGAAAGCAGCACGCCCGGAATGCTTGCCCATCACGAGGGAGGAACGTGTCCAGCCCACGCTTTCGGGGGTCATGATTTCATAAGTGGCTGCGTTTTTCAGCACGCCATCCTGATGAATGCCGCTTTCATGCGCAAAGGCATTACGGCCCACAATGGCTTTGTTGGGTTGCACATCAAAGCTGGTGATAGTGGCCAGCATGCGGGAAACCTTTAGCAGCCCTTCTGTATGAATACCTGTGGTGAAGGGATATTGGTCATGCCGCGTGCGCAGCGCCATAACAATTTCTTCTAACGCGGCATTGCCGGCGCGTTCACCAATACCATTAACAGTGCATTCTACCTGCCGCGCACCACCGCGAATGGAAGCCAGCGTATTGGCAACAGCCAGCCCCAGATCATTATGGTTATGGGCCGAGAAAATGACCTGATCAGCCCCTGGTACGCGCTGGCGCAGCATGGAAAAGATTTTTTCCATGTCTTCTGGCGTGGCGTAACCAACTGTATCAGGAATGTTGATGGTGGTAGCACCCGCCTTGATGGCGGCTTCTACGCAGCGGCACAGAAAGTCCGGTTCTGTGCGGGAGCCATCTTCGGCAGACCATTCCACATCATCTGTCAGATTACGGGCGGCGGCGTTGCCGGAGGTAATCAGTTCCAGAACAGTTTCCGGCTCCATCCGCAGCTTGTACTTCATGTGCAGAGGAGAGGTAGAAATAAAGTTGTGGATACGCTTGCGTTCTGCCGGGGCCAGGGCCTCACCCGCAGCGGCAATATCCTTGGCACCGCCACTACGTGCCAGAGCGCAGATAACGGCCCCCTTGGTGTGTTTGGCAATTTCGTTAACGGATTCGAAATCACCTTTGGAAGCAACAGGAAAGCCTGCTTCAATCACATCCACGCCCAGATTGGCTAACGCTTCCGCCATGCGGAGCTTTTCTGCTAGGTTCATGGAAAAACCGGGAGATTGCTCTCCATCACGCAGGGTGGTGTCAAACACAATCACGCGGTCTGGCGTCATGCGGCCAAAGGACGGATGATTGAAGCTGGTGGTATCAGCAGACATAGAATGCTTCCTGAAAAAATCTGGTCTGAAACAAGAATAGCGGGCCTGTGCCATATTCTGCCCGTTTATGCACGAGCGCTCTTTTCGTTCTCCCCTGGGCGTGGCAGCGCTTGGCCGCCTGGCTCGCTCAGGGGCAGATTAGTCGAAGGAGAAGGTCCAGACGGAGGGCCACGCCGCCCGTACCCGCCAATTTGCGGGTTTTTAGGGAATCGGACGTGAACCACTCGGAATTCATGCGCAGCACCATACCGTCCTGTTTTTCAAACGCAACAGTAAAACGTTATCAAATACTGCCTTAACCCACAGCTTTTGTGCCACGCAGGCAATGCAGCACGTAAAGCATAACGCCCAGCAACACAGCAGCGAATGTTTGGTGCACAGCACCGGCCCATACAGGCACGACCAGCAGCAGAGTTGTGACCCCAAGTGCGTATTGGATCACCACGGCCCATCCCAGCAGAATAAAGGCGTTATGGGTTTTGGCTCCCAAATCCTTGGCTTTCAGGCCCACCAGCAGCACAGCGCCAATACTGAGGACTGTAAGAGTGGCCAGCAAACGATGATCAAACTGCACGGCCGCTTTATTGATGAACCAGTTTAGCCAGAAAGGGGAAAGCTGGGCGTAATCTGTCGGGATCAGGTGCCCGTCCATCAGCGGGAAGGTGTTGAACAGGAACCCGGCATGTGTGCCAGCCGTAAACCCACCGGCAATAATGGTGGTGCAGAGCAGCACAATGGTAAAGCAGGCCAAGCGCTTGGCCAGACGCGCAGAGGAAGAGGCGCCGTGGCTTTCCGGCACAGGCCAGCGGATGGAAAATGCTGTCCATAAAATGGCACCATAAAGCAACAAGGCTGCACTCAGATGCAGCACAAGCCGTATAGGTTCTACTGCCGTGCTGTTGGGGCGGAAGCCAGATGCCACCATAAACCAGCCAATGGCGCCCTGAAGTGCACCCAGAATAAAAAAGATAAACAACCGCAAAGCCAAACGGCGCGTGATCATACCCCTGATTACAAACCAGATAAGCGGGAGCAGAAGCACCAGCCCCATCAGGCGGCCCCAAAAGCGGTGTATCCATTCTGCCCAGAAAATCTTCTGGAACCCTTCCAGCCCGAAGCCTTCATGCTGAAGATGATATTGCGGAATGGTTTTATACAGCGCGAACAACCTTTCCCACTCAGCATGGGAAAGGGGCGGAATAAAGCCGCTTACCGGTTGCCAATCCATAATGGAAAGGCCCGAACCTGTCAGACGGGTTACGCCACCAATGGCGATCATGCCCAGCAGCATGAAGCAAAGCAGAAACAGCCAGCCTGAAATGAGTTTACGGTGGGCGGGTGTCATGTCTGTCTGGGGAGATGATGAGGAGGGCATGGCAGCCTTTGGCGCTATGGGTTGAATTTCTGTATCGGGTTTACAGCCAGCTTGCAGGCTGCTGCAAGAAGATGGTACCGCTTGGCTGGATGGAACAGCACATTCGTCCTCCCCACCGCTCTTCTGTATCGCTTCTGCGTCCGCTGCTTATGCTGCTTGTGTTGGTGGTGGGGGCGGTTGGGTTGCGGCATGTGCCCGCACTTCACAGTATGCTGCACGGTACAGATGTGCTGCGCCAGGGCGTATGGGGCCGCATGGTGTTTTTGTGTGGCGCCATTTTGTGGTGCGGGTTTGGCTTGCCACGCCAGGTGGCCGGGTTTGCAGCCGGGCTGGCCTATGGATTGTGGGAAGGCCTTGCACTTATCACCATCGCCTCCACATTGGGGTGCTTGGCCGGGTTTTTCTGGGCCAGATGGGGCGGGCGTGCATGGGCAAGGCAGAAATTGGGGCAACGTTTTGCCCAAATGGACGCATTTCTGACACGTCAACCGTTTTCAAGTACTCTTACCTTGCGGCTATTGCCTGTGGGGTCCGCTTTGTTGCTGAACTTGCTAGGGGGCATTTCAGGCATGGATGTGCTGCCATTTTTTACAGCAACCCTTGTGGGGGGCATTCCCCAAAACCTTGTGGCTGTTTTGCTGGGGGCTGGTGTTCAGGTTGGCACGTTCTGGCAATACGCGGCAGGGGGGGCGCTGTTTGTGGTTTCTGGCGCCATAGGGGTTTGGCTATGGCGGCATGCACGTATAGCCCGGCAGGTTTCCTGATCCATATATGGTCTGGCTGGCGCTGAGATGTCAGGAATTAGGGACTGATCTTAAGCCCGCTGTAAAATCATAAGGTGCTGGCCTGTATGGGCTGTGTCTGTGTTTTTGCCAGACATTTTTCTTTTTCCCTTCGTTTTTGTTTGTTTTTGGAGTGCTGCTTATGGCTTCTCCCTCTGCTGTGCGGGATGCCGGAACATCGTTTTTTGCAGGGCGTATCCCCGTATGGGTACCGTTGCTTTTGGGGTTCCTGACAGCCGTTGGGCCGATTTCAACAGATATCTATCTGCCTGCCTTTCCGGCCATGGAGCAGACCTTCCATACAAGTGCGGGCAATGTACAGTTTACATTGTCTATCTGGTTTGTGGGGTTGGCAATCGGGCAAATTACCGTTGGCCCCCTATCGGACAGATTTGGCCGACGTAAGCCCATGCTTATAGGCAATGCCCTATATGCTGTGGCCTCTGCCATATGTGCTTTTGCGCCAGATATCACTACATTTTCCATTGCACGTTTTGTCGCTTCCATTGGGGCGTCAGCCAGCTTGGTTATTCCCACGGCCTGCGTGCGTGATATGGTGCCAGACCGTAATGCGGGTGCACGCATGATGTCTCAGTTGGTGATGGTTATGGGTGTTGTGCCCATTCTAGCACCCATGCTGGGTGGGTTGGTTGTTGAGTTTGTATCGTGGCGCATTATTTTTTGGGCATCTGCCGCATACGGTGCGATATGTGTGGCGCTTATTCTGTTTGTGCTGCCTGAAACCCTGCCCTATGATCGGCGCGTGGCACTCTCTCCCGTTACGCTGGTAACGCGTTACGTGACGTTGATGCGGGATCGGGCATTTGCCAGCCACGCGTTAATAACGGCTTTTTCCACTTTCATGTCCTTCAGCTACCTTACGGCAGCGCCTTTTGTATTTGTGAAGCTGTTTCATTTTTCACCGCTGCATTTTTCCATGCTGTTTGGGTTTTTTGCGGTGTTCATGATCGGGGCCTCGCAGATAAACGGGCTTTTGGTGGGGCGTATTGATTCCGCCAAACTGCTTATGGCGGCCATCTGCCTTTCCGTTATTGGCAGCCTTTTGCTGGTGGCTGTCAGTTTGTGGAGTGCATGGTACGCACCTCCGGCGTGGCAGCCCTATGAAGTATGGCTGGTGATTGCCGCCATGCTGCTTACGCTTGCACCAACGGGCATTATTTTCCCCAACGCCATGATGGGGGCTTTGGCGGATCATCCCTCCCTTGCCGGGGCTGCATCTGCTTTGGCGGGCACGCTGCAATATGTGCTGGGGGCCATAGCGGGCGTTGTAGTTGGGCAGTTTGCGGCTGTTTCCGCCATTCCTATGGCGGGATGCATGTGTTTTGGTGCTATTTTGATGCTGATAATGGGCTTGCTGCGTCCTCATCGACAAAATGTGAACTAAAAACTGTACAAAAAGCGGTTATGCCCGCTCTGCTCTTGACGGCGGCAGGGCTGCAGCCCAGTCCAGATGCAAAGATGGGGTTAGGGAAGGGAGCGTGCATAACATGCCACGGCATCCAGCAAGACGGGCCCATATTCTGGCGCTTATTGGCGCCGGGCTGCTGATTGTAACATTTGGCACCATGGGGATTGAGCTGGGCAATGAAATGGCCCGGCATGGAGACCTGGACCGCCAGAGTACCGCAGCGGGAAGTTATCTGCGTGGTTTGCACCATGCCACCAGTGATGCGCGCATATGCCATTATGCATGGGAGGCCGAGCACAGGCCCGAAGATGGTAGCTGTTATGTTCAGGCCATTCAGCAGCTATCTGATGCGCGGCGTGGGTTTGAGTCCTTTCGTGTGGTGCAGATGCGAGAGGGCGGAGGCCGCGTAGAACCACTGCAAAGTGTATGGCAACAGTTGGAAACCATAAGCGCTTGGCCTCACTCTCCAGAAGGTACGCCTGCTGGTGGGGCGCAGCTTCTGGCTGATCTGGACCAGAATCTTTCCGTTCTTAGCCGTGCCAGTACGCTTGATCAGGCAGATCGTGTTGCCAACATGTTGCGCAATACCAGTTGGCAGCGGCGTTTGGCTTTGCTGGGGATTCTCACTGGGGTTTTCAGTCTGGTTTCGGCAGGCTGGGTGCTGGATCGTTCTTCGCTGGATGCAGCACGGGCCGAGGCTTCATCGCGTGATCTGGCTTTGCGTTTGCGGGCCACGCTGGATAGCTTGAGCCTTGGTGTGGCTGTTTTTGGTGCCGATGGGCATTTATGGCACTGGAACGAACAACTGGCGGTGGCCCTTGGGCTGGAAAAGAGTTTTTTCAAACCAGGGCTTTCTTACAATGATTTAAGTGCTGTGCTGGTGGTGGATGGTGTGCCGCTGCTTGAGCCCTTGGAGCATGTTGAAACCAGCTTGGCCAAAGGCCAGCCTGCGCCACCTGTGGTGGTGGAATGCAAAGGCATTAATGGTGCAGATCTGGAACTGTGTCGCACCTTGTTTTTCGCACCTGATGGTGCAGCGGAGCGACGCGGCTTTGTGCTGACAGCTGCAGATATTACCATGCGGTTGCGCAGTGAGCGTGCGTTGGGTGAGGCGCAAAAGCTACGTGCACTGGGCCAGTTTACCGCGGGTATTGCCCATGATTTTAAAAACCTCCTGACCGTTATTTTGGGGAATCTGGAGCTTGCCGCAGAGCATGATCTGCCTGATCAGGTAGAGCAGCGGCAGGAATATCTTTCAGCGGCAACGCATGCCGGGCATCGGTCTGAAGCGCTTACAAGCCAGCTTCTCTCCTTTATGCGCAGGCAGCAGACAGGGGTGCCAGACAGTTTTGATCTGGCGGATCTGTTTTCTTTGCTCGATGGGCTGTTGGCCCGCGTTATCGGGCCCCGCATTGTGGTGGAATGTGCCGATGTTTCAGGCGTATGGCCCGTGCGGGCAGATCCGGCGCAGCTTGAAAGTGCCGTGCTGAATCTGGCCATCAATGCGCGTGATGCCATGCCATCGGGCGGGCGGCTTCGTATTGCGGCGCGGAATGTTACTTTTTCAGTCAATGCAGATCTGATGAGTCTGCTGGTGGAAGAAGGGCGCAACATGCGTGTGGTGTCAGACCCGACTCCGCTTCCTGCCGGGGATTGGGTGCGGCTGGATGTAATAGACAGCGGCAGCGGCATGACGCGTGAGGTGCTGGACCATTTGTTTGAACCTTTTTTCACAACCAAACGTGAGGGTGCGGGTACAGGGCTTGGCATGGCCATGGTTCTGGCTTTTTCCCAGCAGGTGAAAGGCCGGGTTGTGGTGGCAACAGGCAGCGGGAGTGGCACGGAAGTTTCTCTGTGGTTGCCCAAGGCGGCAGCGTTGTCGGCTACACAGGTCTTGCAGCCAACCTCATTACCAAAAGTAAACAAGCCAGCCCCTTCGCAGGCCTTGCAGGTGCTGGTGGTGGAAGATGATGCCGCCATCCGCGATATTGTTGTGACGATTCTGAGTATGGCCGGCCACCGTGTGTTGGAAGCCGGAGACGGAGAGCAGGCTTTTGATGTGGCCGCGGCTGCTGAAGGTCCGCTGGATCTGCTGGTGACGGATATTCAGCTTCCCGGCCCGCTGGATGGGCTAACCCTCTCTCGCGTATTGGTGGAACGTTATCCGGAACTGGCCATCGTCTATATGTCGGGAGATCTCACGGCGGATTCCAAGCTGCCAGAAGGTGGTGTGGCAAATGCCCGGCTTTTGGCCAAACCTTTCCGCAGAGACGGCTTGATGGAAGTTGTAACGGCAGCACTTAGTGCACGTACTGGCGCATAAGCAGACCCTACGGGAAAACCCGCCATACCTTGCAGAACTGGCGCATGCAGGATAGAGCGGGCGCCGGATTGCCCGAACGTGTTCTTCTTTTTTGGCAGGATACAAGGCAGAAGTAACAGAGGGCCAGCTAAGGCTGGCACGCAGGAAGGATGATTAAGGCCATGACGGCACATGAGGAAATCGACCTCAAGCGCTTTATCCGGCACGTTCCCGATTTTCCTAAACCGGGCATTCTATTTTACGATATTTCCACCCTTATGCGGAATGCGGATGCATGGCAGTTGGCCATGGGGCGGCTGGCACGGCAGGTGGCACCACTGAAGCCGGATTTGCTGGCTGCTGTTGAATCCCGCGGGTTTTTAACGGCTGCCCCGTTGGCTGACAGGCTGGGCTGTGGGCTGCTGATGCTGCGTAAATGTGGCAAGCTGCCAGGTGAAACCATTTCCCATACCTATGATCTGGAATATGGAAGCGATACGCTGGAAATTCAGGCAGATGCTATCCAGCCCGGCCAGCGCGTGGTGGTTATGGATGATCTGCTGGCAACCGGCGGCACTCTGGCAGCTTCTGTAGCGCTGCTGCGCAAGGCTGGGGCCAATGTGGTGGGCGCTTCTGTTATGGTAGAGTTAACAGGCTTGGGTGGCCGTAATAAAGTGGATGCGCCTGTTTCCACTTTATTAACGTACGAAGAATAAGCTCTTTCAACATTCATATGTTCTGTTTGCATAGCTAGGTGCTGAACAGAACATATGAGGTGTGAATACGCTTTTCTGCCATGTTGGGGTAAGAGAAGATGTATGGCACGTTGTTTTCCCATTAGCATTCCAGATTTGGCCGCGTGAAAAGCATGACGCTTTCTCTGGGTCAGCTTTGGCGGTCGGTTGCTGTTATTGTGCGGCAAGCGCTGGTTGGCGGTGGGCCGCCGCGCAACCTCAATCATCTGCGCTGGCTGTTTGCACCCAATCTGCTTTCTTTTGGGTATGCACTTCGTACAACCATTTCATCCCTGATCGCACTTGGCATTGCCTTGTGGTGGGAGCTGGGGAGCCCACAATGGGCCGCCCTTACCGTATGGATGGTGGCGCAGGGCACACGCGGTAAATCCATTGCCAAGGCGCGTTGGCATATGTTCGGTATGGTGGTGGGCACGATATGCGCCATCGTGCTGGTGGCCAGCATGCCGCAATCTCCACTGCTGTATATCTTTTTTGTAGCGGTAGGTATTGGCACCTTCTGCTTTATAGGCACGTTACTGCCCGGCCCGGCGGCCATGACCAATTACCGTATTCACGGTATGCGGGCCTCTGGTTTTACATACGTTATTATCGCGCTAGATGGCATTGTTGCGCCCGACCATATTTTTCAGATTGCCATGGCGCGTGCCACCTACATTACGCTTGGCATTGTGGTGGAAACCACAATTTCATCCCTTTTTCAGTATCAGTTGGGGTTGCGGGCCAGAACACGGTTGGCAGCCAACTTTGTGCAGGCTCTTAAAGGGGCGGTGCCCGCCATTTTACGCCTATTGCAGGGTGATAGGCGGGCGGTGGCCAATTCTCCGGGGGTGTTTTCCACCCTTATTGCCTTGAGCGATCAGGTGGAGTTTGCCGAAATTGAAATGGGCAAACACCAGCATGAAGGGGACCACGCCAGAGCGGCTTTGGCAGCCATTACGGTGCTGTTGTCCCGCGGGTTGGATTTGGGCGCACTGTTGGAGGTGCCGCACAGCCAAGGCGCGGAATATCAGGATACAGCCCGCCAGGTGAGCACTTTTTTGCAGGCTCTACCGGACAGGCTGGATAATGACCAACCGGTTGAGCCTGTGCTGCGGGATTTGACCACGCTCCGCGCAACATGCCGCCAGCTTGCCGCAGGGTGTCTGGAAAAGGAAATGGAAGCGGCCACGCATCCTCCGCTGGATGAGCAGCAGGATGAAGTGCTAACCCGGCAGGGGCAGCTGCTGCATAAGTTGGATACCATGCTGGAAGAGCTGTATCTGGCTCTTGAACAGTTTGAAATGAGCCGCAACCCCCAGCCGCATGACCATTTCCGCTACCCCATGAAGTCTTACCGAGACTGGCGGATGGCGTTTACCAACAGTCTGCGCGCCTCTGTCACCATCTTTTTGGCGGGCGTGATATGGATTACCACCGCATGGCCTGATGGCCTGACGTTTATTATGTTTGTGGGCATTGTCTGTGCGTTGTTCTCTACCTTGGAACAACCCGCTCTTGCCACACAGGCGTTTCTGCATGGCACAGTGTGTGTGATAGGCATGAGCGCACTGCTGGATTTGTGGGTGATGGCGCAGCCCACAATTTATGAAATGATGGCTATGTGCCTGGCGGTGCCCATGTTGGTGGGTGGTCTGGCTTTTGCGTGGCCTCCGCTTGTGCTTGCGGCAGTGGCTTATAATCTGTTTTTGCCCATTCTGGTGGGGCCAATCAATCAGGGCCGGATGGATGAAATCATGTATTTCAATACCGCCATGCCGCTGCTTTTGGCCATGATGTTCTGCATGTGGATGTACCGGGTGTTCCTGCCATATGACCCGGATGGTCTGCGGTGGGATATGCGTGTGAATATTCTGCGTGGTCTGCGCCGTTTGGCGGGGCAGCGCAGACCACCTGCGATGACAGAAATTATTGGGCGTAGCGTAGATGGATTTGTGCGTCTTTCCACCATGGCAACGGATGATGGCAATACCTATGTGCTGGAACGCTATTTGAGCGGCGTACTTTCCAGCATGACCATTGCACTGAACGTGCTGCGTTTACGCACCATTCTGGCACGCCATATTTTGCCGCCAGATGCACAGAAATCTGTAGAAGTGATGATGGAGCGTATGCAGCATTTTACAGGCCGGTACGGTGGGCAGTACGGTCGCACAGCGCGTGCCACGCATATAGCTGTACAGTATTTGTTGAACTGTGAAGAAACTGAAGCAAACCTCTCGATTCGTGAGGAAATGCTTCGGGCTTTGGCCAGTTTGCGTGTGATAGAAACAGAACTGGCAGAGAACCGCGCGTTCTTTGATGCGTCTTCTCCATATCTGGATAAAGCCTTTACCTAAACTAGATGGGCCAAGGTATGAGACAGAATGCATGGAGGAGAATGTTGAATTGGCGCCGCCAGATATAAGAACAAAACAGAATGCACGGGCGCGGAGCCTGTTGCGGAATATGTTTGATGCAGCAGTGGCTGCGGCCAACCCCATAAAGGTATTGGCGGATCATTTACCCGAAAAACCTAAAGGCCGATGTGTTGTTGTGGGGGCGGGCAAGGCTTCTGCCGCCATGGCCGCAGCGTTGGAAGCCGCTTGGCCTGATGTGCCAATGCAAGGCATTGTGGTGACACGTGATGATCATGCTGTGCCCACGCGCCATATTACCATTCTGGAGGCATCTCACCCTGTGCCGGACGCCCGCAGCGAGCAAGCTGCGCAAGAGATATTGCAGGCTGTAAAAGGGTTGGGGCCAGATGATCTGGTTATTGCGCTGATATCTGGCGGAGGCTCTGCCCTGCTGGCATTGCCCATAAAAGGCATAATGCTGGAAGAAAAACAGAATATTGGCCGCCAGCTTTTACATTCTGGCGCAACCATTGCGGAAATTAACACCGTACGTAAGCATTTATCCGCTATTAAAGGCGGTAAGCTGGCGGAGGCCGCAGCGCCTGCGCAGGTTATTACACTTGTTATTAGTGATGTGCCCGGTGATGACCCCGCAATTATTGCCAGTGGCCCGACTGTTCCAGATAAAACGACAGATCAAGATGCCCTGCGTATTTTGCGCAAATATAATTTGGATGTGCCTGCCTCTATCAGCCATGCTCTGGAACAGGAGCCTACGAAAGACCCTACCCAACAGAGTGTGAACCCCAAGAACCGGGTTGAGATGATGGCAACGCCCCTTATGGCATTACAGGCTGCAGCGGATGTGGCGCGTAAAGCCGGTATTACGCCTCTGATTCTAGGTGATGCGTTGGAAGGCGAAAGTTCCGTTATGGGCGTTGTTATGAGCGGTATTGCCCGTTCTGTTCAGGCGCACGGGGTGCCGGTACAAGCTCCAGCTGTTTTGCTAAGTGGTGGAGAAACAACAGTAACCATACGTTCTGGCCAAAAGCCGGGGAAAGGCGGGCGCAATACAGAGTTTCTGCTTGCCTGTGCTCTGGTTTTAAATGGTCAGAAAGGCATCTGGGGTTTGGCGGGAGATACAGACGGTATTGATGGTACGGAAGATGCCGCAGGTGCCATATTTACGCCTGATACCTTAGCGCGTGGCATACAAAACGGCGTATCTGCCGAAGATTTTCTGGGCCGACATGATAGCTACAGTTTTTTTGAAAAACTGGGCGATCTTATCAAAACAGGCCCCACGCTTACCAACGTAAATGATGTGCGCTTGCTTCTGGTGCTTTAGCTCTCTCTAACCTGTTAGTGCACGGGCTACCTCCCGCCGGAGGGCAGGGATAATCTTTTCCTGAAACATGGGGGTTTTGCGCTCCCATGCACCTGTGCGCCAGGATGGATGCGGCAGAGGGAAATACTGGGGCAGAAAATCTTGAAAATGCTCTGTTCGCTCGTAAACCTTCCCTTTCCCCAAAACATAATTCTGGGCATAGGCCCCCACCAGAAGTGTAAGCTGGATATTGGGGAGCAAAGCTAGAATACGTTCTCGCCATAAACTGGCGCATTCAGGTGGTGGTGGCCGATCTCCACCTTTTGGCAATACTCCCGGATAACAGAGCGCCATGGGCAAGATGGCGATACGGTTGGAATCGTAAAAAACATCTCGGCTCATTCCAAGCCAGCCACGCAGGCGATCCCCCGATGCATCATTAAAAGAAACACCCGTTTCATGAACCCGTGTCCCCGGAGCCTGCCCAGCAATGAGCAAACGCGCATTGGGAGAAACATGCAGAACAGGCCGCGGGCCTAATGGCAGTTTCTGGGCACAAGCCGCACATTGCCGGATTTCTTGCACCAGACAGTTCAGTCGCGTTTCAACATTACCATTCTGTGTAGAGTTTGTTGAACACAAGTCCAGTTTTGTTTGGGTCTGAATCATTCTGCTTAAACATGTGGGAATGATCTGCTTTGCCGCAATGTAACGAATATAAAAAAAAGCGCTGTAGTGTTGCCACTACAGCGCTTTTTAACCCACCCCAAAAAGGGGAGTTAGATTAGGCAGAAGCCTTACTGGGCTTCATCCACACCAGCATGGGTCTGCGGTGCGAAGGACCAGCCAGCGCCATAAGGCTGCGGCATGAACAGGCCCCATGTTGCGGAGTCTTCCGTTGCATTTGCCCAGCCCGGCGTTGGCAGCGGCGTATGATCCAGACGGAGTTTCTGGATATCTGCTGCTGTTGTATTTGCCGGTGCACGGTTACCCCATGCAGAACGGATGAAGTTTACAACATCTGCAATCTGCTGGTCAGACAGGATATTCTTGTAATCCGGCATGGCCACAGCAGAAGGTGCCCAGTTGGTCGGCGGCAGAACACCACCATCAACAACAATATGGGCAACAGATGTCGGGTTGTCAGAAACAACAACCGGGTTACCTGCCAGCGGCGGGAACATACGGGCTACACCACCACCATCGTTACGATGGCAGATTGCGCACTGTTCCACATACGTTTTGGCGCCAGCATTGCCGGAGAAGTTGTTGGAATCCAGCATCTGAGCCGTAGAGGCATCGTAGCTGTAATCACCGCGTGCAGGCGGAACCGGCGGCAGGGATTTAAGGTATTTCACCATGGCATGCAGGTCAGCATCGGTGAAGTACTGGGTGCTCCAGCCAACCACGTCTGCCATGCCACCAAAGGCTGCGGAGTGATCGGTACGACCAGATTTCAGGAACAGGAACAGGTCATCATCAGACCAGCGGCCAAGGCCGAGAACCGGATCGTTGCGCAGGCTTGGTGCAATCCAGTTGTCGATCACGCCACCGCCAGCAAGGAAGTCTGGCCCACCGGCGCCGTCCAGAGCTTTTTCCTGCATACCAAAGCCGCGTGGTGTATGACATGCCCCACAATGGCCTGGGCCAGTGATAAGGTATTCACCACGTGCTGTTTCAGCATCTGTGCCAGGAGCTGGTGTGAAGTCCTTGGGTGCTGGCGCAAATACAGAACGCCAGATGGACAGCGGCCAGCGCATGGACATTGGCCAAGAAATATCCGTGGGGTGATTTTTCTCGGCAATCGGCTGCACACCATGCATGAAGTATGCATACAGAGCCTTCATGTCATCCTGCGTCATGCGGGCGAAGGATGGGTAAGGCATTGCTGGATACAGCGTTGCACCATCCTTACGCACGCCATGGCGCACGGCTTCATCAAACTCTTTAAATGTGTAGGTGCCAATCCCGTACGTGGGGTCTGGCGTAATGTTGGTGGAGTAAATTGTGCCGATAGGAGTCTTGATAGAAAGACCACCAGCATATTTCTGACCGTTCAGGGCTGTGTGGCAAGCCACACAATCCCCCAGGCGTGCAACGTACTCGCCCTTCTTGATCAGATCTTCATCAGCATTCTGTGCATACGCTAGGGACGTTCCCGCAAGAAGCCCGACAGCGACTGCCCCCAGGGCAGTTTTTAGCCTGTTCATCATCATTTTTACCACTTATCGCCTGTGTGCTGAATGACGTCGTAACTCTGCCGAGGCATTAGGGGTTAATGCCAAGTGTCGGGTTTTCGGGAATATCCTTGTCATTCTTCCGAGCATCCACTTCACGCTGATACGTGTCGTTCGCCCGTTTGATCAGATACTGACGGATTGCTTCAATTTCATCCGGCGTCATGCTGGTGTCAAAGCGATCCATCCCGTAAGCCGTCAGCGCACCGCGTCCAACCACATTGTAGAAGGCATCCTGGTGGCGGATGGCACCGGCCCAACGCAGATCAGGCAACATGCCTGCACCTTCGCCGTTATCACCATGACAGGTCTGGCAGTAGGTCTGATACTGGAAGTATCCGTTATCAACGACCTTCTGGTCATACTGTGCAGGTGGTTTTACAGGCAGGAAGCCGCGGTTGTTCAGGGCTGGCAGCTTGGCTTTGCCGTCCAGAGAGAACACAGCGATATAGGAGTGGTTAACTGTCCAGCCGGAAGTACGGCCCACACCACCCATGGAAATCGGGTAGATGCCGCCCCAACCCACTTCAACAGCAACATACTGCTTGCCGTTGACGCTATAGGTCATAGGCGGAGCGATAATACCGCTCTGTGCGTCAAACTTGTAAAGGTCGCTCCCGTTCGTGGCGTCATAGGCATGGAATTCACCATTGGCCAGACCCTGGAACAGAAGATCACCGCCGGTAGCCAGAACGCCACCATTCCACGGGCCTTTGTGGTCAATCTTCCAGACCGTTTCCATCTTGACCGGATCCCAGGCCAGCAGCCAGCCATGCAGATCCTTGATGTAAGCCGTACGGGCTTCGGGGGTGTCAGGCAGACCGTTTTTGGTCATGTCCAGACCAACGTTCCAGGAATCCGGGTGCGGCTTAAAGCCACCAACCTGGTTTTTGTAACCAAACGGAATCTGATGTGCGGGCAGATAAACCAGGTGCGTTTTGGGGCTATAGGCCATAGCCATAAAGTTATGCGCACCCAGCGGGCCCGGAATACCGTACCAGAACTTGCCGTTCAGGGTGTACAGCCCGTCCGGATTGTAGATCGGGCGACCTGTCAGCGGGTCCAGACCATTGGCCCAGTTCTGGTAAACATAGTTTTTGCCGGACAGGAATTCACCGGTCTTGGCATCCAGAACGTAGAAGAAGCCGTTTTTAGGTGCATGCACAATCACGTGGCGCATTTCACCATTCACGGGCATATCCAGCGTCATGATCTGCTGAACCGAGGTGTAGTCCCACTGATCCATCGGCGTTGCCTGGAAGTGCCAGACATATTCACCGGTTTCAGGCTTCAGTGCGACAATGCTGCCCAGGAACAGGTTGGAACCAATGCCTTCGGAACGATATTTATAGTTCCAGGGAGATCCGTTACCAACGGCCAGATAGATCAGGTCACTCACCGGGTCATACACCAGAGAGTCCCATACGGTGCCACCGCCACCCTGACGTACCCAAGCGCCTTTGGGGCCCCAGGTTTTGTAGGCTTTGCTCATCAGAATATTATCTGATGCAGCATGGTCAGGTTCGTTCTTGTTGTTCGGAACGGTGTAGAAGCGCCACTTCAGCTTGCCGGTTTCGGCATCAAAGGCGGATACAAAGCCGCGGGCGCCAAATTCGGCACCACCGTTACCAATCAGCACCAGACCTTTGGCCACGCGTACCGCGCCGTCCACTGTGTAGGAACGCTGCTTGCCCAGAGAAGCATCGGCCGGGATGGTGTTAACTTCCCAAACCTTTTTGCCGGTTTTGGCATCGGCGGCAACCAGGCGGCCATCAAACGTGCCCCAGTAAACCTTGCCGTTCCAGTAGCCCGCGCCGCGGTTAACCGTATCACAGCAACCTTTGTCGGCGATGTTGCCGGGCACTTTGGGATCATACTGCCAAAGCAGCTTGCCTGTGGCAGCGTCCAGCGCTTCCATCTTGGACCAGTTGGTTGTGGCATACATAATGCCATCTACCACCAGCGGGGTTGCTTCTTGGCCGCGGTTGGTATCCAGCGTGTAGTACCAAGCCAGCTTGAGATCACCAACGTTGGAGCGGTTGATCTGATCAAGCGGGCTATAGCGCTGTTCGCTATAGGTGCGACCATAAGAAAGCCAGTTTTCGGGGTGATCATCAGCATGGATGATCGCTTCCCCTGTATTACCCTGACCGTCGGCGCGGGCAGGGACTGCCGCGTAAGGTAAAGCAGCGGCACAGATTGTTCCGGCCGCGAGAATTCCTAGCAGTGAACGTCTCTTGGCGGAGGCGGGGCGGGTCATGCGTTCATGTCCTCGACTATTATATACGGTGAGGAAAAAGATAGCCGGCAGGCCGGTTTCTCACACAACAGCCAAGGGGAACGCTGTCTGTCAATCACGAGGAAGGAATAGCAGCTTCCATTTCGTGAGATAATTTCCCGTGCTTACAGGCGTGTAGAGCCTGAATTTATGCTCACAATTAAGATAGGATAAGGGTGCTATATGTTTGTTATAACAATCAGGATGGCATTATGCAACTTGGTATAAACGCATAATCAGTCAGAAGTTCCATATCTGTCGTTTCACGATTTTTCCAAGAACTGAACAGGGTGAATTCATAAACCTCTTCTTCTTGCGCACGCAGGCTGTGGTGGATGCGCAACCAATTGTGGACCTCTTCTGGTGGAACGGTTGAGATCGTGGCCAGGGGTACGCTGAGTGGGTGGCAGATGCGCTTTACCTTCACACCAGCCCGCTGAGCTTGGTGTCTGATTTTCACGGAAAGGTGATCACATACAGCAGACAGAATCTTGGCCGTGAGAATGATTCGCTCGCCTTGTTGCGCAACGTCCAACCCGGAGTGAATGAGTGTGGCCGGGGTTGATGTTTGGATAGAAAGTAGCCCCGCATCGAGTTCTTCCATGATGTCTGGATCAGAGACCTCTCCGATCACGACGAGGGGAAGAAACAGGAAAGGTTCGGGCTCCCATTCCCTGTTCGGAAAGAAAGTCTGAATATTCTGGAAAAACTCCAGCATGGGAGCGGGAAGGCGGATTCCGGCAATCAAAAACATACTGGCAATTATTCCCTAGCTTGTGATGGCCGATTTGTGGGGAGAAACGTTTATATTGAAGGATAAAAATCAGGCAGGAATAAAGCGCCCGGTTTTTGACCTGATTCTTTGCAACCCTTGACGACAGGGCAGGGCAGCCACAAGTATTAAGCAAAGCCGGCCTGCCCGGACAAGGAGAGTTAAACACCATGTCGTTTAGTCACGACTACCGATCCCCCGCTGCACCCTCAGATTGGAATGCTCAGGCAGCCAATCTGGATGCTGGGCTGCGGGCTTATATGCTACGTGTTTATAACTGGATGGCATCTGGTCTGCTGCTTACCGGTATAGTGGCATATGTTATTGCCAACACAAGTTTAAGCCATCTGTTTTTTCAGGTGGTGCAGGTGCCTGGTGGTTTGGTGCCACGCCCAACATTGTTGGGTGATGTGGCCATGCTTTCGCCATTGGCATTTGTGTTGGTGATGTCCTTTGGCCTGAACAGGCTTTCCCTACAGGGTGCGCAGGCGCTGTTTTGGGCGTTTTGTGCGGCTATGGGCGCCAGTATGGCCAATATTTTTGTTATTTACACGGATACATCCATTGTAAGGGTGTTTCTGGTCACGGCCTGTATGTTCGCCGCAACGTCTTTGTGGGGATACGTAACCAAAGCCAATCTGTTGCGCTTCAGCTCGTTTCTGATGATGGGACTGTTTGGGCTGCTGATTGCCGGACTGGTTAACCTGTTTCTGAAGAGCCCGGCTTTGTACTATGTGTACAGCATTGTGGGTGTCTTTATCTTTACAGCTTTCAGTGCATTTGATGCACAGCGTATTCGGGTAACCTATCCGCAGCTTGCGGCCTATGAAGGCCCGGAAATGACAGCCAAGCGCAGCGTGTATGATGCGCTGAGCCTCTACCTGAACTTCATCAACCTCTTTCAGTTTCTGTTGCAGTTCATGGGTGTGAGAAATTCCAACGATTGATCCATGGAGGAGTCGGTAAGCGGCATAGGCTCAATCCATGTTTCAGAAAAAAACCCAGCCTCCCAAAGGGGCTGGGTTTTTTTGTATGGGAAGGTATGCCTGAAATGAATAGCCCTATGTTTGCATGGAATGCGTACCAAAATAGGACGTTATATTTATTCAAGATTATGTAACGGAAATGTGAGATAAATTTTTGTCGCGTAACATCATGAAATGGAAAGCGATTTTGTCTTTTTTGAGAAGATTTTGAAATATATAGAAATATTTCGTGAATATGATGATCCCTGTTTTTGCATAGGCAGACAACCCATGCCAGCACGCCATATCAGCTAACCTGATTATGACGAAAGGCAGATGGAACTTTTCCGACATTTGAGAATCTGCGCTTTAGGAATAAAGTGTCTACAAGGTGTTTTCGCACTTCATTCATTCTGTCATCAGCATGATGTGCCGTGTTCCTTATGTTTTTAAAGGATAATGGCGCTGTGTCATGTGTCTATGGCGGGTGGGAAATGTTGAAACGCGGTTTTTTCTTGCTGTTGTCAGGCTTCTATGGCAGCAGAACAAAGAGTCTTAGTGAGGCTAATTTGATGTCAGAACCAAGAGGCGTGCGATGAAAAACAAGTTACTGGCGAGAGTGGCGCGATTGGGCGGCCTATCGTCAGCATTGCTGCTTGCCGGGTGTGAACTTGATGTTCTCGACCCGAAAGGCCCGGTTGGTGAGGGGGTTAAAACCCTAATTGCCACCTCCACAGTCGCAATGCTGATTGTTGTGATTCCGACCATCCTGCTGACGCTTCTGTTTGCCTGGCAGTATCGCCAGTCTAACACGAGCGCCGAGTATCTGCCGAAGTGGTGCCACTCCAACAAAATTGAAGTGACTATCTGGGGCGTGCCTTCCCTGATTATCCTCTTCCTGGCAGTGATTACCTATCAGACCTGTCATTCTCTGGACCCGTATAAGCCACTTGAAGCAGAAGCAAATACCAAGCCTCTGCACGTTGAAGTGGTGGCTCTGGACTGGAAATGGCTGTTCATCTACCCGGAACAGGGTATTGCAACGGTCAATCAGCTGGCCATTCCGGTCAACACCCCGATTGACTTTAACATCACCTCTGATTCCGTGATGAATTCCTTCTTCATCCCGCGTCTTGGTTCCATGATTTACGCCATGGCAGGCATGCAGACCCAGCTTCATCTGCTGGCAAGCGAACCGGGCGACTATCTGGGTGAGTCTGCCAACTACAGTGGCCGTGGTTTTTCTGACATGAAATTCCATACGCTTGCTGTGAGCGGCGATGAATTCAATGCCTGGGTTGAAAAGGTGAAGTCTTCTTCCGAGCAGCTGGATAGCCAGACCTATCCGAAACTTGCTGCCCCAAGCGAAGCGAACCCCGTCGAATATTTCGCGCATGTTGAACCCGGCATGTTCAACACGATCGTTGCCAAGTACAACAACGGCATGGTCATGGACAAAAGCACTGGCAAGATGATCCAGGTGCAGCAGTCTGCGATGTCCGACATGAATATGAAGGAATAGGATCTATGCTAGGGAGACTATCGCTCTCGGCCATCCCCTTGGATGTGCCGATCCTGGTAGGGACGTTCATCGGCGTTGTCATTGTCGGTGTCGCGGTACTGGGACTTATTACGTATTACGGTAAGTGGGGCTACCTCTGGAAAGAGTGGTTCACTTCTGTCGATCACAAGCGTCTAGCCGTGATGTACATCATCTTGGCACTGGTCGCTCTTTTCCGTGGTTTTGCTGACGCTATCATGATGCGTACCCAGCTTGCGTTGGCGTATGCAGGTAACCCAGGCTATCTACCACCACACCATTACGATCAGATCTTCTCCGCTCACGGAACGATCATGATCTTCTTCCTGGCCATGGCGTTCATGACCGGTCTGTTCAACTTCATCGTGCCTCTGCAGATTGGTGCGCGTGACGTTGCCTTCCCGTTCCTGAACAACCTGAGCTTCTGGATGACGGCTGTTGCGTTTATTCTGGTGAACGTTTCTCTGTTCATTGGTGAATTTTCGCAGTGCGGCTGGTTGGCATATCCGCCTCTGTCCGAAAATCAGTTCAGCCCTGGCGTTGGCGTAGATTACTATATCTGGGCCGTTCAGATTTCTGGTGTTGGCACGCTGCTGACCGGTGTGAACTTCTTTGTGACCATCGTGAAAATGCGCGCTCCGGGCATGACCTGGATGAAAATGCCAGTTTTCACCTGGACAGCTTTCTGTGCTTCCATCCTGATCATGGTGGCCTTCCCTGTTCTGACAGTTGCTGTTGGTCTGCTGGGTATGGATCGTTACTTCGGGATGCACTTCTTCACCAATGATGGTGGCGGCAACCAGATGATGTACCTGAACCTGATCTGGGCTTGGGGTCATCCGGAAGTTTACATTCTCGTTATTCCTGCCTTCGGTGTGTTTTCGGAAGTTGTTCCTGCATTTTCCGGCAAGCCGCTGTTTGGTTACAGCACCATGGTTTACGCAACCTGCTCCATCATGGTTCTGTCCTTCCTTGTGTGGGTTCACCACTTCTTCACAATGGGCGCTGGTCCGGACGTGAATGCCTTCTTTGGTATCGCGACCATGATCATCTCCATTCCTACTGGTGTTAAGCTGTTTAACTGGCTGTTCACCATGTATAAGGGTCGCATTCAGTTCCATGCTTGCATGTACTGGGCTGTTGGCTTCATGATCACCTTCACCATCGGTGGTATGACTGGCGTTATGCTGGCTATCCCGGGTGCTGACTTTGTTCTGCATAACTCCCTGTTCCTGATTGCCCACTTCCATAATACCATTATCGGTGGTGTGTATTTCGGTTACATCTGTGGCATGAACTTCTGGTTCCCGAAGGTGATGGGCTTCAAGCTGGATGAAACCTGGGGCAAGCGCGCTTTCTGGTTCTGGTTTGTTGGCTTCTATTGCGCATTCGTACCACTCTACATCGTCGGTTTCGAAGGCATGACCCGTCGTCTGAACCACTACGACAATCCAGCTTGGCACCCGTGGCTGCTGGTTGCTGAAGTTGGTGCAGTTCTGGTTATGCTTGGTATCGCTTGCCAGCTTACTCAGCTGTATGTTTCCATCCGTGACCGCAACCTGCCGCAGAACCGCGACGTGACCGGTGATCCATGGAATGGCCGTACGCTGGAATGGTCCACTTCTTCTCCGCCGCCGGTTTACAACTTCGCTATCGTTCCTCACGTGCACGAACTTGATACGTTCATGCATGATAAGGAAAATGGTATTGATACCCGTCAGGCTGGTGCTCAGTACGAAGCAATCCACATGCCCAAGAACACCTCTTTGGGTCTGGCTTGTGCAGTGTTCGCTCTGATCTTCGGTTTTGCTGCGGTTTGGTACATCTGGTGGTTGGCTGCTGTTGGTCTTGTTGGCGTTATCGGTACGGTAATCGCTCGCAGCGCCGATAAGGATATTGATTACTATATCCCTGCCGAAGAGGTTGCCCGGATTGAAAACGAGCACACCCGTAAACTGATGGCACAGGCAGCTGAATAAAATGGCACAGAACACAACTGTTCAGACCGCAGGCCATGACGAACATCACCACGAATCTCCGGTGGTGTTCGGGTTCTGGGTCTATCTGATGACGGACTGCATTATCTTCGGCACGCTTTTTGCCGCGTTTGCAGTTCTCCATAACCAGTTCAACGGTGGTCCAACGGGCCACGAACTGTTCGAATTCGGTGGGCTTGGGCTGGAAACAGCCCTCCTGCTGGTTTCGTCCATCACTTATGGGTTTGGCATGATTGCCGCCCATAAAAGCCAGGTTTCCAAGGTTATCCTTTGGCTTGGCCTTACCTTCCTGCTGGGCCTTGGCTTTGTGGGGCTGGAACTGCGTGAATTTGCGCACATGATCGCAGAAGGCGCCGGTCCGGATCGCAGTGCATTCCTGTCTGCGTTCTTTACGCTGGTGTCTACTCACGGTCTGCATGTCACGTGTGGTCTGATCTGGATTGTTACCCTGATCGTTCAGCTGATGGGTACGACTGAAATCCCGGAACGTATGATGAATAAGCTCACCTGCCTGAGCCTGTTCTGGCACTTTCTGGATATCGTCTGGATCTGCGTTTTCACCTATGTCTATCTGGCGAGCATGATCTGATGAGCAATCCGCATACATCCTCCTCAGGCGAGAGCCACGGTAGCGTATCTTCTTACATTATCGGGTTTGTTCTTGCCGTTGTCCTGACGGTGCTGTCGTTTGGCGTGGTGATGACCCACAGCCTTTCTCCAGCAGGCACTCTGGCTGCTATTTCAGCTCTCGCTCTGGTTCAGGTTCTGGTGCATCTGCACTACTTCCTGCACATGGGCGGTAGCTCCGAACAGCGCTGGAACAATATGTGCTTTGTTTTCACCGTTGCGTTTGTGGCCATCCTGATTGTTGGTACCGTGTTCATCATGAACAACACCGCAATGCACATGATGTCCCGCTAATATGGTTTGGCTTTCACCGCTGCCTTAAGTGGCGGTGAAAGGTTGGCCGAAAAAAGCCCCCGAAGCTGTTATGGCTTCGGGGGCTTTTTTGTGGGCAGGGTTATAAATGCTCCAAGGGAATAGCGGGCGCTCGCTTATCGAAAAATCTGTTTGATAGATTGGATAAGAAAGCTAAGCGATCTGGCACAAAAAAATGGTGCCAGCCTAACGCTGACACCATTTTTACAAACCCTATAAATAAGGTGCTTAGTCTTTCTGCGGATTGGGAGAAAGAAGCTCTGTTTTGTTGGGCTTGTCTTTCCATTCTTCTGCATCTGCCGGTGGCGTTCCCTTACGGGTAATGTTTGGCCACTGGGTTGCATATTTTGCGTTGATTTCTGCCCACGCTGCTGCACGGTCGTCGCTATCAGGGAAAATGGCTTCGGCGGGGCATTCGGGCTCACACACGCCGCAGTCAATGCATTCGTCAGGGTTGATAACCAGGAAGTTTTCACCAGCGTAGAAGCAGTCAACGGGGCAGACTTCCACACAGTCCATGAATTTGCAGCGGATGCAGTTTTCAGTGACCACGTAGGTCATTGCCATCTCCGAAAATATCTGGCGGTGGAGGAGGGGCTCTCACCGCGTGGGGTCAGATGGCAGTACTTTTATATAAGTCTGCCACCAAGGATGGCGCAGATATGAGGCGCTTTTGGCCTAATGGCAACCCGCCTACATAATGAGATCTGCTTTCTTTTTATGGAAGGGCTAGGGTTGCAGGCGCTGCCGGAGTGTTGCCAGCACGGCAAATGGGCTGTTGTGGTTATGTTTTTCTGGTTGCGCCTTACCTGTACGTTTTTTTGAGTGTGTCCGATTTTTTACAGTTTTCCGAGGGATAATCAGAAAAGGTGCAGGTGGTCCGGCATGCGTATCCGGCAAAATCTGAGGTTTTTGAACGTGCAGACCAAGGCCGCGTAAAATGCCAGGCAGGGCGTTTTTTTTCACACCCAACCGAGAGGCAAAGAAAACGGGAATCTGTCTGGAGCCGCGTGAAATCAGAGAAACAGAGTCTGCGTAAAGTGTGGCGGCAATATCGAGTCGGATTAGCGTATCTTCTGCTATGATCCATCCTAACTGCATGAGCAGAGATTTCTGGCCCTCTGTCAGCAAAGCAGGCAGGGGTGCAGATACGGCACCGGCACGCGGCAACTCTGGCAAAGTGATGCCAGAATACACGCTGATTAAAAGCGCGCGTAAGGCCATGGCAGTAGGGCGCATAATTTTATCGCAGAACAAGATATTCTTCTGCTGGAAAATATGAAGGCGCTTCAGTGCATGTCGGGCAGAGGCGGGAAGTGCGGAAAAATGTGGCACCTTTGCCACTCCTCCATTTTCTACCAGTATATGCACTAGGCCACGCAGCAAGGGTTGATCTGCAACGGCTTTTTCTGCGCGAAATAATGGTGCAAGTTCCTTGTGGATATAAACCTCTATAAAGGTCATCAGCCGCTGCCAGATTTTTTCTTTCTGTCCCGGTTCCAGAAACTCCGCATCAAACACATCAATAACGGGGTGCAGCACATCTGCTCCTGCCCGCAGCTGCGCAATGGTATCGCTCTGCCAAGTGAGGGCACCATTTTGCAGGTTCAGCATTATTTCCGTGTCTTGGGTCTGAAGGAACTGGGAAACCCGATAGGGAATCTGATTACGAGCAGCCCTACGCGCCGCCTTGAGAATAAGTTTTTGGTCAGACTGCGCGGCATCAGGGTCTGGAATAAAACTGAAGCCGCGCATATGGCCCACAGCGTGCCCTTCCACGCTGACCTCACCTGTGCGGGTAATGGCAGAAAGTAAGGGAGTAGTGTCAGCCTCTTCCAGACGTCTTGCTAGGCTTGCGGCGCGTTTATCTACAAAGCGTGTGGTCAGGCGTTCATGCAGCACGTCAGAAAGAGCATCTTCCAGCCTTAAGGTGTGGTTACGCCAGTGCGCGGCGTTTTCCACCCAATCTGCTCTGGCAGAAACGTATGACCATGTGCGGATGCCCATAAGGCGCTGCATAAGAACATCAATATCGCCTTCCAGTTGTTCCAGATTGGCAAGGCGAGACTTCATCCAGGCAGAAGGGAGATGCCCCTTTTGGGCAAGCAGGGTGAAAATTTGCTCACATAGCCGAATGTGGCTGTCTTCCCCCAGTTTACGAAAATCAGGAATCTGGCACACCTCCCACAACAACTGGGTGCGGGCAGGCGTGTGGGCCAGTTTCTGCACTGTGGCATTTTGCATCAGCGCAGACAGCGCCAGTAAGTCAGAGGCAGGGGCCGCAGATTTCAGGCACCGTTCAGGGGGTTTCTGACATAAGCTGGCATAGAGCGCTTTAGGGGAAGCAAAATTGAGCTTGCTGTTACGCCACCATAAAAATGGCAGCGGCTCAAAGTGATGGGTTTCAATGGCTTCTACCATCCCTTCGGGAAAAGGAGGACATTCCCCCGTTGTGCCAAAAGTACCATCTTGTGTGCCACGGCCGGCGCGGCCAGCAATCTGTGCGGCTTCAGCAGGGGTAAGTAGCCGGTTTCTGTGCCCATCAAACTTGGTGATATTGGCAAAGGCAATATGCCGTATATCCATATTCAGCCCCATGCCAATGGCATCGGTGGCCACCAGATAATCCACTTCCCGGTTTTGGTAGAGGGCAACCTGTGCGTTGCGGGTGCGGGGGGAGAGCTGGCCCATAACAACAGCACACCCGCCACGTTTGCGGCGGATAAGTTCTGCAATGGCGTAAACTTCGGCCATGGAAAAAGCCACAATGGCCGTGCGCGCGGGCAAGCGTGAAAGACGCATGTGGCCTGTATATGTCAGGCTGGAAAGGCGCGGACGTGTGTCTATTTCTATGTCACGGATCAGGGTCTTGAGCAGGGGAGCAATGGTTTCTGCCCCAAGAAACAATGTTTCAGAACGTCCACGTGCGTTTAAAAGCCGATCTGTAAAAACATGGCCGCGTTCCGGGTCTGCACAAAGCTGAATTTCATCTACGGCTACAAATTCCACCTTTCGGTCAGATGGCATGGCTTCCACCGTGCAGGAAAACCAGCGTGCCTGTGGAGGAATAATTTTTTCCTCACCCGTAATCAGCCCCACGGAGCGCACGCCTTTGAGCTTGACCATGCGCTCGTAATTTTCACGCGCCAGCAGCCGGAGAGGAAAACCGATAATACCGGATGAATGGGCCAGCATGCGTTCTAGCGCCAGATGCGTTTTTCCGGTGTTGGTGGGGCCCAAAATGGCCCGCACGGGTGCATCGTCCTGCGTAGATGCGTGATGAGCGGCAGCAGCCATACGGCGGGAAGAAACCATCATGCAAACATCGTCTGCTGGCGCGTGTGGAAAAGCAAGCCATCAGATGCCATTATCCACATTAAAGAAAACAAGCTGGCAGGCACACAGCCTGAAAGCAGAGGGAGAGATGTTCATGCCTGTTCGTGAAGCTGATTGCCTAGTTGTATCCCGCCGAGGGAGCAAAGTGCGGACTGTTCATGTTGTTCGCCCGTCAGAACAGGTGCGTTTAGAGGCCAAGATAGGTGCGCAGGCTGTGGCTTTTGCAGAAAATTGCGGCTTTAAAGCACGCCCTGGCCAACTGGTTATGGTGCCAGATGCAAGTGGTGCTCCGGTGGCATTGTTTGGGGCGCCAGAAAAAGGCGTGGTTGATCCCTTTGCTTTTGGTGCTCTTGCACAGGACCTGCCTGCGGGAGACTGGCAGGTGGAAGCCCCAGATGATATCGCACGGCATGACATTGTTCTGGGCTTCTGCCTTGGGGCCTATCATTATGGGCTGAAGTCTGCGCCTCCGTCAAAACCCACAACGCGGTTGGTGGTCACAGCGCAGGAGCGTGCAGGCGTGGCATCGGAAGCCGCGCGTTCCATCTGGCTTGCGCGTGATCTGATCAATACACCGGCCAACCTTTTGGGGCCGTCTGATCTGGCGCGGGCTGCCAAATCTGTGTTCAAGGCATTTGATGCGCAAGTAGACGTTATAAAAGGAACCGCGCTGGATAAGGCCTATCCATTACTGGCGCATGTGGGGAATGGTTCAGACCGAGGCCCGCGTGTGGTGGTGGCACAGTGGCAGGGAAGCGGGGCAGATAAAAAGGCTCCACTGATTTCTCTGGTCGGCAAGGGCGTGTGTTTTGATAGCGGGGGGTACGATCTCAAGCCTTCCAGCGGCATGCTGCGCATGAAAAAGGATATGGGGGGCGCAGCAACAGTTCTGGCACTTGCGCGTTTGATTATGACGCAGGATTTACCTGTAAGGTTGGAAGTGCGGCTTGGCTGTGTGGAAAACAGTGTTTCTGGCCATGCCATGCGTCCGCTGGATGTGGTGCGCAGCCGATCCGGCCTGACAGTGGAAATTGGCAATACAGATGCAGAAGGCCGTCTGGTTTTATGTGATTTGCTTTGCGAGGCAGGAGAACAGAAACCCGATTTGCTGCTGGATGTTGCAACCCTTACAGGGGCTGCACGTGTAGCACTTGGGCCAGACCTGCCTGCTTTGCTTTGTAATGATGATGCGGTTTCTGCCGCATTTCTGGAAGCCGGGCAGCAGGAGGCAGACCCCATGTGGCGCTTGCCCTTGTGGCAGGGTTACCGGGAATGGTTAGGAAGTTCTGTTGCAGATATCAGTAATATTTCATCAAAACCTATGGCGGGCGCCATTACTGCCGGATTATTTCTTGAACGTTTTGTAAATACAGGCCAGCGCTGGGTGCATATCGATAGTTATGCATGGAATGACAGCGCCCGGCCCGGACGGCCAAAAGGTGGGGATTCTCCCGGAGTTCGGGCAGTTTTTAAGGCCATTACAAATCTTTTTGTAAAAAAGCAGAGTGAAGCTGCCATAAAGGTGTCATAAAAGCAGAGGTAATATGCTTTCACTCATACTTTAAAAGAGTCGTTTCGACTCCTATATGAAATTTCAAGGGGATTCGTTCTGTAACAGGACGCACAAACATATCGTTCATGACTGAGGGATCAGGATGAACGGGCAGCAAAAGGAAAGTGAAACTCATGCCTCAGGTCGCAGAAAAAACAGAGGATCTGGCCAAAACCCTGCGGGACACCATTGTGTCCTTGGTGCGTGGAGATGCGCCGGATTTGTCCGCCCGTCAGTTGGCGGTGTTTTTGACATGCTATCTGGATGAAAACGGCCATACTGTGCGTGGTCTGGCATCCAGCCTGAATGTTTCCAAGCCTGCCATCACCCGTGCACTGGACCGGTTGAGTGAACTGGATCTGGCACGCCGTAAGGTAGATCCGCTGGACCGTCGCTCTGTTCTGGTGCAGCGTACACCCAAAGGTGCGGCTTACCTGAAGGAAATTCGTAGCATTATGGGTGATGCCGTAGAAAATGCCGCTCGCAAGGCGCAGCGTTCTGCCGAGCGTGAACCGGTAACGCGCCGCGTGCGCCGCGTAATGGCTGCGTAAGTTTTTGCTGGTCAACCCGGTTTGAAACCTTTGTAATCAATAAACGTTTTTTCTTCAGGAGTTTCTGAACAGCCTGCTGCTTTTATAATGCAAGCGGCAGGCTGATATATCAGTCAGATAACCAGAAGGAAGGAACGTTTCATGCGGTTTTCTTCATTTTTTGCTGCGGCAGCGCTCGCGGCATCAGCCAGTTTTATTCCTGTTGCCCATGCTGAAGATGCCATGGGCTCACCCACTGCTACAGTGACCATAACAGCAAGATCTGCTGATATCGGGGTTGGTTATACTTGGGGTGGTGGCAGGCTGCGGTACGGTGGCAAGACGTACAAATTCTCTATTACCGGTGGCACCATTGCGGCTGTTGGCTATTCCAAAATTGAGGGAAAAGGCACAGTTTATAATCTGCATCGTTTATCAGATTTTAATGGTACTTACGGTGCAGCACATGGTGAGGCCACATTGGGTCAGGGCTTGGGGGGCGCTGTTCTGGAAAACAAGAATGGCGTGCGCATCAAGATCGAAACCATTTCTCAGGGGGCTCGTCTTGCCGGGTCTGCACAGGGGCTTACCCTGACTCTGGAAAAATAAAAACTGTGGTTACCACGCGCCAATCTTGTGTTGGCGCGTGCGTAAAATGGCAAAGGCTGTCCATACAAGTTGTGGCAGGCAGACAAGTAAAAAAGCTATCAGACTCCCTGCCAGAACAGGCATGGGTGCAACAAAACAGCCTATAATCATTCCCCAAAGTGTGAAGGCCCATTCCATACAGGAAATGGCGGGAGCGTATAGGCCGCTACGGTGGAGCACCTGATACAAATGCCCACGATGCGCCTGTACCAAGGAATGTCTGGCCAGTTTGCGGCGGATCAGGGTGAAAATTACATCATAAATCAATGGAAACAGCAGCGCAGGCCCAACAACCCAACCTGAGGGAAAGGGGGAACGTGCGGCAATATAGAGTGCAGCGGCACCAGCTAGTAACCCGCATCCTTGGCTGCCCACATCTCCCAGAAAAATGCGTGCGTGTGGAAAATTGAAAGGCAGAAAACCAGCCAGACAAAAAGCCATAAGTAAAGCGGGCCAACGTAAGGCTGGCACACCCAGATAAGTGGCAGACGCGGCTATGCATAAAGCTGCAATACATAGGCAGCCAGAAATCAGCCCGTTTAATCCATCCATAAAGTTGACGGCATTGGTGATAAATATCAGCCACAATACAGAAAGAATGGCGCCCACAAAAGGGGTGGGCCAAGGTAGCGCCATGCCTCCAGCCACAACCAGGCAGGCTGCTGCACATTGTGCGGCAAATTTAATGGCCGGGGACCACTGATAAATGTCATCTAGCCATGAAACGGCACATAATAAAAGCGTGGCCGCCGCCAACGTGCAGGCAGGCAGAGAAAAAAGTGGCAGGCCGGTAAGAGACATAAGAACTGGCAGCACACCAGCAAAAGCCAGCATAACGCCTACACCGCCCCCTTTGGGGGTAGGCGTATCATGAGCACTGCGGTGCCCTGGTGTATCCATAACTGCAAGCCCAATCATACCCCGCACTATGCAGGCAGAAAGAATACAGGCACCAAAAAGGCAGAAAATTGCCACACAGGAAAAAGAAAAAGACATGAAAAGACAGTCGTCCGGTTGAGCCGCTTCTAGGATGGCAGGTGCTACGCTATAGGTGCAAGATAATGGCATCACAACACTCTCAGCCCCTGCACCGTAATCCGCGCCTACGCCCAGTAAACAGGATAGCCGTAAATATCCTGCTTGATGGCGTGTTGGCAGCACTTGCCGCACCTCTGGCACGGTGGCTGGCGGCCCCGCAGGATGGATTACTGCACCCGCTCTGGTTTTTGGCTGGGGGGGCAATTACGCTGCTTGTCAGCGGGCTGCCATTCCGTATGCCGCAACAGTACTGGCGGTTTTCCGGTGTTTCAGACCTTTTGGGTATTGCCGGGGCCTCCATTGCCAGTTCCGTGCTATTTTCATGTGGTTTGGTGGCGGTGGGTTTTCCGCTGCCCAGTCTGACATTTCCCGTTATTTATGCACTGGTTCTGCTTGTTATGCTGGGTGGGCTGCGTGTGGGGTATCGTTTGGCGCACAGAATGGCCCTCCGGCGTGCCAACCTGCGGCGTGTGGTGCTGATAGGTGCAGATACGGTTGCCGATCTGTACCTACGTGCATTGGAACGTAATCCGGAGGCCGGTATCCGGGTTGTAGGGCTGGTAGCCTTAGGCACCCATCAGGCAGGCCGACGTATCCATAACGTACCCATTTTGGGGCATGTGGAGGATATTGGTGCCATTCTGGATCGGCTGGCAAAAAACAATGTGCTGCCCGAATCCCTGGTGGTGACAGATCCTTCCTTTCGTGGGCGTGCGCTAACCAATGTGCTGGATGCTGCGGCTGTGCATGGGATTTCTGTATTGCGTACCCCTGCTTTAACAGATCTTACCCCAGCCGAGCGTGTGCAGTTACGGCCTGTGCCGTTGGAAGATCTTCTCAATCGTCCGCAGGTGCCTCTGGATCGGGAAGGGATGGAGCGGCTGGTAGGCAACCGTACTGTTCTGGTAACGGGGGCAGGGGGCACCATTGGTTCCGAACTGGTCCGGCAAATTGCCTTGCTTGGCCCCAAACATTTGATTTTGCTCGATCATGGTGAGTTCGAGTTGTGGCAAATAGATGTGGAACTGGCGGATTGTGCCCCCCATGTCCCGCGTGAAGTGGTTGTGGCCGATGTGCGGGATGAAGCACGGCTTGATGCGGTTATGGCCCGGTTTCGCCCAGAACTGGTGTTTCACGCCGCAGCTTTGAAACATGTGCCAATTGTGGAAGCAAACCCCGCAGAAGGGTTGCTGACCAATGTGCATGGCACGCGTGTGGTGGCCGATACGGCATCCCGCCATGGAGCGTTGGCCATGGTGGTGATTTCAACAGACAAGGCCGTAAATCCCTCCAGCCTGATGGGGGCTTCCAAGCGTGCGGCGGAAATGTACTGTCAGGCGCTGGATGTGCGTGCGCGTGCATCGGGCCAGCCAGATGCCATGCGCTGCGTTACCGTGCGTTTTGGTAATGTGCTGGGCTCTACAGGCTCTGTTGTGCCCTTGTTTCGGCGTCAATTAGAGCGTGGCGGCCCACTTACGGTTACGCATCCGGAAATGCGCCGCTATTTCATGACAGTGCCAGAAGCCGTGGGGCTTGTGCTTCAGGCCAGCGTGCGCGGTATGCGCCGTCATGATGGGTCGGGCACCGATGACCTGTTGCGGCATGGCGGCATTTTTGTGCTGGATATGGGAGAACCCGTCCGCATTGTAGATCTGGCCCGGCAGATGATCCATATGGCCGGTTTGCGCCCTGATGAAGATGTGGCCATCCGTTTTACGGGCCTCAGGCCCGGTGAAAAACTGTATGAGGAACTGTTTCATGGTCGGGAGGCCCCAGTGCCAACTGATGAGCCGGGGTTACTGATGGCCACGCCGCGGCTGGTGGATTTAGAGCAGATACGCCAGGCGGTGGACCAGATTACGGCCTATGCGCGTGAAGGTGATGTGCAGGCAGCTTTGCGTATTCTGGCATTGCTGGTGCCGGAATTCGATCATAACCCAGCAGGAGAGGTGCGTGCCCTGGCGCCAGAATCTGCGGTATCTGGCGCTATGGCTGCGGGTGTTGTACACAGCGGACAGGCGCAGGCCGATGGCAATGAGCAGGTGGCATTATGAATAATTCAGAAAACAGGCCGATCGCTTTTCTTGATCTTGCAGCCCAGCAGAAACGGCTGGAACCCGCATTGCGGCAGCGGTTGGAAGCTGTTTTGGCGCATTGCCGCTTTGTAATGGGGCCAGAGGTGCTGGAGTTGGAGCAACGCCTTGCTCAATGGTGCGGTGCGCAAGAATGTGTGGGTGTTTCATCCGGCACGGATGCTCTGCAGATTGTCATGATGGGCGAGCAGATTGGCCGGGGCAATGCCGTGTTCCTGCCAGCATTTACCTACACCGCCACAGCAGAGGTGCCTTTGGTGCTGGGGGCCACACCTGTTTTTGTGGATGTTGACCCAAACACTTTCCAGATTGACCCAGAGCACCTGCGCAGCCGTATTCGTGCCGTGCGGAAGGCAGGAAAGCTGAAGCCTCGCGCCATTGTTGGGGTGGACCTGTTCGGCCAGCCTGCGCCGTGGGCAGATTTGCGCGCCATTGCGCAGGAGGAAGATCTTTTTCTGCTGGCGGATTGTGCACAGTCCTTTGGGGCAAAGCTGAATGGCGCCTCATTAGGGCGGGAAGCCACAGCAACAACATTGTCCTTCTTTCCGTCTAAGCCATTGGGTGGATACGGAGATGGCGGCGCTATTCTGACGGATGATCCAGAACGTGCGGCCCTGTATCGCTCCCTGCGCACACATGGCGAAGGCACAACACGGTATGAGGTTTTGCGCACGGGCATGAACGGGCGGTTGGATACGCTGCAAGCTGCCGTGTTGCTGGCCAAGATGGACGATTTTGCACGTGAGCTGACACGTCGTGAGGAAATTGCCTGCCAGTATGATGCGGGCCTGAAAGACGTGGTGCAGGTGCCAGCGCGTGTGCCCAATAGTCAGAGCGCATGGGCCATTTATTCAATCTTGTTGAAAAACAGTGCAGAGCGTGAACAGATGCAGGCACGCCTGAAGGCACATGGGGTGCCATCGGCCATCTACTACCCGCTGCCGCTGCATAAACAACCCGCCTACCGTGATCATCATGATGGAACGGCGCTGCCGGTTTCAGAAGATCTGGCACAGCGCATTCTGGCGTTGCCCATTCACCCGGAACTGACAGATGCAGAAGTGGCCCGCGTTATTGCTGCGGTGCGTGGGTAAGAGAAAGATATAGATAATGCGGAAAGAGACGGCTTTTATTATTGGCTTTTTTATTTTTACGCTCAGTACAGCAGCACTGATCTGGAAAGTGGCTTTGCCGAACCTGAGGCCGGTTTCCTTTCCGCAGGTGACCAGCGGCACGATTGATGTTGGCCCCATGCACCGCAAACGTGCCCTAAGCCCTGACGAAGTGAAAACGGTGAATGACTGGTTTCAGGATAACAAAGGAGGATGGGGGCCTTTAACGCGCACACCGCCTTCATCGGGTGATGCGCGGATGGTGCTCAATGATGCGCAGGGCAAAGAAGCTCTGGTATTGACACTGTGGACCGGTATTAGTGCTGCGGACTGGAACTCTACCGTGTTTGTTGAAAACCCGGATGGGTCACAGGTGCATTACAGAGCTTTTTCCAACAAGGAATTTGCCCCTTTGCGGATGATGGTTGATCGCTATCCCTACAAGCGCTCCAGTTTTCCCTGATTTTCAAAAGCGTTGTGCAGTATAAAACAAACCCCTTCTGCCAATATGGCAGAAGGGGTTTTTGCTGTGCGCTGAATGACCGTGCTGGAAATAAATTCAGCCAGCAGGCCTGTCCGTTGCATCAAAACGGAAAGGTTCCCCCACGGCTTTGTCTGCCAATGTTCCTTCCCACATCACCTGATGACCGCGGATAATGGTGCCAACCGGGCGGCCTGTTACGGTATCTCCCGTGAAGGGAGACCATCCGCAGCGAGAGGCCAGCCAGTTTTCCTTGATTGTCCACTGGGCTTTCAGGTCCACAATTGTAAAATCAGCATCATATCCAACGGCAATGCGGCCTTTGCGCACCAAACCAAACAAACGCTGCGGGCCTGCGGATGTGAGGTCCACCAGACGGCGGAGTGTCAGCCGGTGGTGTGCAACGTGATTGAGCATGAGCGGCAGGAGCGTTTGCACGCCCGGCATGCCAGAAGGCGAGGCCGGATAGGTGCGGGCTTTGGCTTCCTTGTCATGGGGAGCATGGTCTGAACCAATTACATCCGGCAGCCCTTGTGAGACCCAATACCATAGACCCTCACGGTGCGCACCGGAGCGGATAGGGGGGTTCATCTGTGCCAGTGTGCCAAGACGGGCATAGGCTTCCTCTCCCGCCAGTGTCAGATGCTGGGGGGTCACTTCACAGCTTGCTACATCACGGTGCTGGGCAATCAGCACCAGTTCTGCCGGTGTGGTAATATGCAGCACATGCACACGCCGGCCCGTTTTGCGGGCCAGATGCAACACGCGGGTGGTGGCACGTAGGGCTGTTTCATCATCCCGCCAAACCGGGTGAGATGAAGGATCGCCCTCAATACGTTCCCCCATGCGTTCTTTCAGCCGGGTTTCATCTTCAGCATGAATGGCAACACGCCGCTGGCCAGATTTCAGCACACGTTCCAACATGCTGTCTTCCGAAACCAGTAGGCTGCCAGTGGAAGACCCCATAAAAACCTTAATACCAGCGGTGCCGGGGAGTTTTTCCAGCTCACCGCATTGGTCGGCGTTATCAACCGTGGCCCCAACGTAAAAGGCATGTTCGCACCACATGCGGCCTTTTGCGCGGGCCAGCTTGTCTGCCACTGCTTCTGGGGTGGAGGTTGTGGGTTTGGTGTTGGGCATTTCAAACACGCCCGTAACGCCCCCCAGCACGGCTGCCCGGCTGCCGGATTCGAGGTTTTCATTTTCCTCGGCCCCCGGCTCACGGAAATGAACCTGAGTGTCGATTACCCCAGGTAGAATGGTCAGCCCCGTGCAGTCTATGGTGCGGGCGGCGTCGGCTTGTCCGCCAATAGCGGCAATGGTGCCATCCTTAACGTAAACTGTGGTTTCCACCGTGGCATCAGGCAGCACAACGGAGCCACCTTTTAGCGCCAGATCAAACGGGCCACGCTGGTTGCCAATAAAAAGGTCAGAAGGTGACATGGGGAATTATCCTTCAGCTTTTGGGGTTTCCCGCGTGCGGGTCCGCATGGTGACCAGTTCTTCAGCCGATGTGGGATGAATACCGATTGTGCGGTCAAAATCTGCTTTTGTCAGTTCAGCCGTTACGGCAATGGCCACGCCCTGAAGCATTTCTGGTGCATCATCGCCCAAGATATGTACGCCCACAACTTTCTGGCTTTTCTGGTCAACAACCAGCTTCATAACCGTTTTACGTTTACGCCCCGTCAGAGTGTGGCGCATGGGGGTGAAGCGCGTGAAATAAATATCCACCACGCCATTTCGGGCAGCTTCTTCCTCTGTTAGCCCGACAGTTGCCAGCGGAGGAGAGAAGAAAACAGCCTTGGGGGTTGTAGCGTAGCACCATTGGCGCGCAGGCTCTTTGCCAAACAGGCGGTCTGCCAGATTATGGCCTTCGGCAATGGCAACGGGGGTAAGGTTGATACGGTCTGTCACATCCCCAATGGCGTAAACACCCGGCTGGGCTGTCTCGCTATTGGTGTCCACCTTGATGCGGCCATTATCTGCGATGGTGATGGCAGTATTTTCTAGCCCCAGAGCATCAATTTTAGGGCGTCGGCCTGTTGCCATAAAAACGCAATCTGCGCGCAGGTGCTGGCCATTATCCAGCGTGAGCACAAGGTCTGTGCCCTCTTTGGTAATGGCGGTAAATTGGGTGTGGCGGTGCTGTGTAATGCCGCGCGCATCAATGGCTTCTGCCATGGCGCTGCGCATTTCTTCATCAAACCCGCGCAAGGGCAGATCACGCCGGTAAACCAGATCGACCTTGGAGCCCAGGCCAGCAAAAATACCGGCAAATTCCAACCCGATATATCCGCTGCCAATAATAACCACCCGTTCTGGCCGTTGCGGCAGGTGGAAGGCCTCGTCAGATGTAATGGCCAGCTCTGCGCCAAGAATGTCAGGTTTTACGGGTGTGGAACCAGTGGCAATAACAATGCGTTGTGCCGTAACGGTGCGGGGGGCTTCATCCGGCGCAAGGGGGGAAGGTTCAATGCGGACACTGTGTCCATCTACAAAACGGGCATGGCCGGTCAGGAGTGTGATACCGGCTTTTTCCAGCATGGAGACATAAATGCCGTTCAGGCGGGTAATTTCCCGGTCCTTTGCGGCCATCAGCTTGCCCCAGTCATGCGTGCCGCGGGTGGAGGTCCAGCCAAAACCGTGGCTATCATCCACCATATCGCCGTATTCACTGGCCTGTACCATCAGCTTTTTGGGCACGCAGCCCAAATTTACACAGGTACCGCCCCAGTGTCGGCTTTCTGCAATGGCAACGCGCGCACCGTGGCTGGCCGCAATGCGCGCGCATCGCACGCCGCCGGAGCCCGCCCCAATAACCAGAAGATCAAAATCATAGCTCATGGGGAGCGCTCCTTTAATAATGTGTTTTAAGCGGCGGTGTGGGGCATAAAAACGTGTGCCTTATCGTTCAGCAAACGCTTTTTCCACCACGTATGCACCGGGGGTGGACATGTTGCCTTCATCAAACCCACGCGCACGCAGCAGGGCTTCCGTATCGGCCAGCATTTCTGGTGAACCGCAGATCATGACACGGTCATGTTCGGGGTCCAGTTCAGGAATGTTCAGATCCTTGAAGATCTTGCCCGATTCAATCAGCTTGGTGATGCGTTCTGTTACGGCAAAGTCTTCACGCGTGACAGCCGGGTAATACAGCAGCTTTTCCTTGATTTCCTCACCAAGGAACTCGTGCTGCGGCAGTTCGTGGCGGATATGGTTGGAATATGCCAGTTCACCAGACAGACGCACGGTGTGGGTCAGGATAACGTGGTCATACCGTTCGTAACATTCTGGATCTTTGATCAGGCTCATGAACGGAGCCAGCCCTGTGCCGGTGGAAAGGAAATACAGGTTACGACCGGGGCGCAGGTTATCCAGCAACAGCGTGCCTGTTGGTTTGCGGCCGATCAGCACCGTATCACCCACTTTTACGTGGCGCAGGCGGGATGTCAGCGGGCCGTTGGGCACAGCGATGGAAAGAAATTCCATTTCATCCGCATAGTTGGGGGATGCAATGGAATAGGCACGCAGCAGGGGCTTGCCGTCTACTTCAATCCCGATCATGGCAAACTGGCCGTTTTCAAAGCGCAGGCCGGGGTCACGGGTGGTGGTGAAGCTGAACAGGCGGTCCGTCCAGTGATGAACGGTCAGAACCTTGGCAGGGTAAAGGTGCCCGTATTCCTTGGTTGGCGGGGCCAGATGCCACACGCCTTCCTGTCCATCAACAGGCAGCAGGCCGCTGGGCACTTCAGAGGCAGACATCCGTGGCAGGATATCGTTTTCAAGCATGGTTTCAGACATGGACCGCTATGTACTCCGCTTGTAGCAGATCAGAACAATGTGCCTTTGCATGCCAGATGCAAAAACACCGTGAATTTCTTGCTGGCGGCGTTTTTAGAAGGGTGAGGCGTCTAATGCCAGTGTAAATTCATCACACAACGTGTTCGCGCAACACGTAACTGGCTGAAAACCGCCTGCTGCTTCTGTCTGCTGGGTAGGTTGGGGGCGTCACAATGGCCAAATCGGGCCGTGGGGGCAAGGCAGGTTTCTGATTTATTTTGCATGAAGAAGACCGCCAAGGCATTGTTCCGGCCCGCAGGATGACGCAAGAGAGAAAGTATGACGTCAGACAGCTCTGCTTCTCCAGCTCGTCAGGCCCTTGCCTGCGCTGTAGCCCGCACTACCATTGCCCCAGAGGCCAAGGAAGAACACGAGGTTCTTCGCCGCCTTGCCCGTAACCTTCAGCCCGGTGCGC
Source organism: Acetobacter pomorum (assembly GCF_002738225.1). Classification (GTDB taxonomy): domain Bacteria; phylum Pseudomonadota; class Alphaproteobacteria; order Acetobacterales; family Acetobacteraceae; genus Acetobacter; species Acetobacter pomorum. Next base: position 9,077 of record NZ_PEBQ01000080.1, on the reverse strand, counting down.
ATGAAGTGCCGGATGAAACATACCTTCAGGTTTTGTGCCAGGTACGGCGCAAGCGCTGGATTTCCCGCTTGCTGGATAAAACACGCCGTAGCGGACGTATCTGGATCAGCCGGGAAGAAATAGAAGAAGCTGTTTCTGGTATTACAGATCCACAGGCTGATGATCAGGCACTGGAGCGTGCCCTTGCGCCAGTGGCCGAGTCTCGCCTGCGTGGGTATGCAGCAACACCCAGAGCGGTGTTTGAAACAGTGCAGGCCGATCTGGTGGATACAGGGCGCGTGCTTTCTCCAGATCAGACAGATCTGCTGCTTATGGCCATTGCCGTGGCATTTGGCCTGCCGGAGGGAGATCCGTTTCTTGAAACAGCGCGGCGGGACGAGGCCCGGAGGCATCAGGCTGCCAGTAAAATAGAACAGACCGCCCGGCAAAAGCGTGACAAAGAAGAAGCGCAATTACGGGAGTGGGAAGAAAGTCTTGTGCCATTTGCCGAGGTGCCGCGCCTGCTGCGTTGTTCCCAGCGGGAGGCGTTGCGCTGGATTGCAGAAAACCGTTTGCCAGTTGCCCGAAAGGTGCGCGAATCCAGTGGGCGTGAACGGTGGGAGTTTGATCCGGCCGCGTTGGTGGCTCTGCGTGGCAAGCTGGGTGAATGGCGTAGAGACAACGGGCATGGGCCAGAATTTGGTGGCCCCAAAACAGCCCCGGATATGGGCCGCAAGGTGGCCAATTCCGTTATTGCACGCGTGGCAGCGCTGGACCGGTATGCCGCGCATTTTCGTACAGCGCGGGCGCTTAACCGGCAGATCACCCTTGTAACAGGGCCAACCAATAGCGGTAAATCTTATACGGCCCTGAATGCATTGGCACAGGCCGAAAGTGGCTTGGCTCTGGCACCGTTGCGATTGCTGGCGCATGAGTTCCGGGAGGCGCTGGCTTCCAGAGGGGTTGAGGCGTCTCTCTCCACTGGGGAAGAACGGATTGTTGTGCCGGGCAGCAGGCATCTGGCGGCCACGGTAGAGATGTGCCCGTTTTACAACCCCGTAGATGTAGCTGTTATTGATGAAGCCCAGATGCTGTTTGATACAGACCGTGGTGCCGCATGGACAGCCGCCATTATGGGGGCACCTGCGCGCCACTTATATGTACTGGGGGCACCAGACTGTATTCCCATGGTGCGGCGTATTGCCGAATTGTGTGGTGATCCGCTGGATGAAATTTCTCTGGAACGTAAAAGTCCGCTGCGTGCGGCCTCCCATCCTGTGCGCTTAGCTGATCTGGGAGCAGGGGATGCACTGATTGCGTTTTCCCGCCGTGAGGTGCTGGATTTGCGCGCTGCATTGCTTCAGCATGGCAAACGTGTTGCCGTTGTATATGGCGCACTCAGCCCGGAGGTAAGGCGCGCTGAAGCCCAGCGTTTTAATGATGGAGAAGCCGATATTCTGGTGGCCACGGATGCCATTGGCATGGGGCTTAATCTTTCCATCAAGCGTGTAGTGTTTGCGGCCCTGAAGAAATATGATGGCCGCCAGACGCGGGATTTAACCGTGCAGGAGGTAAAACAGATTGGTGGGCGTGCTGGCCGTTTTGGTAAGCATGAAACCGGTGTTGTTGCCGTTCTTTCTGGGGCCGGTAGCCCAACTTTTATTCGGCGGCAGTTGGAAGCTGATCCTGAGCAGCCGGATGATCTGCGCCCATATGTGCAGCCCGATGCGGATATTGTAAAAGCTGTGGCGGCAGAAATTGGGTCTGAAAGCCTGTACGGTGTTCTCTCGCGTATTCACCGCGCCGTGCTGCGTAAGGATGATCCAAATTATCGGTTGTCAGATATGGAGCAGGCTTTTGCTATTGCCTCTGCATTGGAAGGGGTGGACGGGCTGGATCTGACAACGCGCTGGTCTTATGCAATGTGCCCGGTGGATGACCGGGATAATGGCATCCGCCGTCTGGTGGGTTGGGCCGCTGACCATGCTGCGGGGCGGCGCGTGCTGCCACCGGGAACAGGGCGTTTGCCCTCTAGTGAGCGAGCCGGGCGTGAAGAACTGGAACGTGCTGAAAAACGCCACAAGCGTTTGGTAGCATGGCGCTGGTTGGCGCTGCGATTCCCCGACATCTACCCAGATCGGGAAGAAGCGGAAGATACAACACGCCGGCTGAATGACTGGATTGAAAGCGTATTGCGGCAGCAGAGCCGTACGCGCCGTTCATCCCGTTTCTGAGTATAAAAATGGTGCCTGCTGATGGTAGGCACCATCCTTACCAGCTCACGTTGGTCAGCCGTTCAGAAACATCCCAAAGGCGCGCAGCAGTACTGCCCTTGCGCGCCGTGGGCGGAATATGTGCCGGGCCGGGTGGGCCACGCCTTTCATGGTAGCCTTGTGGGCCGTAATAATCTCCATCCCGCGCAGTAGGGGAGAGTGCCGCGTATAAAATGGGTTCTGCCCCATGGGCGGCAGATTGCCCCATAACGCGTAGTATAATACCGCCCAGAAACATTTCAATGCGGCCTAATGGAGCAGGCAGGCTGGCAGCTTGCCCGTTGGCAATAATAGATGTGCTGGCCCATCCGGGATGTGCTGCGCGTGCATGCAGGTTCCACCCCTGCTCACCCGCGCGGCGGGCCAGTTCCATGGCAAAAAGTAAGTTTGCCAGTTTACTTTGCTGATATGCACCAAAAGGGCTGTAGCGATAGCGGGATTGCAGGTCATCAAACTGGATATGCCCCTTGCAGGCTGCCAGACTTGCCACACTCACAACAACCCCGCCGCCCGGAGCGTTTTCCAGCAAATGCCGCAAATGAGCTGTCAGGGCAAAATGCCCCAGATGGTTCACCCCAAACTGAAGTTCAAAACCATCTTTGGTTTCCTTGCGGTGGGTAGGCGCCATAACCCCGGCATTGTTGATCAGCAGATTCAACCTGTCCGCATGTTGCGCAACAGCAGAGGCACAATCCGCTACAGACTGGAGAGAAGAAAGATCCAAGTGCAAAGGAACAATCTGGGCATGCGGACAGTCTGTTTTTATACGGGCTATGGCTTCACGCCCGCGTTTTTCATCCCGCACGGGCAGCAATACACGTGCTCCCCTATGGGCAAGCCCTAAAGCAACCTGAAAACCCAAACCACTGTTGCCACCAGTTACCAGCGCAGTCTGTCCTTTTAAATCTGGCTGGTTGTGGTTAACGCGCCATGCTCTGCGTCCTGTCATGAGGGAAGACCTTTCAGGCGTTCATCCTGTTCGGCTGCTTTCATGGCTTCCTCCGTCAGACGTTTCTCATTGCGCTTGATGAATATGAACAAAGACCCGATCACAATACAGGCGACCACCCCAAAGGCGATAGCAAGAGGCCCGGAAAGCCGCAGAATCTCATTGCCCAGCATGTAGGCAACAAACGTGTAGCCACCGGCCCAGAAGATACCACCAAGCGCATTATGAAACAGAAACGTATGCCACGGCATATGGTTCGCCCCGGCCAGTATGGCAACAAACATACGGAGGACGGCAATAAACCGGCCAAAAAATACAACCGGCCCCCCATGTTTAAGAAAAACATACCGCCCCAGCAAAAGGCGCTGGGATGTCAGGCCAAATTTAGGGCCATATTTTTGCAGCACTCTCAAACCAACCAGATGGCCGATCAGATAGCCAAAATTGTCGCCCATAATGGCACCCAGCACACCGGCTAATGCCACACCCTCAATATGCAGTTTGTGCGTTGTGGCACAAAACAGGGCGCCGGTAATAAGCAGGCTTTCTGCGGGAAGCGGAAAGCCCATGCTTTCAAACATCACCACAATCCCCACCACCCCATAGCCATATTGGGCGAAAAGGCTGCTTAGGTAATCCACCGAAAAGAAATTGTGCAAAGAGTGTAACAGAACAGAACATCCAATTTAGACAGAGCACGAGACTGCTCAGGGCAGAAACCGTTCAGGTTCTGTTATGTCAAGCATTCTGCGTAAGAGCGTATGACAGAATCCTTAACACGTGCAGTGCCTAGGTGCATGTTTTTCTGGATGAAGCTGCCAGAATGGTAAAAAATGGTAGCATGAATAATATATCCTCTTCCTCTGTTGTGCCCATGCCCTGTGGCACATGGCCCTCCCCCGTTACGCCGGATCTGGTGGCTGGGAAAACGCTGTCTTTTGCCGAGATTCGGGCTGTGGAAAATACAGTTTTCTGGCTGGAACGGCGCCCGGCAGAAGCTGGACGATCTGTGTTGATGCGTTGGACGCAGGCTGAAGGTGCAACAGAAGCATTGGCGTCCGATACAGATGTTGCCACACGCGTGCATGAATATGGGGGCGGTGCCTATGCGGTAAAAAGTGGATGCATTGCGTATTCTGACAAACGCACAGGAAATGTGTGGTTGCGTAGAGAGGAAGACTCTTCTGCAATTTTTCTGGCGGGAGAAGTAGGGCTTCGGTTTGCTGATTTACAGTTTGATGTGACGTCTGAAACAGTGCTGGCCGTGCGGGAAGATCATCGCGCGGATGGAGAAGCACAAACAACGTTGGTGGCATTGCATGACCAAGCTGATAAAGCCGATTTGGTTTTAAAAGCGGGAGCCGATTTTTATGCGGCCCCCACATTCTCACCAGATGGTGCATTATTGGCGTGGATTGAATGGGATCATCCCAATATGCCGTGGGATGCTACGCGCCTGTGTCTTGCACGTGTTCAGCGCAATGATTCAGGGGCCATTTCTGGTCTTCAAAATATTCGCGTGCTTGCGGGCGAAAACACCAGCGAATCGCTTATTCAGCCGCAATGGACATCTGATGGGCACCTGCTTGTTCTCTCGGATCGCTCAGGAAGTTGGACAATATGGAATGTGGAATGGCAGAAAAATTGTCCAACCTTATCCCATTATCCTGTGCCGGAAGGAGAGGTAGGGCAGCCTGCTTGGGTGTTCGGGCAAAGGAGCTATCAGCCGCTTGAAAATGGGGGCTGTCTGGCTTTGGCGGTAACGCAGGGCCAGGCAACATGCTGGATAAAACCGAATCCGGCAGAGAATTACAGCATTTTCCACGCCAGGCCAGATCAATGCCCCGTTCCATTGGGGGATGGCCGTTTTGCTTGGTTGCAGGCGCCGGCAGATGCGCTGCCTTCCGTTGTGGTGGGAACGCCGAATAAGGGTGTTGAGGTTGTTTTGCGGCAATCTTCTACGCAACAACTGGATGTTGCGGATATTTCCATACCCGAATCGATACGGTTTTTAGTGGATGGGGAAGAAGGTTTGTGGGGACATGCCTTTTTTTATGCGCCAACCAATGCGCATGCGTGTGTGCCAAAGGGTGAGTTACCCCCCATGATTGTGCAGGTACATGGTGGCCCTACGGCGCGGGCGCAGGAAGGGTTGTCTTTTAAAATCCAATGGTGGACGTCTCGCGGGTTTGCTGTGCTGGATGTGAATTATGGGGGTTCTACCGGATTCGGGCGGGCATGGCGGAATCGTCTTAAAGGCCAGTGGGGTGTGGTGGATGTGGCAGATTGTTTATCTGCTTGCCGCGCCGTTGTGGAATCGGGGCGTGTAGATCCGAATCGGATGGCTATTCGGGGTTCCAGTGCAGGGGGCATGACCGTACTGGTGGCGCTGGCTGTTTCAGATATATTTGCAGCGGGTGTGAGCTTGTACGGCGTAACTGATTTGCGTGCTCTGGCGCAGGAAACGCACAAGTTTGAGGCCCGCTATCTGGATGGTCTGATTGGCCCGTGGCCAGAAGCAGAGGCACTTTACCTCCAACGCTCGCCCATTTCTGTTGCAGATCAGATTCGTGCACCTGTGCTGCTGTTACAGGGGATGGATGATAAAGTTGTGCCGCCAGAACAGGCTTATTCCATGGCGAAAGCATTAAAAGCCGCGGGAACCCCTGTGACTTTACGAGAATTTGAAGGGGAAGGGCATGGTTTCCGTAAGGAAGCCACCGTTCTCGCCGCTTTTGCAGCAGAACTGGATTTTTATGCGCATGTGTTTGGATTTACGGCGCAAAACTGATTTGTGATCGGAAAAACCCGGCTGAAGGAAAAGCTATCCCTTCAGCCCGTTTTTTAAGAATCAATCGGCATAGCGTGGCTTGTAAGTCAGATTTTCAATCCATGCCCGAATATCTTTGGGGCGTTCCACTGTTGCGGCCCCTTTATCAAAAATAAATTCCGCAATACGCGTGGCGGAGGTGATGGATACTTCCAGAATATCGCTTTGCGGTGGGAACAATCGACCCCGTTCACGCGCTGCCGGATCAACCTGATCAGCCAGAGCCTGCGCGGCTTCAATAACCATTTCATCAGTAATCAGCTTGGGGCAGGTGGCATAGACAGCCAAACCTAAAGCCGGGAAAATATAGAAGTTGTTTGCTTGCCCCGGATAGAATGTGCGGTCGTTATACGTCACTTCCGGATATTGTAGGCCAGCGGCAAAAAGTGCATGCCCGTTAGACCATTCATAGGCCTGTTCGGCAGTGCATTCCCCATTTTTCTGCGGCAGAGAAAGCGGGAAAATAATAGGCCGTTCGTTCAGTCGGCTCATTTCTTCCACCACGTCCTGGGTAAAAGCTCCTCCAGCGGTGGAAACACCAATCAACACTGTGGGTTTAACAGTTTTGATCATGCCCAGCAGATCACGCGATGGCGGCATATTTTTTGCGAATCGTTCCTGTTCGGGCAGCAGGTCAGAGCGCGATGTTTCTAAAAGGCCGTTTACGTCCATCAAGGTAATGCGGTCAATGGCGTCTTGTTCAGAAAGGCCTTCCTGTTTCAAGGCAGAAACCAGCATATCGGCGGTGCCAATGCCGGAAGATCCTGCCCCCAGAAACAGGAAGCGTTGCTGGGCCAAAGATTCGTTCTTGATTTTTAAGGCGGTAATCAAACCAGCCAGTGTAACGGCTGCGGTGCCTTGAATATCATCATTATAGCACAACACACGGTCGTGATATTTTTTGAGATAACGAAGGGCATCTGTGCCCTTCCAATCTTCAAAATGAATACAACTTTGCGGAAAAATATCCTGCACGGCCTGAATGAATTCTTCTACAAAAGAATCCAGTTCATCTAACGGGGGAGGTTCCCGCCGCAGTCCCAGATAGAGCGGATCAGCCCGCAGGGCGCTGTTTGTGGTGCCAATATCAAGCTGTACAGGAAATAGCGAATCGGGGGGGACTGCACCGCAGGCCGTATAAAGATCCAGTTTGCCAATCGGGATCCCCATGCCGTTCACGCCAATATCACCCAACCCCAGAATACGACCGCCAGTGGTAACACACATGAAGCGGACGTTTTCCATAGGCCAGTTACGCAGGACCTCTTTAATCCGGCCGCGCATGTCCAAGCTGATATACATACCACGAGGGCGGCGATAGATATGGCTGAACTGCTGGCAGACAGCAGCAAGGGTAGGGGCATACACAATCGGCACGAATCGGGCCGGGTTAGACATCAAAACCTTGTAAAACAGCGTTTCATTCTGGTCGCGCAGGCCGCTCAGATAAATATAGCGTTCCAGATTGCTGGGTTTGGCCTCCAGATGGCGATGAATACGCTCCACCTGTCTATCAAGGCTTTCCACCTGCGTGGGCAATAGCCCTTCCAGCCCGTAAAGGCGGCGCTCCTCCTCGGTAAATGCCGTGCCTTTGTTCAGGTGTGCATTGTTAAGAAGGGCCATTCCTCGCAGTTGGGGCATGGAAGCAGATGGCATGATAACTCCATGAATTGTAATTTTGAGCCGGATTACAGCGTTTTTTTATGATGAGGGGAAGAGGACAAACAACAGGTCTGGGTCAAGGCAATAAAAAAGGCGGCTCAACGGCCGCCTTTGTTCGGTAGGTGAAAAGGCCGGTTTTACAGCTTTTCCACCTGATTGTATTCCAGATCTACCGGTGTGGAACGTCCGAAAATGGAGACGCTCACTTTCAAGCGACCTTTTTCTTCATCCACTTCTTCAATCACACCATTGAAGGAGGTAAACGGCCCATCTGCCACGCGAATCTGCTCGCCCACTTCAAACGATACGGCAGAACGGGGATGCTGCACGCCTTCTTCTGTCTGTTTGATAATGCGTTCAGCTTCAGCTGCAGAAATAGGTGTGGGACGGTTTCTGGTGCCCAGAAAACCCGTGACCTTTGGCGTATCTTTTACCAGATGCCACGTCTCATCCGTCATTTCCATTTTGACGAGCACATAGCCGGGGAAGAACTTGCGTTCCGTATTCACCTTCTGGCCACGACGCACTTCAATGACTTCCTCGGAAGGCACCAGGATTTCGTCAATATGGTCGCTCAGACCCTTCTGTTCTGCTTCTTCACGAATGTGCTGGGCAATTTTCTTTTCGAAGCCCGAATAGACGTGAACCACATACCAGCGCTTGGCCATGTCGTTAGCCTCCCAGCCCGAAAAGTTGACGCACACCGAGACCGATCAGCTGGTCAACGAAAAAGAAAAAGATGGATGCCATGCCTGCCATGGCCAGAACGGCGCCAGTGGTAACCAGGGTGGCACGGCGGGTGGGCCATGTGACCCGTTCCGCCTCGGCACGCACGTCATGCAGGAACTTACCGGGACTGAACGACACGAAGCACCCTTTCTCCACTGCACGAAAACCGGCGCATTTCTACCGGCGGCAGTCCTGAACCCACTACACACTCCACACAGGACTTCCCGCCTTGAAACATGGAAAACAAAGCGGAAACAACGGCGCAGAACCTGTAACCCTGAACCTGGCAGGGGTGGAGGGTCTCGAACCCACAACCTCCGGTTTTGGAGACCGGCGCTCTAGCCAATTGAGCTACACCCCTACAGCCTGTCTGCCGTAGCTGGTTCAAAGCTATAACGGATAACCGCCAGCCTGACCAGCCACTTAACAGCAGCCTTTGCAGGTGGCGGAAGAAAATATGTTGTGGGCTTAAAGTCAAGGGGGAAACAGCAAATGCCAGACATTTTTGGTAAGTCGTTAAAAAATTTCTCTTCAAACTTGCAAAATGTCAGCGTTACGTTTAGTGGCAGAAATATACCAAATGTGCGGGCATAGCATAGTGGTAATGCAGTAGCCTTCCAAGCTACTGAGGAGGGTTCGATTCCCTCTGTCCGCT
>NZ_PEBQ01000007.1 GCF_002738225.1 Acetobacter pomorum | reverse complement strand
TTCAGCCAGCGGGCCAGCTTGCCCTCTGTCATGGTAGGAGAAAGGGCGGGCATTAAAATTTCAGTCGCCATCTGTCATTCCCTCACATCAGGCCAAGTGCGGCTTTAACCACATCTTCAGGCTGTGGCAGGGCCAGTTTTTCCAGATTGGCAGCAAACGGCATGGGCACATCCACACCTGTTACACGGGCCGGTGGGGCATCCAGCCAATCAAACGCATGTTCAATCACCTGCATGGCCACTTCTGCACCAATGCCAGCAAAGGGCCAGCCTTCTTCTACAGTCACCAAACGGCTGGTTTTCTTTACACTTTCTACAATTGTGTCTGTATCCAGTGGGCGCAGGCTGCGCAGATTGATAACTTCTGCCTCAATGCCCTGTTTGGCTAACTCGGCAGCAGCATCCAACGCCGTGGTGACGGCAATGGAGAATGCAACAATGGTGACATCCGTGCCTGCACGCTCAATTTTGGCTTTGCCAATAGGCAGAATGAAATCTTCATCAATCGGGCACGGGAATTTGCGCCCGTAAAGAATTTCGTTTTCCAGAACCACAACCGGGTTCGGATCACGGATAGCAGCCCGTAAAAGTCCCTTGGCATCAGCAGCAGACCACGGAGCCACCACTTTCAGGCCTGGAACATGCGCATACCAGCTTCCATAACACTGAGAATGCTGTGCACCCACGCGAGAGGCCGGACCATTTGGCCCACGGAACACAATGGGGCAACCCATTTGGCCGCCAGACATGTAAAGTGTTTTGGCTGCGGAATTGATAATATGGTCAATGGCCTGCATGGAGAAGTTCATGGTCATGAACTCTACAACAGGCTTCAGGCCGGTTAAGGCAGCGCCCACGGCCATGCCTGTAAAGCCATGTTCGGCAATTGGCATGTCAATAACGCGCTTGTCGCCAAATTCCTGCAACAGGCCTTGGGAGATTTTATAAGCGCCCTGATATTGGGCCACCTCTTCCCCCATCAGAAATACGTCTGGATCATGCCGTAATTCAGCAGCCAATGCATCCCGCAGGGCTTCGCGTACCGTAATTTCTTCTGTTTCGCCCCAGTCTTTCTCTTCTTCAACAGGCGCCGGAGACGGTGATGCGATGGAAGCTGAAGGCGCAGATTGCGGCACGGGGGCAGGTTCTGCGGCAGCCACATTTTTAGGCGTATCAATATTGTCTGG
>NZ_PEBQ01000079.1 GCF_002738225.1 Acetobacter pomorum | reverse complement strand
GGCCCGTTGAAGCAGGAAGCATCAGGAGGGCAGCTTAATGCACGCCTACACTGGAACCATCGGCCTTCAGGCCGATGAGCAGGTCAGCTCCGCGTTGGGCAAAGCATGGTCATCACACGCAATGATTTGCTGAGAAACCTTCCTGAATATCTGGCAATTGGAGGCTCTATAATGATTTCTGATCTAGGCAATCTTGAGCGGATGCCTAGAAATCTAAAAGTCGGGAAGGATGTTTCCATCGCACAGTGCGATAAATTGAAGGAAGTGGGAATGCACCTCGACATTCCAGGGAACCTCAGCATCAGTCGCTGTGCTGAACTTGAAGAACTGAATATCGAGATCAATGTTGGGGAGAGCCTAAGACTGTTCGAGATGCCCTCCATGAAGGAAGTCGCCCCCAAAAGCCGCATCCATGGTGATATTATTATCGGAGACTGTCCCCATTTGGCCGCAGTTGATCCCATTTTTTATGCCACTGAAATCTTGGGTGTCATCAAAGTTGACGGTGAGAAGGTATGGCCAGCTCCTGAGCCAGAAAATCCAGCCCCTTAAAGCGAAATCCCGCCGATAAGGCGGGATTTCTGCTTGGGGGTGGAAGAGGCATAACAGTGAACTTAAGGTAGCATTGCTTCAAGAAGCGATGAATTCTCACGTCTTTCTGGAAACTTATGTCTTGCCCCAGCAAGATAGGACAATGAGCTATCAAGACAAATCCAGTCACGGCTCAGCGTTTCGCACGCGCGCGCTGTGGTTAGAGAACCTGCCATCGGATCGACAACAAGATCACCCGGATCCGTAGCCAGTTTAATGCAATGCTGGGCAAGTGCCTCTGGCATGATAGCTGGGTGCTGAGGTAATCCCTCCTTTTTTAAAGCCTCACGGTAGTATTTAGGGCCAGCACTGCCTCCAGCCGAGAACAGCACAGGTGCAATGGAACCTCCATTATCCCCGCTGAATCCGGTACTAGACATTCTGTGGCCTCCGGGCCTGACACCCCCCATATGGTAGGTTTCTGACGGGGGTTTCTTGTATTTCTGAAGCACATTCCGGTTATTGGCTTTTGCATAGGGATTTTCTGAAATCCACAATACAGGCTCTACTGATGGCTTAAGCCGGATGCGCTGTTGAGCAACCCAGCGGAATGGCGAGGCAAGACGTGATGTGTTGTGCCAATAGAGTGTATCTAAAACGCGGAACCGAGTTTCTGTAACTAAGCGCATGCGCAGTTTTGTCAGATGCTCTTGTTTAATTGGAAGGCCAGGAACATAGGTTTCTGCCACATTAAGCATCATTGACCCCGTATCCCGCATTTTGGGGGCAAAGCCAGAGATCATATCCATCATGAAAGAAACCCAGCTTTCCTCGTCTAGATCCCCATTGGCGTATTGTTTCAAGGCGCCGGGATATGGAGGGCTAGTGAAAAGAAGATCAATCGCATTGTCCTCGAAATGGCCTACAGCAGTTTCCAGCTTTGTCCAAAGGGCCTGCCCATGTGGAGTTTCGAATACGGTAACCACAAGACCTTCGGATGCGTTATGAAGCTTATCATGCCCGAGATCTGTTAAACTCCAGACACCACGCTCAGGTGATGCAATGAGCCCCTTCCGCGTGGCAGTTTGTCGTGTCCAGCGAACATCTCTCTCAAAGGCGTTATGCGTCTGGCCATTTCGATCCGCTTTAGTCTGGCGTTTACGCTGTTCATGCGTCAGACCAAGCTCATCAGCTACAGCCTCATAAATTTTTTTGGGAGTAGAAGCACCGCCATCTTTTGATAGGGCAGAAATGAGAGGAAGCAGAATTTGCTTTCTTGAAATTCTCATAAATTAAACCATGACATATTAAAGGGCTTTCCAGCATTGTATCTTGTCCAGATCTCACTGAAAAGGCTATTATGTCTTTAGAATTTAGAATGGCCTTAGGGCTTAAAAATAGCCTTGAAGAAAATCAATCAATGTTGGGAAGCATGACAAGTAGCTTTGACTTTTCAGATCTGCTCAAAGATTCAAAATCATTAAAGAAAGTCTCATTCGCCACTGATCTTGGCATTCTGTTTGCTGACGACTGTCTCAGCGCCATAACTTTAATTAAAGACAATACAATCGATACTGTGTTTGCGGATCCTCCGTTCAATTTAAATAAGGTCTATGGTAGCCGATCCAACGACAATCTTTCGGAAGAAGATTATCTTTTATGGTGCCAGAAATGGATTGACGAGTGCATTCGTGTTCTCAAACCAGGCGGATCTCTGTTCATCTATAATATTCCAAAATGGAATATTATGCTGGGGTCTTACCTGCACTCTCAAAACATGACGTTTCGGCATTGGATCGCTATTGGTATGGGCAATTCCCTACCCATAGTAGGCAAGCTTTATCCTGCTCACTATGGACTGCTTTACTACACGAAAGGAAAGCCTAAAACTTTCCGCAAAATACGCACGCCAATTGAGACCTGCCGGCACTGCCATGGTGAAATCAAAGACTATGGCGGGCATCGAAAGTCAATGAATCCCAATGGCGTAAGCCTTAAAGACATATGGATGGACATCAATCCTGTCAGGCATTGGAAATTCAAATCCAAGGAACGACGAGCGAACTCTCTCTCAACTAAAATCCTTGATCGTGTGATAGAGATGTCCACCATCCCAGGTGATATTGTTCTAGATCCATTCGGAGGGTCTGGGACAACTTTTGCGGTATGTGAGAAAAAGGATAGGCGTTGGATTGGATGCGAGATCGATTTCGGTGATGTCATAGCTGAGCGATTAAGCAATCACTCAATCCAACATCATCATAATGATGACTTCGTTGAAGAAAAGGGGAAGTCCTGTTAAGACTTCCCCGCAAGTATCTGGTAATTAAAGTTTTTTCTAAGCTACTTCTTCAGCAGTAAGAGATTAGAATAATGGTACCGTGGCCACTGGGCTGAGCCCATATGAACCGAAATCTCCATCAGCGTGCCTGTCCAGAGGCATTGTATGCTTTACAAAAACGCGAATAGATTTTTGACCTGTGCTTGTGCTGTCGATTAGGAAATATGGAAGGCGTAAAATCTGTTTCTTGCTGTCTGGATAGATTTTCAACGCCTCCTCCTCACTTACATTCAGGTTCCTCATAATCCGCCTACGAACACGTGCTGGATTACTCTTGCTTTGCACTCGCCTTACGTTCTGGAAACGGTGTTCTGCAGGTGTTGGCTGAAATTCCGATATCTCAAGATAATCATCTAAATGAGACATCCCTTTGCACTTAGACAATCGTTCCAGATCTGAGGCCTTACCGTGGAGCCTAATGTGACCACCGATGTCATTTTCAGTATGCAGAGGGAAACTCACACCGATACGCAATCCTGATATAGACACAAGAGCCTTGTGTAGGCCTTCCATGGCTTTCCCGGTCAATAATGGGTTTCCCATCTCTGACTGGGCCTGCTCAAGAACGATGATATCCTGATATGCCTCCATCATCTTCATGCCCCCCGACTGAACACGCCACCTCGGATTAGAACCGCCATGACGAAATGCTGATTGCCCTCGGAGGGGCGTTTCCCGTCTAATACCCATTCATCCAGCAGAGTGAAAAAATCCTCCTTACTGCTGAGATCTCTGTGAGCCAGGCCTTCTGACGTTACTGCCCCGAATGGATCTGCAGGAATAGGATAGGCTTTAGTTGAACTGGGGTACCACGTATCCACAGTGCGAAGAGCATTTCCCACCTTCTGGGAATGAAAAGCGACCGTATTTATACCTTTAAGGTCGATGTTATAAAGCACCTTCCCTTTCCGAAACGTCTCTGACTGCTTCCGAAGAATGAGCTCCTGAGAAGGGAATACCTCCTGCCCGTCTCCGATCCGAACGAATGCGTTCACATCGATCACCACGCCAAATGGCGAAGTAAGCCCTTCAATAAATACCTCCGCCAGGGATCTAACTTTGTGACACTCATGATTGAAGAACTTCAACGAGTAATCCAAAGCGTTAAATCGCCACGTATCGGTCTTCCCGACTGCATTTGTCCTTCTCGTAACCACCACCTCGATATCAGAGGCTCCTATGCGATTTCGCCAAAGAAAACGGCCGTTGGCGATATTCTCAGCATATCTGAGGGCAAGAACCGAAAGCGTGTGCTGGGCCTGATACTCTTCCACAATGCGTGATAACCCAGCTTTATAGATCCCGTCATTGCACGATGATGTCTGACCTAAGCCAGGAAGAATTCTGACGCTAAATGAGACGAGAAGCGTGTCCTTTCCACGTGGCAGACTGGCTGAGTCAACCGTCTGAAGATTGGCGGCTTCCACATTTAACCGTGACCGGGCAGTTACTCTGTTGGATACAGTGCCTCTTACCGATTTCTCCACAACGGGAATAGGAGTGAAGCCGTCCGCAGACTGGCCTTCTTGCGAAATGGAAGATTTGAAATTCCATGTGCCGGCCTGAAAAATAGCATCTGAGACATTGATCTTTCTTTCGCAGGAAAGAAGCGATGGAGCCACCGCCTTATCCTTATTTGCTGCTTTAGCTACCATTAGCCTATCCCCCTAACCTATCAGTCGTCTTCATGAATACGATTTGCCGAGTAACTGTTAAGACAGCGGTAAATCCCGCTTTGTCCTCGATCGGCATGCCAAATGAGATCTACTGGAGAAGAAATACGATGGGGTGAGACCCACTCTCCAACGGAATAGATGCTCTCAACAAAATGGTGCGGGACTGAATTATCCCGGCTTTCAGGAATATCGCCAGGCCCCGATAGATCACTGATTCCGACATATCCCACGGGCATTGGAACAAGCCATCCATCTGAAATTGGGCTTGTACGCTCCCATTCCCCTGCATGTTGATTGTATGACCACTCATGGCGGCAGAACGACACAAGGGCGTCCATCAGGTTGGCTTCAACCATTGAGGTGCTACGCAAATGCCTAAGACGCTCAATCAGCGCGTCATGTCTGCCGACCAGAGAAAACCCGGGCAGAAGAGAGAAACGTGTCTCCATAAACTCGGATTCAATGTTCGGTGTATTGCCTAGGAGCCAGGGTTCTCTCTGAACTGGTGATATTGATGGATCCTGATCCAATGTCCCGCTGGCCGCGCGGAGGGTCATCAATGTGTGAAGGATTATAGAAAGGTCACTCTTCACAGTTGATGCTGGAGCAAGTGACCATCTGGGGCAATTAACAGAAAAAACAAAGCTGACATTGAGGTTAATGCGACCTTCCTCAATGATGGGTGCCACTTGTCCTCTAGAATTCAGGGGATTACGGGTCTGAGAAAAGGTATTGACCATACCAACACCGCTTCCGCCCCAAAACCTCGCCGCGTGCAATCTGGAGGCATGGCATACCACACCGACACCATGGAACGTGACATCAGACAGGCCTGCAGAAGAGACCTTGCGCTGAAGTGCCCACATCATACCAAGGAAATTGGTTATTGAAGGGAAGCCATAGGTAATGGGGCTGGAAATGGCATTTGCGCCAGTGACAGTAACACGAGGGATAACCAAAAAGTGTGAAAATGAAACATTGTCTGGGCATGTCATAGCGCAGATACCCCTGTCGATGAGAGGAGGAGACAGCGCCTGGCCAGCTTCTCAAAATGATCCTGATCAGACTTGCCTACGTTGCTTGCTCCATGGCCAACAACGTATTGAACGACGTGCTCTGACAGCCTCTTAGCTATAAATTCTACAACCTGAAGCCATTCTTTTGTGGAGGATATTTTTGCATCTCTCGGAGGGTCGAACCATAACTTCTCACATTCATGCATTTGAATGGAGTGATCTTTTCTCGTGGTCCATCCTTCGGGATGGGTGGAACGGATTTCGGCTGAGAATTGAATAAAACCAGCTATCAAACTGTGTTCGATACGCTCTTTCCTGCGGCGATCAAACATGGTGAATGGAGGTGCTTTTTTTAGCAAGTCCGCCAATTTGCTGAGTTTCCGGTCATATCGTGAAATAAACGCGGTCACCCCGCTTTCGCTCTTCATCAGAGAGAAGATCTTTTTTGTAGAAGACCATTTTGGCGGTAATGAAGGTAGAAGAAAATTCTCTCCGAAGCGCTTGGCATTCAGATACGAAATGTTATGGGGCTTCGTTCCTCCAATCTGTCGGAGAGCCAGCCCAGGGAACATGATAAATGATGTGTCGCAAGGCTCTTTGTCCCGCCTCGCTGACCGAGCCTGACCGTTCTCTTTGCAGTTGGCATTTTTGATTTGGGTATGGAGATAGTGCAGCAAAGTGGATGGGAAAACAGGCTGGAGGACAACATAGTCTTGATCTGAACAGGCATCATTACCGTTCATCCAAAATATCTGCTTATCGAATGGTGACGGAGGTCGATCATCAATGGATGATAACCGGCCCATTACAAGGTCCACATCTTGAACATACAGACCCAGAACATAGTAAATATCCTCATCGCCTTCAGAAATAAGGTCGGCAAGGAGTTTCCCGTCAATTTCCAGGCTTAAGAACGCTGCAACATCCTGATTAACGGCCCCAGCAGCGACATCAATCGTGACATCTTTTGATTTTAATATTTCAGATGTCCCTACAAAACCATGATGTATGGCAGTTTTGCGATCTAGACGAATATTCCGCGACCTTGACGATGGGTGAATGCATTTAGAGATATGTGTGGCGGGGAAAACGTGTCTGGCGCGAAAAGAAAGGTCATAAATATACTCTGCTATCTGCTCATGTGACGGCAAATCAGATTCATTAATAACCTTCTTTTTCCTCAGCCTATAAGCCACAAAATCTTTCAATAAGCCATTAAAGGCCTCAATTTTGTCAGATGCAGTCATATACAATCAACCTGAGTTCCAATTGGTCTTGTTTATTTCACATACTTTATGGCTCAACAAGACCTATAAAGACTTATCAGGTTGTATAAGGCCCAGACTGGAACGAATAAGCCTTAGATAATAGAACATGCCATAACAAATTGGCTTATAATCCTTAGCCATCTAGGCGGGAAAGCCCATATAAAGTTGATAGGGAACTACCTAATTCCTTTAATTCGCTTTGAAGGACAGCACTCTAATCTGGAGTAAAATGCTTATCGGCCGGGAAAGAAGTATTCTGGCTCATGTGGAACCTTCAGTCGAAACAAATGGATGCCACATTCCACTAATGCCATACCAGGCTATATACAAGACAAAAGAAGCCGACTATAACGAGATTGTTCTTGTTTTGTTTGTCCGGTGTTCATGATGACTTTAACAACCTGTAGCGCGATCACATTATGTGAGGATGAAATTGATCTTGTTAGCAAGAAGCTAAATCCATTGGCACTTCCGTTGGATTTGTTGAAACCGGATGACAATTTCCCTTCATTTCACTGCGGTTTAAACGAAATTATTCCACGGAACGAAAGTAAGGGATCAGCTAATTATATTAGGAGTGTCTTGCGCTCTTTTGCGCATCACGCAGTTACAGGTGTTAGGCCTGTTGTTGTCGTTTGTTCATATCCTTTCTCGATATCTGAGCATCGTGACATTTTAATAGAAGCAAAATTCAATCCAGGAAGAATGATCATTGTCAGAGCAGAGAATGATCAGGCCGCAATCGACATCGCAAAAAAGATCACTTTGAACGAGAAAGTCACTTTCATTCTGTGTGCATTGAAAGACAAACCTAATGAAGGTACGCTCAATGAATTGGCTAATTTGGCCTTAAAACAAGTTAAAAAGATATTTCTGGCACGTTAAGATCAAATCGCTTAAAAGCGTGTTGACAGATTCTTAAATCAAAGTGATAAATTTAGTCATAGCGCGGGCATAGCATAGTGGTAATGCAGTAGCCTTCCAAGCTACTGAGGAGGGTTCGATTCCCTCTGTCCGCT
>NZ_PEBQ01000078.1 GCF_002738225.1 Acetobacter pomorum | reverse complement strand
GAACGCAGGCCAGGCAGATAGTGCCACGTTGAAAGAACTCAGGGGCTTACGGGGAGAACTGAAAGCTTTGGAAAGCGACACGCAGGTTGGTGCCGTTCTGCGTCATATCGATCAAGCGCAAAAGGCGGGCATTGAAAAGTTGACCGTGCTCCCAGGACGCGACGGTTCTGCGCGTGACGCCATTTATGCGATCGGGCGGGCTGCCGTGCGTAGTCTTGACTTGCAGGACGATCAACGAGCAGTGCAGGGTATGAATTCCCAACAGACACAATCCCCAGCATCGTGGTTCAATCGTGCCAGTCAGAAGCTTTCTGCGCCGGAAGAAACACCCCCTCAGCCAAATAGCCCAAAATCACGTGGCCCGCAGTTTGGCTAGTTCTTGCTGAACCTAATCAGGCCGATGGCGGCTGATGAGACGTTCTGCGTGATCTATCGCACGCTCCAGTTCCTCATAATTAATGGGAGC
>NZ_PEBQ01000077.1 GCF_002738225.1 Acetobacter pomorum | reverse complement strand
CAGATTTAGTCGTGATAACCAAGCGTCTTTGTCTGTTCGTTTACAACCTCAAGCAGGATTCTTCACAGGGGGAACACTCCTGTCGTGGAGCCTTCCATTGGGAAGGCGTTGAAGCGAAAACTACACCCGGTCTAACCGGAGAAATCCTCGTCCTTTAGGGCCAGGAAGATGTTAAGATAGACGTATTTCGGGACGTGTGGGAATAATCTGTGGCCACGCATAGTCGCGAGCATTTTGCGAGCCATTTCAATGCAAGCGTTGAGGCTGTACGTTGTCCGTGCTTGTTCGATCGTAATGGGTGCATGAGGATAGTAGAGCGAGGCACCTTCAATACGGCCGTTCATGATGTAAATGCGCCATTCTACTGGTGATGTGTTGCCATCTTTTTTCGCAATCCTCATGGCTGGGGTCCACGTGCGCGCCCAGACGGGCGTTTCCTCCTGACAATAGGTCATGGTCGCTTCGCCAACACGCTCATCGTGTTTGATCATTTGCGGATGATAAATGAGAGGCATCATTCCGCCACCAGGCTTTTTGCAGATACCGCGTCTCAGAGTGATATCGTCTTCTCCGGCTTGCATCATGGATTTCAGGCATGCTGCACTGGCGCTGTCGTAACGCAGGATTTCATCGTCATTCAAGGTTTCAAGAGCCTTGTCGAGTTTGTCCTGTGCAGACTTATGTTCTGGCGATATGGAGTTGCCATAGCGGCTGATGATCGAATTAGTAGGGACTACCGAAATGATGCGGGATGGAATTGTCTGAACCCTTGCTTTATCTGCAAGGATAAGCCAGTTGCCCAGCGAGAAGGCATTGAAGGGTCTTAAAGGATCAGATGCACCAATGGGAGTGTCAATAATGTGACGGCCAGTGACGAACTCTGGAACGAAGCGCGTGATGTGGTTGAAACGTTGATCGAGAAGCGGAGCTACTTCCTGTTCAAACTGTATAGCCTTCATTTCGGAGGTAACGTTGGATGACCTCTGTCGAAAATCCTCGATTGTTTTAATAAAAAATGGATCATCAAAATACATCATCTTCCCTTATCTTTACCTGATACCATTATGTGTAATAGGAATTTGTTCGGATATACTCTGAGAGAATATGGCAAGGACCGCGATTGCCATATGCGCATGGCATTTTATCTCGGAAGTTTACTGCTAATATCATAAAAGGGACAGGTAGTCGCCTGCCCCTTTGGGCGTTTGGAGTGTTTAATCAGATCGCTTGCTGTTTGAACTCCCAAGTTCACTGCCCTGAAACTCTCCAAATTCTAAGCAGCAACCCCAGGCTAGTGTTGACCAATGGCTAAGCATAGGCGCTACAAGCCACCTGTTAAAAGACGAACCCATCAGGGTGATGGAGCCTCATCTTCGGTCAGTTCATTTTTTACCTCAAGGCACGGAGGTTCTTCTGAATGCCTATCGAGGTCGATAACAAAGTAAGGTTCTCTTCTCGACTTTGCGCTATATTCCTCAGACGGGACATAAAAATGCTTCGCCTCATGGTGCCTGTTCATTTCACCGGTCATCTTGCCCCTCACTGCGGTAACCTCCACAAATCCAGGGTGATCCTTACTTGTGATCGCAGAAACAACCAGATAGTCATCAGCATGTTTTGCGAGAAAAGTCCTGTTGTCTTTCTCTTGGGACATTCCTGGCGCCAACTCTTGCCCAAAGTATTTTTCCCACACATCTGGTTCGTAATTAGCGAGAGTGCGCTGTGCAGTGTGTAATTCAAGGGGTGTAAATAATTCAGGAAAAGAGAGCGCAACGTGTGACCAGCCACAATCTTCTTCATAACACCGGCCAGAACGGAGGGGGCTAGGCATCTCCTTGACTGCATCCTCTGACAGAATATAGCCGCCATGGCCAGCAGTGGATACTGTTACTATATCTGGGCGTCCATGTTGATCAAAACGTAAGGCCCGTGCGTTCTGGATCTTACCCCACGGGCCACGAGATAAATGTTCGAGAGATTGCGGTGAGACGCTTCGTCCAACATACATTGGATTGCCGGCCATGATTTCCACATTTTTAACTGATCTCCCGATTTGGGTATCAAGATCAGCAAAATTGAAACCATATACGCCAAAAGATGATCTCACTCTCATTTTATCAGAGTCAAATTCTTCGAAACACAATATCTTCTCGCAGCGATAAAAGAACCTATCCTTCCCGCGGGGCTCCGCAGAAACTATAGCCACCTGCCTCTCTTTCCCTCCGTTAATAGAGGCAAAAGCCTGAAACTCACGAACACCTGTAGCCTCGTTTGTTGAGCCTTCTTCCCAGCGCAATGCAGAACGTGGGGGCTCATTCAGGGAAGCTAGACAGGCTTGCGGTACAATATGACGTGGCTTTCTTTTGGCTGTTGCTGTCGCTTTAACTGAAGTGCTCATACTACAACTTGCCCTCTTTTAGGCGAACCATGAAAATATCATGACTGCACAAATTCACACCAAGGATGAGATGCCAGCTAAATCTCATCCATTTCTGGTGATGATAGGCTTCTTGTTTGCAAGGCACAGCCAAAATGAGGGCTTAAAACGAAACCTAAGATATCTTCATAAGTCCAGATTCATCCTAAACTCCGCTGGAAACCCCGGCGTTCAGGCCGGGGAGGAAAGCGGTTCCGCTCTTTACTGAAC
>NZ_PEBQ01000076.1 GCF_002738225.1 Acetobacter pomorum | reverse complement strand
ACAGGCGTCATCAGAGCCATCACGAGGATCGCACCACTCACCTGAAGCGGTGTATACCCTCGTTCATCTCTGCGTACGGTTTCCCTTTTTTCTAGAAAAAACGCACGAAGCATCATTCCGAATTTAGCTTTAGTTCTGAGGATTGGGGAAACACGGAACAAAACCAGAATCCTTAATGATTAGTGCTCAAGCCAAATTTGCCGATGGTGAAAGCGTGTAAGTTTATCTCTACTACAAAAAGATAGCATCAATTTCTGCAAATTGAAGGCAATATAATATGCGAACATTTCATATATATTAACGAAACACTACATGAATATTTCAAAAAAAATGCTTAGTTTTCAATCATCTAAACTGTAATTTTAATCTACTGATATATGCCTAAAGCAGATATTAAAGGCACATTCCACCTGAAAGGCTTAAAAAGTGTTCTCCAAATCTAAATCCCCAAAAGTGGCGCAGATCGGGAAGGACATTAAGCCCAATATCTATGAAGAACCCAATCATTATGACGGTCTTACAGACTATAGTGGAGCACAAATAGATAGTCTTCCAGATAAATTCATGACTAGAGGCGCACTAGACTTATGCGGCTGCTCAAATCTGAAAGAACTCCCCTCTGGTCTAAATATTGGATCATGGCTTGATGCCTCCTGGACAGGCATAACAAGCATTCCAGATGATGCTAAAATTCGCTCAGATATAATTTGTCGAGGATGTGATCGACTAATAAGTCTGCCCACCGATTTTAAAGTAGGTGGAAGTTTGGATTTAACTGGTTGTGAGAATCTAACCAAAACTCCAAATAATATGGTTATTGAGGGCAATCTCGAAATGACGGGGTGCGTAAAACTAGCCTTTATTGGGCGATGCCTGCGTGTTGGTTGCTCAATAAATCTTTCAGATTGCAAGTCTATAAAACACCTCCCTAAGGACATCTACCTAGGCAATAATCTGATTTTACGCGGCTGCGAGAAACTGGAGGAAATACCTGAACACCTTTGTGTAAACGGTGACCTTGACCTCACAGATTGCATATCAATCAAATATCTACCTGACAGCATTACAGTAGGAGGGATAATTTTGCTTTCAGGATGTGAAGGCATATCCCTGTCACGGGAATTATATCAAGGAATGAAAGGTAGATTTATCCTTCCAAACTCATTTAGCCTTTACTAAGTTATTTAAAACAGAGCGTTAAAGTATTGCGGGGTAAGAATGTCCACTTCTATCATTGATGATATCTGCGTAAGAATGGCTGGAAGCGATCTATTGTTCTTACTACCTCCGACAAATCTACCAAAAAACAAGCCTATTACCTGGCATTACAAAGCTAAAGATCAAAATCTCTATCTTTTTCAAGATGGGAGATGCTTTGCCAAAACACTTATCGATATGGAAGACAAAGAAGAAGCAGAGTCGATTTTTGCAAAATCAAAATCGGTCAGAGTGGTTGAGGTCAGCGAGAACGGTGATCTTGATGAATTTATCGACGTGTCAATGGCCCCTCAAATCCCCAATTAAATCAATAAATCAAACATTTCCTCAATATCAAAGTGGGTTAGACCACAGTTATTTTAGTATTGCGAAAACCCGAACCATCTTCCTTGCATGAACTTGCGTTACTTTAACACCTTAATGAACACAATTTCACAGTGGGTGGGAGGCTCTTATGAGCAAAGTCCGTGAAAAATCTTTTTCTGAGACCCTTGATGAACAAATCTTTTCTCGGACTGAAGCCGTAACCGAACGTCTCCAAGGGGCCATCTCTTCTGTTGGCACTCTCGAACCATTTGCAAATGAAGCGAAATCAGAGCCCGTTGGAAAACAGGGCAATGAGAGATTCAAGTCATTCCAGACGGGAATGTTCGAAATTAAAAGCGCAATATCCACTGGACTAAGGGAAGGAGTGTACAATGCCTTCTCGAATGCATCTGTTAATGTGCATTCATCAATAGATATCCCAGATAAAAAACTCGCTGCTGATCTAGCAGCTATTTCCGCACAATCTTTCGCAGCAAACTTCGCAAGAGCTCTTAACACTCCTGAATCTCGCGAGGTTCAGGAATACCTGAGAAAACAGAATGAAGAGCGAAATAATGCAGCGCGCCTAGAGAGGGAAGAAAACAAAGCCAAACGTGGAACATTCTCTGCCAGGCTAGACAAGGCATTTGCCAAAGCGGCTGAACGCCAAAAGTATTTCAAACCCTATTCCTCCCAGAAGCCGGTGCGAACCAATTTTAAAACAGAAGCAGCAAAAATGAGAAGATGGGCGCGCAATGCATCTATGGCTGCCGTCATGAATTCTCAGTTAATGGCTCAGGCTGCTACGCAGAAGATAGCTTCAATCGGAAAATTCTTTTCAAAAGCATCAAAAGGAATTGCTACTGGGGCAACCAAGGCCGCAAAATCACTGTCAGTAAGCCGGGCATTAAAAGTTGGTAGTTTGGTCGCTGCTGGTGCTGCAATTATTTCAATTGCCCCACACATGGTTGATGCCCTCCCGCATGCGGCGCATGTAGCTGGCTCCCTCGCAAATGATCCCAATGTGCTGGCCACTGGTCAACACGCTCATGCTGCCGCCATAGCTTCGCATGATGCAATGCAGCAACATGCGGCGATGGCTTCCAAAGCAATAGCCAAGTCGAGCCATTCACTCGCAACATCAGGTATGGGCGGATTGATGACCAGCGGTCACCAGCACCTCCACACTGCATCACATGTCGTGCATAAAGCTGCTCAATTGCATCAGACAGCAGCTCAGCATGCCATTTCCGCGGTATCTGCGGATGATTTAAACGCTAGGGAATTGCAGGCGCTCAATCATAATGCTCATGCCCTTAATGCACTTCATGATCCTAGACCTGCCATCCATGAACATCTTCAGACACTTGCGCCACAATCCCCCGCCAATATCCAATCAGGGGTATCTCCTTCTAACCCTCTTGCAAAAGAGGTATATCAGCACCTTAAAGCTGGCCCAGACGCCAAACTCCATGTTCCTCTCACCAATCAAATCGGGAATGCAGCAAAAAGCACCCTAATTGATCAGCCTGTAAGCTACGCAGAAGGCGTCGCTGCGGGAGTGAGAGACATGTTTAACAGCATAAGTGGACAACACGCCCCGCAACCCATCGCGATGGAAGTGACTGGGCCGCAATATCATTATGATATTTCCCACACATGATTACCCAGGCACTCTCCTGAGACGAACAGGAGAGTGCTTTTAGCGGTACATCATCTGTAGACGACCATCTGTCTCCTTCTCGAAATCGGTTCCTGCGATGACATTCAGGATATCTTCGTCATAACCTCCATAAGCCAGCATGAATCCAGTAGTAGCAGCGCATATTTCCTGAAACTGATGCTCAAAGCCGACTGTGCTCGCAGAATGCTCTCCGGTACAAGATGACATCGTTGTTTTTCGCATCCATGCAAGATGCTTGAAGTTCTTGGGTGATAAGGCGAAAGCATCTGTTCTATCGTCAGGCGTGTTACCCATATTAAACAAGGAATCATCGCCAGGACCGGTAACAACCATAAGGGGGGATTCTAATTTATCCCACGATGAGATGGTCAGTCCCATTACACCGTGCCCTTGTGGCGTTAGAATAAGTCCACCATAATATCTAGGATCCGCAAGACTTAAATGGTCACTGCTGGCTGGCCCTGATTGAGCTGTCGCCCCCAAAATTATCTGAGCGGCAAATGCACCCAGAGAGTGACCGGCTATAAGAGGCCTATCTACAATAATATCTAAACCAGTAACTTGCTGGAGTAGTGGTATGACATCGATCACACGCTTCAAAGCACTAGGCCGTTCGAGCCAATACTTTAATGGTATATCAACGCCATCATCCCCTTTCACCAACTCCCCAGTAAGATAATCAGGCCAGTGGAATTGAGGTCTCCGAGAATTAGATGAAATCACGGACAAGATTTCTTCATCATTATGGAGAGGCGCCACAACGACAAAACCATGACTAGCCCAATGCTTAAATAAATCTGTGTAAGAGGAAGGCGATAGAAATTCAGCATGACTAAACACTATTAATCTTGCAGACCCCTTTTTTACCGGATGCCAAACATTCATATGCAAATCGCTCTGAGGGGAGAAAATTATGCTCTTCTCTGGAGCACCAAAATCACCTTCAGAGCTTAGCTTTGAGTAAGGTGTATTACCTTCTCCGTTGTTCACGTGCCGCAAAACAAAACGATCATCATCGGATAAATTAGATGGGATTGATGTGGATGGATCAGATTGAGCCAAAGCTCTAGAGTGAGGTAAAGTTAGACTACAACAAAGAGCACTTAAAAAACCTAAAGCCGAACGCCTTTTCATCCTAAACTCCGCTGGAAACCCCGGCGTTCAGGCCGGGGAGGAAAGCGGTTCCGCTCTTTACTGAAC
>NZ_PEBQ01000075.1 GCF_002738225.1 Acetobacter pomorum | reverse complement strand
GGATCTGGATGAGGCTGCCGGCTGCTGTGAGCACCTGCACGATCAGGCCGAAGCGCTTTACGCCATGCTGAACGCACAGATAGGCGAGGAAAATGCGTGAAAATCGGTGAACGGGTGCGCAATTCAGTGCGCGGCCGTGAGGCGATGGCGGGGTGTCGGGGCGCAGCCCTGACCAGGGTATTTGTGATGCCGGCGCGTGCGCGGTATTACAAATGCACATCCTGTCCCGGAACGGACACC
>NZ_PEBQ01000074.1 GCF_002738225.1 Acetobacter pomorum | reverse complement strand
GTGTTGAAGCGAAAACTACACCCGGTCTAACCGGAGAAATCCTCGTCCTTTAGGGCGAGGAAGATGTTAATCTATCCTTAGAATTCCATGGCGGCCGCGCCACCGGATCCGCCAACCAATTGACTTACGATATTATCAAGTCGGAGGATGCCGATCATTTTATCCTCCACCATAACCAGACCGCTCAGTTCGGATGTGCTGGCATCAACAGATACTGGCTGAATTTCGCCGCTAGAAATATCTGTAATCCCGACAACCCGATCCACAAGCAATCCGAAGGTTCTACCTTCATACTCAACGATCACAACAATACGGCGTGGATTATTCAATTCTGGCTGCACACCGAGGTTGGTTGCCAGATTGATGACTGGTAGAATATTTCCGCGCAGATTTATTGCACCTTCCACATAGTGTGGACTGTGAGGAAGCTTTGTCGGCCTCTCAAACTCCCTGATTTCTTTGATCATCAAAATCGGGATGCAATATTCCTGTTGGTTCTCATCGGGTTGCCCTATCGAGAAAAGGATCATCTGCTCTTTTGTGCTCACAGCCTTATCTGCCAGATCACCATTGTTGGATGCATAACGCATAGACTTCCAATCCTTTCTACTCTTGTTTTGTGCAGAAGACTGCTTAAGCAGCAATATTTTGGCGGTCTGAAGCAGCTCTGGTATCAATCCGTCTTGTCGCAGGAGCCATCAGAGCGGATACGTCCAGAATGAGTGAAACACTGCCATCTCCCAGTATCGTTGCCGCTGACACGCCTGGGATATGCCGGTAATTATTTTCGATACTTTTGATAACGACCTGTGTCTGGTCTCGGATCTCATCGACCACAAGCGCGGCACGAGCCCCCGACTCATTCTCGACAACGAGAATGACTGAGTTTCCGATAGTCTCTTCCTGCCTATCCAATGGCAAAGGAAGGGATAATTCAGCTCCGAGAAAAATGAGGGGCATAAAAGTATCGCGAATTGAGGCGACACTTCCGCCATCCGGCAAAATATAAACGTCTTCTTTCTTCTTTATTTCCATGGCCTCTACAACAGAAGAGACCGGCACAATCATTGTGGAGCCACGGCATTCAATGACCATACCATCAAGCACTGCGAGGGTTAGAGGCAAACTAAGACTGAATGTTGTGCCCTTGCCCTGAATGCTCTTAATCGTAATACGTCCACCTAGGCTTTGAATTGCATGCTTAACAACATCCATACCCACGCCGCGGCCAGATAGATCAGAAACGGTAGATGCAGTTGAAAAGCCGGGGGCAAAAATCAGGTCATTTATTTCGTCATCTGACAGATTGGCGTCTGGTGATACGATCCCCTTTTTAATGGCGATGGCAAGCACCCTTTCACGATTGATACCCCCACCGTCATCTTGGATCGTAATAACAATTCGGCCAGATCTGTGACCTGCGGACAAAAGAATGTTTCCCTGAGGTGTTTTGCCGGCCGCTATCCGATCCTCAGGTTTCTCTATGCCATGATCAACAGCATTTCGCAGCATATGAGTTAGGGGCTCAGTAAGGTTTTCTACTAATGTACGATCTACCTCCGTATCTTCACCCTCAAGCGTCAGAATGATTTCTTTATTAGCGAGAGAGCTCGCCTCTCTCACAACCCGGTTCATCCTCTGAAAGACACCTCTCACCGGCTGAGCGCGGACTGCCATAACAGCATCCTGCACGTCTCTTGTAAGTGTCTTCATACTCGCGAGACTTTTCAACGTCTCTTGATCTTGAATGTTACCACCCTTTTCCAAAACGGCTTCCAAGGCAGCTTGGGCAATAACCATCTCGCCTATCAGATCCATCAGTGTATCGATACGATGGAGATCCACTCGAATTGATACCTGTTTTTCCTGCTTTTTGGGCTGAGCAGGTGAAGGCTTGGTTGACCCCTTCTGAGGTAATTCTTTTGAAGAAGGGGAAGTGGCATCGACATTTCCAGACGCATCCTTTTCAACCGGAAAGGCTTCTGGAGTATCATTCTGTCCCTCTTGGGTTGAGAATGGGGTCGATGAATCAGTCCCTCCCCCATCTGGGCCTTCACCATCCGTTGACGAGATTGAGAAGTCACAGGCGTCTCCAACCCAGTCGAAAACGCTTCGAATGGCCTCTTCTTTAATATGACCAGGAAGACGTACACGCCATTCAAGATATGACTTATGGGCATCAAGGTTAGGCAGCGCCGGAAAATCTTCTGAAATTTCCGGGTTAACCTTGCAGCTAATGCGCACACTATCTTCATCTTCAACAAGTCCGCGGAGCGACAACAGCAAGCCCCTGGCATCGTCTCCGCGGTCATACAGAGCGTCGTGAGGATAGAAGCGGACAACCTTGAAAATAGGTTGAGGCGGAGCTCCGGCCGGCTCATCGAAATCGGAGAAGTCAAAAGCTACAGGGGTAAAATCTTCCGGCACAACTGATTCACCGGGTGTGGATGGCTTGGTGCCACCACCCTGCTCTATAATCCCCTCTAGCTTTGATTGGCTTGTAGCAATCCTTTGGTCCTCAACTTCATGACCGGATCCGCGGGCCTCGGCAACCAGATCACTCAGGATATCCATCGCACCAAGAAAGGTTTTGATGATCTCAGGAGTTGGTTCAACCTTATCTGACCTCAAGCAGTCCAGAGCGCTCTCAAACACGTGGGCAAATCTAACCACACGCTCCAACCCGAAAGATCCAGCGCCACCTTTTATGGAATGGACAGCCCGAAAAATAGCGTTGACTGTTTCCTTGCTAGAGGCACCGGAGGAAAGTTCGCTCAGACCAGATTCAAGAACCGGCAACTGTTCATCACATTCCTGAAAAAAGATCTGAAGAATTTCTTCCATATCGCCCGTATCGTCGCTCATGCCTAGATCGCCCTTTTAGAATTTCAGTCGGTGACGCGCCGGATCGCCGCGATAAGGCTTTCCGCGTTGAATGGCTTAACTATCCACCCTGTCGCGCCGGCTTTTTTTGCCCTCAACTTCTTTTCCGGGTCACTTTCCGTGGTGAGGCAGAGCATTGGAATGTGCCGATATTCTGGGATTTTCCGTACAGCTTCAATAAACTCAAACCCATCCATTCTAGGCATATTGATATCTGTGATGATAGCGTTCGGAGGTGGTGATGATGCACGTAGGGTCTCTAATCCCTCAACACCATCGCCTCCCTGAATAACTTCATATCCTGCAGATTCCAACGCCTTACGCAGCATGACCTGTATCGTTTTGGAATCATCTACAGTCAGAACGCGGATCGTGTTGTGAGAGGCTTGCGCCTCAACACTTGGTTTCCCATTGACCACAGGTTAAACCTCCTCAACGGCTGTCTTCAGCATACCATCAGATCCGACCTCTACGCCAAACAGGGCAAAAGCCTGGACAGCTTTGTCAGATGAATTGATCACTGGAAGACGACTTGCCATCAGAACCTGAAGGCAAAGGCCGCCAACGTAATCAACATCTGAAGCATCAAGAGAAATTTTCTGACCAGACTTGAAGGCCTCATCAATGTCAGCCTTCAGGTTGTCAGTCGCAGACGTATCAAGACGCCGCGGTAATTTAATATTGGTAACCATTGAAGCTTCAGACATCAGAAATGCTTCCACGTTTCATCGTCAGGCGCTGTTGTTTCGACCGTTTTCCCGTCTTGTACAACGAGCTCACTAGAATTAATTGACTTTGAACGATCTTTCTCTTTCCGTTCTGAGAATGTCTGACCGGCTTTTTTCTCTTTGCGCTGGGCGTTACGTGAACCCGTTTGAAATGAAGACGTAACCTCACGCAATCTGCCGGCCTGTTCAGTCAGAGTGACACTGGCGGCAGTTGACTGCTCTACCATTGCCGCGTTCTGCTGGGTCATGCGATCCATTTCGCCGACTGCTTTGGCAACTTCGCCCAGATTATTGGACTGATCCACTGCTGACTTCGCGACTTTCTCAATCCTCTTGGTCAGCGCATCAGTGCCAACAGCGACATCGGCAAGCAGAGAACTGGTTTGCTCCACAAGGGCCACACCGGTCTTAACCTGACCAGAAGATGCCTCAAGCTTCTTCTTGATCGCTTCAGATGCTTTGGATGACTGCTCGGCCAGGTTCTGCACTTCGCGGGCAACGACAGAGAAGCCTCTGCCTGCTTCACCTGCTCTCGCAGCCTCTACACTCGCATTGAGCGCCAGAATATTGGTTTTGTAAGCAATATCACTGACTGTAGAAGTGATCTGACCGATATCATCGGAAGAGGCCTTAATATCGTTCATAGCCTGAGTAGTCCTGCGCATCCCATCCGATGCTTCACGAACTTTTTGTGACGCCTTGATCGTCTCTTCCAGAGCCCCAGAGCACGCCTCGGCAGTCTCATTAACGCCGGCACTGACTTCATTAACCGAAGCGGACACCTGCCCCAGACTTGATGCCTGCCTCTCGGTGCGCTGTGCCAAGTCATCAGAAGCAGTTGATATTTCTGATGCCCCATCAGCGATAGATTCAGAACTTGCCGATATCTGGGCCAAAGCATCTGCCAAATATTTAGCTGTACTGTTAAATGAATCTCTTAGACCAGAAAATTCACCATCAAAAATGGGATCATTCAGTCTTACAGTAAGGTCCCCGTTGGACAGCTTCTCCTGTGCCTCCCCCACTGCCTTAACAACCTTGCGCGTGGTTTCATCACGTATGCGGATCCTTTCGGCGTCAGCTTCAGCCTTCTGTGCCACTACGCGCGTCTTGTCTTCATTGATCTTGCCTTGGCGTACCCGCTCAGAAAATGAAGAGAGTATCCGTGCCAGCCGACCAGCGCAGTCGGCATTATCCACATAAGGGATTTCTTTTGGGATATCACCACGACCTAGGGATTCGCCAAGACTGGCCAGTGTCTCCAGCGGGATAATGA
Organism: Acetobacter pomorum; assembly: GCF_002738225.1. GTDB lineage: Bacteria > Pseudomonadota > Alphaproteobacteria > Acetobacterales > Acetobacteraceae > Acetobacter > Acetobacter pomorum. Next base: position 17,639 of record NZ_PEBQ01000074.1, on the reverse strand, counting down.
TGATCTTCGTCATTACTGCCCAAATGGCCAGAAATACAATCTGCTCTACAGCCAGCGTGGCCATTTCACCCACAAATATCTGAGGAGCGGACTTATGCAGGAAGAACTCCGATACCCCCACAATCATCTGCAAGAGTAGGACTGCCTCCATGATTAGCATGACGACCTTTATTTTCGCGCGGGCAGGCGCCTTTGTATAAAGCCAGTTCAGCATGACGAAGGGCGATCCTCTTCAATATTCCATGGCGTACTTTGTTTGCCAGAAAACCTCTCGCACAGGCACATGACCGGCGCGCTGAAGGCATCTATTCAAACAAAGGGTAATGAAAAAAAAATCGCGATTAAGGACAAATACTCAACCGATGATATTTCTATTCAAATAGCCTGCTCACAAAATTCATAAAACATGATGAAAAAGGCCTTAAATGCGAAACTAACCTTAACCCTGATCTTGGCCCGATCAGTCATAGATGGCATACTTCTTTTTTGTCTAAGACCTCCGAAGAAAGGTCTTACTATTCTAGGCTTAATTTAACCTTCAAACCTTCACTCTCGAACCTAGACCCAGAAGGTTGACAGCTTAGCGGAGATCGCAAGATATGACTGACTTTAAAATCGGAACACCAGTCTCCTGGAAAAGCAGTTGCACACAAAAGAGTGGCGTTATCATCGCGATCGTGCCGGCAGGAAAGACACCATCCGAAATTTCTCCTGAATATCGCCGCTTGGGCAACGCCATTCCTCGCGATCACACCAGTTATATTGTCAGCGGAGGGGCCAAAAATCGGAGAAAGACCCTTTACTGGCCAAGAACATCACTCCTTAAGCCCCAAAAATCTCTCACAGAGAGTGAACGCAAATGGTGCGAAGCAAACCCAGAATTGATCCGCAGGCTCATGAATAACAACATCAATTTCGTGACAACGCCTCGCGCTTGAAATCTGGGACCTCCGGCACATTCGACCGCAAAGATAAGGAATTCTGCCTTGAAAAATTATACATCGCAAAAAATAGCAATGGCATTGGAGGTGCGTTCGCCTCTACCTGAACATGGCTATATATGGAAAATGTCTGACGGTAATGGCCTTGTGTCAGTCAATTTCGATAAATGCGCGGATTTTTTTGATTTCTTTCGTCAGAATCACAATAAAAATGGTATTCCAACCATAGAGAGTGGCGACATCCTCATCTGTGAGGTGGATATTTATCAATCTATATCGGTCGATGATAAAAAGAGACTGACATTGAATAAGTCATTACATGTCACTGGGGTATCGGCCATAAGTAATAAAATGGTTTGGCTATTGCCTGCATAATGTGTGTGTTTTTTTGAATATTAGATCGGTCTCTTGCATAGGTTCAGGTTATTAGAATCATGAATTATACGCCTACGCCAGGAGACCATCACAATGACTGTCAGCGCAGATAATCGCGTTTCCACCCGATCTCTATTCCATGAAAAGACTGGGGTGGACCTGGCCGCCGTTGCAAAAGTTTTCCCTCGTGCTGACCGCCTGGCTCACAAGGTAGAAAAGGTCGCGGCTGATCTTCCTGCAGATGCCTTGGATATGATCATTGATGAATTTCTGTCTATGACAGGAATGATCGCTGGGAATCATCAGCATAATCGCTACAGACTAGCTTTGCTAGAATTTGCGCATGCCCATCCCAATGAAGGCGAATGGACAATAAGCCCTGAAGGTGGCCGGCTCCTATCCAATAAGGGCAACTGCCCAGTCGTAATGGATGTAGGGCCTCACAAAGATGGATTTGCCTTCTTTGTCTCCAGAATGGATGACCCCAAGCACTTTCTTGTCTCTATCGACATGAATACAGCTATTGCTGGCATTCCGTCCTTGATGAAACCTATCGCCATAAAGCCACATATCGAGCCCAAATGCTCATATGAAACTGACAACAATTTTGGTGTTGATAGCGTTCAAGAAGTTGAGGAACTGGAAAATGGATATGACGCCTCACCAAGCCCCTAACGCCATTCCCTCATTGCTTATGTGAGGGGATGAAGTTCCATTGTCACTTGTGAGAGGGATGGAGGGTATTTCGTTAATGCATTAGGTCTTGTGCATTAGTCGCGGACTAATGATCTACACGTTGCACATTTTGGATTTTGCTTTACCTCTGCCAACTCTCAGGAATGCAGGAGCAAATGTGCTCATCCAATGGTGACCGGGGAAACATGCCCTATTAGATATCAATGCTCACCCCGATAGAGGTGATCGCGGAATGGTTGTTTCCTGCTGTCGTGAGGTGTTCGGCGTTGCAACCACAGCCTGTGCATCCTGATGCATAGATGCTGAGGAAAACCCCGTCCATTCAGAGCGGGGAGAATGTCATAACTATTGTCGGGATGATTTGAATGCATCCGCCTGCCAAGGGGGGGAATCCGGCTTTTGGCTGAACGTCTGCATGTCATTGCCCGCCTCTCTCCCAGCCTTACCTTCCGAGGCAATTAAACCACCAATGGTCGCCATTTCTGACTGGTATTCTTTGCCTGGCTCTGGTGATGAGATTGTCCTGATGCCTGCCATATACTGCGACAGAATGTTTGCACGATCAGGAGACATATTGCCTATAATGGCGGAGGCCTTTCGAGGGTTCATATGCAATGCGACAGGCACCATCACGTGCATATCAAGAATATTAAACACAACGGCAGCATCTTTTGGAGGCATTTGCTCATATACACGTGCAAGGCGATCAACCTCTGTTTCAAATGCCTTCTTCTGCTCTGTCCGCTTGGCATCAAGGTCAGCTTCTGAGTTTTTCAGATTTTGAATTTGCTGATCCAGAGCCCGCCTCTCTGTTTCAAGGTTTTTCTGTTGTGCCTCATAAACCTTGTTTTGGCTCTCAATTTGAGGCTGATGGCTTTTAATGTCCCCCATAATATCCTGTGCTGCAGTTTTCACGCGAGGATCCGTTTCCATTATATCCTCAGCGTCAGCCGGTGAAGAGCCCGGCCCGCCATCAGCATGATCTGAAGGTTTTGATGCGGCATCATATGCCTGCCACCCCTCAAGCATATTCAGCTTCTGCCGTTGTGTAAGATTGGCCGAAGCCTCTGTTGTTTGGGGCGCAGTAGTAGCGTTTGACTTCACATCTTCTGCTTGGTTGGAAGACTTCACCTCCCCGCTCTCTTTTTTTTCTGGGGCAGATGCCGGAGAAATTGTGGCCTGATCTTCTCCAGCATCACCAAATTTAGAGGCAAGAGAATGAAGGTTAAGAGCGAGCAAAACCGTCATTAGTGCTGATGAGATATTCACAATTTTACTCAGAGACAGGCCGCTAAGGAGCAAGGGAGTTTGTCTTTCATCACGATCAGGCCACTATTCATCCGCTGGATGAGTAATGCCCCACCCTTCGGATAGGAAACCGACGAAATTAACCTTCAAAATAGTCAGAAGATGATTATTCACCAGATCTCATTTCAGGCGTAAGCACAAGCTCATCATCATCCTCTTTTTGCGGAGGAGCGCCCCGTTGAGGTGAAGCTGATCCTTGCGCCACTGCTGAGACCTGTTGCGGCTGTCTAGCCGCCAGATCTGCGGCTGTAGGCATGTTAAAAACAATACGCCCGGTCAGATGTGCGTTCTGGCCTATGCCAACCTGATATGAGGAAAGATTAAATTCGCAGTTTTCGACATGCGCACCATCAACGATAAATACTCTCGCGGCCTGGATCGTAGCATTTTCCAACCGGCCATTGATAACGATGGTTTCAGCCTGGAACTGACCCGAAGCAAACCCCTTCACGTTAATTCTCTTCGCAGTCAACGCAGAGTCACGGATTTCGCCAAGGATATCTACAATACCCTCGCTGATGCAGCGCATTTTGGTTATCTGCGAACCCGCCGCGAAAACAGTAGTTGCACAATTCTGTCCCGATTCAGAATTCGCTGCTGTTCCTGACATACTTTCCCCCCGTCACGTCCTTAAAGGAATACACAAGGCTAATTTTCTTTGTGCATACAAAGAAACAGGCATCCACACCCAATAGCAACAATAAAAAAGACAAGGCTATTTTTTAGAAAGCTTGCCCCAGAGAGACCTATGGATTGCACCATAAACATTGAGCACTAGGCGAGCACCATCTTTCAGGCAATGCCCGGAATGGCTCTTTGCATGATCTTTCTGCGTCTTGGGTGGCGAAGTTTATCCAGAGCAGCAACCTCAATTTGACGAATACGCTCCCGTGTAACCCCTAGCTTGTCACCAATTTCCTCAAGGGTTGCCTCTGCTTCCCCCTCCAGACCGTAGCGCATGCGTATTACCAGCCGCTCTCTTTCGCTCAATGAATCCACGGCTTCCGTAACTGCAGAAACCCCCTCCTTCGTCATTATGTTATCAAGAGCACACTCGGCTTTATCATCGACCAAATATCGTTCAGAAGTTGGCTTGTCCGGGAGGACCTCATCAATACTTTCTGTGCGATCTGCCGCTGAAAGAGCATCACGAACTCTATGCTCTGAATAACCAGACAATTCTGCAAGTTCTTCTTCAGTCGGATCTCGGTCAAAGCGCTCCTTAAATTCATTTGCTGTTTTCATGATTACCCGCTTCATTTCCTGCACATGGGCAGGGATACGGATAGTTTTGCTCTGCTCGGCAGTAGCTCGCGAAATTGCTTGCCTGATCCACCAGATTGCATAGGTTGAGAAGGCAAATCCCAATTTATAGTCGAATTTCTCGACAGCCCTCATCAGGCCTATATTCCCTTCCTGAATAAGATCTTTCAGGCTCATTTCAGGGGAAGACTTACCTCTTGCGACCTTTATAACCAGCCTAAGATTGCTATTGATCATAAGACGCCGCATTTGCGCATATTTTGACATCGCAAGTGAAATCTCCCTGTGCGCTTTTAACAAAATCCGCGGTGTCATTGAAACTGAAACTGCTGCCCGCTTCATACTAGCCTGGCAGGCTTTAATCGTTTTTATATCAGAAATGCTGAATTTTTTATCTTTTACGCCAATAGTTTGAAGAAGTTCTGAATTTGACCAATCATCTCGACATTCCCGTCCTCGCCAATGTGGACGTAAAATCTCACCCGTAATGCCATGTTTGCGCATTAATGAGAGGAATTTTCGCTCTTCTTCTCTAAATTGCTGTTCCGCCTGAGCTATGGTGCCAGCAAATCGCTCAAATAAAGACCAAGAAATCTGGAGATCAGTAACGACCTCGTCCACGTCATCACGTGTAAACTTGGCACGCTGTTTCTTGTTATTCGATAACCAGTCCAAGAAAAGCTTAAGAGAACAGATACCTGCATAGCATTGTAAAGAATCACCCGCGTTACGTTCGGGCATGGATGGGAGTTCTTTAGCGGCAAGGTTTAAAATTTTATTGGGCTCAAAATTTGGCGCATTAACATCAACGAGAGATCTTATGTGGGACTCACCTAATCCTAACTCTTGTATGAAACCTTCAATGGCGGAGGGGAAAGATGTCAGCTTGCAGATAATCGCGATAACATCCCCACGATATTCAGACATCCTTTTTGAGGCCTCAGCCTCTTCTTCCCTACTAAGACGCTTATTCCTTCGTACATCAGAGAAATACGTCTCAAGTGAATCTTGGACTTGTGAGGAAGAAGCGTCTGGCTCCCCTCTGGCACGATCGCTATCTTTGGAAATATGGCCGGCATCGAAAGATGATGACGATGAAAAGCCCGTCATATAAAGACTCCCCGAAGGTCAGATCGAGAGAAGTGGTCCCAATGGCAAGGATAAATTGATCTATTTAGGACGTAATTAGCCTTGCCTTGCTGTTGCCACAAACAGCAAAGGAGGAAGCATTTAACAACTTATGAAGTGGCTGACTATAGGAGAAGCGTGCCAAAAAAGACACACTGATTACTCAAAGAAAACTGAATCAATTTCTTCCTAATATATTCGTCATCTAATGAAAGATGGATTTGACATTTTTTTTTGATCATATCAAAATAGCCTTGTTAAAATATTCTCAGACAAACTTTTTCTAATCTTTTAGCAAGGAATAGTGATGGCCGGCAGCGTTAACAAGGTCATTCTGGTCGGCAATCTGGGCAAGGACCCGGACGTGCGCTCCAGCCAGAGCGGTTCAAAGATTGTCTCCTTCTCTCTGGCCACCAGCGACACGTGGAATGACCGAGCATCTGGTGAACGGCGTGAGCGCACAGAATGGCATCGCGTAGTTATTTTCAACGAACGTCTGGCAGATGTGGCCGAACGCTTCCTGCGCAAAGGCCGTAAAGTTTATCTAGAAGGCTCTCTGCAGACCAGAAAATGGACTGATCAGGGTGGGCAGGAACGCTTTACAACGGAAGTTATCGTTGACCGCTTCCGGGGTGAACTGGTGCTGCTGGATAACAAAGGCAATTCGGAGGGCGGTGGGAATTACCCTCCTCCCAATAATGGCGAAAACTCACGAAGTTCAACTTACGGAGGTCAGTCCGCCAATTCTGGCTCAGCCGGCGGCGGGTGGGATGCCTCTGGCTCTGGCGGTTCTGGTGATCTTGATGATGAGATCCCATTTTAGCCGAACCTTTTATCTACTTCACACAGCGCGCTTTGTTATGGCGCGCTTTTCTTTGCATTCCATCTGATTGGAGCGCCGGGTTTTGACTTTACAACCGGATCAGTCGAAAGTACTCGGTGACAGCAATCTCCCGCACACTCAGTATCCCGCTTCTCCTCATAAAGCTGTAAAGGTGAAGAGAAAAAGGGAGGCATCCCAAAAAAAGTCACGCAAACCCAAGGCGACTCAACGTACTAAAAAAGTCTCCAGACACAAAAGAGATCCTGACGACTATTACACAGAAACCCCATTTGAAGTTCACTGCCTCATGGCGAAGGAAGGTCATAATCTTCTTGGGAAATATGTTATAGATCCGTGCTGTGGTGGGGGGAATATCCCTATTACCCTCCGCAAATACGGCGTCAATGCTCACGGCGGCGATCTTCATCCAAGATGGGATGGAGCACTGTGCGTTAAAGATTTCCGAGATACGATTAAACACTGGAAACCTGAAATAATCGTCAGCAATCCGCCATTTTCACAATGGGAGGAAATTGTTGATGCGGCCTGGGAAGTGGACACAGAAATCGTCTACCTACTCTTGCCCTCTCGATTTTTGGAAGGCCAAAACCGTCTTTCCTGGTATCTCTCCACAAAGAAACTTGCGCGGTTCTGGCAATTCTCCAAAAGAGTTTCTTTGCCGCCAGGTAAAAGTGACATGAAACCGACCGGCGGCAAAATACCATATTCTTGGTATGTATTCGAAAGGAAGCATGATCAAGAAACCTGGACTGGAGGTTGGCTACCAATCTCGCGACCCATTCCAGAGCCCTGCAAAGAGCAACTTGTCGAGGAAGAAGCTCCTTCTGAAGCACAGATTGCGCTTGATTTGTCTCATCCTGAAACAAGGTAATTGGATTAGCACCTCATGTCTCTGAAAACCCAAAAAATAGCGTTCACCACTGGGGCAGCCTTAGTCGGTCTATTGACGATCTCCTTGGCCATTCCAGGCTTTCGGCTATCTGCACCACAGGCGATTGCAAGTGAGATCCCAGCCCTTTCAGCAAAAATTCCCTCCACACCCGCGGCCAATTCTCAGGGCAGCAAACCAACAACTGCGCCGATCCAGACAAAAGCATCCAACAACGCAGGTGCCGACCCATCTTCTCTACAACGAGAAGTTTTCAGAGTGCCAATGCTTGAAGGGATTTCCCTGACACAAAATCAAAAGGACGAAGTAGTAAAGATTTTGCGGGAAGCCCGATCAAAAATTGTAGGCACTCGCGATCAAGTGGCCAAACTAAGACAAGAGATCAACTCAAATCTTGAGTCCACGGCCAAAATTGATATTGCCCATCTTCAGGATATCGTCCATCAGGAAGAGGCAATCCATAATAAGATAGATAGCGTTCAGGTCGACGCCACAGCGAAAATCCACAATCTCCTTACGCCTGATCAAATCCATCAGGGCATCAAAACTCGTACAGAAATCGCAAAACTGGCTAGCCAGATCCGTGCCTTGCAGGCTGGCCAACCAAACGGCGGGCAGGCCCAGCCAACTGCCTCCCACTAAATTTTTTCTCTTTCACCTGTTTCCCGACCGCCCCTCCCTCTCCTGCAACCAACAATATGAGAGGGAGGGGATAAATACCCCTCTGAATTAAGGTGTATCCACTCATGTTGAATGGCATATCCCACAAAGAATGGAGCGGGATTCCTTCCCATCTGGCCGAGTGTCAGGGGAATCAATCCAATGAATTCTTTTGGATCACATTCCCCGAAGAAATGGGCAATGAGCATGGGTCTTTAGAGATATACCCAGCACGTTACGACCAGATCAAACAGGTCTGGCACATCAATGGTAACGCCGTCACGCCTGAGGCTTTATCTGAATTGGCCAATTACGCAGGTAGGGTTAGAACCCTTGCAGAAAGCCAAGACTGCGAAGAAGTAATATGCCGCCTCATTCTTGCTGCAGATCTTGCCATTAGAATCTGCACAGGCTCTGAACCCTCAACAAACAAGAAAATATCTTCTATTAAAGACATCCTTCAAAAGGCGCTTAAGTCTGCAGCCGCAATACAATGCGGTAACGTCAATTCCAATAACAACGGCGAAAAGAACAACATTGCAGAGGTATCGTCCACCTTAGGATTGCTTGCCAAGAACTCACACTTCAAGAAAATCGCCACATACTTTCAATCTCCCCCTTTAGGTAGATGTGATGAAAACATCGAACCTTATGGCCATTGGGCTGCATTTAATGGATGGCATGTTTTGAGCATGCAGAAGGGAATAAATACTGAGAAAATAGCGGCGTTTTGGCGAGCTGCATCAAAGCAATATATGGATTCATCCGACCCAGAAAAAGCGTCCCCAATATCAGTAGATAATCAGAAAATTACTTACGAGGGGCCGATCCTATCTCCTGAAGAAATGAATTTACATGATAAGGCCATTTACAAGAAGGGGGTTGAGGACAGTCTGGGGGAAATAAGGTCATTGTGCACGGAAAACCGTTGGAGACCATTTTCTGCAATGACAATTGTAAAGGCAATTGATGAAATATTAGCTGAAAGCGATCTATCTCAAAAATAGAGTTGCGAGCTTAGTATCGATAAGATCATTTTATGGCAGTATAGATTTTTCCTAGCACACTTTGTCCCATATATACACACATACTTTTTCGTATTTGATATCTAATTAGATGGGTTGAATAGCCTTTTAAATACATGCCAAAATAACCACATCAAGTTTTTGATGAAGGATAAATCGAATGAAAATTCAGGCCCTATTCCGCTCACTATTGGCATTTGGCACTCTGGCGTCTTTTGTCGCTGCTACCAGTCCCTCCAGTCATGCCGAAAATGGTGTATATTCCCACAAAGAGACCCGCTTTGGACAACTGACTACATCTGATTACGGCGGTTCGCTGCCACCGAACCATTTGTATCTGGATGGCAAAGAAAGTAAGCCTTCTGCAAAGGGCAATAACCATTTGGAAATTTCAGCCATCTATCAAGGCCATGATAACAAGGATTACGCTGTTCTCAAATCCATTGGTGGCGAAGGATGCCCCTCTCGTTATGCCATCGCGTCAGTCGATGCATCTGGCGCTCATCCCACAGCGTTTTTCGGAACCTGTGCTGATGCAAAAAGCACCACCTTCGACAAAGAAACGGAAACATTTACCATTCAAATGCCGTTAGTGCGTGACCGTCAGGAACTCAATAAGATAGTAAAATTTAAAATACATGATGGTGAAATCACCCGCGATGGCGCCCCCCAACCGTCTTCATGCCCTGCGACAGGTTGTCGAGGCTGATAAATCTTATCAGCCCCACTTCCTCGCATGATGTTTATGTGGTTGGCAGGCACAAGTAGCCTACCAACCACATTTTTTGTGTAGAGTTTTACGATGACAAGTCAAAAGCCATTTCTAGCAGCCCCAAAAACCCCAAATCTTTCTGCAAGTCCTGATTTAAACCCGAAGAAGTCCCCTAGAAAAAGGGGTATGAGCTCTCACCACTCATCTGCTCCTGGAACAACAACCTGGTTAACGCCAAGGGATATCCTTGAGCCTCTAGGTAAATTTGACCTCGACCCCTGCTCTGCACCCGATCCTAACCTGTGGCCTACGGCAGAAACACACTACACAGCCCCAAAGCAGGATGGCCTTCTTTTACCTTGGTTCGGACGGATCTGGCTTAATCCGCCATATACAAATTCCGGCCTCATGAAATGGATGAGCAAAATGGCTCACCATAATCATGGGTTGGCTCTGCTATTCGCTCGCGTTGAAACTGAAGTTTATTTCAAAACTATCTGGAGTGCGGCATCAGCTATCCTTTTTCTCAAGGGCCGGCCTCACTTTCATCACGGTGATGGCACAGTATCAAAGGAGAATTGTGGCGCTCCACTTGCATTGATCTCTTATGGAGAAAGCGATGCGGAATTGCTGCTTGATGGCGTACTGCCTGGAGCAGCTATTCCCCTTAACCGTTTCACAATGCTCTATGCCATTTCTGGATCATCCAATGATACGGAAAATGATCAATCATTTATTCCTACGTGGAGAGAAGTAATTATCGATGCCGTGCAAAGCATGAAGAAGAAGAGCTTCTCTATGGCAGACCTATATGGCTTTGTGGCTGATCACCCTAAAGCCAAATCAAACCCAAACTGGAAAGCTAAAATCAGGCAAACTGTAGCAAGAGTAGGCTTTAAGAAAGAGCAATTCGATCTTTATCAGGCTGCCTTTTAATTTAATCCCATATTGAGCTAGATATTAGGCAGAAACTTAAACCATTTCGATCAGTTTTTGTCTAATAGCGCATATAAATCTAATGAAAATAAAAGTGATTACCCTTCCATAAAATACAGTTCATCTCGCAGAATTCCCACAGACAATGAAGTTAGTGACATCACAAGTGGGGTGATGGCATCAGTCGCAACTTTCGATACTACCGCATCATTGACTTTTAGATATTTTCTCCCTTCAGGAAGTGAAAATTGGGTCTCCAATCAATTTTTTGCTTTGTTCTGAAGACTAATTTCAATACTCATCATTCGTCCTTTATGAATTCTCAAACCGACAAGTCTTTTAACCTTGATTTTAAGTTCTCTAATCGGAATTCTTTCAATAGGGAATCAAGGCTATTTTTCGTTATCATAGGCCTTGATAAGACTGGATGATTGCGAAGGCGGAAATCTCGAATGGGGCTTAATGGTAAACTATTGGCTTTTAGCCTTTTTGTGAGCACAGCCATCTATGCGCCACTTAATTCTTCCCAGGCATTTGCGCGTTCCAGCGGTTCGCATGGGTTTGGTCATTCAGTTCCTCTGTATGATGCGATAAAATTGATTGTCCCTTCTGGATACAACATTGCCATCACAGGGGGAGTTGATCCTTCTGATAAGGTGTCATGGACAGGATCCGCAGATTGGCGACAGACGCTTAATTCAATCCATTCAGAAAGTGGAGCTGACTACGGCTTCAACGTAAGTGGATATGAAGTTTCAGTTAGAAACCTAAACGCCGCGGCAGATAGTGCCAGCGGCCCGGCCACCTCCGCCTCATCATCCTACTCACCTTCTAAATCGCAGCCCATAGTTTTTGGAGGAAGTGCCGCCATTCGGGCGCCGGGCGTAACATTCCTTACTGCCCCGCCTTCTCCACCACCGATATCATCTCCTACCCCAATTATTCAGCCGTCAAATAAGCCGTACGCAGTAGCTGCTACTCAGGCACCACAAAAGCCAATCGACTTGAGAGCTTCATCCTCCAGTTTGGCTCATCAGGTAGATAGCCCTTCCCTGTCTCCAATCAATCCTTCAGGCGGGGAAGATTATTCACCTGATGGATCGAGCACTGGGAGTTCAAAATCAACTGAAATGGCGGACAACAATAGTTCGCCTTCCCAGATATGGCATGCAACAGGCGGGAAATATCTCTCTGACATCATTGAAGAATGGGGCGAGAAGGCCGGCTGGCAAGTCGTTTACGACACTCGGATGCTCTATGAGGTCAGTGCTGACAGCGACTTTGAAGGCACGTTTCCCCATGCAGCCTGGACTATGATCCATCAGATCCAGCAGCAGATCAAAATGGCCGGGGCGGAAAAACCTTTCCCAGATATCTACTTCTGGAAAAACCGAACAGCAGTCATTGTCACGCACAGAGGACTACAGGATTAAAATATGCGCTCATTAAAGCAGAATTTGCGGCAGCATTTCTCCACGTTCCTGTCTGTAGTGCTCCTTTCTTCATCAGCCCTAACTCTAACGGGTTGTTCTGGACTGTACACGGTAGAGCAAGGGAACCGGGCTTCTTCCGCCACGATCAAAGATTCAACTGAAATTATGCACAACGCCCTGAGAGGTGGTGATGATGACTCTGAGGCGTCCCACTATATGCAAGGGGCATATGTTGGCACAAAGGTCGTAAGATCTGAGCATGGGGTGCCTCTGCCTCGCCGTTGGCTGAAGCCAGGGGCATTTAAATACAACCATCCTAAAGCCATCCCCCTCTACCAGATCGCCGCACTTGTTACTGAGCAAACGCATATCCCCGTAACATTCGCACCTGAAATCCTAGATATGGCTCAAGGTGTTACTCCTAAAAGTGGAGGGTCAGGGAGCAGCGGAAAAGGCGGCGGGATGATGCCTACCGTCTCAATGGCTCCGACCCCTGTAAACAATCAGGGAATGAACTCCCTTCTCTCTGATATGGGAATGGGAGGGACGATAACAGAGGAACATCAATCTCCCGTCACGATGAGCATTAGCAATTACTCCGGCTCTCTTGACGATTTCCTTTCATCTGTCGCGTCTCACTTTTCAGTATCCTGGGAATTTGATGAAGGTCAGATCAGATTTTTCAGGATGATCACCAGAACATTTACTGTTCACGCGCTTCCCTCCGCCAATGAATTGAACAGCGCCATGAATTCTGGCGGTTCATCTTCAAGTGGGTCGAGTTCTGGTGGCCAGAATGCTGCCACCACTGACACCCTCTCCTCTAAAATATCGATTGCCGTATGGGATGAAATCACCAAGACGCTGGGCTCTATAGTTTCAGATTACGGCCGTGTCTCTCCGACAATGAGTACAGGCACGATTACGGTTTCTGCGCCACCTTCCGTTATGGCGGAGGTAGAGCGGTTTCTTGAAGGCCAGAATGCACGCTTGAGTAAGGAAATCGGCATATCAGTGGAATTGATGGCCCTTACCTTTACAGATTCAGATGATACCAGTGTTAACCTCAAAGGCATCCTCGACAAGGCATCTAAATATGGATTGTCTTACTCATCTCCCACCGCCGCAGCAGTAGAAGGTATCAGCTCCTTTACTGTGTCGATGACAAACCCGAACTCGAAATTCAATGCTAGTGAAGCCATTGCATCAGCAGTAAGAACGCAAGCCCGAGTACGGACAAGATCCATGGGCACCGTCTTGACCCTTAATGGAATGCCAGCCCCCCTGCAGGTTGCTCATACACAGAGCTACGTCAAGGATATGCAGGTTTCTGACTCCACAACCTCAAGCAGTGACCTTAGCGGCACACAGAGAACTCAGGTTAACGTGGATGATCTGACAACTGGCTTTTCTATGATGGTACTGCCGCGGATAACTGGGGATGGGGACCATGTTCTCCTGCAGTTCGCTACAAACCTTTCTGATCGTACCGGAGCCGATAATTATGGCTTCGATGATTATACAACCCCTGACAAGTCAGTATCCCTGATGCTGAAGGACGTAGACTATAAGGATAGCGTCAATCAGGTAAGGATACCGTCTGGTAGCACCGAAGTAATGGCCGGGTTCATGCAGGATGCGAACAATACATCAGCCAGCGGTGTCGGAAGTGCTAACTTCCTTGGATTAGGTGGCTCGCAGGTCGGCAAGCATGTGCAGACCCTTTATCTTGTGCTCGTTACACCGGTTATCTTCTCTGATGCCCCCAAAACGATAACCTCCGATGGGGACGGCAAAGACGAACCAGCCCTTTCCTACTAATCTGGAGGATTAAATGGCTGACGCCGATGCTTCATTGAATTCGGGAGACAACACCGAGCACCGTGGCAGTTTCCTCGATGTCGGAGGGAAACAGTTCGCTATTGGCCTAACCTGGTATTTCATTCCCCATGAACGAGCCAAGGAAAGCGCCAAACGTCAGGCCCACGCTACGGGATGCGACTTATACTGTCTGAACAAATACGTTGACGGATCCTCAATTCAGTGCGGCCTTGGCTCTACAGCGGATCACCAGAAGCCGAAGATGCCACCACTGGCGACCGCCTTCCTACAGGTCGCTGATGGAAGCAATATCCTCGCCTGTCTCAATACAGACCAAGGGGCAGATGACGAGTTCTACCTGGTCGCAATACGAGAAGGTGCGATCCTGTCATCTCATGATGGCTTGATCAACGGCCTTGACGCAGCTCGTTCCGCATTGGCTGAACTTCTTTCTGACGAGGTTGAGTGGGATCAGATCATTGTCAGTCAAGAATTCGAGGACATCTCCTCTGAAATCTCGATGGCAGAAGACGCCGAACTGACGACGACCACTCTCCTAGACCTGTTCTCCGATGTAAAAAAATTCAGCATCACTCTTAAATCTGCGAACAGCAGCAACTTCGTAAATTATCTCACAGCAACCGTACTGCTCGGCGTGGTTATCGGCGGCATCTATTGGATGTACGAACGTCACGAGGAGAGTAAGCGAAAAGCAGCAATTTTAGCTGAAATGAAGGCCAAGCAAAAACATAAGAAGGTCGGAGTTATTGTCCCCCTGCCAGTATTCCCCTGGGAGGGAGTTGTGCATGGAATTTACCCGATAGATGCCTGCATTGAGGCGATCAAAGAGACCCCGATTGTTCTGGCAGGATGGAACACCAAGGTTATCTCTTGTCGACCGGTCAATGACACTGATCCTTCCGACAACCTATGGGAGATCCAATCCATTCTGGATCGAACATATGGCTCTATTTCTTGGCTCCCCTATGAATTTAATGTCGGCAATGCGCATCCAAGCATAAAAGAGGCTGGCAAAAACTTCGTTGTGTCGAGACCTGTTCATTTTCACTTTCCCAAGCAAAATGTCATGGGCCACGACATAAAAACTGATTCAACAGTCGTTATTCGGCGTCACCTTATTGAAAACTTCGAAGAACGTGGTGTCCCAATCACTTCAGATACAATCGTGGGAACGACTTACCGTAAGCCGGGAACACACGGGAGAACGGATCGCTTTAGCATAGAAAAGCATGTCTCTTTTTCCTTTGAAACATCCTTTGATCCTGTAGACTTGTACCAATATATCGCACCAATTCCGGCCCTTAGGGCGGATGAGGTCTCATTTGACCCAAATACTTTAACATGGAAAATTTCGGCAACGGCTTACGAAAGACTACCTATACCAGTTATCTCAGGGGTAATTTTCGCTCAGGAGAGTTTAGAAGAACATAGGGCAAAACTAAAAATCAAGAAGAGTGAAGCTGGAGGTGGTGCTCCTACTGAAAGTAAAAATCAGGCTCCGGTACCCAATGCCAGTGGAATGAAGTCAGCCAGCAAGTCAGGAGTGAACAGTGGTGCCCAATAAAATCTTGTCGAGTGGTCTGATTATTCTCCTCGCGGGAGGGGCTATTGTTAGCGCTTCATCATTTGCGTCGGCTGCTTCGATTGACGATAAACAGACTGGAGCACAGCATCCATCAAACGACGAAAATTTCGCCACTGCAGAGCCTAACGCTGGAGTGCCCTTCGCCAGTCTTATGTCTGTTGATAGTGGCCGAGGCAAACCGCGCCCCGCTCCGCCCCCTTCTCTCCCTCTGGCCAGTCAGCCCATATCTCAGGATAATGGCAGGGTAGAAGCAACTCTAAATCGTATGAATGGCCAGATTTCAGACCGCCTGAAAGGTCTTTCTATAGGCGATGGGGACCTTAAGCCGACCAAGCTAAGTCCATCAGACAAAACCCTGATTGATCAACTGACTGAAGAAGAAAAACAGATCAAACTTTTGGACGCCAGAAAACGGCGCCTTAAAGTCGCTATCGAAACGTGGGCCGAAGCTTTTGACCCTCACAAAGAACAAGCAGCCGCTGGCGAAACAATTGATGCCAAAAAAGGTATGGGAGAAAGTCAATCTCAGGGTTCAGATCATGGAAATTCCGACAATGATCATGATCTGGACACTTTGAAGAGCGAAATAGCATCCCTCAAGCAATCCTTGGAAACTGCCAGTAAAGGCTCTGTAGGCCTAAAAAGCCAGCAGCAAGATCCTTACCCTGTAGTTACAAGCACTAACGCCACATATGACGGAGGGATGGAAGCTAATATTCTTGTCCCCTATTCCGGTGAGATGAAAGTCTCGACCGGTGACATGGTGCAGGATGGTGTGACTATCAACGGCATTTCTGGAAAAACAGTGACCATCAAGGATTCACACTCCGGTCGTATTATTCCTTTGGCCTGGGGAGATTCCGTACCGAGAGAACGACCTTCCTCGGAAACTGCTGAAAACAATGATAAAGCCTCATCCCAATCGACAGGTGGAAACCGGACAAGCAAGAAAACCCATACTCAAAACAATCATGCTTATCAGCCAAGTCTCTCCCCTCCATTGGCACCACCGTTCAATGGATAAATCCTTTGATCGGCAAGGTTCATCCACAAATAATGGATGATTATTCATGCCTAAGAAAAAAAATAAGAACTCAAAATCAAAGAAGAGTTCAAAAAAGAAAAATGGGAATGTAATCCAAGGCTGGATACAGCGGATTAACGCCGCCATCGCATGGCTCACAACAGATACCAAGCCGCAAAACAACACATCGACTAAAAAAAAAGAAGCTCGCACACGCCGAAGAACACCTCACATTGCACAGGGCAGCGACCAGAATACAGAAACCAAGACCCTACTGCGTAAAATTGAATCCCAGACAGACGTCGACTCTCTGATTGATAATATCAAAGAGGAAGATCGCACCATTATCACTGGCCTCGGCACCCCGGTTTCCGGGTTTGAAAACCGACACCGGGAAATGGCAGCTTTCGTGCTGGATGCAGGGGATGGGAACGACAAAAAAGGGCAATTTATCTATCCAGACAAAAAACGTTTTGATCCAATCGTCGTTGAAGCTAAAACCCTCATCGAACAGAGCGGCTATATCATTACTGGTGACGTCACAGTTCCGATCAAGACGATCGCCATAATTAACAGTCTTGGCACATCACAGTTGATGGGTGAAGCTGGAGGCCAGAGCCTTACAGGCGAAGAACTCAATAGCATCCAAAAGAAACTGTTCCAGATATATGATGAGGCAGCAAAAGCCGGCGCATCCGATATTCATATAGACGCAACGAAAGCGGGCACGAGTATCAGTTTCCGCATTTACGGCGAAATTCGTCCCTTCCAACACGAGACATATGAAACAGGTTTAAGGCTGAACCACATCGCCGCGATTGTAGCTACGGAAGGCGATAGCCATTACGACACCTCACAGTTTCAGGATAAAAATATGCGGCCTGGTGAGTTTACGCTCCCCAGAGGTATTGAATTGCCCCGGGTTTTGTGGAGACAGAAAGACCCGTGAGGTAAGAAGAATTCATGAGCAATAAATCG
>NZ_PEBQ01000006.1 GCF_002738225.1 Acetobacter pomorum | reverse complement strand
ATTTGCATTAATTGGACCTATGTTGGAAGTGGAGGAAATGTAAGTTGGTTTGATGCACCAATGTATCAGAGATTTCCAAATGTTGAGGTAGCTCCTAACCCTCATATAAAATCTATGTGCAAACCTCACAAATTCATCGGTTCTCAAGCACATTTTCCGCGGAGTATAGAAGCGGATTCTCCTGTTTTCCGTAATGCAAATGGACATTTGCATACTTACAATAAATCAAAATTACCTCATCATATATCAACGGCGCTATCTGATTCTCCCTCATCTGATTTTGCGGTGATTTATCACTATTTTTATAAATCATTTGAAGAGTTCTTATGGAAGTTCTCAAGAAACAGAGGGGATCACCCAATGAAATATGAGGACATATCGATTAGTCTTGAAGAACGTTTCTTGTCTGGTTTTATAAAGCAATTTAAGGAAAACAAGGACGGAGAACATACGGAGAATGCATTAAAGGACAACACATTTATTAAAGAACTGCTTTCAGATTCTGAAATAAAGAGACTTAACGATATGGTCATTGAAGCTTACATGAAGAGAATAAGATTAGTTATACCTGAATTTGAAAAATACG
>NZ_PEBQ01000072.1 GCF_002738225.1 Acetobacter pomorum | reverse complement strand
GTCGGAACTTCTGCTTGATTGGCAGATTTATCATTAACTTCTGCATTTTTATCGCGATTAAGTGGTTTTTTTGGCGGCAAAAACGGCAGTCAGCTGCGGATTATCATTATCTTCTGGTTTTCGACAACAAACCTCCCTTTTCCCGGGAGCCCACCTACGTGCGATAAGTGGAATTTGAGAGCATTTGCAGGATCTGTTCCATATTCGCCGATAAGCTTGATACCAATACGATCAGTGCGTGGACTTATGACGGTTACCTTGTAACGGAAACCCACAATCCCGCCCTTCCTACTCGACCAGACGGCTAGAATAGGCCAAAATACGGCTCTAATTTATTGTCATATTAAGGCTTTAGTTTCATGCCACGCGGTCATCCACGTAAAAACCCTGATGCTGCCCCTGCTCCCAAGAAAACTACCAAAGCACGCAAGGCCAAGGCAGCGACCGCGACACTGGGCTTTGAACAGCAGATGTTTCTGGCGGCGGACAAGCTGCGCAAGAACCTTGAGCCTTCAGACTACAAACATGTGGCCCTTGGCCTGATCTTCCTGCGCTACATCTCCACTGCGTTTGAAGCCCGGCATGCTGAACTGATGCTGGAAGACCCGGCAGCAGCGGAAGATCCTGACGAATATCTGGCCGAGAATATCTTCTGGGTGCCGGAGACGGCTCGGTGGTCTCATCTCAAGGACAATGCCCGCTCGCCCAATATCGGCAAGATGATTGATGAGGCCATGCTGGCCATCGAGAAAGCCAACCCGGAACAGCTCAAAGGCGTGCTACCCAAGGATTACGGACGCCCCGCCCTTGATACCGTCATGCTGGGTGAGCTGATCGACCTGATCTCCGACATTGGCATGGGCGATACGGACGATAAGGCCCGGGACGTGCTGGGCCGGGTGTATGAATACTTCCTAGGTGGTTTTGCCGGAGCCGAAGGGAAGCGTGGGGGCGAATTCTACACGCCTTCCAGCGTTGTGCGCACGCTGGTTTCCATGCTCGAACCCTATAAGGGCCGGGTGTATGACCCCTGCTGTGGGTCTGGTGGCATGTTCGTGCAGTCCGAACGCTTTGTGGAAACCCATGGCGGTAAGCTGGGTGATATTGCCATTTATGGGCAGGAGAGCAACCACACCACTTGGCGTCTGGCCCGTATGAACCTTGCCGTGCGGGGTATTGGCGCGGACATTCGCTGGAACAATGAGGGCAGCTTTCTGCGCGACGAGCTGAAAGACCTGCGCTTTGACTATATTCTGGCCAACCCGCCCTTTAACGTGTCGGACTGGTGGAATGCCTCGCTGGAGGAAGACCCGCGCTGGCAGTATGGCAAACCACCTGCGGGCAATGCCAACTATGCGTGGCTTCAGCATATCCTATGGCATCTGGCCCCCGATGGCACGGCAGGCGTGGTGCTGGCCAATGGCTCCATGTCCTCTAACCAGAATAGCGAGGGCGAAATCCGCCGCCGGATGGTGGAAGCCGATGTGGTGGACTGCATGGTGGCCCTACCAGGACAGCTTTTCTATTCCACCCAGATTCCGGCCTGCCTGTGGTTCCTGACCCGCACCAAGAACCCGAAGGGCTGGCGGGACCGACGCGGAGAAATCCTGTTCATTGACGCCCGCAAGCTGGGCAAGCTCGTTGACCGCACCCGCCGGGAACTGACGGATGAAGACGTAGCGCGCATTGCCGATACCTACCATGCATGGCGTGGGGAAAAGAATGCAGGGAAATACGAGGACATTCCAGGTTTCTGCAAATCCGCCACACTGGACGAGGTCGAGCAGCACGGCTTTGTGCTGACACCGGGCCGCTACGTGGGGGCAGAGGAAGCCGAAGAAGACAGTGTGCCATTTACTGAACGCTTCGCAGCCCTTGAAAAGACCCTGAAAGAGCAGTTTGCGCAGGGAGAAACCCTGAACGCGAAAATTACCGCCTCCCTGAAGCTGATCATGCGGAAGGAAAACGTGTGATGCTCTATCTCACTCCACTGGAACGCGCTTTGAACCGCCTGAAGGAAGGCTGGACCCGCCACCTTGCCCACCCAGACGATGAGCAGTTACGGGACGGCCTGATCCAGCGCTTCGAGTTTACCTATGAACTCAGCCACAAGACCCTGAAGCGCTTTCTGGAAGCCAATTCTGCCTCTCCCGACGAATATGACCGCATGGGCTTTCCGGACATAATCCGCTCCGCCAATGAGGCCGGACTGCTCAAAAGCGCATGGCCCCAGTGGAGCGTGTTTCGCAAAATGCGCAACCTGACCAGTCATACTTACAACGAGGCCACAGCCAAACAGGTTGTCGCCACCATTCCAGACTTTATCGCAGAAGCCGAGTTTCTGCTGGCTACACTGAAAGAGCGCACAGCATGACTAGGCAGATCGACATCACACCCGAAGAACGGGCCATTGTGCTGCGAATACTGAATGAGATTGTGCCCGACCGTGAAGTGCGGGCTTTTGGATCACGTGTCACAGGGAAAGCCAAGTCGTTTTCTGATCTTGATCTGGCGATTATGGGTGATGAACCTTTGGCTTTGGAAACACGAGCACGGTTGGAAGAATCCTTCTCTGATTCTGATCTTCCATGGAAAGTGGATGTGCTGGATTGGGCGCAAGTCGATGCAGATTTCAAACGGATAATTTCTAATTCTTGGATCGTTTTACAGTGATCACTTGGGAAAAAGTTACAATCGCGGATGTAGCAGACGAGGTAACTGTTGGACATGTAGGTCCAATGGCTAGTGAATATGTCGATAAAGGAATTCCGTTCCTACGTTCATTAAATATCGAACCGTTCAACATAAGATGCGATGGGGTAAAATTTATCGCCCCCTCTTTCCACAAGCGTTTGCAGAAGTCGTCTTTACGGCCTGGCGATGTGGTTATTGTTCGCACTGGAAAGCCTGGGACTTGCGCTGTCATTCCAGACTGGCTTCTTGAGGCGAATTGCTCCGATGTCGTCATTGTACGTTGCAGTGAAAGAATAAGACCTCGCTTCCTCTGTTACGTCGTCAACTCCGTTGCTGGCCATCACATCTCGTCTCACATCGTAGGAGCTGTCCAACAGCATTTTAACGTTGGTTCAGCTCGCACCCTTGAGTTCTTACTGCCCTCAATTGAGGAACAAGACGCAATTTTAGCCATCCTCGGTTCATTAGACGACAAAATAGACCTCAACCGCCGGACGAACGAAACGCTGGAAGCCATGGCGCGGGCGTTGTTTCGGGACTGGTTTGTCGATTTTGGCCCGACACGGGCAAAAATGGCCGGAGAAGCCCCTTACCTCGCACCAGAACTGTGGGAACTCTTTCCCGATAGGCTGGATGATGAGGGGAAGCCTGAGGGGTGGGAAACATCAGCATTTGACCAATGCATAACCATTCTTACAGGAGGAACCCCCAAAACTTCTGTTCCATCATATTGGAATGGAAATATACCTTGGTTTTCGGTAGTCGATGCACCTGCGGAGAGCGATGTTTATGTTCTGGATACAACAAAAAAAATTACACAAGACGGACTGAATAATAGCGCAGCATCCATCTTACCTGAAAACACAGTTATAATCTCTGCTCGCGGCACAGTAGGGAAATTAGCCTTAACATCGGGCGACATGACAATGAACCAATCATGTTATGGCATTCGAGGCTCTCATGGTTACGGGCAATATTTCATACTACAATCATTAAAAAATATTCTTACTGAACTGAAAAACAACACACATGGGTCTGTTTTTGACACTATTACACGGCAGACCTTCTCTACAATTTCAACAACGCTTCCCTCATTGAGGCTTGCTCAACATTACGAGAACATGATTTCAAAATACTTTGAACGTATTTTAGTGAATTGTCAGGAATCCCGCACTCTTGCTCAGCTCCGAGACCTCCTGCTCCCCAAATTAATGTCTGGCGAGATCAGCATCCGGGATGCTGAAAAGATGGTGGAAGACGCGGCATGAGTTTTCTGTCCGAAAACGAGATCGAAGACTGGGCCTGCGATATTCTACGTGAATGTGGCTACACCATTGCCTGGGGGCCAGATATTGCCCCCGGTGGCAAAAAGCCCGAACGGGTCTCATTGTCGGATGTTGTTCTGGAAAAACGTCTGCGGACAACGATAAACAAGTTGAATCCGCATTTACCACAGGCCTCAAAGGATGAAGCCCTACTGGCCCTGATGCGGGAAGACACGCCGGACCATGTGGATGAAAACCGTCGCCTGCATGACTATCTGGTCAACGGTGTGCCGGTAGATGTGGTACGCAAGGATGGCACCCAGTCTGGTGATCGAGTTCGTCTGCTGGATTTTGAGAACCCGGAAAACAATGACTTTCTGGTCGTGCGCCAGTTCGTTGTTGAAAAGGACGAAGCCAACCGCAGGCCAGATCTTGTGCTGTTTGTTAATGGCATGCCACTTGGCGTGGTAGAACTTAAAAGCCCCAGTTCCGAGAACGCCACGCTGGATTCAGCCTGGAACCAGTTCCAGACCTACCGCAGCTTTATTCCATCCCTGTTCCGCTTCAATGAAGCCTTGATGATTTCGGATGGGACCCAGGCGCGTATTGGCTCCCTGACAGCCGACCGTGACCGCTTCATGCCCTGGCGTACCGTGGATGGGGAAGAACTGGTTGCAAAGAACCACGAGGAAATGGAAACCGTGCTGCGCGGTGTGTTTACGCCTCGCTGGTTTCTCAACCTGATCCATGACTTCGTGCTGTTTGGCGAGAAAAACGGCAGCCCCATCAAAATTCTGGCAGGCTACCACCAGTTCCATGCCTGTCGAAAGGCCGTGGCGCAGACTGTGCGGGCTTCGGCACCGGATGGAGACCGCAAGGTCGGTGTGGTCTGGCACACGCAGGGGTCCGGCAAGAGCCTGCTCATGACTTTCTATGCTGGTGTGATTGCCCGCCATCCGGAGATGGAAAATCCTACCATCATTGTGCTGACAGACCGTAATGATCTGGACGACCAACTCTTCACCACCTTCTCCGGCGCACAGGCCCTTTTGCGCCAGACACCGGAACAGGCGGACAGTCGGGAAGATTTACAAAAACTGCTCCGGCGCAGCTCGGGTGGTGTAATCTTCACCACCTTGCAGAAATTCCAGCCCAAAGAGGGCGAAACCAGCCTGCCCATGCTGACCGATCGGCGCAATGTGGTGGTCATGGCGGATGAAGCGCACCGCAGTCAGTATGGACTGGAAGCCAAATTCGACCGCCAGACGGGCAAGGTCTCCTACGGCTTTGCCAAACATATGCGCGATGCCCTGCCCAATGCGTCCTTTATCGGTTTTACCGGCACGCCCATTGAAAATGCTGACGTGAACACCCGTAGCATCTTTGGCGATTACATCGACATTTACGATATCGCACAGGCGGTCGAGGATGGCGCGACCGTGCCCATCTATTACGAGAGCCGCCTTGTGCGCATCGAACTGGATGAAGACATCAAAGAAAAGCTGGACGATGAACTGGCCAAGATTGTCGAAGGTCTTTCTGAAAATGAGGAACACAAGCTCAGTCAGAAATACTCGCGGGTGGAGGCACTGGTTGGGGCGGAACCCCGCCTGCGACGGATTGCCGAAGACCTTGTGACCCATTTTGAAAACCGCCTGACCGCTCTTGAGGGCAAGGGCATGATCGTGGGCATGAGTCGGGCGATCTGTGTGGCCCTCTATGATGAGATTATTCGCCTGCGTCCTGAATGGCACAGTGATGATGACAATGAAGGCGCCATCAAGGTTGTGATGACCGGCAGTTCATCCGACCTTGCAGCGTTCCAGCCTCATATTGGTAAAAAGCCCAAGGCTCGACGAGAGCTTCTGGCAAAGCGCATGAAGGATAACAACGATCCGCTCAAACTGGTCATTGTGCGCGATATGTGGCTGACGGGTTTTGATGTTCCGTCCATGCACACCATGTATGTGGACAAACCCATGCGCGGGCACGGGCTGATGCAGGCCATTGCCCGCGTCAACCGTGTGTTCAAGGGCAAGCCTGGTGGTCTGGTAGTGGATTATATCGGTCTGGCCCAGAACCTGAAGACCGCACTAGGCGAATACTCCGCTGGAGATCGTGAACAGGTCGGCATTGACGAGGGCGAGGCCATACGTGCCTTGCAGGAGCGTTACGAAGTCGTGCGGGCCATGTTCAACCCGGGTCAGGCTGGCGGGTTTGACTACCGTCCTGCTTTGCAAGAAGGGGCAGAGACCCAAGACAAGCTGTCCATCATGGGTGGAGCGCTTAACTATATTCTGGGGCAGCAGCATCGGGCCATGGCAAAGGCCAAAAATGATGAAGAGCGCAAGACTGCCCAGAAACGCTACCCCGATGCCGTCAAGGCACTCTCCGTGGCCTTTGCGCTGGCATCTGCCAGTGACGAAGCCACGAAACTGCGCGATGAAATCGGGTTCTTTGAGGCCGTCAGGGCAGCATTGGTCAAGAGCGCGAGCACAGGTCGTGATGGACGCAGTGCGCAGGAGCGTGAACTGGCCATCAAGCAATTGGTCAGCAAGGCGGTGATCTCAACCGATATCATCGACATCCTAGAAGCAGCAGGTATTGGCAAACCTGATATTTCCGTCCTCTCGGATGCCTTCCTGCAGGAAGTGCGCGAAATGCCTCAGCGCAATCTCGCCATTGAGGCGCTCAAGAAATTGCTGGAGGGTCAGATCCGCAGCAGAACCCGCTCCAATATCACGGAAGCCGAAGCCTTCTCGCAACGACTGGAACAGGCCGTTGCCCGCTACCATGCCAATGCCCTGACATCAGTCCAGATCCTGGATGAACTGATCAGCATGGCACATGACATGGCCTCTGCACGTGATCGGGGCGAGGAACTTGGGCTGACGCAGGAAGAAATTGCCTTCTATGATGCTCTGGCACAGAACAAAAGCGCCAAGGAAGCCATGGGGGACCCGAGCCTGCGGGTTATCGCCACAGCACTCGTGAAAACCATCCGGGAAAATGCCACAGTGGACTGGACCGTCATGGCGCAGGCGCGTGCCAAAATGCGGACTTCTGTCAAACGTCTGCTTCGTCATTATGGATATCCACCGGACATGCAGGACGAAGCTGTGCAGCACATTTTACGTCAGGCTGAACAGTTTGCTCCTATCTGGGCTGGTCAAAAATAAATGTAATATCGAAATCCATAATAAACTAAATATTTTTAAATAATAACAAACAAATACAATATTTGTGGAATTATCTTTATGAAAATAAATTTTGTTTCTCCATCAGGAAAACAGTAAATTGAGGGCTCTAAAAACCCCTTGGTTTTGTGTTCGTATCTATGGTTTCATGCCTCCTATGGTGATTGGGAGACATGAAATCATGAAAGTAGTCAGGTTTCTTTGATGTTGAACAGCGCCTTGCTCGGTTGAGCGGGCTAGGGAAACAGCTTGAAGCGTTTTCCCCGAACCGGGGGTGTTGAGGCGTCCTCCCTGATCTGGACAAGGTTCTGGCTTATTCGGATGGCAGCAAAAGTGGCTGTATAAACAACCAGCTTTCCTTTATGCGTTTCCTTGGTCTGGGGCTGTCGGAGCGCGTACCTGATGCCAAAACGATCTGGCTGTTTTGTAAGCGTCTGGCACAGCCCGGTGTCATTGATATACTCTTCAATCGCTTTGATGCCATCCTGCGTAACACCGGTTATTTACCGATGTCAGGTCAGATCCTAGACGCAATGCTGGTCACGGCTCCAAAATAGCGCCATAAAAACGCTGAAAAGGTGGATCTCCGGGCGGACCGTATTTCTTTGGCCTGGAAGGACAAACCCGCAAAGCTGTCCCACAAGGACCGCCATGCGCGCTGGACGCTGAAATTTACCAAGGAGAAACAGCAGGATAACGGAACGATTCCGTCAACAGATCTCGCCATCCTGTTCTTTGGTTATAAATCCCATGTTTCCATCGACCGGAAGTTCAGGTTGATCCAGAAATGGAAAGCGACAGATGCAGCGGCCAGCGACGGTACAAGAGTAAAAGAAGGGCTACTCGACTGCAGTAATACAGCGTCGGATGTCTGGGCAAATACGGAGTATTGGTCAAAAGCCAATGAAGCTTTCATGGAAAAGCAGGGCTTTGTCTCCAAGGTTCATAGGAAAAAGCCACATCTCAAGCCTATGCCCCGTCATATCCAGCGGTCCAATACGGGCAAGTCTGTAATCCGGTCTCGCGTTGAGCATGTCTTTGCCGATCAGAAATCACAGATGGGGCTGTTCATGCGCACCATCTGTATCACACGGGCCACCATGAAAATTGGACTGGCCAATATCGTCTACAATATGCATCTCTTCCTCTTCCTGAAGCGGACCAGTAGTGCGACCGCGTAGCAGCTCAGCGGGGGTAATATCCCCAACATAGATCAAAACGCAGAGAAAAAAGCTACCCTAACAACCATCAATCAAAACGCAGAGAAAAAAGCTACCCTAACAACCATCAATCAAAACGCCATACCCCTGAAATCAGGAAATAGGAGTTCAAAAAACAGTTCTTCAATCCCTACATCTAAAGAATCAAGGACTGTCCATCAGGGCCATCAGTAAAATCGTTCAGGTGTCAAAAATGTCCGTGTGGAGAGCCCTCATAGCTGTATGCGTTAATACACATATTCCAAAAATAGGTGATTTTGGGACAAGAATTTTTATATATGCCCTTGTGAAAATTTAGTGAAAAACCTACTGTCTAATTGCATAATAATTTAGTTTTTGTTAGGTTTTTATTGTCATGGCGTTTTCCATACCTCAATTTGTCTATGCAGGATCAAGTGATCCGGTAGCAGATGTTAGTCAAGCAACTAACGGGCACCTTTCCGATTTCTGGCAGGTAGACGGAAATAATGTCATCTTGATAAGACAGGTTGGCGGGGCATTTATGTCACTATATTCTTTTAACCGCTCTAATTATACAAATTTTGTCCTACAGGATGTTGGAGCCAAACATTCTCGCTATCATGTAGATGCATTACAAAGGCTTTTAGATCATTCAGTGTAAAAATTATCGAACACCTAAGAAGGTAATGTCAAACTTGTGTTTGTAATATCTTCTTAGGATTCAATTTTTATATTTTCACTCTTCATCATGAGAATACACATAACCAAAATCGATTTTGAAAGTGTCTGTATCTATTTGACAACTGTCAAAAAATAAGTCCCCGATTTTTCCGTTATTTCTAAAATTCAAGATAAGATTTGTATCTAATTGTATTGTGGTTGAATTATAAGATGAACCAACAAGACAGACTTCACCACTTTTAGAATCATATCTAAAAAAAGAAAAAGAACCTTTAACTGTTAAGTCTACCAATATGCCTACAACAGAGGAAAAACCTGCTTCACTTTGTTCAATGACGTGTGAGCCACAGCCATCATTGGAATATATCGTATCCCAATCGTAAACCTCAACTTCATCAAACTCCCATTCCCATTGGTAATAAGAATCTGCCTCTGCCTCAAATTTAGAATTAAGAAACTTTATTTTAATATAATTTAATATATTATTATAAAATTCTCCCATATCTTCAAATAATTCTTTGATGAATTTGTCAGAAATAGCCTCTAGATGAAGAGGATTTTCCTGTAACTTTATCAATGCTTCTTTTGGGCTTTTTACAACATCAATCCAAATACTATTATCAGAAAATGAAATCCAGTCTTTGTCTTCACTTATGGCTAAAATTCTCGTCTTATTATTAACTGCCCACTTCTCCAGAGAAAGTAAACTAATCGCATCGGGAAATTCATTTTTCTTATTTTTATTACCAAAAGGAGGTTTACTCGAAATATACAAATCCAGAACTTCTGACATTAAAACATTATCACAAGATACCACTTGCATTCCCGTATTAAAACAAAACTCTTCGAACCTAAAAGATGCTACATCTCTTGGATTTTCTAAATAAGGATATAAATCAAAATTCTTATTTTTTAATATACAATACTTCTTTGCTTCTAAAATACATTTTAAAATTTCACTATGGTATTTTTGGTTTGTCTCTTCCAAATGTTTGACTATTTCCATTTTGACCGGAACCGAAATAAGCACGCGGATACAACTATCTTTAAATTGTCTAAATGCTTGAAGAAACCCACTTTCAAAGCGAAAACCTTGCGCTTGTATTGACTGAGTATCAAATGTTACCGCACCATAGTGGATCATTTTTAGCTCACCATTTATCAAAAATAAAATTCACACAGGATATCGTATTTATTTTTGTTCTTTTTAGGTAGTCCCTAAAGGGACATAGCCCCTTACCCCGGTATTATGTGCCTTTTGGGTCTATAATGGAATTAGGGAGCGGTTAGTCCCACCATCCCTATAACCCATAAGGAACGAAAGGTATGAAATACGGATACGCACGAGTAAGCACAACTGACCAGTCTCTGGAACTCCAGGAAGAAGCACTCAGAAAAGCCGGGTACGAAATCATCCGAGGAGAAAAAGTCTCCGGCTCATCACGTCAAGGGAGAAATAAACTCGATATCCTGCTCGAATTTCTTCGCGCCGGTGATTACCTAGTTGTTTCCCGCATTGATCGGCTGGCACGTTCTGTATCCGACCTTCAGGATATCATAAGGACACTTGAAAATAAAAAGGTATCATTAGGAAAGCTTTCCTGAATATGTTGGGAGTATTTGCTCAGTTTGAAAACGAGCAACGCAGGGAACGCCAACTTGAAGGCATAGCCAAGGAGGAAAGTGTCTACAAAAGCAGAAAACAATCCTATGACCATGAGCATGTCAGACAGCTCAAAGCAGAAGGATTGGGTGTGGCTGAAATTATGCGACAAATAAAAATATCAAAAACACATATTTACCGTATTCTAACGGTCCAATAATATCTCATTCAGAATATTTATATCTATTCAAAAGACCCTCTTTTAAAGATAAAGCATGAGACTTAATAAAGGGAGGCGGTAATGCATTACCAATCATCAAAGCAATAGATTGCTTTCCATGCTTTATATTAAAATAATAATCTGTCGGAAATCCCTGCAATATAGAAGCTTCTCTTAAAGTAATTGTTCTATTTAGATCTGGATGCAAAAAACGACCCTTAGAAGGATTACTACAACCACTAGTAATAGTTGGAGCTACATCATCCCATGCCATACGGCCATAAACATCATAAAATCCTTTCGTTTTTTTATGGCATTCTAATTGCCACATTTCTCCCAAATCAACACGACTGCCACCATCTTTAGGAATCAGAGCTATCAGTTGACGTACCGCTTCCGTGCGTTTTTCTGGCATATTATGCAATAAGTCTCGTTGTAATATTTTTGCATCTAATGATGAAAAAGCCATTCGGACAGATATTTTTTGCTTATTCGCATTAGAAATTGTAGGTATAAAATTTTTTGATGCCAGAAGTATTAATCTCTTTCTTCTTTGAGGTACCAAATAATCAGATGCATCTAACACTTTGAAAATGATTTGGTATTCCATTTTTTTTAAAGCAAGGCATATATACTTAAAGCGTTTATCATATTGAAGATTTGGAACATTCTCCAGCATGATAGATTTGGGCTCGAACTCTTCAATAAACCTCAAAAAATCATATATTAAATTATTTCTCTCATCGTTAATATTTTTTATTTTGTTTTTTGTTCTAAGTCTAGAAAACCCTTGACATGGAGGGCATCCAGCAAGAAGATCCAACTCACCTTTTCCTAAATTATTCTCTAACCGAATACGTTTAGCGTCTAATTCTCTTATATCTGTTTTATAGAGGCTGACTTCTGGGTGGTTTATAGTATAAGTTTCTTGAGCTTTCTTATCAAGCTCTACAGCAGCCACGACTTGAAAACCTGCTTGCTTTAAACCACAAGTCAGCCCCCCGCACCCACTAAATAAATCTATAGCAGTCAACGCCACAACGCTCAGTCCCAGAACATGATCCAATTTTATTGTCTAACCTCATGCGAAAAATTTTCCAATATTATTTTTAATTCTTCTAATTCTTTGGAGTTTTGTCTTTTTCCAGCAAGTAAGAATTCTCCATAATCATCTGCTTGTTCGTTGGGAACCTTTTTCCCAATATGCGCACAAGCCATATTATAAAGCTTGTCTTTATAATACTGAGAATTATTGCCTTTTTCTAAATTATCACCCAATTCTGCCTTTAGTACTAATTCTTCCGGGCATGTTGTTGGTATATAATTAAGGTATTTAATTATCCATTTCATATATCTTTTTAAAAATAAATATTTTTGATGGATTTTCCCTCCTTTACTATCCCCATCTATGAGAATATCTGGGCAAGTCCCTATGGTTTCCTTTATAATTTTCGCTATATCTTCTGATTCTGGAATCGTATCAGGATCTCTAAAATCTATTTCTCGATTTTTATCACCATCAAGTAAAATTAGGCCCTGTTAGATCTTGAAATTTTTCCTATATTGTATGGATGGAAGAAGGAGACGGAACAGGCACTTTTACGGACGAGACATGGGCGATTTGGGAACCTCTGATTGAGGCGGTTCGCCCAAAGGGCAAGACGCCGCCCCATGATCTGCGGCGCACGCTAGCAGCGATTTTCTGGCGGCATGAGAATGGCGCGAAATGGCGGAGTATCCCCGCTGAGCTGGGTCCGTGGTGGCGGGCGGCCCAGCTTTTCATCCGCTGGGCGAAGCTGGGTGTGTGGGAACGCCTGCTCGCACTGGTTCAGGAACAACAGGGAGTGGCGCTCGGCATGACTTTCCTGGATGGCACAAACATCAGGGCTCACCACAAGGCGGCGGGAGCCCCAAAAAAGGGGGCTCTTTCGAAGAGCGAGACCATCGTGAAGCACTTGGCCGCTCTCGCGGCGGCTATGGCACAAAAGTCTGCGTGATCGCAGACGGGCATGGAAAGGCGCTGGGTTTTGCCCTGGCGCCCGGTCAGGCCCATGAACTGCCCTTGGCGCCAGCCATGCTCGATAGTCTTCCCGCCGTTCCCCTGTGGGTCGTTGCAGACAAGGGCTACGCGTCGGACGCCTTTCGTGAATATATCTGGGACATGGGAGCCCGACCGGCCATTCCTGCGAAACGACGTGATGGGCCGGTCGCCTGCCCCAAATGGGCCTATCGGTGCCGACACCTGGTCGAGAACCTCTGGGCCCGTCTCAAGGAGTGGCGTGCTGTCGCAACCAGATACGAAAAAACCGCAACGTCATTCCTCGCGGTCATCCACATCGCTGCCGCAGCAGACTGGATCAAGTGCTAACAGGGCCTAGTGTATTTTTCCTATTTTCATCTGAAAATATTGGTATTCTTTTAGTCAAAATACATTCAGCTCCACCTTGCATGTATTCAACCTCAAAAATTTCTTGCAAAGCACTATCAGCCATCAATATTATAGCCTGTTCAACTACATATTTAGCCAGTCTATCTTCAACAAGTACCAATATCTTGCCACGCTTGATATCTCCCAATCTTCGGAAAGCGGCATAAGGATGGCTATTGGGAGTTATACCAAAATCACCATTTGGTAATTGATAAAATGATTTAATAGCATTTTCCGGTAAATACGATATTAAATTTGGCGAATGAGTCGAAAAAACGATCTGTATTGTTTTCTCTTTAACCATTTTTGCCAAAAACCCTAATAACCGTTCTTGTGCTCCAGGGTGTAAAGAAACTTCTGGCTCATCCAATAAGACAAGGGAATTTTTGGGGGCATTAATAATATTCACTATGCAACTAGCTATCGCCACTTCTCCACTTCCAGCAAAAGCCTCACTATATTCTACATGTGATGTTTTAAATATGATACTTATACCATCATGCCCTTGAAATAAATTATGCTTGATCCATCTAGCCTCCACATAATGACGATTAAGAACATAACTAATATATTTTAATTCTTCTCTCGATAGAAGCCTATTTTCTTTAGCTATTCTTTCACCAAATCTCTTTAAGGATGTATTTCTGCTTTCTATAATCTGAAATAATTTGCGTGAATCACCTCTTATTTTTTCTTTTTTATTTATATATCTAAAATTTGGAATTTTATGGCCTGTATTTTCTGCCTTTTCTTTTCTTTTTTTTACATCAATTGCAGGATCATGACCAAAATAAAAATATTTATCAAATGCACTTAACTCAGAACGAAAATTTATATATATAACCTTACGCTTCACAGGATTCCACCGATCGAGACTACGTCCTGAATATTTTTTCTTAAATTCTTCAGGATAAATATTCATTCCATCTCCAGAAGTCTCTTTAGTCGGTTCCCAATAATTAGGGTCGGGCCTGTTTTCTCGTTTTTTCTGAACACGGGCTTTACGAGTTTCAACAATATCTCCGAAAGATTCATTAAAATGACCATAAATAAACCTATTAGGAGATCCTTCTCCTTCTTTTATAGGATCAACTTTAGTACTGAACCAGAAATCACCAGTCGAATATTTATAAGGGGCTCCATATAACGCATTTAATACGGACGTTTTCCCTGAGCCATTTGGACCTACCAATGCTGTAATAGGGAAATCAAAATCTATCTGTGTATTGCTTTTTATATTTTTAAATAATGGGAATCTTATATGAGTAATATATTTATTGAAAACTTTAAATTTATTTTTACACATATTATGTATCGACAGAATTTCTTTGTTTATATCTATTTCCATAATCTACTCTCTATATCTTTCATATAACATTTTCGTATCTAATTACATTATGCAGCTTATCGTAGCAACCGAACCCCAAGCCCTAGCACTACTTTGGCAGAAAATTTGGAATAAGGATTCCCAACAGGTGCGATCGGTGCTTCATGGAGGACCAGCTGTAGTGGGAGTTGGCGATGAACACCGACTGGCGATCGGATCTGGAAGTATGGCTTGCGCCATTTCTGGCGGCCCTGGGTCACAAAGCGCAGCGGGCGATGTGTCCAGCTTATATTGCAGGCCTGATCGGACCTGGCGATATCCCTTATAACCGGCTGCATCATTTCGTCAGTGCCGGTGTGTGGGACAGTGCGCCACTTGAGGTTGCTCTGTGGCGTCATGCTGACCATCTGATGAGCGGCAAGCGTTCATGGCTGATTATCGATGATACCTCCCTTCCCAAAAAGGGAGAACATTCTGTTGGCGTGGCGCCCCAATATGCTTCGACCCTGGGCAAGAAAGCGAATTGTCAGACACTGGTGTCCGTGATACTGACTTCGCATGAAGTGCCATTGATGCTGTCACTCCGTCTGTTCCTGCCCATAAGATACTGGAAACTGCAACATGGCGCAGGGTCAGCTGGTGTCGTGGGACCAAAGATGGCCTGGCGGCACGCTTTGCAGCCACGCGGATACGCGTTGCAGATGGTCCAGCCCAGCGTATCGGTGGTCGGACGGCCCAGCATATGCCCGGGAATGAAGCCTGGCTGATTGGCGAGCACCGTTCCACCGGAGAACGGAAATACTACCTGTCCAATCTGCCTGCCGACACCTCCCTCAGGTTACTGGCCAGTGCGATCAAGGCCCGATGGGTCTGCGAACAGGCGCATCAGCAACTCAAGGAGGAACTAGGCCTCGATCACTTTGAGGGACGATCATGGACAGGTCTGCACTGGCACGCCCTGATGTCCATGATGGCCTACGCCTTTCTCCTGTCCCGGCGCCTCACGGCAGTCGGGCGCAAAAAAAAGAGTCACAGGCCTACCATCACAGCCCAGTCTGCCAGCAATACGACAGGCCATTCTTGATCGCACCCTACGACGCGGAAATCTCACAGATGGAGTAATTTTGGATCATTTTCTGGTTGTTCAGGACTTCCTATACGTCTG
>NZ_PEBQ01000071.1 GCF_002738225.1 Acetobacter pomorum | reverse complement strand
ATGGCTTTTGAAGCTATAAAATTTATCGCAACAGAAAGCGGTGATTTGAAAGAAGGTAAACGGATTCCCTGCTATGAGCCATATGCTCTTTCTTCGGCTACGAATGAGGCTCCTGTAAAGTTTGAGGCTGAATTTTATTCTGTTGAGGGGAATCGGTTCAGTTATGAAGTTGCTTTTATTAAAAATCGGATTTTATTTGAATCATTAGACTATTATCCATCTAGGGTTAAAGCAAATTTATTTACTAGAGATGA
>NZ_PEBQ01000070.1 GCF_002738225.1 Acetobacter pomorum | reverse complement strand
CAAAACGCATATCAAAAGATATACCAACAAAACGTCCAAAAGGTTCCTAAAAACCTATCAATTCCCCCAACTCAGGCCAAAACCTAAGTCAGAAAGACACGCCGTCAGCATATCCCTCTCTATCATATTCTCTTGTCAATGACCAAAAGAGCCGAATAACCTAGCAGATCTTCCTTAACCCGCCAAGACCACTCCGTCTCGGTGAAGCAGCTTCTACACCCCACCCACTCATAACGTCAACACCCAATTTCAGAAAAAATACA
>NZ_PEBQ01000069.1 GCF_002738225.1 Acetobacter pomorum | reverse complement strand
TGAATTGCCCCGGGTTTTGTGGAGACAGAAAGACCCGTGAGGTAAGAAGAATTCATGAGCAATAAATCGAAGCGTTTTCCGCCTGAGTTTCGTGACCGTGCAGCCCGCATGGTTCTGGAGGAAGAGAAGAACCATCCATCACGCTGGTCCGCAGTGATGATGATCGCGCCAAAGCTGGATATTCATCCTGACACGCTGTCAAAATGGACCCGTCTGCATGAACGTGCCAATGCGCCTGCGGTGAGTGACCTGCCTGATCGAGAGAAGATCAGGCAACTGGAGCGAGAGAACCGCGAATTGCGGCAGGCCAATGAAATCCTGCGTAAGGCGTCGGCATATTTTGCCCAGGCGGAGCTCGACCGCATCTTCAAGCCATGACACGCTTCATTGAGGAGCACCGGCAGACATATGGTGTCGGGTCAATCTGCAGGGTTCTGTCGATTGCACCATCTGCCTATTATGCAACTGTTGCCAGACAGAAAAATCCGTGTGTGCGCAGCCAGAAAGACAAAGAACTGTGCGATGACATCCGTAGAGTGTGGAATAATAATTTCTGCGTCTATGGAGCGCGCAAGGTCTGGCATCAGCTCAGACGTGAAGGTCTGGATGTCGCCCGCTGCACGGTAGAGCGGCTGATGCGCCGGATGGGGCTGAAAGGCGTCATTCGTGGCAAGGGGGTCAGAACCACACGGCCTGATCCGCAACGTCCGTGTCCGCAGGATCTGGTGCAGCGCCAGTTTCATGCTCCTGCCCCCAACAGACTCTGGGTTTCGGATTTTACTTACGTTTCCACATGGCAGGGCTTTGTTTATGTGGCCTTCATCATTGATGTATTCGCACGGGTTATTGTGGGTTGGCGCGTCTCCTCAACGGCCCATACCGACTTCGTGCTGGATGCTCTCGAGCAGGCTCTGTGCCAGAGGCGACCTGAGGGAAAAGTGACCCACCATTCCGACCGCGGCTGTCAATATGTGTCCATTCGTTACACGCAAAGACTGGCTGAAGCGGGGCTCGTTGCTTCTGTCGGCAGTGTTGGGGATTCCTATGATAACGCCTTAGCAGAGACCATTAACGGACTTTACAAAACCGAACTCATCTATCGGCAGGGGCCATGGAAAAACAGGGAAGCTGTTGAACTGGCAACACTTAAATGGGTCGACTGGTTCAATAATCGGCGGCTCCTGTCCTCCATTGGAAACATCCCGCCAGCAGAAGCTGAGGCACGCTTTTATGCACAACAGAAATCACATGCATTAGCCGCTTAAATCAGATAAAAAACGTCTCCACAAAACCCGGGGCAATTCA